>NZ_JADMKB010000185.1 GCF_018780075.1 Hydrogenophaga sp.
GCGAGATGATCGCCTCGCAGGCCGGCCTGGGCCAGGCCATCCTGCTGGCCGCGCGCTCGTTCCAGGCCAGCGAGTTGTTCGCCGGCATCGTGCTGCTCGGCGCCATCGGCTTCGCGAGCAACGCCGCGCTGGCCCTGGCCGAGCGGCGCCTGCTGCGCTGGCAGCGCCCCTGAATTCAGCTTCCGCTTCCCACAGGAGAACCCCATGCCCCGCACCTTCGTTGACCTCTCGATCTACCTCGAAAACGACGTGATCTCGGACCCGCCCGCGTTCGCGCCCAAGATCCAGTACTTCGACCACAAGAACTCCTTCGAGCAGATGGCACCGTTCTTCCCCGGCCTCAAGCAGGAAGACCTGCCCGACGGCGACGTGTGGGCGGTGGAGATGATCCAGCTCTCGACCCACAACGGCACCCACCTGGACGCGCCCTACCACTTCCACAGCACCATGGACAAGGCGCTGGGCGAACAGAAGCGCTCGTGGACCATTGACGAGGTGCCGCTGGAGTGGTGCTTCCAGCCCGGCGTGAAGCTGGACTTCCGCCACCTGGCCGACGGCTACGTGGTCACGGCCGCCGATGTCGAGACCGAGCTCAAGCGCATCGGCCACACCCTGAGCCCGCTGGAGATCGTGGTCGTCAACACCCGCGCCGGCAGCCGCTACGGCCACGACGACTTCGTCAGCGCCGGCTGCGGCATGGGCTACGACGCCACCATGTACCTGCTGGAGCGCGGCGTGCGCCTGACCGGCACCGACGCCTGGAGCTGGGACGCACCCTTCGTCTACACCGCGCAGAAGTACGCCGCCACGCAGGACGCCAGCCTGATCTGGGAAGGCCACAAGGCCGGCCGCGACATCGGTTACTGCCACCTGGAGAAGCTGCACAACCTGGAGGCCCTGCCGGCCAGCGGTTTTTACATCTCCTGCTTCCCGCACAAGATCCGCGGAGCCTCGGCCGGCTGGACGCGCGCCGTGGCCATCTTCGACGATTCACTCATGGCCTCGGCCTGAACGGAGCCGCCATGGAACTGAACCACACCCACGACGCCACCACCCGCAGCTGGCTGAGCTCGGCCAACGAGCCGGGCACCGATTTCCCGATCCAGAACCTGCCCTTCGGCGTGTTCCGCCGCAAGGGTTCGGACGAGGCCTACCGCGGCGGTGTCGCCATCGGCGACCAGATCGTGGACCTCGCGGCCGTGGCCGCGGCCTCGGTGCTGGAAGGCCTGCCGCAGCTCGCCGCGCAGGCCTGCGCAGGCAGCGCGCTCAACGACTTCCTCGCCATGGGCCCGGTGGCCTGGCGCGCGCTGCGCCACGCGCTGTTCGCCGCGCTGCGCCACGACGCGGCGGCACAGACCGTGAGCACGCTGCACGGCTGCATGCTGCCGCAGGCCGAAGCGGAACACGGCGTGCCCACGCGCATCGCCAACTACACCGACTTCTACACCTCGATCCACCACGCCCGCAACGTGGGCCGCGTGATGCGGCCCGACGACCCGCTCACGCCCAACTTCCAGTGGCTGCCCATCGCGTACCACGGCCGCGCGTCCAGCGTGGTGGTCAGCGGCACGCCGTTCCACCGCCCCATGGGCCAGGCCCTGCCGCCCGGCGCCTCAGCCCCGGTCTACGGCCCCTGCACCCGGCTCGACTTCGAGCTGGAAATGGGCTTCTACGTCGGCCCGGGCAACGCCATGGGCGAACCGATTCCGCTGGAGCAAGCAGAGGATCACATCTTCGGCATGTGCCTGCTCAACGATTGGTCGGCGCGCGACCACCAGTTCTGGGAAATGGCGCCGCTCGGCCCCTTCCTCGGCAAGAACTTCTGCACCAGCGTCTCGCCCTGGATCGTGACGATGGAGGCGCTCGCGCCCTACCGCGTGCCCTTCGCCCACCCGGCCGACGAACCGCAGCCGCTGGCCTACCTCGACGCGCCGGCCAACCGCGAACACGGCGGTGTGGACGTGCAGCTGGAAGTGCTGCTCGAAACCACGCAACACCGCACGAAAGGCGCGGCGCCCGACCGGCTCTCGGCCACCAGCTTTCGCCACCAGTACTGGACCATCGCGCAGATGGTCACGCAGCACACCGTGGGCGGCTGCAACCTGATGACCGGCGACCTGCTGGGCACGGGCACCATCTCCGGCCCGACCGCGCCCGAGGCCGGCGCCATCGTCGAGCTCAGCCTGGGCGGCACACGCGACATCGAACTGCCTGGCACCGGCGAACGACGCCGCTTCCTGGAAGACGGCGACAACGTGATCCTGCGCGGCTGGTGCGAGAAACCGGGCGCCGCGCGCATCGGTTTCGGTCGCTGCCAGGGCGAAGTCTTGCCCGTGAAATGAACCACCCCCGCCGCGCTTCGCGCGCCCCCCTCCAGGGGGCGGCACTGGCCGTCCGGCAAAGCCGGCCCGGCGGTGCCCTGGGCGGCGGCGCCCCATGCCGCGGACAAATGCTCCGGCATCATTGACAACCATGACCCTGCCCACCCCCCTGCTCGAACCCGTGTTCGACCTCACGGTCTTCGTCGCCGCGCCCATCGAAGCGGGCCAGACCTTCGGCCTCAACAGCCAGGGCCGGCGCCGCATCATTCCCATCACCGGGGGCACGGTGAGCGGCCAGGTCAACGGCGCGGTGCTGCCCGGCGGCGCGGACTTCCAGCTCGTGGTGAGCGAGACCTGCGCCGACCTCGACGCGCGTTACCTGCTGCGGCTGGACGACGCCGACTGGGCCGGTGCCCACGTGTTCGTGCAGAACCGCGCGCTGCGCCGCGGCTCGGCCGACGACATCGCCAAGCTCGTGCGCGGCGAGCCGGTGGACCCGGCCGCGATCTACTTCCGCTGCGCGCCGACCTTCGAGGTCTCGCACCCCGCGCTGGCCTGGATGACACAGAGCCTCTTCATCGGCACCGGCGCGCGCTTCCCCGACCGGGTGCAGATCCGAGTCTTCCGCGTCGCCTGATACGGGTTCGCCTTCAAACGTATCACTGCGTTGGTTCGCCTCGTGCCAAAGCACTGTCTGCGGCCTCCTGGGCTTGTCGCGCACCGGATCGGTGCGGCGGCGTTTTCGCGCGCAGAATCTCGGGCGATCCGACCCCCACCACCAAGGAGTTCCCATGGGCCTATTGAGCTGGACTGAAAAACCCTCCTCCACCCTCGCCAACGGCGGCGTCATCGGGCCCGACGAGCGCCTGCCCTGGCCGCAGACCGGCGTGATGGGCGTGCAGCATCTGATCGCCATGTTCGGCGCCACCGTGCTCGCCCCCATCCTCATGGGCTTCGATCCGAACGTCGCCATCCTCATGAGCGGCATCGGCACCCTGATCTTCTTCCTCATCACCGGCGGCAAGGTGCCCAGCTACCTCGGCTCCAGCTTCGCCTTCATCGGCGTGGTGATTGCGGCCAGCGGCTACGCCGGTTCCGGCCCCAACGCCAACATCGGCGTGGCGCTGGGCGGCATCATCGCCTGCGGCGCGCTCTACACCCTCATTGGCGTGGTGGTGCAGGCCATCGGCACCGGCTGGATCGAGCGCTTCATGCCGCCGGTCGTCACCGGCGCGGTGGTGGCGGTGATCGGCCTGAACCTGGCCGGCATCCCGATCAAGAACATGGCGCCGACCGACTTCGACAAGTGGATGCAGGGCATCACCTTCGTCTGCGTCGCGCTGGTCGCGGTGTTCAGCAGCGGCATGGTGCAGCGCCTGCTCATCCTCGTGGGCCTGATCGTCGCCAGCATCGTCTACGCCGTGCTCACCAACGGCATGGGCCTGGGCAAGCCGCTGGACCTGAGCGGCATCGCCAACGCCGCCTGGTTCGGCATGCCGAACTTCAGCGCGCCGGTGTTCAGCGCCAACGCCATGCTGCTGATCGCGCCCGTGGCCATCATCCTGGTGGCCGAGAACCTGGGCCACATCAAGGCCGTGACCGCGATGACCGGCAAGAACCTCGACGCCTACATGGGCCGCGCCTTCATCGGCGACGGCATCGCCACCATGGTGGCCGGCAGCGCGGGCGGCACCGGCGTGACCACCTACGCCGAGAACATCGGCGTCATGGCCGCGACCAAGATCTACTCGACCGCCGTGTTCCTCGTGGCCGGCTGCATGGCCGTGCTGCTGGGTTTCAGCCCCAAGTTCGGCGCGCTGATCCAGGCGATCCCGCTGGCCGTGATGGGCGGCGTGTCCATCGTCGTGTTCGGCCTGATCGCCGTGGCCGGCGCCAAGATCTGGGTCGACAAAAAGGTGGATTTTTCGGACAACAAGAACCTGCTGGTCGCGGCCATCACCCTGGTGCTGGGCACCGGCGACTACACCCTCAAGTTCGGCGACTTCGCCCTCGGCGGCATCGGTACCGCGACCTTTGGCGCCATCCTGCTGTGGGCCTTGATCGGCGGGAAAAAGTCATGACCCGCGTCTGGACCCGACCGATCTCCGTCGAGGAGCTCACCGCCATCCACGTCGGCACCGCGGTGCAGCACCTGGGCATGGAGTTCCTCGAAGTCGGTGACGACTTCATCACCGCGCGCGTGCCGGTCGACACCCGCACGAAGCAACCGTATGGCCTGCTGCACGGCGGCGTGAGCGTGGTGCTGGCCGAAACCCTGGGCAGCTGCGGCGCCGCCTACAGCTGCCCCGAAGGCCACCGCGCCGTGGGCCTGGACATCAACGCCAACCACCTCAAGGGCGCGACCAGCGGCTGGGTCACCGGCACCACGCGGCCGGTGCACATCGGCCGCACGACTCAGGTCTGGCAAATTGATTTGAGGAACGACGCGGGGGAACTGACCTGCGTGTCGCGCATCACGATGGCGGTGCTGGCACCGAGGGCGTGACCACGACCGGGGGACCGGCGACCACCACAGGCGATGTCAGGCCGCCCGCTCGCAGCGCCCCTGCGCCGTGGCCAGGCCGCGGAAGTCGCTGGTCCAGGTCTGTGCGGCGGTGTCGATCTGGATGCGTTCGTTGTCCAGCGAGGTGAGGATCACCGTGCCGGCGATGGCGAAGCTGTAGACGGGCACGCCGTCGATGCGCACGGCCTTCACGCGCCGCGCGTCGTGGTCGATGGCAACGCGGCGCACCCAGGTGGTTCGCGCCGGCTGGTAGACCGCCTCGCACACCAGCTCCACCTGGCCGGCCGCCGGCTGGGCCGTGGCGGCCCCCGCGACGGCGGGCAGCCACGCGCAGAGCGCCCACGCGGCGGCGCGCAGCGTCACTCGGCGGCCCCTTGTTGCTCCAGGCGCTCGCTCTTCCAGTACACGTCGTCGCCGCCGTTCATGCGGTTGAGCACACGCGCGAGCACGAACATGAGGTCGCTCAGGCGGTTGAGGTACTGGCGCGGGCCGTCCTTGATGGCTTCCTCAACGCCCAGCGCCACCAGCGCGCGTTCGGCGCGGCGCGCCACGGTGCGGCACACGTGGGCCAGCGACGCGGCGCGGTTGCCCGCCGGCAGGATGAACTCCTGCAAGCGCGGCAACTGCGCGTTGTGGTGCTCCAGCGCGTCGTCCAGCGCCGCCACCGCCTCGGGCTTGAGCAGCTCGTAACCGGGGATGGACAGCTCGCCGCCGAGGTTGAAGAGCTGGTGCTGGATCTCGACCAGCAGCGTGCGCACGTCGGCGGGCAGCTCTTCGCACAGCAGCACGCCAATCTGCGAGTTCAGCTCGTCCACGTCGCCCATGGCGTGCACGCGCAGGCTGTGCTTGGACACGCGGGTGTTGTCGCCGAGGCCGGTGGTGCCGGCGTCGCCGGTGCGGGTGGCAATCTGGGTGAGGCGGTTGCCCATGGCGGTCCTTG
This sequence comes from Hydrogenophaga sp., assembly GCF_018780075.1. Lineage (GTDB taxonomy): Bacteria > Pseudomonadota > Gammaproteobacteria > Burkholderiales > Burkholderiaceae_C > Hydrogenophaga. The sequence continues at coordinate 5,786 of NZ_JADMKB010000185.1, forward strand.
TCTCGTTGGTGTGGACCGGATTGTGCGGGAACCGCCAAAGCATGGAATGGGCAGGGCGTTTTGCCGTCGGGCCGCCCCAAGGCAAAACGGCCCCCCAGGGGGGCAGCGACCCGCGCAGCGGCGGAGCATGGGGGCCGTTACAGCACGCAGGGAAATGTGTCTCAGGCAAGCAGACGGTGCTGCCGGAAACAGCTAGCAAAAGCGCTGGCAATGGAAGCGTGATGACGGTGCAATGCAAGTCCTTTCAACAACTCAGGAGCAGCACATGACCCGTCGCAACACCCGCATCGCCAACTTCGAAGCCCGCAGCCTCATGCTCATCGCCGGCCTGACCCTGGGCGCCGCCGGCACGGCGTTTGCGCAGAGCACGGCCGCGCCGGCCACCGCCATGGACAAGGAGATCAGCGCCGCGTTCACCAAGGCCGACAAGAACGCCGACGGCAAGCTCAGCCGCGAAGAGGCCGCCGTGTTGCCGGCCGTGGCCGCCAACTTCGAAAAGGTCGATGGCGACAAGGACGGCTCGGTGAACCTGGCCGAATTCAGCAAGGCGATGAAGATGTAAACCCGGGCGCGGGGGCGGGTTTCTGGCAGCGGGCCAGGCACCCCGAAGGGCTAAACTGCCGGACCGATCGGACCCGATGTCCGGCGCCCACAGGAGACACCCATGAACGCCCCCACGCCCCTGGTCCACCTCGCGCCGGACATCCGCCAGCGCGAGGTGCCCGCCGCGCTGATCGCCTCGCTGCAGCAGCGCTTTGGCGCCCAGTGCTCCACCGCCCAGGCGGTTCGCGAGCAACACGGGCGCGACGAATCCGTCTACGACGTGCCGCCACCGGCGGCGGTGGTGTTCGCGCAGAACACCCAGGACGTGGCCGACGCCGTGAAGCTCGCGGCACAACACCAGTACCCGGTCATTCCCTTCGGCGTGGGCTCCTCGCTCGAAGGCCATCTGCTCGCGGTGCAGGGCGGCATCAGCATCGACGTCAGCCGCATGGACCAGGTGCTGTCGATCAACGCCGAGGACCTGACGGTGACGGTGCAGCCGGGCGTGACGCGCATGGGCGTGAACAACGCGGTGAAGAGCGAAGGCCTGTTCTTCCCCATCGACCCAGGGGCCGACGCCTCCATCGGCGGCATGGCGGCCACGCGCGCTTCCGGCACCAACGCCGTGCGCTACGGCACCATGCGCGAGAACGTGCTGGCGCTCGAAGTGGTCACCGCCAAGGGCGAGGTCATCCGCACCGGCACGCGCGCCAAGAAGAGCAGCGCCGGCTACGACCTCACGCGCCTGATGGTGGGCAGCGAAGGCACGCTGGGCGTGATCACCGAGGTGACGCTCAAGCTCTACCCGCTGCCCGAGGCGATCTCGGCCGCGACCTGCTCCTTCCCCACCATCGAAGCCGCCGTGCGCACCGTGATCCAGGTGATCCAGCTGGGCGTGCCGATCGCGCGCTGCGAGCTGATCGACCACAACACCGTGCGCATGGTCAACGCGCACAGCAAGCTCGGCCTGCGCGAAGAAAACATGTTGCTGATGGAGTTCCACGGCTCGCCCGCGAGCGTGAAGGAACAGGCCGAGACGGTGCAGGAGATCGCCAGCGAGTTCGAGGGCAAGGCCTTCCAGTGGGCGACCACGCCCGAGGAGCGCACGCGCCTGTGGACCGCGCGGCACAACGCCTACTTCGCGGCCATCCAGAGCAAGCCCGGCTGCCGCGCGATCAGCACCGACACCTGCGTGCCCATCAGCCGGCTGGCCGACTGCTTGCTCGACTCGGTGGCCGAGGCCGACGCGAGCGGCATCCCCTACTTCCTGGTGGGCCACGTGGGCGACGGCAACTTCCACTTCGGTTACCTGATCGACCCGGCCATCCCCGAAGAGCGCGAGCGCGCCGAGGTGCTGAACAACCGGCTGGTGGCGCGCGCGCTCAGCCTGGAGGGCACCTGCACCGGCGAACACGGTGTGGGCCTGCACAAGATGGACTTCCTGCTCACCGAGGCCGGCAGCGGCGCGGTGGACATGATGCGCACCATCAAGCGTGCGCTTGACCCGGACAACATCCTGAACCCGGGCAAGATCTTCGCGATCTGAGGGGTCCGGGCTCCCTCATGCAGGGGAGCCAACGCCTCCACCGGCGCCCGGGCGTGGGCGTTGACTCGGCTGGGCAAGCGCAAAATCGCGGGGTAAACTTTCTTCCCACTTTTTGATGTCTCACGCGGAGGATCTCCCATGAAACGCCTGTTGCTTCCCTTGCTGCTGCTGTCGGGCTCGGCCTTCGCGCAAGACACCATCCGCATCTGCGACGCCAGCGGCTGCTCCGACCGGCCGCGCAACACCGCGAACTTCGAGGCCGAGCTGGCGGCCAAGGCCGACCCCGCCGCCGATGCCCGGGTCGCCGCACTTGAAGCCATGGCCGAAAAGGACCCGCGCGCGGCCTACGACCTGGGGCTGCGTTACTTCCGTGGCGACGGCGTTCGCAAAGACGGCTACCTCGCCATCAAGTGGATGCGCGACGCGGGCGAACGCGGTGACTTCAAGGCGGCGCAGGCACTGGGCCGCTTCTACCTCGTGGGCCTCGAAGAAATGGGTTCCGACCCCGCCGAGGCAGAGCGCTGGCTGATGATGGCCGCCGACAAGGGCGACAAGGAAGCCAAGAAGATGCTGGTGCAGGCCCGCAAGGCCAAGAACGAAGCCCAGTCCGACTTCAAATGGCGCGAAGACGTGCGCAAGAACGGCTGGTTTGGCGGCTGGTACAGCGGCTATGCTTACCGCACCTATTGGCGCGACGGCCGCTGGCTCTTCTATTGAACCGTTTGCCGCTCGCCCCACTCCCCCCCCTTTTCTCTCTCACCTTGATCTCAGGAAGGCTCTCATGAAACTGACCACCACCACCCGTCTGACCACCGCCCTCGCACTGGGTCTCACGCTCACGGCCTGCGGCGGTACCGGCGGTGGCCGTGTCACCACCGGTTCCAGCCCCACCGCCACCACCGGCGCTGCCGCGGGCGGCACCAGCGTGGGTGCCAACTCCTCGCTGGAGCGCTGCGCCTCCCCGCTGGGCACGCTGGCGGTGGACGACGGCCGTGGCAAAGAGTGGTGGGGCAGCTTCGGCGCCGCCACCCAGGTCACCAGCATCGAGCCGCTGATCCGCCTGGCCGTGGCCCAGTCCAACTGCTTCGTGATCACCTCGATCGGCAACAACAAGACCGAGAGCAAGATCTCCGCCATCACCGACAAGCAGCGCAACTCGGGCGAGTTCCGCGCCGGTTCGCAGCAGCAGAAGGGTCAGCGCGTTGCCGCCGACTACTACCTGGAGCCCGCGATCATCATCGACAACGAGTCGACCGGTCAGGTCGTCGGCGCGCTGGGCGGCCTGCTGGGTGGCCGCAACCGCAACCTGGCGGCCCTGGCCGGCGGCCTGGAAAGCAAGGCCTCGGTCGTGACGCTGACCATGTTCGACATCCGTTCGGGCGTGCAGATCGCCATCTCCGAAGGCAATGCCACCGCCACCAACTACGGCGCGGCCCTGAGCGTGTTCGGCCCCAGCGCCGCCGGTTCGCTGGGCGGCTTCTCGCGCTCGCCCGCCGGCAAGGCCACCGTGGCCGCGTTCACCGACTCCTATAACCAGATGGTCATCGCCCTGCGCAACTACAAGGCGCAAGAGGTCAAGGGCGGTCTGGGCAAAGGCGGCCAGCTGAAGGTGGGGAATTAAGCTCCCCCCTGCGCCGCTGCGCGGCTTTCCCCCAGGGGGACGATGCCCTTGGGCCGGCGAAGCCGGTTCCACTGCGTTCTTGTAGCTGGCGCCACGCATCGAAAAAGGCCTCCACCTGGAGGCCTTTTTCTTTGGGGCTTGCGTGCGTGCGGCAGTCAGCGCTCGCCGCGCAGCTTGTCAATGAGACCGTTGAGCTCGTCGAGCGAGCCGAACTGGATGGCCAGCTCGCCCATCTCTTCGACGCGGCCATGGCGCTTGACGCGTTTCTTGACGCGCACCTCGACCTCGGCGGTCAGCAGGTCGGACAGCTCCTCTTCCACGCGCTTGATGTCGCGTGACTTGTCCTTCGTGGGCTTTTGCGGCACCAGGTTGAACTCGGCGCCGAGCTTCTTCACCAGGCTCTCGGCCTCGCGCACCGACATCTTCTTGGCCGCGATCTGGTTGGCCGCCGTGATCTGCGCCACCTTCTCCAGCGCCAGCAGCGCACGGGCATGGCCCATGTCGATGTCACCGGCCATCAGCATGGTCTGCACCGGCTCGGCGAGCTGCAAGAGGCGCAGCAGGTTGCTGGCGGCACTGCGCGAACGGCCCACGGCCTGCGCCGCCTGCTCGTGCGTCAGGCCGAACTCCTTCACCAGCCGCTGCAGGCCCTGCGCCTCCTCCAGCGGGTTCAGGTCCTCGCGCTGGATGTTCTCGATCAGCGCCATCGCGGCCGCCGCTTCGTTGGGCACGTCGCGCACCAGCACCGGCACGCTGTCCAGCCCGGCGAGCTTGGAGGCGCGGAAGCGCCGTTCGCCCGCGATGATTTCGTACTTGCCGGCGTTCGGTCCGTCGGCCAGCTTGCGCACCAGGATCGGCTGCATGATCCCTTGCGCCTTGATCGACTCGGCCAGCTCGTACAGCGCGCCCTCGTCCATGTGCGTGCGCGGCTGGTAGACGCCCGCGACCAGCTCGGTCAGGGGCAGCGAGCTGGGGGTGGCGTTGCGCGCGTTGTCCTGCGCGTCGGGCGAAGCGGCTTCGGCGACCTTGGGGCCCAGCAGGGCTTCGAGTCCGCGGCCGAGGCCTTTGGGTTTTTTGGTGACCATGGGGTTCAGTCTTCTTTCTTGTCAATCATGGCGTTGAGCTCTGCCAGCCCCTCGGGCCAGTCGCCCAGGCCGGATTCGGCGTTGATGTGGCCGCGTTCGCCGAGGTCGATGAAGCGTGCGCCCCAGCTGTCGGCCAGGCTATGGGCTTTGGTGAAGTCGCAATACGGGTCGTTGCGGCTGCCGACCAGGGTGCTGGGAAACGGCAGGCGCTGGCGGACGATGGGCGACCAGCTGGGCAGCAGGCCCCGCAGCGCTTCGCGTTCGGGGTCGCCCGGCGCGACCAACAGCGCGCCTTGCACGCGGTGGGTGCTGCGCGACACTTCGGCCCAGGCGGCGGTGAGGATGCAACCCAAGCTGTGGGCGACGAGCACCACCGGGCCGTCGCAAGCCAGGATCACGTCTTCCAGCCGCGCGATCCAGTCGCCGCGTTTGGGCGTCATCCAGTCGTGCTGGTCCACCCGTTGATACCCGTACCGGGCTTCCCAACGGCTCTGCCAGTGGTCGGGGCCGCTGTTCTGCCAGCCGGGCAGGATGAGGACGTTGTCAGGTTTCATCTGATTCTCAACGAAAGCTGGCGCTCACATCTGGTTGATGCGAGCCACCATTTCGGTGGCGAAGGCCACGAAGGCCTGGCTGCCGCGCGCAGCGGGATCAAACACCACGCCGGGCAGGCCGTAGCTGGGCGCTTCGGCCAGGCGCACGTTGCGCGGGATCACGCTGTCGAACACCTTGTCGCCAAAGTGCGCCTTGAGCTGGTCGCTCACCTGCTGCTGCAGGGTGATGCGCGGGTCGAACATGACGCGCAGCAGGCCGATGATCTGCAGGTCGGGGTTGAGGTTGGCGTGCACCTGCTTGATGGTGTTGACCAGATCGGTCAGGCCTTCGAGCGCGAAGTACTCGCACTGCATGGGCACGATCACGCCGTGGGCAGAGCACAGGCCGTTGAGGGTGAGCATGCTCAAGCTGGGCGGGCAGTCGATCAGCACGAAGTCGTAGTCGGCGTCGACGGCAGCGAGCGCGGTTTTCAGGCGCTGGTCGCGCCGCTCCAGCTCGACCAGCTCGACCTCGGCACCGGCCAGTTCGCGATTGGCGCCGAGCACGTGGTAACCGCATTTCTCCGAAAAGATGGCCGCTTCCTTGACCGAGGCCGACTCCAGCAGCACGTCGTAGACCGAGAGCTCCATGCTGCGTTTGTCCACGCCCGAGCCCATGGTCGCGTTGCCCTGCGGGTCGAGATCGACCATCAGCACGCGCTGCCCCACCTTGGCCAGGCCAGCGGCGAGGTTGACGGTGGTGGTGGTCTTGCCGACGCCACCTTTCTGGTTGGCCACACAGAATATTTTTGCCATCACGCCGTCTCTTTCGCGTCGAAGTGTTTGCCGTGTTCGAGGGACCGGTCCTTCTGCCCCGGTGAATCGGACCGCTCCCGCAGATGCCCCACCACCGCTTGCAGCGCCTCTGTCATCAGCTCTTGACAGGGCGAGGTGGCCGACAACTGTTGCGCGCTCAGGTCGCAGGCGGTGACGGGAATGCGCACACATGCGCCGGGAATCAGGTCGGCGGCCATGGTGCGAAGGGTTTCTTTCAGGGACAGATCGGCGTGGTCCGCCCGGTGCGAGGGGTTGAAAACCGCGATGGGTTTGCCGGCAAACGGCGGGTGGCCGACGAGCCAGTCCAAGGCGTTCTTGATCGTTCCGGTGACACCGTGCGCGTATTCGGGGCTGGCGATGACCAGGGCGTCGGCGTCGTCAACAGCCGCCCACAGCGCCAGCACCTGGGCCGTTGGCAAGGCCATGTCGTCGGGATTGAACAAGGGCAGTTGCCCCAGGTGCTCAAAGATCCGAAAAGCCACCGGGCCAGGCACCGCCGGACCACGTGTCACCAGGCCGGTGGCATCGAGCAACGCGCGGCTTCGGGACTGCCGGCGAAGGCTGCCGCACAGGCCGAGCAGCCTGACGGGTCTGGCAGCCAGGGCGCGCTGGTCCACCGGTGTCATTTGGAGATGGCCAGCTTGATGCCGAATCCGATGAGAAAGACGCCCGCCAGCTTCTCCAGCGTGCGCCCGATTTTTGGGTTGGCGCGCATGCGTTCGGCGAGGAAGTGGGTGAGCAGCACGGCGGTCAGGCCGTAGAAAAAGGTCAGGATCGCGACGGTCACGGCCATGGCGCCGAAGGTGAGCAGGCCCTGGTGTTTGGCGGGGTCGACGAAGAGCGGGAAGAAGGCCATGTAGAAGACGATGGCCTTGGGGTTGAGCAGCGTGATGGTGAAGGCCTGCTGGAAGTATTGGCGAGGGCGGATGTTGAGGACCGGTGCGTCGCCGGGCTTGGCAGTGAGCATCTTGAAGCCGAGCCAGGCGAGGTAGGCGGCGCCGAGCCACTGCACGGCGTTGAAGGCGGCCGGGTAGGTGGCGAGCAAGGTGGCGACCCCGGCGACCGCGGCCCACATCAGGACCTGATCGCCCGAGATCACGCCGAAGGTGGCGGCGAGCCCGCCTCGGATGCCACCTTTGCTGGTGGAGGTGATGAGAGCGAGGTTGCCCGGGCCGGGAATGGCCAGGAACAGGACGATGGCGGCGACGAAAGCGCCGTAGTCTGCGATGCCGAACATGCTGAATCCCCCGGGGTGTGAGGGGGTGAGTTTACGTGAGCGCCCTCTTCTGTTCGTTTGGCTTTTTGGCTGGCCGTTGCTTCTTTCGTTCGTGGCTTGGGTTCAGAGGGGGCTGCGTCGCGTGGCTGTGCTCTGGTCCAGCTCGCGGGCGCATGGGCTGGCGCGCATCCGCCTTCGCGTCAATATCGCCCGAGGACGCCCACACTGTGGCAACCGCGAATCGTCCCGCCGCCCATCCACACGCCACAGCCCCCTCCAGTGGCACCAGGGCCTTCGGTCAATGCGCTCGCTCGGGTACTTCTCACAGGACGGTGGCGATGTGCGCGGGCGCAGGCCCCATTCGCGGTTGCCTACGCAGCAGCGAGCCGGCACGGCTTTGACGCAAGGGTTTCAGCGGACCGGCCCCTCCGCCCGCGAGCGTGGGCCGGAGAACGCGCATGTCGCCACGGGCCTGGCGTGAGGTCAATGAGCGAAACGCGTCGAAAGCAAAAAGCTCAGGCCAATGAGGCGGCAGACCGGAGCCAAACGATGCACCGCTCAGCCTCTAACCCCGGCACCGTCAGTTGTTCCACGTGAAACACGGCCACCGAAGCGGGCAGCGCAGCGAGCTCATCCGCAGGGTGCTTGCCCTTCATCGCCATCCACACCGCGCCCGGCTTCAAGGCAGATGACGACCAGACGGTGAAATCCACCAGCGACGCGAACGCGCGGGAGCAGACCACGTCGTAGCCACCGCCCTCTTCCGCTTTCAGGGATTCCACGCGCGCATGGATGCCGCGCAGGTTCGGCAACTTGAGCGAAGCCGCCACCTGCTGGATGAAGGTCGCTTTCTTGAGCACCGTGTCCACACAGTGCACCTGAATCTGTGGGCAGGTGATGGCGATCACCACGCCGGGCAAGCCACCGCCAGAGCCCACGTCCAGCAGCCGAATGGGTGGCCCCCATGCTCCGCCGCTGCGCGGGTCGCTGCCCCCCGTGGGGGCTGTTTCACCTTGGGGCGGCCCGGCGGCGAAACCCGGCTGCCCACCGGTCTGGCGCAACAATGGCGGAATCGCGGCCAGGCTGTCGAGCAGGTGGTGCGTGAGCATTTCCTGCGGGTCGCGCACGGCGGTCAGGTTGTAGACCTTGTTCCACTTGGCGATCAGATCCTGGTAGGCCAGCAGCTGGTCCACCTGCGCAGCGGACAGGTCGAGCCCGAGTTCGAGCAACCCGGCTTCCAGCGCCTGCTTCAGAGTGACGGCACTCATGCGCCCTGCTCTTCCGTGAGCTTGGCGAAACCCTTGAAGCCACCCTTTTTCAGGTGAATCATCAACAGCGAGATGCTGGCCGGGGTGATGCCCGAGATGCGTGCGGCCTGGCCCAGCGTCTCCGGCCGGTGTTTCGCCAGCTTCTGCCGCGCCTCGAACGACAAGGCCGTGACCTGCGCGTAGTCCAGCTCGGCCGGCAGCTTCAGGTGCTCGTGGTGCGAGGCGCGCTCCACCTCGTCCTTCTGGCGGTCGATGTAGCCCGAGTACTTGGCCGCGATCTCCACCTGCTCCACCACGGGTTCCAGCAGATCGCCCAGTGTTTCACGTGAAACGTCGGGGCCGACATACTTGCCCGCGTCGAGCCCGACCAGCTCCGCATAGGCCACACCGGGGCGGCGCAGCAGGTCGAACAAGTTGTGTTCGTGTTCGATCGCCTTGCCCAGCACCCGCTCCGATTCGGCCGCGGGCAAAGTGCGCGGGTTCACCCAGGTGGCTTTGAGTCGCTCTGTTTCACGTGAAACAGCGTCGCGCTTGCGGCAGAAAGCATCCCACTGCGCGTCGCCCACCAGGCCCATGCGGCGGCCGGCTTCGGTCAGGCGCATGTCGGCGTTGTCCTCGCGCAGCTGCAGGCGGAACTCGGCCCGGCTGGTGAACATGCGGT
>NZ_JADMKB010000178.1 GCF_018780075.1 Hydrogenophaga sp.
TCGCGCGTGGCTTCCCACAGCTCCAGCACGGTCTGCTCCTGCTGCAGGCGCAGCTCGAAATGATCGTCGGGGTGGTAGTGCACCAGGCACTTCACCACCTGCTCGGTCGGCCAGTGGATCAGCGCGCTGCCGATGGAACGCGTGCCGTCGAAGCGCAGCGGGCGCGAGCCCGGCAGCTCCACCGGGCGGCCGACCCACCAGCCGCGGCCAGTGGCGCTGGCCAGCGCGTCGCGGCCGTAGTCGCCACCGTCGATCAGCACGCCGGTGTGACCCTGCAGCTGGCGGCTGCGCTCCACCTGCTCGGCGGCCTGCACCAGCAGTTGCTTCAGCGCCGGGATGCGCGATTCGGCGGCCCCTGCGGCGCGCGCGATGTCGTAGAACTGGCTGCGGTGGTCGAAGGCCATGACGCACAGCTCGTCCCAGCTCGGGCGCGCGGCGGTGACGCGGTGCAGGTGGGCCAGCTGCTCGTCGGCATCCACCTTCGGGTTGCGGCTGCCGCCGAACCAGTGGGCCAGCTCGGCCGGCGTGGGCATGGCCGCGGAGCAGGCGTGGCGCGAGACCACGATGGCGCCGCAGGCGTTGGCGACCCGGGTGGACTCGGCCCAGTCTTTGCCTTGCAGCAGGCTGGCCATCAGGCCCGACAGGAAGGCGTCGCCCGCACCCAGCACGTTGAGCACCTCCACGCGTTCGCCGCGGTAGGTCGGCGCGGCGTCGATGTCGTCGGGCACATCGCCCTCGATCACACAACAGCCCAGGGCACCGCGCTTGACCACCAGCGTGGCCGTGGGGCAGAGGGCGCGCACCGCGCGCAGGCTGGCGATGAGCTCGTCGGCCACGCCGCCGGCGATGAAGAACTCTTCTTCGGTGCCCACCAGCAGATCGAACAACGGCAGCGAGGCCTGCAGCTGGCGCGTCACGCCCGCGTCGTCGACAAAGCGGTTCTCCCCCGCGCCGCGGCCGGTCAGTCCCCACAGCACGGGGCGGTAGTCGATGTCGAGCACGGTCACGGTGCCGTGGCGGCGCGCGGCTTCCAGCGCCTTGTGCGCGGCGGCGCGGGTGCCTTCGGTCGACAGGTGGGTGCCGGTGATGGCCAGCGCGCGGCACTGGGCGATGAACAATTCGTCGATGGCCGCAGCGTCCAGCGCCATGTCGGCGCAGTTCTCGCGCACGAACAGCAGCGGGAAGGTGTCGCGGTCTTTCAGGCCCAGCAGCACCAGGGCGGTCAGGCGCTCCGGGTCCACCTGCACCTGGCTGGTGTCGCAGCCTTCGGCCTGCAGGCTCTCGGTGAGAAAGCGGCCCATCTGCTCGTTGCCCACGCGGGAGATCATGGCGCTGCGGCCACCCAGGCGGGCCACGCCGAAGGCCAGGTTGGCCGAGCTGCCGCCGAGGTACATGGCCAGGCTGCGCGCATCTTCGAGGCGGCTGCCGAACTGCTGGGCGTACAGGTCCACGGCGAGCCGGCCCAGGCAGGCCAGGTCGTGGCGGCGACCTTGTGGAAATGGGAGCCTGTTCATCAGATGGTCACTCCTTCCAGGTCTTCCATCAGCGTCTTCATCTCGGCGCCGCCGGCCATCATGTCCAGCAGCGCCTCCTTGGAGATGTCGGCCTTGGCGTAGGTGCCCATGGACTGGCCGCGGTTGAGCAGGGTGAAGCTGTCGCCCACGGGGTAGGCGTGGTTGGCGTTGTGGGTGATGAAGATGACCGAGATGCCGCGCAGGCGCGCCTTGAGGATCAGCTTGAGTACGTTGGCGCTCTGCTTGACACCCAGGGCCGCGGTGGGTTCGTCCAGGATCAGCACCTGCGCGCCGAAGTGGATGGCGCGCGCGATGGCCAGGCACTGCTTCTCGCCACCGGACATGGTGCCGATCATCTGGCCCGCGTTGCGCACGCGGATGCCCATCTCGCCCAGCTTCTGCGTGGCGATGGCCTCGGCGGACTCGTGGTCCATCACCGGCAGCACACCGAACAGCTTGCGCACCGGCTCGCGCCCCATGAAGAAGTTGCGCGCCACGCTCATCAGGGGCACCAGGGCCAGGTCCTGGTAGACGGTGGCGATGCCGGCGTCCAGGGCGTCGCGCGGGGAGCGGAAGCGCACCGGCTCGCCGTTGACCAGGTACTGCCCCTTGTCGGCCATGTGCACCCCGGCCAGCGTCTTGATCAGCGTGGACTTGCCGGCGCCGTTGTCGCCCAGCAGGCAGTGCACCTCGCCCCGCTTGAGCCGCAGGGTCACACCGCTGAGGGCAATGACCGGACCAAAGTACTTGGAGATGTCTTCGAGTTGCAGGATGTAGTCACTCACAAGATGTTCCTTCAGAAAGTCGAGAAACGAGACCCAGCCCAGCGGCGAGCGAAGCGAAGCCCCTGCCAGGCCACCGCAGAACCGGCTTCGCCGGGCTGCCAGTGGCGCCCCCCCCTGGAGGGGGGTGACGCCGAAGGCGGCGCGGGGGGTACTTCCCGCCCAGCGCGGGGGGCACTCATGTCCTCCCCATCGCGAAGCGACGGCGGATGTAGTTGTTGAACAGCACGGCGGCCAGCAGCATCACGCCGAGGAACACGCGGTACCAGTTGTTGTCGATGCTGGTGTAGCCGATGCCGATCTGCACCATGCCGAAAATCAGGGCGCCGAAGGCCGCGCCGATCACCGAGCCATAGCCACCGGTGAGCAGGCAGCCGCCGATGACGGCCGCGATGATGGCTTCGAACTCTTTCTGCAAACCGCGGTCGGCCGCGGCGGAGCCGGCGTCGGCCACCTGCAGCACGGCGAACAGCGTGGCGCAGAAGGCGGTGAACATGAACAGCCCGATCTTCACCCGCGCCACCGGGATGCCCACGTTCTTCGCGGCGTTGGCATCGCCCCCGACGGCGAGGATCCAGTTGCCGGCCCGGGTGCGGGCGAGCACGAAGGCCCCCACCGCGGCGAGCACGAACCACCACACCACCACCTTGGGCACGCCGATGGCCAGGGCCGTGCCGTCGTCGCGCGCCGCCATCCAGCCGGCCGCCGAGAGGCTGTCGAACAGGCCGGTCAGCACATGGCCGTGGAACAGGGCCGACACCACGGGGTCGGCCAGCATGGCCTCCTGCAGCACGATGTCGCCGCTGCTCGACAGGATGGTCTTGCCCGTCAGCAGCACGGCCACCGCCAGCGACAGGCCGCGCAGGATGAAGAAGAAGGCCAGGGTGACGATGAAGCTGGGCAGCCCGGTCTTGATCACCAGCCAGCCGTTGAGCCAGCCCAGCGCCATGGCGCAGGCGAAGGCGAAGACCACCGCGGCGCTGGGCGCCCAGCCCCATTCGAGGATGGGGATCGCCACCATCATCCCGGCAAAGCCGATCATGGAGCCGACCGAGAGGTCGAACTCGCCCGCGATCATCAGCAGGGCCGCGCCCACGGCGATGATGCCGAGGAAGCCCGCCACGGTGCCCCAGTTGACCGTGCCTTCGGCGCTGAACATGCCCGAATCTCCGGCCGCCAGCACAAAGATCGCCACCACGAGCAGGGTGCCCGCGATGGCACCGAACTCGGGTCGGGCGAGCAGCTTGCGCACGGCGCTCACGTTGCGCACGCGTTCGTCGCCCGGCAGGTTGGCGGGCGCGCCGCTCAGGTTTGCACTGGCCATGTCATGTCCTCAAAAATATGTCTCGGTCGGCAGGCCGGCGCCCGCTCGGGGCACCGGCCCATGTTCAGGTCAGCGGTACTGGCCCGCGTACTTCTCCACCTTGGGCAGGGTGTCCTTGGTCACGAAGCCGGGGCCCGAGCCGATGTGGCGGGCACCGAAGGCGGGGGCCAGTCCGTACTCGGCGAAGCGGGCCTTGGTCTTGGCGTTGGCCTGGATGGCCTCGGACACCTTCTTGATGTCGCTGGTCTTCTGGGCCTTCATCGTGGCCATCACCGCCACCGGGATGTAGCCCTGCAGGTAGGGCTGCTGATCGATGCCGAACTGGATGGTGCCGGCCTTGACGCCCTTGCCGATTTCATCGGACAGGTCGAAGGTGGCGAACCAGATCTTGCCGGCCTGGCCGCCCTTCTCCAGCGCCTTGAGCGTGGGGTGGGCCGAGGTCGGGCCGAGCGTGAGCACGGCCTGGGTGCCGGCGTTCTGGCGCAGGTAGGCGCTGACCTTGGACTCGATGGTGGTCGGGTCGTCGCCGGAGTCGATGGTGCTCTTCTTGAAGTCTGCGCCGATGGCCTCGGCGAAACCGCGGCAGCGGTCGAACGAGGCCGGGTTGGTGGCGTAGTGGTTCACGCACAGGAAGCTCTTGACGCCCGCGGCCTTGGCGCGCTCGCCGGCGCCCTTGCCGGCTTCATATTCGGGCTGGCCCACGTGCATGATCGCGCCCAGCTTCTCGCTCTGGGCGGTGGTGCCGGAGTTGATGGTGATCAGCGGGATCTTCTTGTCGGTGACCTTCTTGAGCGCACCCTGCAGCACGTTGAAGTCGGCGATGGTGGTGATCACGCCGTCCACGTTCTGCGCGGCGGCCTGCTCGATCAGGCGGGCCATGTCGGCCAGGTCGCCGTTGGCCGGGTTGCGGTACTCGACCGTCACGCCGTAGTCCTCGCCCGCCTGTTTGACCGAGTTCTTGATGGTGTTCCACCACGAGTCCGAATCGGGGGCGTGGCTGATGAGCACGTAGCGGCCCTCGGCGTGCACGGCGCCGGCGGCCAGCAGGGCGGCCAGGGCCAGGGTCTTGAGCACGGGTCGCACGGAAGAAGCGTTCATGTTTGTCTCCAGTCGGTTGTTGAAGCGGAATGCCTGCGTGCCGTCAGGAGCGGGCGAGACCCGCCCCAGCGGAGGCACGGGACGGATGGTAGGACCGAAAGAGAAATTTTCTTCTAGATGTTTTCCCTAATGAAATATTTTTTCTATTTTTCCATTTCTGGGCTACAGTGCCATCCAACGCAGAGGCGCTCTTCATCCCCGTTTTTTCGCACGTCCAAACCATGACCTCTCCCAAGCCCATCACCCCGGTGGACGAGTTCCTGCAGCGCCTGGTGCACGAGCACGGGCGGCTGAGCCGGCAGCTCAAACTGATCGGCACCTACATCGAGCAGCACCGCGACCACGTGGGGCTGGAACGCATCCAGGACATCGCTGACCACTGCGGCGTGCAGCCCTCGGCCGTGGTGCGTTTTGCCAAACACTTCGGCTTCTCCGGCTTCTCGGAAATGCAGGCCCTGTTCCGCGCCGGCATCGCCACCCAGATCGCCCCCAGCCGCAGCTACCAGAACCGCATCCGCGAAGCCGTGGCGCGCAGCGACCACCCGCTGGACAGCGCCAGCATCGCGCAGGAGTTCGTGGGCGGCGCGGTGGCCGGACTCGAAGAGCTGCGCCAGCAACTGCCCAACCTGCCCATCGACCGCGCGGTGGACCTGCTGGCCCACGCGCCGTCGCTGTGGGTGGCGGGTGCGCGCCGGGCCTTCCCGGTGGCGACCTACCTCGCCTACGCGCTGCAGCACACCGACAAGCCGGTGCAGCTGGTGGACTTCGCGGGCGCCATGCACGTGGGTCAGGTGCGGGGCTTGCGGCGGGGCGACGTGATGGTCGCCATCAGCTTTGCGCCCTACGCCGAAGAGACCATGGACGTGGTGCGACAGGCGGCCCAGGCGGGCGCGACCGTGATCGCCATCACCGACAGCCGCGTCGGCGCCCTGGCCCAGCTGGCCGACGTGGCCCTGGTGGTGCAGGAAAGTGCTGTGTTCGGCTTCCGCGCGCTCTCCAGCACCATGGCCCTGGCGCAGTGCCTGTTCATCGCCCTCGCCTACCGGCTCGAACTCGAATACAAGCCCAGCGGCGCCGCGGCGCGCTGAGCGCCGTGGCCCCTCGCAACGCCTTTCTCCAACCCACCACCTGACCGAACTTTCATGAAGAACGTTGCTGTTTTTGGCGCCGGCCGCATTGGCCGCATCCACGCCACCAACCTCGCCGCCCAGCCGGGCGTGCAACTCCAATACGTCTGCGACGCCGTGCCCGCGGCCGCCGCCGACCTGGCCCAGGCCCTGGGCGCCCAGGTCGCCGACATCGACGCCGTGTTCGCCGACCCGTCCATCGACGCGGTGGCCATCTGCTCGCCCACCAGCACCCACAGCGACCTGATCGCGCGCGCCGCTGCCGCGGGCAAACACATCTTCTGCGAGAAGCCGGTGGACCTGTCCGTGCCGCGCGCCGAAGCCGTGGCCCAGGCCGTGGCCGCCGCCGGCGTGGGCTGCATGATCGGCTTCCAGCGCCGCTTCGACCCCACCTTCAACGAGGCCCGCCGTCGCATGGACGCGGGCGAGATCGGCAATCCCGAGATGCTGGTCATCACCAGCCGCGACCCGGGCGCGCCGCCGGTGGCGTACATCCAGCAGTCGGGCGGCATCTTCCGCGACATGCTGATCCACGACTTCGACGTGTTCCGCTGGATCCTGTGTGCCGACGGCGACGAGGCCGCCTGGCTGAGCGCCACCGGCTCGGTGCTGACCGACCCGGCCGTGGGCGCGGCGGGCGACTTCGACTGCACCGCCGTCACCATCCGCACGCACAAGGGCCGCCTGTGCCAGATCAACACCACGCGTCGCGCCGCCTACGGCTACGACCAGCGCTTCGAGGTGCTGGGCTCGGCCGGCCTGCTGCAGTGTGGCAACCACACGCCGAGCGAAGTGGTGCAGTGGGACGCGAACGGCGTGAAGGGCGACAAGCCCGAGGCCTTCTTCCTGCAGCGCTACGCCGCCGCCTACCGGCTGGAGATCGAGCACTTCTTCAGCTGTCTGCAGTCGGGCCAGCCGTTCAAGACCACGGTGCAGGACGGCGTGATGGCGCAAAAGCTCGCCGATGCCGCGACGCAGAGCGCCACCACGGGCCAGCCCGTCACGTTCTGAGGCCGCCCGCATGAGCACCAAGATCCTCAACGTCGGCATCGCCGGCCTCGGCCGCCTCGGCAAACGCCACGCCGAACAACTCGCCCGCCACACCCCGGGCGCCCGCCTGGTCGCGGCCTGCAGCCCGGTGGCCGCCGAACTCGACTGGGCGCGCAATGAACTGGGCGTGACCCGCTGCCACGACACGCTC
Organism: Hydrogenophaga sp.; assembly: GCF_018780075.1. GTDB lineage: Bacteria > Pseudomonadota > Gammaproteobacteria > Burkholderiales > Burkholderiaceae_C > Hydrogenophaga. The sequence continues at coordinate 7,047 of NZ_JADMKB010000178.1, forward strand.
GACGCGATGCTGGCCGATGCCGACCTTCACGCCATCGTGCTGGTGACACCGACGACGCTGCACGCCGACCAGACCAGCGCCTGCCTGCGTGCCGGCAAACACGTGTTCGTCGAAAAGCCGCTGTCGCTGGACGTGGCGACCTGCGAAGCGGTGGAAGCCGTCGCGAAAGAACACCCGGATCTGGTCGCCATGGTCGGCTTCGTGCGGCGCTTCGACCCGAGCTACGCCGAGGCCAAGGCCGCCATCGACAAGGGCGAGCTGGGCAGGCCTTTCCTGGTGCGCTCGCAGACCTGCGACCAGAACGACGACTCGGGGTTCTTCGTGCGCTTTGCCGAATCGTCTGGCGGCATCTTCATGGACTGCAGCGTGCACGACATCGACCTCGCGCGCTGGATGCTGGGCAACCCCAAAGCCACCCGCGTGTTCGCCAGCGGCACCATCGCGATGCACCCTGGCCTGGCCGATTGCGGCGACGTGGACAACGGCCTGGCCATCGTGGAATTTGACGGCGGACAGCGTGCGGTGCTCTACGCCAGCCGCACCATGCCGCACGGCCACGAAACCACCACCGAGGTGATCGGCACCACCGGCACCTTGCAGGTGGGTGTGGGGGCGCACCTCAGCCGCGTGCAGTACCGCGACGCCTGCGGCGTGGGCCACCGCGCCCTGCCCGATTTCTTCGCGCGCTTCGGCGATGCGTTCCGGCTGGAGATGGAGGCCTTCGTCGCGGCCTGCCGCGGCGAGCGCCCGTCGCCCCTGACGCTGAACGACGCCACCGAGGCCACACGCATCGGCCAGGCGATCACGCAGTCGCTGCGCAGCGGGATGCCGGTGACCCTCTGAGCGACGGGCAAGCCCCGTTCCGCTCAGCCGCCGCTGGCCGGCACTGCCGGCAGCAGCGCCCCGAACCGCCACTGCACATGGAGCGCACACGCCTCGCCCTGCGACAGCACACGCAGCCCCGGCTGGCCGGCCAAGTGGAAGGCGTCGATGGGCTGGGTGATGGGCTCGAAGCAGAAGGCCGGGCCCACCGGCGGCCGGTAGATCAGGCAGAAGTGCTGCGCAGCGCCGCCGTCGCGCTCGAAGTCGGGCATGGTGGCGGTGAGCTGCAGGCCGCGTTCGGGCCATTCGATGCGGGCGCTGCCGCCCCAGCCGGTGTAGCCGTTGTCGATCAGGGTGCCGTGGGCGGACACGCCGTCGTTCAGGTTCCAGCCGGGCGGGTACTGCGTGGTGTGGGCTACCGGCATCGGGTCGTCGCCACACAGCCAGACGCCCTGCACCGGCGCGCTGATGCGCGTGGCGGGCGTGCGCGGGAACCAGGGGTGCACGCCGATGCCGTAGGGCAGCGGCTGCTCGCCCAGGTGGCGCACCTCGACCCGCTGGTCCAGCCCGCCGTCCACCAGCCGGAAGGTCTGCACCGCCTCGTAGTCGTGGGGGTTGCCCTGGAAGCCCTGCGAGCGCAGGGTCATGACCAGGGTGTCGCCGGCCGGTTGCGTGAGCGCCCAGGGCTGCAGCCAGCCGTCGCCGTGGATCGGGTAGGGCTCGCCCACGCGGTTGTTCTGCATGGGGTGGAAACGCCCACCGTGCGTGAAACCACCACCGCTGATGCGGTTGGACCAGGGCACCATGGGAAAGGAGGCGAGCCGGTACAGGTCCGGAGTCACACCGTCCCAGGGGCGCCAGAGGTCCAGCGGGCCTTCCGGCCGGTCGGCCTGCCAGGCGGCCACACTGCCGCCCAGCGAGGGGACCAGCCCCAGGCGCTGACCGGCGTGGTGCAGCCAGACGATGGGGTGGGTGGTCTCGGGCATGGGTGCGCTTTCAGGTGGGTGTTTCGCGTCATCCGCCGAACAGGTTGGCGGGCAGGCCCGGGCTGTCAACGGAAACGGCGAACAAGCCGCCCGCGAGTGGCTCGGCCGCGAGCTGCTCGGGCGTGAGACCAAAGCGCGCGGTGGTGATGAACAGGGTGTGCAGGTCGGGGCCGCCGAAGCTGCAGTTGGTGACGTGGCTGGTGGGCAGTTCCACGCGGCCCAGTTCCTCGGCGGTCACCGGGTCGTGGCAGCTCACGCAGGCGCCGCCCCAATGCGCGATCCAGACGCGGCCCAGCGCGTCGGTCGTCATGCCGTCGGGCACGCCGTCGCCGGGCGCCATGCGGTTCCACGGCTGGAGAGGCGACAGGGCGCCGGTGGCGGGATCGCAGTCGGCGCGGTAGGTGCTGCCGTTCACCGTGTCGTTCACATACAGATGCAGGCGGCCCGCGTCCAGCGCCCAGGTGGGACCGTTGGTCACGGCGAAGCCCAGGGGGTGGCGCGTGCAGCGGCCGTCGGGGTCGTAGCGGTAGAGCGCGCCTGTGGGCGCCTCGCAGGCGAAGTCCATGGAGCCGGCCCAGAAGCGGCCCTGCGCGTCGCACTTGCCGTCGTTGAAGCGGTTGCCTGGCGGCTCGGCCTCGGGCTGGTGCAGGTAGATCGGTTCCGGGTCGGTGGCGGGGTCGAACACCGCAAACCCCCGGCGCAGGGTCACGATCAGGCCCGGCGCCCCGGCGCGCTCGGCCAGCGCCGAGATGTTTTCGGCAAAGGTCCATTCGCGATGGGTGCCGCTGGCCAGGTCCAGCCGGTGCAGGCGGCAGGCCAGGATGTCCACCCAGTACAGCGCCTGCTGGCGCACCGACCAGAGCAGGCCCTCGCCCAGCTCGGCACCGCCGGCCCACACGCAACGCACCGGTCCGCACACGGGGCCGAAGGGGTCAGGCACAGGCTCTCCGGCGGGTGGGGTTTCCACAGGGTTCACGCTCGTCTCCGTCTGTTGTTTCTGTACCTGTCCGATGAATGCCACTTGACGCTGCGCATCTTATCGCCGCAAAGTGATGCCTGGAACCGATCTTAAACATATATATCGATATACATATTGCAATGACAAGTGCTTCTTCCACCCCACCGTCCGCCGCCACCGTCCCGGCAACGGCCGGGTTCTCCCGCTTCCCCAGCCTGCGCGACCGCGCCGTGTTCGTCACCGGCGGAGGCAGCGGCATCGGGGCCGCCATCGTCGCGGCGTTTGCCGAACAGGGCGCCCGCGTCGCCTTCGTGGACGTGGCCCGGGAAGCCAGCGAGGCCCTGGCGCAGCGCCTGGTGGACGCCGGGCATCCTCGTCCGTGGTGGCGCGTGTGCGACGTGCGCGACATCGCCGCGCTGCAGGCCGCCATCGGCGACGCGGCCGCCGCGCTCGGCGACTTCTCGGCGCTGGTCAACAACGTCGCCAGCGACGACCGCCACACCCTGGAGTCCGTGACGCCGGATTATTACGACGAACGCATGGCCATCAACGAACGCCCGGCCTTTTTTGCGATCCAGGCCGTGGTGCCGGGCATGCGCCGGCTCGGCGCGGGTTCGGTGATCAACCTGGGCTCCACCGGCTGGCAGACCAAAGGCGCGGCCTACCCTTGCTACGCGATCGCCAAGTCGTCGGTGAACGGGCTCACGCGTGGGTTGGCCAGGTCGCTGGGGAAAGACCGCATCCGCGTCAACACGGTGTCGCCCGGCTGGGTCATGACCGAGCGCCAGATCGCGCTCTGGCTCGACGCCGAGGGTGAGCAGGACATCCAGCGCAACCAGTGCCTGCCCGACAAGCTGCGCCCCCACGACATCGCGCGCATGGTGCTGTTCCTCGCGTCGGACGACGCCGCCATGTGCACAGCACAGGAGTTCAAGGTCGACGCGGGCTGGGCATAGGCCCCAAGCCCGCCATGGGCGGGAACCCAGGGCACCGCCGGGCCGGCTTTGCCGGACGGCCAGTGCCGCCCCCTGGAGGGGGTCGCGCGCAGCGCGGCGGGGGTGTCAATCCAATGCCCGCCCGTACTGCACCATGCTGACCTGCTTCAGCGCCTTCATCATCACCTTGGCCGCGGGCGAGAGCAGGCGGTCGGTGCGGGTGATGATGCCGAAGGCGTCCATGTGGCAGGGCATGGCCAGCGGCAGCACCGAGACGATGCCGTGTGAGGCGTAGTAGTGGGCGACGTCGGCCGCGAGCACGGCCACCATGTCGCTCTGCTGCAGCATGCGGGTGATGAACAGCAGGGCCGAGGTCTCGATGGTGTTGATCGGTGGCGCCAGGCCGTCCTGCTGGAACATGAGGTCGAAGCGGTGGCGCAGCACGCTGCCGGCCGGCGGCACGATCCAGCCCGCCGCGAGCACGTCGCGCAGGGTCAGGCCGCTGGTGCCCAGCAGCGGGTGGCCCGGGCGGGTGATGGCGCAGATCAGCTCTTCGGTCAGCGGCTCGTAGCGCAGGTGGGACTTGTCGTGCTCGGCAAACAGGCGGCCCACCACGATGTCGAGCTTGCCCTGCTCCAGACGCTCCAGCAGCACCGGGCTGGTCTCGATGTCGAGCGAGATGCGCAGGCTGGGGTGCGCCTGCTTGACCTGGGCCACGGCCGCCGGCAGCAGGGTCAGACCCGGCGAGGTGATGGCACCGATGCCCACCTGCCCGTAGTGGCCGGTCTTGAGCGCGTTGAGCTCGTCGTGCGCCTGGTTCAGGCTGGCCAGTGCCATGCGCGCGTGCCGGATCATGGTCTCGCCGTACCAGGTGGGCCGCATGCCCCGGGGCAGGCGCTCGAACAACGGCACCTCCAGCACGTCCTCCAGGTCCTTCAGCAACTTGGACGCGGCCGGCTGCGTCATGCTGAGCACCTGGGCCGCGCGGTGGATGTTGCCCTCCTCGGCCAGCGCCACCAGCAGCAGCAGCTGGCGGGTCTTGAGGCGCGCACGGATGAACCAGTGGTTGTAGGTGCTCATGGGATGGGGGGATGGGGTGGGGTTTTCCAGAATCCAAAGACGGATATGTATTTTGTCCAAAAAACGATTGGATTGATATGAAAATCAAACCTAGACTGCAGCCCGGCACATCAGAAGGACCTTCATGAAGCTCGGCGACATGCAGCAGAACCCCCGGCACCTGATCAACGGACGCTGGGAAATCGGCACCACCACCGGGGTGAGCACCAACCCGTCGGACACCCGCGAGGTGGTGGCCGAGTACGCCCGGGCCGACCGCAACCAGACCGAGCTGGCCATCCGCGCCGCCGCCGACGCGCTGCCCCACTGGAGCCACAGCACCCCGCAGCGCCGCGCCGACGTGCTCGACCAGATCGGCAGCGAACTGCTGGCGCGCAAGGACGAGCTGGGCGCGCTGCTGTCCCGCGAAGAGGGCAAGACGCTGCCCGAGGGCGTGGGCGAGGTGGCGCGCGCCGGCCAGATCTTCAAGTTCTTCGCCGGTGAGGCGCTGCGGGTGCAGGGCGAGGTCATGGCCTCGGTGCGCCCGGGCGTGCAGGTGGACGTGACCCGCGAACCCGTGGGCGTGGTGGGCATCATCGCGCCCTGGAATTTCCCCTTCGCCATCCCCGCCTGGAAGATCGCGCCGGCCCTGGCCTACGGCAACACCGTGGTCTTCAAGCCGGCCGAGCTGGTGCCGGCCTGTGCCTGGGCGCTGGCCGAGATCATCAACCGCTGCGGCCTGCCGGCCGGCGTGTTCAACCTGGTCATGGGCAGCGGCCGCGAGGTCGGCCAGACGCTGGTGGACCACCCGCTGGTCAACGCGCTGAGCTTCACCGGCTCGGTGGCCACGGGCGAGCGCATCCTGCAGGCCGCCACGGCGCGGCGCGCCAAGGTGCAGCTGGAGATGGGCGGCAAGAACCCGCTGGTGGTGCTGGCCGACGCCGACCTGGACCAGGCCATCGACTGCGCGCTGCAGGGCTCGTACTTCTCGACCGGCCAGCGTTGCACGGCGTCGAGCCGCCTGATCGTCGAGGCCAGGGTGCACGACAGCTTCGTGGCCCGGTTGCGCCAGCGCCTGGAGGCGCTCAAGGTGGGCCACGCGCTGGAGCGCGGCACCCAGATGGGCCCGGTGGTGGACGCCAGCCAGCTGGACCAGAACCTGGCCTACGTGGACATCGCGCGCAACGAGGGCGCCGAACACGTCTGGGGCGGCCAGCGGCTGGAGCGCCCCACGCCCGGCCACTACATGAGCCCGGCCCTGTTCCTGGCGAAACCCGAGCACCGCATCGCCCGCGAAGAGGTGTTCGGCCCGGTGGCCTGCGTGCTGCGCGCCGACGGCTACGAACACGCGCTGGCGCTGGCCAACGACACCCCCTTTGGCCTGTGCGCGGGCATCTGCACCACCTCGCTCAAACACGCCATGCACTTCAAACGCCACGCCGAGGTCGGGATGACCATGGTCAACCTGCCCACGGCGGGCGTCGATTTCCATGTGCCGTTTGGTGGGCGCAAGGACTCGAGCCACGGCTCGCGCGAACAAGGCCGTTACGCGGCGGAGTTTTACACCACCGTCAAGACCGGCTACATGCTGGCCTGATCGCTTCGTCAGACATCGCCCTTCCCTTTCAACCAGGAGACAACACCATGAAACTGAACCGCAGAACCCTCGCCGCCGCCATCGCCTGTGCCCCCATCGCCGGTCTGCTGCCGGCCGCCGCCTGGGCGCAAAAGCCCATCGTGCTGGGCTTCAGCCAGGTCGGTGCCGAGAGCGAATGGCGCACCGCCAACACCGAGTCGATCAAGTCGGCCGCCAAGGACGCCGGCATCGAGCTCAAGTTCTCCGACGCGCAGCAGAAGCAGGAAAACCAGATCAAGGCGATCCGCGCCTTCATCGCCCAGAAGGTGGACGTGATCGCGTTCTCGCCCGTGGTCGAGTCGGGCTGGGAGCCGGTGCTGCGCGAGGCCAAGGCGGCCAAGATCCCGGTGGTGCTGACCGACCGCTCGGTGAACACCAAGGACGACACGCTCTTCGTCTCCTTCATGGGCTCGGACTTCGTGGAAGAAGGCCGCAAGGCCGGTCGCTGGCTGGTCGAGAAGATGAAGGACCAGAAAGGCGAGGTCAACATCGTCGAGCTGCAGGGCACCGTGGGTTCGGCACCGGCCATCGACCGCAAAAAGGGCTTCGAGGAAATCATCAAGGCCGACCCCAAGTTCAAGATCATCCGCTCACAAACCGGTGACTTCACCCGCGCCAAGGGCAAGGAGGTGATGGAAGCCTTCCTGAAGGCCGAGGGCAAGAAGATCAACGTGCTCTACGCGCACAACGACGACATGGCCATCGGCGCGATCCAGGCCATCGAAGAAGCCGGCATGAAGCCCGCGAAAGACATCACCATCATCTCCATCGACGCCGTCAAGGGCGCCTTCGAGGCCATGATCGCCGGCAAGCTCAACGTGTCGGTCGAATGCAGCCCGCTGCTCGGCCCGCAGCTGATGGCCGCCGTGAAAGACATCAAGGCCGGCAAGGCGGTGAAGAAACGCATCGTGACCGAAGAAGGCATCTTCCCGATGGAAGTCGCCGCCAAAGAGTTCCCCAAGCGCAAGTACTGATCCGGCCCACGGATCACCCCCCAACCCCGCGCGCCCGCAGAGGCGCGCGGTTCAACAGAAGACCGGAGACCCTCTCATGAAACGTGCAACCCTCAAGACCCTGCTGGCCGCCCTGGCGCTGGGCGCCGTCGGCGCCTCGGCGCTGGCGCAGGACAAAGGCAGCATCGGCATCTCGATGCCGACCAAATCGTCGGCCCGCTGGATCGCCGACGGCGACAACATGGTCAAGGTGCTCAAGGAGCGCGGCTACAAGACCGACCTGCAGTACGCCGACGACGACATCCCGAACCAGCTGGCACAGATCGAGAACATGATCACCAAGGGCGCCAAGGTGCTGGTGATCGCCTCCATCGACGGCACCACGCTGTCGCGCGTGCTGCAGAGCGCGGCCGACAAGGGCGTGAAGGTCATCGCCTACGACCGCCTGATCAAGGGCTCGAAGAACGTGGACTACTACGCCACCTTCGACAACTTCCAGGTCGGCGTGCTGCAGGCCGGCTCCATCGTGGACAAGCTCGGCCTCAAGCAGGGCAAGGGCCCGTTCAACATCGAACTCTTCGGCGGCTCGCCCGACGACAACAACGCCTTCTTCTTCTACGACGGCGCCATGAGCGTGCTCAAGCCCT
>NZ_JADMKB010000014.1 GCF_018780075.1 Hydrogenophaga sp.
TTCCCAGGGCCAGTGCGGCGCGGTGTAGTGCAGGCTCAGGAAGAAGGGCGTGCCGCTGCGCGCCTCGGCCGCACGCTCCCTCACGTGCGCCACCGCCTTGTTCGAGAACACGTCGGTCAGGTAGCCCACTTCCTTGTGCGTCTCGTCATTGATGTACAGGTCGTGGTCGCCGCTGGACGAGCAGTGGGTGAAGTAGTCCACGCCGCCGGCCATGATGCCGAAGAACTCTTCGTAGCCCGAGCGCAGCGGGCCGAAGTGCGGCGGGTAGCCCAGGTGCCACTTGCCGATCAGTGCGGTGCGGTAGCCCGCGTCTTTCAGCAGCGAGGGCAGGGTGGGCATCTCGGGCGGCAGGCCCAGCGTGGCGCTGCCCTTGCTGCGGCTGTTGATGGGCTCGTCCAGCGCGCCGCGCAGGCGGTACTGGTAGCGCATGGTGGCCATCGCGAAGCGCGTGGGCGAACACACCGGCGAGTTGCTGTAGCCCTCGGTGAGCTTCAGGCCACCGGCGGCCAGCGCGTCGATGTTCGGCGACACGGCGCCGAAGCCCGCCTGGCGGCCGCCGTAGCAGCCCAGGTCGGCGTAGCCCAGGTCGTCGCTGACGATGTAGAGGATGTTGGGGCGGGTCACGTTCACTCCACCTTCATGTCGGTCGCCTTGACGATCTTGGCGTAGCGCGTCGAGAGCTTGGCCAGGCGCTGGGTCGCGGCGGCGCCGGTGAGGCCCTCGTAACGCATGTCCATCGAGGCCATGCGCTCCTTCAGCGCGGTCGAGCCGACCAAGTCCAGCACGGCCTTCTGCATCGCGGCCACCAGCGGCTCGGGCGTGGCGCCGGGCACCATGCACAGCGTGATCACCTCGTTTTCCAGATCGGGGTAGCCCAGCTCGGCCACGGTGGGCACCTCGGGCAGCAGGCCGCTGCGCTGGCGGCTGGTGATGGCGATCGGCACCACCTTGCCCGACTTCACGTGCGGCAGCATGCCGGTGCTGGAGAGGATGCCACCGTCCACCTCGCCCGACAGCAGCGCCAGCACCGCCGGTGAGTTGCCTTTGTAGGGCACGTGGGTGATCTTGATGTGGGCCGCCTGCGAGAAGATGGCCACGCCCAGGTGGCCGGGGCTGCCTGGCCCGCCGGAGCTGAAGTTCACCCCGCGCGACTTGCCTGCGCCGATCAGCTCCGGCATGGATCGGATGCCCTTGGCCGCCGAGGTGCCGAGCAGCAGGCCGTTGGACGAAATCACCACCAGCGGCCGCAAGTCACCCACCTTGTTGCCCAGCTTGAAGGGCATGCTGGGGAAGATGTGCGGGTTCACGGTGAAGGCCGTGTCGATGCCGAAGAACACGGTGTTCCCGTCGGCGGCGGCCCTGGCCACCTCGGCCGCGCCGATGTTGCCGCCCGCGCCGGGTTTGTTCTCCACGATCACGCTCTGGCCACTGCTCTTCTGCAGCGCCTCGGCGACCGCGCGCGCGATGATGTCCGCCGGCCCGCCCGCCGGGAAGTTGTTGACGATGCGCACCGGCTTGGTGGGCCAGGCGGGCGCCTGGGCCAGCGCAGGGGCACAGAAGGTGGTGGCCAGGGAAATGGCGCCCAGGGCGACCATGGCGTTGCGGCGGATCGGGTTCATGTGAGGTCTTTGCGGGGGAGGGGAGAAAAGGGTCAGTCCATCTGCACGCCGGTGGCCTTGATCGGGGCCTCCCAGCGTTTCAGGTCGGCGGCCTGCGCGGTGGCCAGTTCGGCGGGCGTGGAGCCCACGGGCTCGTAGCCCTGCTCGATCAGCTTGGCGCGCAGGGCGGGGGTCTTGATGGCTTTGGCCACAGCGGCGCTCAGCATGTCGCGCACCTCGGGCTTGAGGCCGGCCGGGCCGTACATGCCGAACCAGGCGGTGGCCACCATGTCCACGCCCTGTTCCTGGAGCGTGGGCACCTCGGGCACCTGCGGGTCGCGCTGACGGCCGGTCACGCCGATGATGCGCACCTTGCCGGCGCGGTGCAGCTCGGCGGTTTCGGTCACCACGTCGAACTTGTAGTCGATGTGGCCGCCCAGCAGCGCCGTGTTGGCCGGGCCGCCGCCCTGGAACGGCACGTGGTTCAGCTCGGCGCCGGCCTTCTGGCCGAACATCACGCCCATGAAGTGCGGCAGCGACCCCAGGCCCGGCGTGCCGTAGGTGCCTTTGCCCGGCTCGGCCTTGGCGCGCGCGATCATGTCCTTCACGTTCTTCACCGGCACCCCGGCGCCGGCGACCACGCTGAACTGGAAGTGGGCCAGCAGCGAGATGGGCGTGAAATCGCTCACCGCGTCGTACTCCAGCTTCTTGTAGACGTGGGGGAACAGCACCATCGGCCCGCTGGGCAGCAGCACCACGGTCTGGCCGTCGGCCGGCGCGCGCTTGACCAGGCCCAGCGCGATGCGGCCGGCCGCGCCCGGCTTGTTCTCCACGATCACCTGCGAGAAGTCGTTCTTCAGCCCCTCAGCCATCAGCCGCGCCAGCAAATCGGCTGAGCCGCCGGGTGGGAAGCCCACCACGATTTTCAAAGGCGGTTTGTCCTGCGACAGGGCCAGGGCGGGGAGCAGGGCACCGGCGGCGGCCAGGGCCAGGGTGCGGATCATGAAAGCGCGTGTGTGCATGGTGGTCTCCGGTGGGCGCGGGTGTTTCCCCGCTGGAACCGGCCATGCTAGGCATTCACAATCAATTGCAGAAATCAATCGTTCCCGGTGTTTTCCCTGAGACCCTTCCACCCGATGCCCGCCCACGACCGCATGACCGACCCGCAGGGGCAGAACGACCTGCTGCTCTACCGGCTCTACCGCATCCACGCCACCGCGGGCCCGCTGGTGGTGCGCATGTGCGAGCGCGACTACGGCATCACGCGGCGCGAGTGGCGCGTGTTGTCCTGCCTGGCCGACGACGAGGGCGTGCTCAGTTCCGAGCTGGCCGAGCGCGCCATGCTCGACCGCGCGCGCACCTCGCGCACGCTCACGCGGCTGGTCGACAAGAAGCTGGTGCGCCGCGAGCCCAGGCCCTCCGACCGGCGCGAGGTGCACGTGTTCCTGACGGACGAGGGGCGGCGGGTCTACGCCGAGGTGTTCCCGCGCATCGCGGTCATCCAGCGCGAGTTGCTGGCGCCTTTTTCACCCGAGCAGCGCGAGCGCCTGAGCGAGCTGATGGACCTGCTGCTGGCCCAGGCCCGCGCGCTGAACACGGAGGGTGGGTTGTTGCCGCCGCTGGAAGACGCTGGCGACGACGTTTGAGCGCCGCGCCGGGTCGCTCCCAAGCCAGCTCGCACCGCAGCCCGAAGGGCGGAGGTACTTCATCCTGTGGATCAGGGCGTTGCCTTCAAGGCGCTCTCGATGGCCGCCGTCAGCGCCGCGCTGCCCGGCTCCACCGCGCTCTGGAAACTGCTCACCGTCTGGCCGTCGCGGGCGATCAGGTACTTGTGGAAGTTCCACTGCGGCGCGGCCTTCGTCGCCTGGAACAGCTGCGTGTAGAAGGCGTTGCGCTGCGGGCCCACCACGGCCGTCTTGCTGAACATCGGGAACTTCACGCCATAGGTGTTGAAACACAGGTCGGCGATGGCCTGGGTGTTGCCCGGCTCCTGCTGGCCGAAGTCGTTGGCCGGGAAACCGAGGATCACCAGGCCGCGTTTTTCGTACCTGGCGTGCAGCGCCTCCAGCCCCTCGTACTGGCGGGTGAAGCCGCAGTAGCTCGCCGTGTTCACCACCAGCAGCACCTTGCCCGCGTACTGGCACAGGTTCTGGGGCGCCTCGTCCTGCAGGCGGGCAAAGCTGTGCGAGAGCAGGGCGGGGCAGGTGGTGGGCGGCTTGGCGGTCTGGGCCGCCGTGGTCAGCGGCAGGAGCGCCGTGATCAGACCCGACAGGGCGAAGAGCGTGCGTGGGCGGTTCATCGCGCCATTGTCGGCGGGTGGCTTCAACCCTGCGAATGAAAGGGTGCCGCCGGAAGCGCGGTGTGCGCGGGGGATTCTCCGACGCGAAATGACCCAACCCAGGATGCGGTGGAACCGGCTTCGCCGGGCCACGCGCATCGCCCCCTGGAGGGGGTCGCGCGCAGCGCGGCGGGGGTGTGTTTACTGTTCGTGCACCAGGATCGCCGCCGCCAGGTCTTCCAGCGCCGTGCCGACCGACTTGAACACCGTGCGCTCGGTGTCGTTCTTGCGCCCGGTGGCCACCCCCTTGGAGAGCGTGGTCAGCGTGCCGCGCACATCTTCGGCGCGCAGCGCGCCGTGTTGCATCGGGATCAGCAGGTCGCCGCTTTTTTGCAACGCCTCGTCGGTGTCGAGGAACAGGCGCGCGCCCTCGAAGCAGGCGTCGTCGGCCTCGCGCATCGCGGGCGTGAAGCTGCCGATCAGGTCGAGGTGCGAGCCCGGCGCGAGCCAGGCGCCGCGCACCAGCGCCTCGGTCGAGAGCGTCGCGCAGCTCACGATGTCGGCCTCGCCGCAGGCCGCCGCGAGCTGGCTGGTGGCGCTGGCGTTGAAGCCCTGGCCGCGCAGCTGATCGGCCAGCGCCTGCGCCTCGCTCTCGCGCCGCGCCCAGACCGTCACGCGATCGATGGGCCGCACCGTGCGGTGGGCCTCGGGCAGCAGCCGCGCCACGCGCCCGGCGCCGACCAGCAGCAGGTGGCTGGCGTTGGCCCGCGCCATGTACGAGGCCGCCAGCGCCGAGGCCGCCGCCGTGCGCCGCGCCGTGACCACGTCGCCGTCCATCTGCGCCAGCGGTGCGCCGGTGCGCGCGTCGAACAGCATGTAGGTGGCGTGCAGCCCGGGCAGGCCGCGCTTGGCGTTGCCGGGTGCGATGTTGACGATCTTCACGCCGTAGTACCTGCCGGCGATCCAGGCCGGCATGATCAGCGAGGTCATGCGCCGCGCGGCGGGGTCGCCGCCGGCCTCGCCGATGGGGCTGATGATCTCGTGGACGTGGCGGGGAGGGGTTTCACAACCGCCCGCGAAGCGCTCGCGCAGGGCGGGGATCAGGCGGTCAAAGGGCAGTGCGGTTCGGGTGGCGTCGGCATCGAAGAAGTGCATCGTTCGATGGTAGCCGCCCGTCAGACCGCTCACGGCGTTGTATGCGCAGTTTTACATGTCGCCGGAGCGCGCACCCTCCCGCCGAAGGCGAGAGAGGGGGGTGACGCAAAGCGGCGCGGGGGGTGTCTTTCTTCAGATTCAGAAGCGGTAAACGTAGCCCAGCCGCGCGGCCGACACCCAGCGGCGGTCCACCAGCGGGCTGTCCTGGATGGCCGAGCCCAGCGCGGTGGCGCTCAGGTCCAGGAACACCGATTGCTGCGGGGCCAGCCGGTGCAGCAGGCGCACCCCGATTTCGGTGCTCAGCGCGGCCTTGCCCGCGTGGACCTCACGCCCGGCGCGGGCCTCTGAGGCGTCCACGCCGAAGTGGTAGTCCACATACTTGCGGTCCTGCCAGACCAGGCCCAGGCGCGGCACGATGCCGACCGGACCCACGTGCTTCAGTGTCTCTGCCACCACCTTCAGCTGCTGCCCTTTGCTGTGGCCCGAGGCGTCGGCCAGCCACTCGCCCGACAGCTGCCCGATGCCGTTGCGCCACTCCCCCTTCGCGCCCAGCCACACGCTGTTCTTGCGCTCCGCCATGCCCGCCAGAAAGGCCGAATCCTTGGCCTCGTAACCGGTGTCGGCGTAGCGCAGGCGCAGAGCGAGGTGGCGGCTTTCGGCGTCGTGCAGCTTGAGGTCGATCACCGGGCCGAAGACCCGGACCCAGGGGTTCTCGAACTGCAGCACCGGCAGCAAGCGCACTTCGCTGCCCACGCCCCGATAGGGCGACACCTCGGCGCTCAGCAGCAGCCCGGCGCCCCAGGTGGCGGTGGTCGCTTCGGGGGCCGCAGGTGCCACAGCGGCCGGCGCGGGTGGGGCGGCTTGCGCCCAGGCGCTGGCAGCGGCGAGGCTCAAGGCGATGGACAGGGCAATGGACACGGGGCGGCGGTGGGGTGCGGGCGTCGTCATGGCGGGCGGCGGTTCAAGTGGCGAAGCGCCGATGCTACGACGGTTGGCGCCAGCCCACGGCGGCCACGGCCGCCCAGAACCCGAGGCGCAGCGCCAGCGCGCCCACGGTGCGCATCTCGAAGGCGCCACCACCCAGCACATGCAGGCCGAAGGCCGCGGCCACCAGCGCGGTGCCCAGCGCCAGCGCCGTCGCGAGCCACAGACCCCAGCGTTCACCGCGCCACAGCCCCAGCCCGGCCGCCACATAGGCGAAACCCGCCAGAAAGTTGAACCACAACACGTAGCCCACGGTGTGCCCCAGGGCCGCGCGGGTGGCGGCGTCGCCAAACAGGCCCTGCCAGCCGCTGAACACCGTGAGCGCGCCGAACACCACGGCGATGCCGGCCAGGATTTTCAGGGGACGGGACGTGGTCATGGAGGCGCCTTCGCTCCAGGGTGGGCGGGGGTGGCGGTGTCTTCCAGCGCCCGCCCTTCGCCGGCTTCTTCCACCGTCTGGCCGTCGCGGATGTGGTAGATCCGCTTGAAGGTCGGGATGATCTTTTCGTCGTGCGTCACCACGATGATGGCGGTCTGCGCCTGCCGCGCCATCTGGTTGAGGATGCGCATCACGGCCAGCGCGCGCTCGCTGTCCAGCGGCGCGGTGGGCTCGTCGGCCAATATGACCGGCGGCCTGTTGGCCAGCGCACGGGCGATGGACACCCGCTGCTGCTCACCGCCCGAGAGTTGCGAGGGCTCGGCCTGGGCGCGGTGCTGCACGTCCAGCGCGGTCAGCAGTTCCAGCGCGCGTTCGCGCGCCTGTGCGTTCGGCTGGCCCGCCAGCATGGGCAGCAGGGCCACGTTGTCGGTCACGTCCAGAAACGGGATCAGGTAGGGCGCCTGGAAGACGAAGCCGATGCGGTCGCGCCGCAACGCGCGCAGGTCGTTCACGGTCCAGCCGTTGTCGTAGATCACCTCGGTGCCCAGCGTCATCTTGCCGCTGGTGGGTTCGATGATGGCGCCCAGGCATTTGAGCAGCGTGCTCTTGCCCGAGCCCGAGGGGCCGACCAGGCCGACCACCTCGCCGGGCGCCACCTGCATGTTCACGTGTTTCAGGGCTTCCACGGCCGTGTCGCCGTGGCCATAGACCTTGCGCAGGCCTTCGATCAGGATGCCGCCGGGGGATGGGGTGTTCATGGGGTTCATCCGATCGCCGCGCCCGGATCGACCTTGAGCGCCACCCGGATCGCCAGCGTGCTGGCCAGCGCGCAGATCACCAGCGTGAGCACCAGGCCGGTGACCGAATCGCCCGGCAGCAGCAGCACGAATTTGGGGAAGGCCGGCGCCCAGAGCGTGGCCGCCACCTTGCCCACCGCAAAGCCGATCAGGCCCAGGCCCAGCGCCTGCTGCAGGATCATGCCGGCGATGGTGCGGTCGCGCGTGCCGATGAGCTTGAGCACCGCGATCTCGCGCAGCTTGCCCATGGTCATGGTGTAGATGATGAAGGCGACGATGGCCGCGCTCACGACCGCCAGGATGACCAGGAACATGCCGATCTGTTTGGCCGAATTGGCGATCAGCTTGACGATCAGGATGTCTTCCATCTGGTCGCGGGTGTGCACGCTCAGGTGTTTCCAGCGCCGGATCGGCTCGGCCACCTGTTCGGCGGTGAAGCCGGGCGCGGCCTGCACCAGCACCGCGTTCACGCTGCGGCTGCTGGTCTGAAGGGCCTGCACCGCTTCGAGCAGGCCGGGGCTGCCCGGGCGGTTGAAGGCCGGGTTGGCGGCGGTGCGCGCGCGGTCGTTGACGATGGCGTCGTTGTCTTTCAGAAACTGCGTTTCCTGCGCGTCCTTCATGGGCACGAACAGCATCGGGTCGCCGCCCGACGACACCATGCGCCGCGTCAGCCCCACCACCGTGTACTCATGGCGGCGGATGCGCACCACATCGCCCAGCGCAAAGCCGGTCTTCACATCGGCCACCGCCTCGTAGTGGTTGCGCGTGATGTGCCGCCCCGCCACCAGGTAACCGGGCGCGCCGGGCATGCCCGGCTCCATGCCGACCACCATCACGCGGCTGTCCCGGCCGCCTTGCTGCACCTGCATGGTGAGGTAGGCCACGTTGGCCGCCGCCGCCACGCCCGGCATGCCGCGCACGCTGCGCACCACGTCGTCCTTGAGGCTCGACGATTCGGCGTACGGCCCCTGCGTGTCCTTCTGCACCACCCACAGGTCGGCGCGGCTGTTGGCGAGCAGCGCGTGTGCATCGTCCACCATGCCGCGGTACACGCCCGCCATGGTCAGCGTCACGCCGATCAGCAGCCCCAGGCCCAGCCCGGTCAGCACGTACTTGCTCCAGCCGTGCAGGATGTCGCGGCCCGCGAGGCTGATCACTTGTTGGCCCCCGCCGGCACCAGCTGCGCCACCACCGCGATGCGCGCGTTGGCTTTCAGCGCGCTCTGGCTGTAGAGCACCACCGTGTCGCCCACGTTCAGGCCGTCCAGCACCTGCACCTGGCCGTCCAGGCCCTGCACGCCCAGCGTCACTGGCGCGAAGCTGAGCGCGCCGTCCTGGAGCCGCCACACGCCGGTGCGGCCCTCGTGCTGCACCACCGCCGCGTTGGGCAGCAGCGGGCGTTCGGCCGTGGGCGGCAGCTGCAGTGTCACCTCGGCCATCTCGCCCACCGAAGCGCCCAGCGACGCGCCCGCGGGCGGCGCGTCAAACGCCACCATCGCCAGCCGCTCTTCGGTCACGGCGTCGGCCAGCGCCTCGACCCGCGTGACCTTGCCGGCCAGCGTTTCACCGGGTCGCGAGCGCAGGGTGATGCGCGCCACCAGCCCCGGCGCCAGTCCGGCGCTGCGGCCCTGGTCCACCCGCAGCTTCACCCACAGGCTGGCCGGGTCCATCAGCCGCAGCACGGCCTGGCCGGCCACCACCGTGGTGCCGGCCTCGGCCTCGCGCGCGGTCACCACCGCCGCCGCGGGCGCGACCAGTTTCAGGTTGCCGCGCTGCTGCGCCAGCCCCGCGCGCTCGGCGCGCAGCCGGGTGATGTCCTGCGCGCTGCCGCCCAGGTTGGCTTGAGCCGCCGCCACGCCCGCGCTGGCCGAAGCCACTTCCTGCGACCGCGCTTCCAGCGCCCCGGCGCTGATGAAGGCCTGCCGTGCCAGGTCTTCATTGCGTTTCAGATTCGCCGCCGCCAGCGCGCGCCGCGCCTGCGCGTCGTTGACCTGTGCGCCCGCCGCCTGCTGCGCGCTCTGCGCGCGGGCCAGCGAGGCGTCCAGCGCCGCCAGCCGCTGGTCCAGGTCCACCGGGTCCATCTCGGCCAGCGGTTGGCCCGGCTGCACCGCCTGGCCCACGTCCACCTGCACGGCCAGCACGCGCCCGGCCACGGTCGGCCCCACCATCCAGCTGCGCCGCGCCTCCACCTGGCCGATGCCAAAAATCTCGGGCGCCACGCGGCCTTTGGCCACCTGCGTCACCTGCACCTTCACCGGCGCCAGCGGCCCGGTGCGCAGCGCCACAAACGCCAGTGCCGCCACCAGCGCGAGCGCCAGGCCGCCCAGCAGCAGGCGGCGTGTGTTTTGGGGTTTCATCGTCATGCGAGGGTCTCCTGAGGGCTGCGTGCGCGGGTGGCCGGCGCGGCAATCGCCTGTTGAAAAAGGTCGAACACGGCGGGTGCCAGCGCGCGCATCGCGCCCACCTGGCCGCTCAGCAGCGACTGCATCACCAGCCCCTGCACCGAGCCGATGAACAGCACCGCCGCCGCCTGCAGGTCGGTGCCCGGTGCCAGCTGCTTGGCCGCCTGAGCCCGTTGCAGCAGGCCGGTGATCAGGCTGCGGTAGTCCTGCATCAGCCCACGCACGCGCGCTTTGAGCGGCGTGTCCTCGGGGTGCTGCAGCTCCTGAAAAATCACCCGGGGCACGCCCGGCTGCTCCACCACAAAGCCCACGTGCGCCATGAACACCGCGCGCAGCGCCGCCAGCGGCAAGGTCTGCGCGGCGGCGGCCGCGTGCAGTCGGGCCAGCAGCGCCTGGTGGGCGAAGTCGATCACCGCGAGCCAGATCGCGTCCTTGCTCTCGAAGTGGCGGAACACCGCGCCCTGCGTGATGCCCACCGCCTGCGCCAGGTCGGCGGTGGTCACGGCGGCCGGGCTCCGCTCGGCCGCCAGTGCCAGCGCGGCGGCCACCAGTTCGGCCTGGCGGGTGCGTGTGGGTTGTTTGCTGGGCATGGGGTCAAATGTAATTGAGTAATTACTTATATTCAAGCCTGAACCCCACCGACCGACCGTCCAGGGGCGTCCATCCGCCGCGGTGGCGCCCTGGGCCGGACGGCCGGGCCGAACCCTCAACTTGTGGCCCTCCGTGACGAAATGAAGGGAATGCGGGTCACCGTATCCGCCTCGCGTAAGGTCCACGCGCCAGAATCGGGGCCAGCCAGCCGGGCCTGCCGTCAGGCCCCATCCAAAAGAGACCGTCGTTGTGAGCATTGCAGCCGATCGCCCCGTATCGGGGCCCACCCCTGGGGGAGAGGTTCCCCGGTGAAACCGTTTCCCCGTTCCTTTGCCCTGCTGGCGGCGGTGTTCACCATGGTCGCGGCGGGGGTGCTGTGGTGGCAGTCGCTGCACGCGCAGTCGCAGCTGCGCGAGCAGGTGCTGCTGCAGTCCGAGCAGCGCAGCCTGCACCTGGCCGATGCCATGGCCGGGCAGGTGCAGGCGCAGCTCAACACGATGGACGTCACGCTTCGGACGCTGCGCGACCACTGGGTGCGCGAGCCGCGGGAACGTTTCGACGTGCTGGCCAAGAACGCCCTGGCCAGCCTGCCGCCGGGCCTGGTCTCGCACGTGTCGGTGGCCGACGCCAACGGGTATCTGGTCTACAACAGCCTGGGCCTGGACACCGGTGTGTACGTGGGCGACCGCAACAGCTTCCGGGTGGCGCGCCAGGACCCCGACGCGATGCGGGTGTCGGCGACCGTGCGTTCGCGCCTGACCGGGCGCTGGGTGTTTGTGGTGGATCGACCCGTGCTGCGCCAGGGGCTTTTCGACGGGGTGATCTACATGGTGGTGGAGTCGGCGTACATCGCCCGCGAACTGGGCACGGTGGAGCTGTCGGACCTGGACGTGGTCTCGCTGGTGCACCCGGACGGCCATTACCTGGCCCGCAGCGAGGGCAACGAGACGTCGATGGGCCGAAAGGCGCCCGCCGACCGGCCGTTCCGGACCGACCCGAATCTGATGCACGGCACCTACCGCGTGGACGACGTGGTCGACCACGCGCCGCGCACCTACGGCTGGCACCGCCTGGCCGATTCGGGCCTGGTGGTGTCGATCGGGCTGGCCGACGACTCGGTGCTGGCGCCGCTGGCGCCCGCGCTGCGGCGCAACCTGCTGGTGACGGGGGTGCTGTCGCTGCTGTTGCTGGGCTTTGGCGGCGTGATCGTGCGCGACCAGTGGCGCATGGCGCGCAGCCAGCGGGCGCTGGCGCGCAGCGAGGCGGGGCTGAAAGAGGCGCAGCAGCTGGCGGGCCTGGGCAGCTGGGAGCACGACCTGGGCTCGGGCCAGCTGCGGTGGTCCGACGAGGTGTACCGCATCTTCGAGGTCGATCCGGGGCTGGTGCACCCGTCGTTCGAGCACTTCCTGAGGTGGGTGCACCCGGAGGACCGGGCTCTGGTGCAGCAGGCCCTCGACGCCTCCATCCGGGATCGCCGGACCTACAACGTGGTGCACCGGGTGCTGTTGCCCGGCGGGCGGGTGAAGTATGTGCGCGAGCGGGGCGTGACCGAGTACGAGGGTGACCGGCCGGTGCGCAGCATGGGCACGGTGCTGGACATCACCGAGGTGCGCACGGCGCAGCTGGCGCTGCAGCAGCTCAACGACGAACTGGAGTCGCGCGTGGCCGAGCGCACGCGCGAACTGGCGCAGGCCAACCGGGAGCTGGAGGCCTTTGCCTACAGCGTCTCGCACGACCTGCGCACGCCGCTGCGCAGCATCCACGGCTTTGCCTGCGTGCTGGAGGAAGAGGAGGTCGACCATCTCTCCGACGCGGGCCGCAGGCACCTGCAGCGCATCCAGGATGGCTCGCGCCGCATGGGGCAGCTGATCACGGACCTGCTGTCGCTGACGCACCTGAACCGCGCCGGGATGCGGCATGAACCGGTGAACCTGAGCGAGCTGGCGCTGTCGATCGCGGGCGATCTGCAGCGCTCCGAGCCGCAGCGGGAGGTGGACTGGGACATCGAGGTCGGGCTGCAGGCGATGGCCGACCCCGGCCTGATGCGGGTGGTGCTGCAGAACCTGCTGGGCAACGCCTGGAAATACACCGGCCAGACGCCGCAGGGCCGGATTGCATTCACCCAGGAGCGGCGCGCGGACGGGATGACCACCTTCTGCGTGCGCGACAACGGCGCGGGCTTCGACATGGCCTACGCCGGGCAGCTGTTCCAGCCGTTCAAGCGGCTGCACGCGCACCACGAGTTCGAGGGGTCGGGTGTGGGCCTGGCGACGGTCAGCCGGGTGATCCGCCGCCACGGCGGCGAGGTGCGCGGCGAGGGCGCCGTCGGTGAGGGCGCGGCCTTCCACTTCACCCTGCCCGAGGTGGCGGTAACCTCGGACCTGTCGACCTGGTGAGCCCGGGGCGCGACGGGGGCTGGAGCCCTGTCTTCGCGCGCGGGCCGGGAAGTCGCCGATAAAATCCGGCCCTGTGAAACCCGCCCTCACCACCTGGCTCCTGCTGTTCGGCCTGCTGCTGCAATCCGTGGCCTGGGCGCTGCCCACGCAGCGGACCGGGCCGGCCGAGCGCCTGGCGCACGAGCTGGCGCATGCGATCGATCACGGGCACCACCAGCACCCCGACCCGAACGGGGGCCTGGGCCACGACCTCGACGCCACGCTGCTGATGGACGACACCCCGGACGGCGACGATCACGGCCCCCACCACGCCCACGCCAGCGAGGGCGTGCAGTGCCAGGGCCTGCCCGTGGCGTCGGCCCCGCCTGCGCTGATCCCGTCGCGCTGCGTCCCTAGGGCATGGACCCCGGTTCAGCCACCCTCGGCCGATCCCGAGGGTCTGCTCCGGCCTCCCCGGTTCCCGGTCTGACACCTCCCGGGCGCCTGCGCGGCGCCCAGCCTCGCGCGGCAACGCTCGCGTGAGGTGGCCCGTGCCGCCGGCCCGGCGGCCGGTTGCTCCATCAGACACAGGACGCACATGTTGTATTTCCGCTTCCGAAGCGCGGCCGCCTGGCTGTCGCTCGCCCTGGCCCTCGCGCCGCTGGCCGCGCTGGCCCACGGCATCTCCGAGGCCGACCGTCAGCGCATGCTTGACGGCGGCTATCTGCAATACGTGGGCCTGGGCGCCAGCCACATGCTCACGGGCTACGACCACCTGCTGTTCCTCTTCGGCGTGGTGTTCTTCCTCGCCTCGTTCAAGGACGTGGTCAAGTTCGTCACCGTCTTCACCCTGGGGCACAGCCTCACGCTGGTCTTCGCCACGCTGCTCCAGATCACCTGGAGCTACTACCTGGTCGACGCCATCATTGCCCTGAGCGTGATGTACAAGTCCTTCGACAACAACGGCGGCTTCCAGAAGCACTTCCAGATGGCCTCGCCCAACCTGTTGTGGATGGTGTTCGGCTTCGGCCTGCTGCACGGCTTCGGTCTGTCGACCCGGCTGCAGCAGCTGCCGCTGGGCGACGGCACCGCCGCCATGCTCGGGCGCATCCTCAGCTTCAACGTCGGTGTCGAGCTGGGCCAGATCGCCGGGCTGGTGGTGATGGTGGGCGCGCTCTCGCTGTGGCGGCACCGCCCCTCGTTCCAGCGCTTCAGCGTCTTGGCCAACACGGCCCTGTTCTACGCCGGTGTCTACCTGCTGTTCACCCAGCTGCACGGCCACCAGCACGACGTGGCGCCCGACAGCTTCCGCTTCCCCGCCGCCGAACACCGCCACGCGCACGAGGACATGGCCGTGGAAGACACCCGCGACACCAGCCGCGACGGCCTGTGAACCTTTCCCCTCTCCTGCTTTCTGACCGACACTTTCCGAAAGGACCCACCATGAAAACCCTCACCACCGTCGCCGCCCTGCTCATGTCCCTGTCCGCCGCGCCCGTCGCGCTCGCCGATGCGGGGGGCAGCTGCCACTTCCACGGCAACAAACCGGCCACCGAAACCGTGGTCACCGACTGCGGCGCCAGGCGCAAGGCCGCGCTGGTCAAGGCCGGCAAGCTCGACCCCTCCTGGCAGGCCGTGGCGCTCGACAAGGCCGAGCTGGTGGACGGCCAGAAGGGCCAGGAGTGGAAGCTGTCGTTCAAGAACCCCGCCGCGCCCGACACGGCCAAGCAGACGCTCTACCTCTTCTTCTCGCCGACCGGCAACTTCATCGCCGCCAACCACACCGGGCGGTGAGCGCCATGGCCTCGCCCGTTTTGCGCGGTGGTGGGCTCGCCCTGCTGGCCGCGGCGCTGTTTGGCCTGAGCACGCCGCTGGTGCAGCGTTTCGGCCAGGGCCTTGGGGCCTTCAGCACCGCCGCGCTGCTCTACGCCGGCGCGGCGGTGGTGGCGCTGTGGCAGCGCCGTGGCGCCACGGCCGAAGCACCGCTGCGCCGCAGCGACGCCCCGCGCCTGCTCGCCATGGTGGCGGCGGGCGCCGTCATCGGCCCCGTGGCGCTGGCCTGGGGCCTGCAGCGCACCAGCGGCGCCAGCGCCTCGCTGCTGCTCACGCTCGAAGCCGTGTTCACCGCGGTGCTGGCCTGGCGCTGGTACGGCGAGGTGCTGGACGGCCGGGTCAAGGCCGCGGTGGCGCTGCTGCTGGCCGGTGGCGCCCTGCTGGTGATCGACCAGGGCCTCTCGGGCCAGGTGCAACTGCTCGGCCTGCTCGCGGTGGCGGTGGCCACCGTGGCCTGGGGGGTGGACAACACGCTCTCGCGCGGCGTGGCCGAGCGCGACCCCGGGCAGGTGGTGCTCGCCAAGGCCGCGCTGGGGGCCAGCGTCACCACCGCGCTGGCGCTGGCCTGGGGCGAGCCGATGCCGGCGTGGCGGGCGGCGCTGGCCCTGCTCGCCGTGGGCGCCACCGGGTATGGACTGAGCCTGCGCTTCTACCTGCTGGCGCAACGGCACTTTGGCGCGGCGCGCACCGGCTCGGTGTTCGCGTTCGCACCCTTCATCGGCGCCCTGGGCGCGTTCGCCCTGGGCGAGCGTTCGGCCAGCGGGCTGCTGCTGGCGGGCGGCGTGCTCATGGTGGCCGGGGTGCTGATCCACCTGGCCGAAGACCACGGCCACGACCACGATCACGAGGCCATGGACCACGAACACGCCCACACCCACGACGACGGCCACCACCTGCACCGCCACACCCCCATGCCCGCCGGCCCGCACAGCCACCCGCACCACCACAGTCCGCTGCACCACGCCCACCCGCACGCGCCCGACGTGCACCACCGGCATGGGCACTGAGCGGGTCGCTCAGCGCCGCCGCAGCGCCAGCCCCAGCAAGGCCAGGCCGCTGAACCCGGCCCCGGCGTAGAACGTGAACGAGGCGCCCAGCCGGTCCCACAGCAGGCCGGCGATGGCGCTGGACAGCAGCAGCGCCACGCCGCTGACCAGGTTGAAGAAGCCGAAGGCCGTGCCGCGCAGGTCGGCCGGCGCGGTGTCCGCCACCATGGTCGCCAGCAGGCCCTGCGTCATGCCCATGTGCAGGCCCCACAACGCCACACCGGCCAGCACCGCGGCCCAGTGCGCCTGGGCCGCCAGCACCAGGTCGGCCGCGATCAGCACCGCCAGGCCCAGGGCCAGCAGCGTCCGGTGGTCCATGCGGTCGGACAAGCGCCCAAAGGGGTAGGCCGATGCCGCGTACACCAGGTTCATCGCCACCATCACCAGCGGGACCAGCGCCACCGGCACGCCGCTCTGCGCCGCACGCAGCACCAGAAACGCCTCGCTGAAGCGCGCCAGCGTGAACACAGCGCCCAGGCCCACCACCCACCAGTAGGCGCCGCCCAGGCGGCGCAGGTTCTCGCGCCGGATCGGGTTGCTGCGCCGCTGGCCCGCGGGCCGGTCGGGCTCGCGCACGCCCGCCACCAGCAGCCCCACCGAGAGCAGGCCCGGCACCACCGCCACCCAGAACACCGCGCGGAAGTCGTTGGCCCAGAGCAGCATCAGGCCCACCGCCAGCAACGGGCCGAGGAAGGCGCCCACCGTGTCGAGCGACTGGCGCAGGCCGAAGGCCGCCCCGCGCATGTCGGGCGGCGCGATGTCGGCCACCAGCGCATCGCGCGGCGCGCCGCGAATCCCCTTGCCCACGCGGTCAAGCAGGCGCGCGGTCAGTACGGTGCCGATGCCCGGCGCCAGCGCAAACAGCGGCTTGGTCAGCGCGCCCAGGGCGTAGCCGAACACCGCCAGCCGCTTGCGCTGGCCCCACCAGTCGCTCAGCACGCCCGAGAACACCTTGACGATCAGCGCCGTGGCCTCGGCCAGCCCCTCGATCACGCCCACCACCAGGGCGCTCGCGCCCAGGGTGCCCACCATGAACAGCGGCAGCAGGCTGTGCACCATCTCGGACGAAATGTCCATCAGCAGGCTCACGAAGCCCAGCACCCAGATGGCGGCGGGCAGCCGGGGTTGGGACGGGTCTTGCTTTTTCATGGCGCGGTGGAAGGGGCGGTTGATGGTTGGTGTCAGCGGGGCAGAAACGCCAGGCAGAACCATGCTTCTATCATCCCGGCCATGCAGCACCCAAACACCTCAGGGAACCCCAACGGCGCCGGCTGGCGGGGGTGAGGGGCAGGGCGGCGTGACACGGTGGCCAGTCCGTGGCTCAATGTGAGCTGAAATCCGCCGATACCGGTACAAACCGCTTGCCGCTTGGCTCACCCATGGCACTTCACGAAATCATCTGCGTCAGCCTGGCCACGCGCGAGATGGCACAAGCCGAGCTGTTGCCGCTGCGCGATGGCTTCTTGCGCCCGTGGTGACCCGCTGGCCAGGGACGTGCGGGCGCACCCGCCGCCCGGGCGGGCCTCGCCCGTGTCGCCGAGGGCGCTGGAGTTGACGGCATGACCGATCGGACCCGTTCGCTGGTGACCTTGGTGTTGCTGTTCACCGCCCTGGCGATGGGCGTTCTGTGGTGGCAGAGCAGCCACTCCCGGTCGGAACTGGAGGCGCAGGTGCTGTTGCAGGCCGAGCAGCGCAGCCTGCACCTGGCGGACGCGATGGCGGGGCAGGTGCAGGGGGTGTTCAGCGCGGTGGATCTCGCGCTCAAGCAGCTGCGCACCGAGTGGCCCCGGGGCAACACCGCCGCTTTCGGGCAGCGGGTGCAGGAGACGCTGCAGGCCTTGCCCGAGGGTTTTGTGTCCCACGCGGTGGTGGCCAACGCCGAGGGTCTCGTGGTCTACAACAGCCTGGGGCTGGGCCAGGGCGTGAACATCGCCGACCGCGACTATTTCCGCGCGCACCTGGCGGGAGGTGACCACCTGTCGATAGGGGTGCCGGTGCGTTCGAGGCTGAACGGGCGCTGGGTGTTCGCCGTCAGCCGGCCGCTGCTGCAAGGTGGCCGCTTCGCCGGCACGGTGCACCTGACGCTGGGCACCGAGCCGATGGCGCGCAAGCTGGCGGGACTGGCGCTCTCCGAGCAGGACGTGGTGGCCCTGATCCACCCCGGTGGCAGCGTGCTGGCCCGCAGCAAGGACAACGAGGGGTCGATGGGGCAGCGGATGCCGGACAACCGGCCGTACATGGCCCAGCCGGACGCGCACAGCGGGGTGTACCGCGTGCCGGGCAAGGTGGACGGCGTGCACCGCACCTACGGCTGGCATCGGCTGCCGCAGTCGGGCGCGCTGGTGGCCATTGGCCTGGCCGATGCCTCGGTGCTGGGCCCGCTGGCGCCGGTGCAGCGCCGCGACCAGTGGATGACGGCGGCGCTGTCGCTGCTGATCCTGGCGGCCGGGGGGCTGATTGCCGTGCTGCTGTGGCGGGTGTCGCGCAGCCGGGCGGCGGCCGTGGCGAGTGAGGCGCGCCTGAAGGAGGCGCAACGCATGGCGCGCGTGGGCCACTGGGAGCACGATCACCGGACCGGGCGGTTGACCTGGTCCGACGAGGTGTTTCGCATGATCGGGCTGGACCCGGCGGTGCACACACCGACCTACCAGGGCTTCCTCGACGCGGTCCATCCCGATGATCGACAGGGCGTGACGGCGGCGTTCAAGGCGGCGCAGCAGGGGCGCCAGCCCTGCGACGTGGTCCACCGCCTGCTGCTGCCCGACGGCACGCTCAAGTACGTGCACGCGCTGGCCATCACCGAGCACGAGGGCGACCGGCCCCTGCGCAGCCAGGGCACGGTCCAGGACATCACCGAGATGCGCACGGCGCAGCTCGCGCTGCAGCAGCTCAACGAAGGGCTGGAACAGCGGGTCGAGGTGCGCACGCGCGAGCTGGGCGAGGTGAACCACGAGCTGGAGACGTTCGCCTACAGCGTGTCGCACGACCTGCGCACGCCGCTGCGCACGATCCACGGGTTTGCGAGCCTGCTGGAAGAAGAAGGGGTGGCACAGTCCGAGTCGGGGCGCATGCACCTGCGGCGCATCCAGGAGGCGGCCAAGCGCATGGGCCAGCTCATCACCGATCTGCTCACCATGGCGCAACACAGCCGCGCGGTGATCCGGCACGAGCGGGTGGACCTGAGCGCGATGGCGCGCCGGGTGGTGGCCGAGCTGGAGCAGGCGCAGCCCGGCGCGCGGGTGCGGTGGGACATTGAGGACGGCCTGGTGGTGCAGGCCGACCCGACGCTGATGGGCGTGGTGCTGCAGAACCTGCTGGGCAACGCCTGGAAGTACACCAGCCAGACGGCGCAACCGCGCATCGGGTTCGCTCGCACAGGACACGCCAACGGCCTGCAGACGTTCTGCGTGCGGGACAACGGCGCGGGCTTTGACATGGCCTACGCCGCGCAGCTGTTCCAGCCGTTCAAACGCCTGCACACCCACCAGGCCTTCGAAGGCTCGGGCGTGGGGCTGGCCTCGGTGCTGCGCGTGGTGCAGCGCCACGGGGGCACGGTGCGCGGCGAGGGCGCGGTCGGCCACGGCGCGGCCTTCTATTTCACGGTCCCCGACGAACCACAGGTGCGGGACCCGGCGCAGCCCTGAGCCTCAGGCCATGGCGCGCTGCGGGGCTTCGTGCTGCGGCGTACCCGCGTTGGTTTGCGACGCCGCCGCCAGCGAGGTCTCCCGGCCCGGGCTCCGTTCCTCGGTGTGTCCTCGCGCCTGAGCCTGCGCCAGGGCGTGCGCGCGCTCCAGGTGCTGGTCGGCGGTCTGGCCCTGCGCGGCCTTCACGCTGAACTCGCTGACGGGTGCGCTCTCCTGCACCACCGCCACGCGCTCGCCGTCCTTGCTCAGGTGAAACGCCCGCACGTCGCCCCGGTGCGCATGTTGCTGCGCGTGACCCACGGCCGCGGCGCTGACACGTTCGATCTGTTCAGGGCTGTGGCCCCGCGCGCTCAGGGCCGGGCCGAGCTGGGTTTGCGCGAGCTGGTGGTGGCGCGCCTGCTGCGGTGAGAGCGCCGACCGGGGGCTCGTTGACGTGTCTTTCGGCCGCAGCTCCGCCGGCAGCTCGGGCAGCTTCATGCCGCGCTCTTGCATGCTTTCGCGCACGGCGCCCAGGTGGCCGGTGTCCCGCCACAGTTCGTTGAGCCCGTCCTTCACCCGCCCAGCCTGTCGCTCCTGCGCCAGGGCTTTGGGCCAACCCTGATCGAGGTTGTTGTGCGAGTCCTTGTTGGCCGCCAGCGCCAAAACGTCTTTCCGGCCCTGGGCCACCTCACCCGCGTACTGGCCGTGTTTCGTGGCCAGTTGCTCATTGCTCAGTGCCCGGTGGTTCTCCACCGGCTGGTGGGGCAAGGCGCGCGGGTATTTCTCGTGCACGGCGTCGCTGAGCGCGCCGCGCACCGCGTCGGCCGGGCGCTTGCCGGCGTCGATGTGTCGGGCCAGGGCGCCGTTGACGTCGTCCTTGTCGACCTTGGGGTAGGTCGCGTGGGTCTGCTCCCAGGCCTTGTCGATGCCCGCGCGGCCTTCGAAATAGCGGCCGTTGCGCTCGGCCTCGGTGGCGAATGTCTCGCTGGTGGCGTTCAGGCGGGTCTGCAGCTGGGCGCGTTTCGCGGGGTCGGTTTCGTTCTGCAGGTCTTCCTTCAGGCCGTTGACCTGGCGCAGCAGGCGGCCTTCTTTGGACACGTGGTCGTAGCCCAGCTCGCCGACCTCGCGCCCCAGGGCCTTGCTCCACTGCTGCAGGCGCGAGTCTTCGTAGAGCTTCTCCGCGCCGTAGGCCGCGGCACCGCCGGTGGCCAGGCCGCCGACCACGGGGCCGACCGGGCCGGTGACGGGGCTGGTCAGTGCCCCGCCGGCAGCGCCCAGTGCACCGCCCCCCGCACCAGCAACGCCCGTCACCGCGCCGCGTGTCGCCACATCAGCACCTGCTTCGGCACCGCGCACCCACTGCTCTCGGTTGCTGCGCGCGGTGTCGATGGCGTCGCGGGTGTCGTTGACGCCCTGGTAGACGCCGTAGGCGGCGCCGGCAATGCCAGTGGCTTTGGCAAGGCCGTGCATGCCAGGCGCTTTCGGCCTTTCTGGACCACCGCCCACAGCGTCGGGCACGGGCGATGGTGAGGCTGGGGACTTCTGAAGCGGGATGTGCAGGTGGTTGTCGACGGTTTTGACGAACTCTGCGGGTTCATAGAGCTGTCGATTGGGCGTCAGGTATTGGGTCGCACCGCCGGGTTTGGTGACCTGCCCGCCGAGTTCACTGGTGGGTGCGACGGTGTTGACGAAGGCTTCAGTGGGGGCCTTCGGGGTGATCTTGTAGACGTCGTATTGCGTCGATTCGCTGGCGATGGGCAGCGCGAAGTGTTGGGAGAGGTTTTTGCCTTCTTTCACCGCCGCATCGAGATCGGCCTCTTTGGCCCAGAAGGGGGAGAAGGGCGAAGGCTGCTGGCCGTTGGGGACGATCTTGACCAAGGGCTCGTTGAGGATCTCCATCCGGGGGAGCTCGCGGCCAGAGGTGATCTGGTCGATGGCCCGGCGCCGGATTTCGGAGACGGGCTTGTCGGGAGCCGCTTCAATAAGTCGTTGTCGATACAACTGTCCTTCGGGTGTTTCCAGGTAGTCAAGGGCCGCCTGCCGGCTGACGCCTTGGGTCTTGAAGGTCAGCGCTTCTTTGAGTGTCTTTTCGTTGTATTGCCGCTTGAGCTCTTCGGGAGTCAGACCCAGGTCACTCATGACTGAGTTCCTTTCAGAATCGCTGCCCGCTGGGCCTCCATGTCGGCATGGATCCGCAGGTCCTGCTCGGTCAAGCCGCCCCTCAATTCATCTGTGAAATCACCGTAGGCCCCTTCCACGTTGGGATCTCGGTAATCGCGATAGAGGCCTTCCGAAAAGACCGCCCACTGAGCCGGAAAGCGGTGCTCGTCTGCAAAGGGTTGAGCGACCTTGCCAGTCTTGGCTGCGTCGATCAAGGAGCGCATGCTCTCCAGCAGGCCCTGAACCCGTTCTTCATTCGGGTATTGCTGACACACCCACTCCAGGTGTTCGGCAGTGGCTTTGAGCTTGATCGGATCAATTTTTTGCGTCATGGAAATTCCCCAGGAAAACGATGTGTGTGTGACAGCGCGAGATGTTCTCACACCATCTGGTCAGCCCGTGTACACCTCCGGCAGCGCATACGTCGAGCGCTGGCCGAGGTGCTTGCCGTGTTCGTGCAGCCAGTCGTCGGCCGCGCGCCGGCCAATGCCATGCAGCTGGGAGAGAAAGGACCAGCCGGTTTCGGTCTTGCTCGATGCGCCGAACGGCGAGAGGTCTGCTTCGGCGCTGATCTTGTGCAGGCGCAGGTCGTCCACGCGCCGGAACAGCGGGCGCTGGAAGCAGGCGTCGGGCCGGCCCGCGTCTTCCAGCAGCTCCTTGATGAGGCCGATGGTGCGCAGCTCTTTCTGCAGGCTGGCGTTGAAAGTGACCTCGCTCGCGCGGTCGAGGATGTCGCTGGCCCGTGTGGGAATCGCGTCCCGCCGGTCGGGGTTGATCTGCACCAGCATCAGGTCGTCGGCCGGCGTTTCGCTGATCAGCGGCATCAGCGTGGGGTTGCCGGCGTAGCCGCCGTCCCAGTAGGCCTCACCCTTGACTTCGATCGCCTGGAACAGCAGCGGCAGGCAGGCCGAGGCGAGCACCATGTCGGCGGTGAGTTCATCCTGGCGGAACACGTGCAGCTCGCCGGTGGCGACGTGCGTGGCCGCGATGAACAGCTGCGTGCGGTGGCAGGCGCGCACGTGCTCGAAGTTCACGGTGTCTTCCAGGATCCGGCGCAGCGGGTTGAGGTTGAGCGGGTTGAGCTGGTAGGGCGAGAACTGACCGCCGATGAACTTCGCCGCCTGTTGCCAGGGGGTCATCGCCGCCTGCAGCCAGGGGTTGTGCGTGCCGAAGAGCGCGCCCAGCGGGCTGGCCTCCAGGTGGTGAAAGGGCGAGGATTCGGCCACGCTTTTCCAGAAGCGGGCCAGGCAGGCCTGCGCGCCCACGCGGCCCCCTTCCATCAAGCCGGCGGCCAGCGCCACGGCGTTCATCGCCCCCGCGCTGGTGCCGCTGATGCCCGAGATTTCGAGCCGCTCGTCGTCCAGCAGGCGATCGAGCACGCCCCAGGTGAAGGCGCCGTGCGAACCACCGCCCTGCAGCGCGAGGTCGATGAGCAGGTGGGTGCCGGGCGCGCGCTTCGGTGGGCGGGCGGGCGCGGCGCGGCGGGTTGTGGCGCGGGGTGGTGTGGCCATGGGGGTGCGGTCCTCTCTGTGATCTGGAACAAAGATTGTGCAGCGCAGCAGGGGCCGGAGCCATCCCTCACGAGAGGTCTTGCGCTCTGGGACAATCACGCTTTGCCTGCCGCCCCCCGATGTCCGACGCCCCCGAATCCCCCGACGTTTTCAGCCCGCCCCGCGGCCCTCTGGCGCGCGAGGCCCTGGCCCTGGGCGCGTTCGATCACGTGGTCGGCCGGCTCGACGGCTTTCGCCCCCGCGCGGGCCAGCGCGAGATGGCGGCGCACATCGCCGAGACGCTGAGCCCGGTGGACTGGCCGCCCAAACCTGAAAAAGGGGCCGAGAAGGGCGCCGAGGCCGTGCCGTACAACGGGCCGCGCGCCATCGCCGTGGTGCAGGCCGGCACGGGCGTGGGCAAGTCGGCGGCGTACGCGTCCACCGTGATCCCGCTGGCGATTGCGCAGCAGAAGCGCGTGCTGATCTCCACCGCCACCGTGGCGCTGCAGGAGCAGCTCATGGCCAAGGACCTGCCGGCGCTCTCGGCCGCGCTGCCGCAGCCCTTCACTTTCTCGCTGGCCAAAGGCCGCGGGCGTTATGTGTGCCGCCTCAAGCTCGACCAGCTGGCCGGTGGTGACGCGGCCAGCGCCGACCTGTTCGAGACCGAGGAGCTGCCCGCTAGCCCCGAGGCCGCCGCCGCGACCGTGGTCGCCAACGCGGCGGCGACGGCGCGCGAAGCCGAGCGCTGGGTCGAGCGCGCCAAGACCTACACCGTGTGGGCGCAGCAACTGGATGGCGGGGCCTGGGACGGCGACCGCGACCGGCTCGACGAGCCGCCCGAGCCCGAGCTCTGGGGCCCGGTGGCCGCCGAACGCCACACCTGCACCGCGCGCCACTGCCCCAGCTACAACAGCTGCAGCTACTACCAGGCACGCGCGCGGCTGGCGCAGTCGCAGGTGATCGTGGTCAACCACGACCTGCTGCTCGCCACGCTGGGCCTGCACGCGCTGCCCGACCCGTCGGACTGCTACATCGTGTTCGACGAGGCCCACCACCTCGGCGCCGTGGCGCAGGGCCAGTTCACCGAGAGCATGGACCTCATGCGCGGCGGCTGGCTCGACAAGCTGCCGCGCGCGGTGAGCGATGTGGCCGGCGCCATCGCCCACACGCCGACCGAAGACGTGGCCACGCTGGCGCGCGAGCTGAAGGCCGCGCAGGCCGACCTGGCGCGCCGCGCAATGGCGCGGGTCAGCGAGTCGCCCGAGTGGCTGGCGCTCACCGGCCGGCAGGCGGGCCAACGCCCGCGCGCTGGCGGCTTTGAATCCACCGCGCCCAGCGTGACCGAGCGCTTCGAAGGCGGCGCGATCCCGCCCGACTGGATGGAGACCCTGGGCCAGATCGAGAGCCGCGCGACCGCGCTGCTCAAGGTGTTCGAGGCCATCGCCAACCAGCTCAAGGCCAACGCCCGCGACAACCCGGCCGACGCGCCGCGCTGCGCCCAGCTCTACAGCCGCATCGGCAGCCAGGCGCCGCGCCTGCAGCACCTGCAGGCCACGGCCGAGCTGTGGCTGCAGGAGCCGGCGCAGGGCCAGCCGCCGCTGGCCAAGTGGCTGGAGGCCGGGGTGATGCACGGCACAGTCACGCTCAGCGCGCACGCCTGCCCGCTGCAGCCCGGCAGCTTGCTGCGCGCCCACTTGTGGAGCAAGGTGCGCGCGGCCGTGGCCACCTCGGCCTCGCTCGTCACCTGCGGTTCGTTCGACCACTTCCTGCACGAAAGCGGCCTCGCGTTCGACGACGACGTGAAAGCCCGCGAGGTGCAAAGCCCGTTCGACCACGCCAACCAGGGCCGCCTGGTGGTGGTGCAGACCCAGGCCGACCCGAAAGATGTGGAGGGCTACACCCGCGAGATGCTCGACCTCTTGATGACCGACCTCGCCGAGGTGCGGCGCGGCGCGCTGGTGCTGTTCACCTCGAAGGCGCAGATGAAGCGCGCGCAGGAGCTGCTGGAGCGTGGCCTGCACAGCGACCTGCGCGGCCAGGTGCTGGTGCAGGGCGAGGCCTCTCGCACCCAGCTGCTCAAGCGCCACGCCGAGCGCGTGGCCGACGGCCAGGCCTCGATCCTGTTCGGCCTGCAGTCCTTCGGCGAGGGGCTGGATCTGCC
The DNA here is from genome assembly GCF_018780075.1 of Hydrogenophaga sp. Lineage (GTDB taxonomy): Bacteria > Pseudomonadota > Gammaproteobacteria > Burkholderiales > Burkholderiaceae_C > Hydrogenophaga. The sequence goes on from NZ_JADMKB010000014.1 coordinate 24,872, forward strand.
GGGCGAACTCTGCGAGTGGGTGTTCATCACCAAGCTGCCGTTCGCCTCGCCCAGCGACCCGGTGGGCCAAGCGCGGGCCGACTGGCTCAAGGCCCAGGGCCGCGACCCGTTCAGCGAACTGGTGGTGCCCGCCACCGGCGCGCGCCTGCTGCAGTGGTCCGGCCGCGCGTTGCGCACCGAGACCGACGAGGCGGTGGTGGTGTGTTACGACGCGCGGCTGCTGCGGCAGAGCTATGGCCGGCGCATGCTCAAGGGCCTGCCGCCGTACCGGCTGCAGCGGCGCGACGCGGGTGGTATGGTCACCGAGGTGGCTCGCTGAACGGTTCGCATCGCTCCGTTCAGGCCGAGCCTGTCGAAGCCCCACCCGGTCCCACACCATGCTCTACGCCACCCTCAAACTGCTGCACATCCTGGCCATCGTCGTCTGGATCGGCGGCATGGTTTTCGCCCAGTTCTTTCTGCGCCCGGCGGTCATGCCGCTGGAGCCGCCGCAACGCATCCGGCTGATGCACGGCGCACTGCAGCGCTTCTTCGGCGCCGTGCTGCTGGCCATCGGGGTCGTGCTCGCCACCGGCCTGTGGATGATCGGCCGCGCCGCCAAAGACTCGGTGCAGGCGGGGCTCGGTTTCAACATGCCGCTGGACTGGACCATCATGGCCACGCTCGGCATCGTGATGATGGCCATCTTCGGCCACATCCGCTTCGCGCTGTTCAAACGCCTGTCGGCAGCGGTCGCGTCGAGCGACTGGCCTGCCGGTGGCGCTGCGCTCGCGGGCATCCGCACCTGGGTGAGCGTCAACCTCGCCATCGGGGTGCTGATCATCGTGATCACGCTGCTGATGGCGTGAGGCAGGGATGCGCTGGATCGCCCTGTTTGACGATGCCCCAGCGATGCTGGCCGTGCGCCGAGAGCGCGAGCCGCTGCACCTGGCCTACCTGCGCGAGCACGACAGCGAGATACTGATCGGTGGCGGTCTGCGCGAAGCGCCCGGCGAGCCTTTCGTGGGCGGGCTCTGGGTGCTGGAGGTGGACAGTCGGGAGCGCGCGGTGGCACTCATTGAAGGTGACCCGTATTTCGTGCCCGAACACCGCCGTTACCGGCTGTTGACCTGGGGCAAAGCCCTCGCCGACCAGGCCGTGGTGCTTTGACGCCCCGGGCGAAGGGTGCTCAGCCGCTCAGGGCTTGCCGACCACCACTTCGCTGATCTGGATCACCGGCGTGATGTCGGTGTAGTTGGGGATGTCGCCCATGATTTCCTGGGTGTGCGGGCCGAATGAGGTCTGGAAGTCTTCGACGCTGTCGAAGAACAGGTGGCCGCTGGCGGCGTAGGTCGGCGCCGAGCCGGGAGAGCCGCCGGCCATCCCTTTGTCTACCGTGTAGTACTTCAGCGGCGCGCCCAGCCGGGCCTTCACCAGCGGCATGTGCTTGTCGCGGTAATAGCCGTGGTCGAAGTGGGTGCCGGGGCCGGTGGGGTACATCACGCTGACTTTGATCATGGTTGTCTCCAGGGTTGCCCGGTCACGTCGCCGGGTCGGCGCATCGTGCACCCGACGGCGCTTTCCGGCAAGCACGCCCTTGGCAGGCGACCCGGCTACCGGGGCGATGGCGCTGGCTGGCCTTTCAGGCGCGTCCACAATTGGGACAGGGCGGCACCGACATCGGGCCGCTGGCTCATGTGCCGGGCCGGCACCGAGCCCACGGCGTTGAGCGGGCCGAGGTCGAAATTGAAGGTGTAGTCGGGCTCCTGACCCATGCGCAGGTCGGTGATGCGCAACTGCCCGTCGGCCGTCGTGGCCAGGCGGTAGAAGCCGTGGGTGAACGCGGCCAGCCGCGCCACCGGCTCGGCCTGGCCGTGGGCGGCCATGAGCTCTGCGCCGCGCGGGTGGGCGGTCCAGCGCACCGTGGGCGTGGCGTCCATGAACGAGTAGAAGCCCTCGTGGCACTCCGTGGGCGTGGTGGCCACGAGCCGCCAGAGCACGGTGTTGAAGGGTGTGGGCGTGACCAGCAGGCCCTCGGCCTCTATGCCCGCCTGTTGCAGCGACGCGCGGGCGATGCGTTCCACCTGCCACTGCGCGCCCACGCCCCAGGCCAGGTAGGCCGTGCTGAGCACCAGGCCCGCCGCGTTCCAGCGCAGGCCGCGCGCGAGGTCTTTCATGCGCAGCGCCGCGACCGTGCCCACGATCAACGGCAGGGTGTAGGCGAGGTCGATGATGAACACGCTGCCCACGCCGTAGGGGTGGTTGGTGAACGGCAGCAGCAGCTGCGTGCCGTAGACGGTCATGGCGTCCAGCAGCGGGTGGGTGATCAGCACCAGCCAGAGCGCGAGTGTCCAACGCCCCCAAGCGTCTTCCCGCTTTGCGCGGGAATCCGGGGCTCCGCCGCTGCGCGGGTCGCTGCCCCCCGAGAGGGTGCGGTCCAAGCTTGGGGCGGCCCGGCGCTTGAACCCGGTGGTTTCGCCGTGGATGCGCGAAACCAGCCACGCCAGCAGCGGCGCGAACAGCGTGAGGTAGAACAGGGCGTGGCTCTCGGCGCGGTGCAGCACCATGTTGAGCATGTCGTCGCCATGGTCGATGAAGGCGTCGAGGTCGGGCAGGGTGCCGGCCACCGCGCCCCACATCGCCGCCTTCCAGACGGCGGTGCGCCGTCCCATCGTGGCCACGGCGACAGCGGAGCCGAGCGCGATCTGGGTCAGTGAATCCATGCAGGCGCTATGCCTGGACAACGAGGGGAAACTCGGCCCGCAGGCCATCGGCGCCGGGCACGAACGGGCGCGTGAGCGCGGCCTGCCCCTGTTCACCCAGGCGGCGCCAGAGTCCGTCGCGCGCATTGCCCGGGTCGCCGGCGACATAGAACTGGGTGGTCAGCAGTTCCTGGCGGTCGAGCCTGACCTTGACGTGGATGTGCGGCGTGCGCCCGCTGTAGGGCGCGGGCCGGAGGGTGCGGAAGCGGTAGGCGCCGTCCTTGCCGACGGTGATCCGCCCGAAGCCCTGGAAGGACGGGTCGGCTTTGCCGCCGTCACCCGGGTGGTGGTAGTGGCCGTCCTGGTCGCACTGCCAGATTTCGACCACCGCGCCTGAAACCGGCACCCCGCGCGTGTCGGTCACCACCCCCTGCACCCAGGCCATCTCCCCCTTGCGGTAGCTCGCGGCGCCGTTGCGCAACAGGTCGAAATCGGTGTCGGCGGGCAGGGTCACGGGGTAGAACGGGCCCTCGGTCTGGCCGGGCGTGGGTCGCAGGGGCGTGCCCTGCGCCAGCGCGGGGGTGAGCCAAGCGGGCGCGGCGGTGGCGGCGATCACGCCCGCGCCGCGCACGAGCAGGGAACGGCGGGAGGGGAGGCGGTGGGCGGTCATGGCGGGCTCCTGTCTCTGAAAGGGCGGCCCGCGGCCGATCAGGCGCCGGGCGGTTGAAGCGCCAGCGACACGAAGCGCACGCTGTGGTCGTCCGGATCGCTGGGGTTGGCGCTTTCTTGGAAGCCGAGCGCGTGCGCAAGTTCCAGCATGGCGCGGTTTTCGCGCAGCACGTTGCCCACCAGGCGCTGCGTGCCGCGCGCGCGCAGGTGGTCCATCATCTTGTGCATCAGCTTGTGGCCCAGGCCCGAGCCCTTGAGGTCGGAGCGCACGATCACGCCGAACTCGGCGGTGTGGTTGTCCGGGTCCACGGTGGCGCGCACCGTGCCCAGGGTTTCTTCGCCGTCCCCGGCGATGTGGCGGGTGGCGATGAAGGCCATCTCGCGCGCGTAGTCGATCTGCGTCAGCCGAGCGAGCTCGCTGTGTTCGATGCTGCGCCGGCTGTAGAACACGCGCAGGCGGACGTCTTCCGGGTCGAGCTTTTCCAGGAAGGCGCGGTGCTGCGCTTCGTCTTCCGGGCGGATGGGGCGCAGCGTGACCGGCTGGGCCTTCCACTGCCAGGTTTCGCTCAGCTCGGCCGGGTAGGGCTGGATGGCGAAGTTCGCCGCGCCGGCCGGTTTTTTCGCCGAGACGCGCACGCGCGCATCCAGCGCCACCGCGCGCTCGTGGTTGACCAGCAGGGGGTTGATGTCCAGCTCGGCGATCTCTGGCACCTCGGCCAGCAGTTGCGACACGCTCACCAGCACCTGGGCGATGGCGTCGATGTCGGCGGGGGGTTCGTCGCGGTAGCCTTTCAGCAGCTTGGCGATGCGCGTGCGCTGAATCTGCGCCAGCGCCAGCGGGGTGTTGAGCGGCGGCAGGGAGAGTGCGCGGTCGGCCAGCACCTCCACCGCCGTGCCCCCCGCGCCGAACAGGATGACCGGGCCGAAGGTCGGATCGACACTGGCGCCGACGATGAGCTCGTGGGCGTGTTTCAGGCGCACCATGGGCTGCACGGTGAAGCCCTGCACGTCGGCGTCGGGCCGCAGCTCGCGCACGCGCGCCAGCATGCTGGTGCAGACCTCGCGCAGCTCGCTCGCGTTGCCGATGTTCAGCCGCACGCCGCCCACGTCGCTCTTGTGGCTGATGGCGTGCGAGAGGATTTTCACCACGACCGGATAGCCCAGCGCGTCGGCGGCGGCCAGGGCCTCGTCGGCACTGGCGCCGACCACGCGCGTGGGCACGACCGGCAGGCCGGCGGCGCCGAGCAGCGCCTTGGCTTCGGGCTCGGTGAGCAGCTCGCGGCCATCGGCCAGCACCGCATCCACGATGGCGCGGATGGCGGGCAGGTCGGGCGCGTGCGCGGCGCTGCGCGCGGGCGGCGTCTGCAGCAGTTCCTCCTGGTGCAGGCGGTAGCTGCGCAGGAACGAGAAGGCGCGCACCGCGTCTTCGGGCGTGTTGAAGTCGGGCACGCCCGCGTCGCGGAAGGTCTGGCGCGCCTGGGCCACCGCCTGGTCACCGAGCCAGCAGCCGAGCACGCGCTTCGGCTGCGCCGTCACCTGCGGCAGCAGGGCCTGGGCGATCTCGGCGCTGGGCACGATGGCGGTGGGCGCGTGGATGAAAAGCACGGCGCTGTCGGTGTCGTGCGAGAGCGCGTCGAGCGCGGCCACGTAGCGCGCGGCGGGCGCGTCGCCAATGATGTCCACCGGGTTGGCGCGCGACCAGTTGCCGGGCAGCACGGTGTCCAGTCGCGCGAGCATGGCGTCGTTCAGCGCCGTGAGCGGCACGCCCAGCGCCGAGGCCTCGTCGGCTGCCATCACGCCGGCGCCGCCGCCGTTGGTGAGCACCGTGAGGCCGCCCGACGGTCCGTCGCGAAAGCGCGCCAGCGTTTCGGCCGCGAGGAACAGGTCGGGCAGGGTGAGCACACGCAACATGCCCGAGCGGGCGATGGCCGCGTCGAACACCGCGTCGGAGCCCGCGAGCGCGCCGGTGTGCGAGGCGGCGGCGGCCTGGCCCGCGCTGGAGCGCCCGGCCTTGACCACGATCACCGGCTTGTTGCGCGCGGCGGCGCGCGCGGCCGACATGAACTTGCGGCTCTCGTCGATGGACTCGATGTACAGCAGGATGGCCCGTGTCTTGGGATCGCTGCCGAGGAAGTCGAGCATGTCGCCAAAGTCCACGTCGGCGTGTTCACCGAGCGAGACAAAGTGCGAAAAACCGATCCCGCGCGACGCCGCCCAGTCGAGCATGGCGGTGACGAGCGCGCCCGATTGCGAGACGAAAGCGAGCTCGCCGGGCAGCGCGCCGATGTGCGCGAAGCTGGCGTTCAGGCCCAGGTGCGGCACCAGCAGGCCGATGCAGTTGGGCCCGAGGATGCGCAGCGTGTGCACCCTGGCCGCGTCGAGCATGGCCTGCTTGGTGGCCTTGTCCAGCCCCGCCGTGACCACGATGGCCGCGCGCGTGCCGCGCTGGCCCAGTTGTTCGATCAGCTTCACCACGGTGGTGGCGGGCGTGCAGATCACGGCGAGATCGGGCGTCTCGGGCAGGGCGTCCACATCGGGGTAGGCCGTCACGCCGCCGAGCGTGGCGTGTTTGGGGTTGACGGGGTAGAGCCGCCCGGTGAACTGCTGGTGCAGGTTGTGCCACACCGTGCCCCCCACGCTGGCCGGGCGCTCGGACGCGCCGAAGACAGCGACCGAGCCGGGGGCGAAAAGGGCGTCGAGGTGGCGGATGCTCATCTTTGGGGATCGGTCTTGCCGTTCTTGTTGGAGGACATGAACGCGATCAGCGCCATGCGCATCGCCTCTTCGACCGTCATGTCCACCGGCGTGGTCCAGCTGCGCGGCACGAACACGGTGTAGCCGCCGATCATGTAGCCCATGGGCAGGTAGACGGCCACTTGGTCTTCCAGCTCGGCCAGGCCCCTGGGCAGGCCGTTCATGCTCTGGCGCGTCACCAGGCCGACGGTGCTCAGTTCGTGGCCCGGCATCTTGAGCAACACGACCTGCTGAGCGTCCTGTTCATGGGGCGCGAAGTAGTCGGCGAAATTCTTCAATGAGGAGTAGATGCTTTTCACCACCGGCAGGTTGGTGAAGGGCAGTTCGATGAACGACAGCAGCTTGCCCGTGATCCGCTGCGACATGAGAAAGCCCAGCGCGAGAATCAGCGCGGCGCCCAGCGCGATGCCCAGGCCCGGCAGGTAGAAGTCGCCGGTGAGGGGGCGCAGCAGCTGCATGGCGGTGCGCTCGGTCCAGGTGACGAACAGCACCAGCACGTACACCGTGATGGCCAGCGGCAGGAAGGTGATCAGGCCGCGAAAGAAGTACTGCGAGAGGCGCTTCATGGGGGGCTCGGGCGGGGTGGGCGGTGTCATGTTTCCAGCATAGCAGCCGGGTGTGCCCGGCGCACGACCCGGCAGGCTTGTATTGGCCCACAATGGCCCCATCTGAACGTCTTGTTGTCGCTTCAGGGAACGAAGGGCTCACGCCCGACTCCCTCACACCATGAATGAACTGACCGATTTCGTGGGCCGCGTGTTGCGCGGCCTGATCAAACTGATGCTGGTGCTGGCCGCGGGCGTGTTCGTTGTCAGCTTTCTGCTGGCGGCCATCGTCGTGGTGGTGCTGGTCTCGCTGTGGTCGCTGATCACCGGGCGCAAGCCCGCGCCGGTGGTGATGTTCAGCCGCATGCGCGAACAGTCGCAGCGCTACACGCAGGGTGTGTGGCCCGGGCGTGCGCCCGTGGGCGAGGTGGTGGACGTGGACGCCACCGAGGTGTCCGAGGGCGCTGCCCGGCCCGCGACCGAGCAGCCGTTGCAGCGCCTGCGCTGAGCGCTCAGTCTTCCTCGGCGCTCGTCTGCCGCCGCGCCAGCGCGGCCTGGTAGAGCGCGTTGCGCGGCGCGCCGGTGATGTCGGCGCAGAGCTTCACGGCGGTTTTCACCGGCAGCTCGGCCAGCAGCAGGTCCAGCGTGCGCAGCGTGGTGGCGTCGAACGCCCCGCTGTCGGCGGCGACCTGCGGGTGCACCAGCAACACGAATTCGCCCCGCGTGCGGTGCGCGCCGCCCTGCAGCCAGTCCGGGAAACCGGCGGCGGGCATCTGGGCGATTTCTTCAAACTGTTTGGTGAGTTCACGGCCCACCGTGATCGGACGGTCGCCGAGCGCGGCCAGGTCCTTGGCCAGCGCCTCGATGCGGTGCGGTGCCTCCAGCAGCACACAGGCGCGGTCGTCGGCGGCGATGGCCTGCACCTCGCGCTGGCGCTCGGTGGCCTTGGGCGAGAGAAAACCGGTGAAGACAAAACGCCCGTCGTGCCCGCCGGTGCCGGCCACGCTCATGAGCGCGGTGATGCTGCTCGCACCGGGCAGCGGCACGCAGCGCAAACCGGCCGCGACCACGGCCGCACACAGGCGCGCGCCCGGGTCGCTCACGCCCGGTGTGCCGGCATCGCTCACGTAGGCCACGCGCTGGCCCTCGCGCAGCCGCTGGATCACGGTCTGCGCGGCTTCGGCCTCGTTGTGTTCGTGCAGCGCCAGCAGCGGTTTGTGCAGGCCGTAGCCCTGCAGCAGGCCGGCGGTGTGGCGCGTGTCCTCGCAGGCCACGGTGTCCACCAGCGACAGCACGTGCAGGGCGCGCAGGGCGATGTCGGCCAGGTTGCCGATCGGCGTGGCGACCATGTAGAGCGTGCCTTGCGGATAATGCTGGTGCGCTGCGGCGTCGCTGGCGGCGGCCAACAGGGAGGGAGAAACAGACAATGTGGTTATCCAGAAAACCGGTGAATCCGTCGGCTCCGACGGGCGCTGTCACCACCAAACGCCGGGGCGATGCGGCCGAGGACGCGGCGCTGGACCATTTGCAGCGGCAAGGGCTCAGGCTGGTGCAGCGCAACTTCAAGACACCCGGTCGCGGCGGTGGCGAGGTCGATTTGATTATGCGCGAGCGCGACGGCACGCTGGTGTTTGTCGAGGTGCGGCAGCGCGCCAGCGCGAGCCACGGCGGGGCCGGCGGAAGCATCACGCCGGTGAAGCAGCGGCGCATCGTGTTCGCCGCGCGGCACTTTCTGATGCGGCTGGGGTCAGAGCCCCCATGCCGCTTCGATGTGGTGCTGATCCAAGGTGGCCCGGACGATCGCATCGCCCCGGAATGGCTGCGCGGGGCCTTTGATGCACCCGCAACCTTTTGATACCCTGCCCGCCGCTATCATCGCCCCATGCTTCTGCAACGGATACAGCAACAATTCATCGACAGCGCCGACCTGAAGTACCAGTGCGCGCAGTCGCTCGCGCCGGTCGTCGAAGCGGCCACCACGGCCGTGCTGGCCAGCGTCACGGGCGGCGGCAAGGTGCTGTCCTGCGGCAACGGCGCTTCGGCGGCGGCCGCCCAGCACTTTGCGGCCAGCTTCATCGGTCGCCACGAGCGCGAGCGCCCCGAGCTGGCGGCGTTTTCGCTGTCGGCGGACGCCTCGGTGATCACCGGTCTCACCAACGATTTTGACGCCCGCGTGGTGTTCGCTCGGCAGGTGCGTGCGCTCGGTCAGGCCGGCGACGTGCTGCTCGTGCTGTCGACCACCGGAAATTCGCCCAACGTGGTGGCGGCCGTCGAGGCCGCTCACGAACGCGACATGACCGTGGTGGCGCTGACCGGCGCGCGCGGTGGTCGCCTGGCGCAGCAGCTGCGCGACACCGACGTGCACATCTGTGTGCCGAACGACGTGCCGGCACGGATCCTCGAAGTGCAGCACCTGGTGCTGCACTGCATTTGCGACGGTGTGGATGCCCAGCTGCTGGGCCTGCCCGAAACCTTGTCCAACGAAATGGAGAACCCCGCATGACACATTCACGCTTCCCGGGCCGCCTGACGGTCGCCGTCCTGAGCCTGGCCGCCGCTGCCGCCACCCTGTCGGCCTGCGCGCCCCTGGCCGTGGGCGGCGCCGCCCTCACCGGTGCCATGGTGGTCGGCGACCGCCGCAGTTCGGGCGCCCAGCTCGACGATCAGGGCATCGAACTGCGCGCCGCCAACCGCCTGCGCGACCAGATGGGCACGCGCGCCCGCATCAACGTCACCAGCTACAACCGCCGCCTGCTGTTGACCGGCGAGGTGGGCAACGCCAATGACAAGGCGCTGGCCGAGACCGTGGGCAAGCAGGTCGACAACGTGCTGATGGTCTACAACGAGCTGGGCATCGCCAACAGCCCGAGCTTCACCGAAAAGGCCGAAGACTCGCTGCTGACCGGCAAGGTCAAGGCCGGCCTGCTCGACACCAAGCAGATCTCGACCAACTCGTTCAAGGTGGTCTCCGAGCGCGGCACGGTGTACCTGATGGGCCGCGTCACGCAGCGCGAGGCCGACATCGCCACCCAGGTGGCCCGCACCACCAAAGGCGCCCAGCGCGTCGTGCGCGTGCTGGAAATCATCTCGGAAGAAGAGCTGGCGAAGATCAAGTGACCCCCGCGCCGCAGGTACGGTCCACCCCCGCCGCGCTGCGCGCGACCCCCTCAAGGGGGCGATGCGAGTGGCCCGGCGAAGCCGGTTCCACCGCATCCTCGGGTTGGCGCACGCGCGCCGGTGTCAGCCTTTTCCTGCCGCGCAGGGGAGGCTACTTCAACCGTTTGATCAGGCTCGACGTGTCCAGCCGGTTGCCGCCGGCGGCCTGCACGTCGGCGTAGAACTGGTCCACCAACGCGGTGACCGGCAGGCGGGCGCCGTTGCGACGGGCTTCGTCCAGCACCAGGCCAAGGTCCTTGCGCATCCAGTCCACGGCGAAGCCGAAATCGAACTTGTCGGCCACCATGGTTTTGCCTCGGTTGTCGAGCTGCCAGCTCTGGGCCGCGCCTTTGCCGATCACGTCCAGCACTTGGTTCATGTCCAGGCCGGCTTTCTGGCCGAAGGCGATGGCTTCCGAGAGGCCTTGCACCATCCCTGCGATGCAGATCTGGTTGACCATTTTGGCGAGCTGGCCCGCGCCGCTGGCGCCCAGCAGCGTGAAGGCGCGCGAGAACGCCATGCCGACCGGTTGCACCGCGTCGAACGCGGGGGCATCGCCGCCGCACATGACCGTCAGCAGGCCGTTCTGCGCGCCCGCCTGGCCGCCCGAGACCGGGGCATCGACAAACGCCAGGCCCAGGGCCTTTGCGGCGGTGTACAGCTCGCGCGCCACGTCGGCCGACGCGGTGGTGTGGTCCACAAACACGGCGCCCGGCGCCATGCCGGCGAAAGCGCCGTCGGCCCCCAGCGTGATCGAGCGCAGGTCGTCGTCGTTGCCCACGCACGAGAACACGATGTCAGCCCCCACCGCCGCTTCGCGTGGCGTGGTTGTGGCGGTGCCCCCGAACTCCGCCACCCAGGCCTGTGACTTGGCGGGTGAGCGGTTGTAGACCGTCACCGAGTGCCCGGCCTTGGCCAGGTGCCCGGCCATGGGAAAACCCATGACACCCAGGCCAAGAAACGCGACCTTCTTGGCGGCCACAGGTTCGTAGGTTTTGGAGGCAATGCTGCTCATGGGAATGTCTTTCGGAAAATGCTTAGGAACAGGTGCAGCCGGAGCGACGTGACCGAAACCGAGAACGCGGCGGAACCGGCTTCGCCGGTCCACTCGCGTTGCCCCCTTGAGGGGGTGACGCGCCCTTAGGCGCGGCGCGGGGGTGCTTCTCTAGATGATCGTCATGTGCTCGGTGCCGGCCGCCAGGTCCACCGTCTTCGCACGCTGGCTGTTGAGCTTGATCTGCAGGCGCAGGTCGTTGAGCGAGTCGGCGTTGCGCAGGGCGTCTTCAAAGGTGATGAGGTTGGCTTCGAAGGCGTGGAACAGCGCCTGGTCAAAGGTCTGCATGCCCATGTTGGTGCTCTTCTTCATCACTTCCTTGATCTCGGCCACCTCACCCTTGAAGATCAGGTCGGAGATCAGGGGCGAGTTCAGCATGATCTCGACCGCCGCGTGACGACCCTTGTTGTCTTGCCGGGGCACCAGCCGTTGCGAGATGAGTGCGCGCAGGTTGAGCGACAGGTCCATCAGCAACTGCGCGCGCCGCTCTTCGGGGAAGAAGTTGATGATGCGGTCCAGCGCCTGGTTGGCGCTGTTGGCGTGCAGGGTGGCCAGGCACAGGTGACCGGTCTCCGAGAACTGGATCGCGTGTTCCATGGTCTCGCGGTCGCGGATCTCGCCCATCAGGATCACGTCGGGCGCCTGGCGCAGCGTGTTCTTCAGGGCCGCCTCCCAGCTGTCGGTGTCCAGCCCCACCTCGCGCTGGGTGATCACGCAGTTCTTGTGGGCATGCACGAACTCCACCGGGTCCTCGATGGTGATGATGTGACCGTGGGTGTTCTCGTTGCGCCAGTCCACCATCGCGGCGAGCGAGGTGGACTTGCCCGAACCCGTGGCACCCACCAGGATGCACAGACCGCGCTTGGAGAGCACCACGTCTTTCAGCACCTGGGGCAGGCCAAGCTTGTCGATGGTGGGCAGCACGGCGGGGATGGTCCTCATCACCATGCCGACCTTGCCTTGCTGGATGAAGGCGCTCACGCGGAAGCGACCGATGGCCGGGGGCGAAATCGCGAAATTGCACTCCTTGGTGCGCTCGAATTCGGCCGACTGCTTGTCGTTCATGATGGCGCGGGCCAGGGCCAGTGTGTGCACCGGGTTGAGCGGCTGCGGCGACACCTTCACCACCTTGCCATCCACCTTGATGGCGGGCGGAAAGTCGGCTGTGATGAACAGGTCGCTGCCTCCCCGGCTGAGCATCAGCTTGAGCAGGTCGTTGATGAATTTGGATGCCTGATCGCGTTCCATGAGGTCTTACCCTTTTGTTTTCCGACTGTTCAAATCTGCCAACTTGGCGATGCCTTGAGCCGTGAACGCGGTGGAACCGGCTTCGCCGGGCCACTCGCGTTGCCCCCTGGGGGGTATGCGGCTACGCGCAGCGAGCAAGCAACGGGGGGAGCCACCTACCCTGGGAAATTCTCGGGGATCTTGGCTTTGCTGCGCGCTTCGGCCGGGCTGATGACGTTGCGCTTCACCAGCTCGGACAGGTTCTGGTCCAGCGTCTGCATGCCCACACCCTGACCGGTCTGGATCGCCGAGTACATCTGGGCCACTTTGGCCTCGCGGATCAGGTTGCGGATGGCGCTGGTGCCGATCATGATTTCGTGCGCCGCCACCCGGCCGCTGCCGTCTTTCACCTTGCACAGGGTCTGCGAAATGACAGCGACCAGTGACTCGGACAACATGGCTCGCACCATGTCTTTTTCTTCAGCCGGGAACACGTCGATGATGCGGTCGATGGTCTTGGCGGCGCTGGAGGTGTGCAGCGTGCCGAACACCAAGTGGCCGGTTTCGGCGGCGGTCATGGCCAGGCGGATGGTTTCCAGGTCGCGCATTTCACCGACCAGGATGGCGTCCGGGTCTTCACGCAGGGCCGAGCGCAGGGCGTTGGAGAAACTCAGCGTGTGCGGGCCGACCTCGCGCTGGTTGATCAGGCACTTCTTGGATTCGTGCACGAATTCCACCGGGTCCTCGACCGTGAGGATGTGGCCGTACTCGGTTTCGTTCAGGTGGTTCACCATGCCGGCCAGCGTGGTCGACTTGCCCGAGCCGGTCGGGCCGGTGACCAGCACCAGGCCGCGCGGGCGCAGCGCGAGATCACCGAAGATCTTGGGCGCGTTGAGCTGTTCCAGCGTCAGGATCTTGCTCGGGATGGTCCGGAACACGGCGCCGGCGCCCCGGTTGTGGTTGAAGGCGTTGACGCGAAAACGGGCCAGACCTTCGATCTCGAACGAGAAGTCGCACTCCATGAACTCCTCGTACTGCTTGCGCTGCGCGTCGTTCATGATGTCGTACACCATGCTGTGGACCATCTTGTGGTCCAGCGGTTCGACGTTGATGCGGCGCACGTCCCCGTGCACCCGTATCATGGGCGGGAGCCCGGCAGACAAGTGCAAATCGGAGGCTTTGTTCTTGACGCTGAAGGCGAGCAGTTGGGTGATGTCCATCCCGGGGTCCCGTGCAGTGTTGGTGTTACAGACTGATTATGACGACCATTTCAGACAATCTCCAAGGGGTTCGGGAGCGCATCGCGCAGGCGTGCAACACGGTGGGACGCGATGTGAACGCCGTCACGTTGTTGGCCGTCTCCAAGACATTTGGCCCCGAGGAAGTGGCCGAGGCGATCGCGGCCGGGCAGCGGGCCTTTGGCGAAAACTACGTCCAGGAGGGCGTGGAGAAGGTGTTGGCTTTGCGCGCCACCCACGCCGACGCCGGGTTGCAGTGGCATTGCATCGGCCCGGTGCAGAGCAACAAGACCCGGCTGGTCGCGGCCCATTTCGACTGGGTGCAGTCGGTGGACCGGCTCAAGATCGCCGAGCGGCTGAGCGAGCAGCGTCCGGAAGGCTTGCTGCCCCTGCAGGTCTGCCTCCAGGTGAACGTGGACGGTGGCGCCAACAAGTCAGGGGTCGCGCCCGATGCGCTGCCCGCGCTGGCCCATGCGGTCGCCGGGTTGCCTGGTTTGCGGCTGCGTGGCCTCATGTGCATTCCCGAGCCGGCGCCGGACTTTGACAGCCAGCGTGGGTTGTTCCTGCGGGCGCGCGGCTTGTTCGACGACCTCAACGCCCAGGGCCTGAACCTGGACACCCTGTCGCTGGGCATGAGCGACGACCTGGATGCCGCTGTGGCGGCGGGCTCGACCATGGTTCGTGTCGGCCGGGCCATCTTCGGCAGCCGGCCCAGGGGCTGAGACTTACTTCGCGGGCGCCGCGGGCATCTGGATCGGTTTGACCGCCCCGCAGTCGGCGGCCAGCCACTGTCCCTGGCCGTCGATGGTCATGCTCTCCGGCTTGCCGTTGCGCACCGACTGCATCACCATCTTCATGGTGTAGGCCTTGTCGCCATTGAAGGTGTAGGTGCCCTCGCCCGACGACGGCGGGTTGGTGCAGACGAACTTCATCTTGAGTGCGCTGGCGCTGCGGGAGGTGATGGTGTTGGTGCAGTTGCCCTCGGTCTGGGACGGCATCTCGGCGCGGGCGGCCATCTCGGGCGTGATGCAGACCTTGAGCGAGAAGCCGCCACCCGGGGCCACGCCCATGCCGTTTTTCCCCATCATGGCTTCCATCTGTTTGCGCTGGGCCGGTGGCATGCTGGCCAGCTGCTTCTGCATCTCGGCCATGGCCTTGTCCATCTCGGGGTTGCCACCCATCTTGCTCTGGACGGCCCACAGGCCGGGTGCCTGGGTTTGTGCGAAGGCGCTCGCTGAGCACAGCAACAGACAGGACAGCAGGCGGGGGGCTTTGGGCATGGAGGGCTCCTGAAGAAAAGGTGCTGGGGATTGTCGCTGGGCGATGGCGCTTGTCAAAGGGGCAAACGGCTGCAGTTCTTCACCTCTTCCATCACCGCGTAGGTGCGCGTCTCGCGCACGCCGGGCAGCTGCCAGAGCACGCTGCCCGCGAAGTCGCGGTAGGCGGCCATGTCGGCCATGCGGGTCTTGAGCAGGTAGTCGAAGCCGCCGGCCACCATGTGGCATTCCATGATCTCGTCGCGCACCTGCACCGCGGCCTTGAATTCGTTGAAGACGTTGGGCGTGGTGCGGTCCAGAAGCACCTCGACGAAAACCATCATGCCGCGCCCGAGCTTGAGCGGGTTCAGCCGCGCCTCATAGCCCAGGATGTAGCCGTCGCGCTGCAGGCGCTGGGTGCGCGCGAGCACGGCCGTGGGCGAGAGCGCCACGGCCTCGGCGAGCTTGAGGTTGGCGATGCGCCCGTCGGCCTGCAGGACGTTCAGGATGCGCAGGTCGATGCGGTCGAGGTCGTGGGTGGTTTCGGTCATGGATGGTGAATTATCCGGTGAATGACAAAAAAACCACCAGAAATTCACCAAACGAACCGGCACCATCACGGGATTCACCAACCGAGCCGATTTCCGGAGACCGCCATGCCCCGCACCACCGACCGCCTGCCTTTCCCCTACCGGCCCGAAGTCGCCATCGTCGCCCAGCGCCTTGCCGCCTTGCAGGGCGCGCTGGACTGGGCGGCCGCGGCCCACGTGGCCGCGCCCTGGGTGCGCGCCGTGCGCGAGAACCCGCCACCGTTCTGGGCCATGGAAAGCCTCTTGAAGGAGTACCCGATCTCCAGCGCCGAGGGCCTGGCCCTGATGCGGCTGGCAGAGGCGCTGCTGCGCGTGCCCGATGCCGAAACCGCCATCGCCTTGACGGCAGACCAGCTGGGCCGGGCCGACTTTGACGGGGCGGCCGACTCGACACTGGCGCGGCTCTCGTCCACGGCGATTGCGATGTCCAAACACTTCCTGCCGGGCGCGGGACAAGAGCCCGGCCTCATGGCCAAGCTCGGCGCCAAAACCGTGGTCGCGGCCACGTTGCGCGCGGTGCAGCTGCTGGGCCGCCAGTTCGTGCTGGGACAGACCATCGAAGAGGGCATGAAGGAAGCCGCTTCGGCACGCAAGAAGCTGGACCAGCTGCGCTTCAGCTTCGACATGCTGGGCGAAGGCGCGCGCACCGACGCGGATGCGCTGCGTTACCTCGCGAGCTATGAAAACGCCATCGCCGCGATCGCACGCACCGCCGACCCGAAACGCTCGCCCGCGCACAACGACGGCATCTCCATCAAGCTCAGCGCCCTGCACCCGCGTTACGAAGACGTGCAGCACGGGCGCGTGATGGACGAGCTGGTGCCGCGCGTGTGGACGCTGTGCCGCGCGGCGGCGGCGGCCAACCTCAACCTCACCATCGATGCCGAAGAGGTGGACCGGCTGGAGCTTTCGCTCGATGTGTTCGAAGCGCTGGCGCAGCTGGTGGCCGAACACTGCCCGCAGTGGGCCGGCCTCGGCCTGGCGATGCAGGCCTACCAGAGCCGCGCGGTGGAATTGATCGAACACGTGGCCGCGCTGGCCCGGCAGCACAAGATCAAATTCATGTGCCGCCTGGTCAAGGGTGCGTACTGGGACGCCGAGATCAAGCGCGCACAGGAGCAGGGCCTGCCGACCTACCCGGTGTTCACCCACAAGCACCACACCGACGTGAGCTACCTCGCGTGTGCAAGGGCCTTGCTGGATGCGCCGGACGCGATCTTTCCGCAGTTCGCCACGCACAACGCCGGCACCATTTCCGCTCTCCTGCAGATGGCCTCCCGCCACGGCGTGCCGTTTGAGCTGCAGCGCCTGCACGGCATGGGCGAGGGCATCTACCGCGAGGTGCTGAAGAACCCGCTGGTGGCCTGCCGCGTCTACGCCCCGGTGGGCGCGCACCGCGACCTGCTGGCCTACCTGGTGCGCCGCCTGCTGGAGAACGGCGCCAACTCCTCCTTCGTGCACCAGCTCGCCGACGAATCGGTGGGCATGGACGAGCTGTTGCTCTCGCCGCTGGAGCAGTCGAAGCCCGAGGCGATGTCATCAACCCTGCCGCTGCCCCCCGACCTGTACGGCCTGAAGCGCCCCAACAGCCTGGGTCTGGACCTGGCCGTGGTCGTGCACCGCGACCCACTGCTGGCCGCGCACGCCGCGCTGGTGGTACCCACCGTGCCCGAAGCCTCCGCCGCAGAAGCGCAGGCCGCTGTGGGCAAGGCTGTGCAGGCCTTCGCGGGCTGGAACCACACGCCGGTGGCCGAGCGCGCCGCCACACTGCGCCGCGCGGCCGACGCCATGCAGCAGCAACTGCCGCGCCTGTGTGCGTTGCTGGTGAAGGAAGCGCACAAAGGCTGGGGCGACGCGGTGTCGGAGGTGCGCGAAGCCATCGATTTCTTGCGCTATTACGCGAACGACGCCGAGCGCGTGATGGCGCCGCAGACGCTGCCCGGCCCCACAGGCGAGAGCAACACGCTGCGCATGGAAGGCCGGGGCGCGTGGGTCTGCATCAGCCCCTGGAACTTCCCGTTGGCCATCTTCGCGGGCCAGGTGGCCGCCGCCCTGGCCACCGGCAACACCGTGCTGGCCAAACCGGCCGAGCAGACGCCAGCCATTGCGCTCGAAGCGGTGAAGCTGCTGCACGCCGCCGGCGTGCCCGCCGGCGCATTGCAACTGCTGCATGGCCCGGGCGAGACCGTGGGCGCATCGCTCGTGGCACAACCGGGCATCGCCGGTGTGGTGTTCACCGGCTCCACCCAGGTGGCCAAGATCATCCAGCGCGCGCTGGCCGCCAAAGACGGCGCCATCGTGCCGCTGATCGCCGAGACCGGCGGCATCAACGCCATGCTGGTGGACAGCACGGCCCTGCCCGAGCAGGTGGCCGACGCGGTGGTGCAGAGCGCCTTCCGCAGCGCGGGCCAGCGTTGTTCGGCCCTGCGCTTGCTGTGCTTGCACGAAGGCATTGCGGATCACGTGATCGAAATGATCCAGGGCGCGGCGAAAGAACTGGTGGTGGGGCAACCCGCCGAGCTGGCGACCGACCTCGGCCCGGTGATCGACGCCGAAGCGTTTGGTGGCATCACCCGCCACCTGCAGCGCCTGCACGCGGAAGCGAAGCCCTTGCTGCCGGGCGCGGCGCCGGTCACCACGATGCCCAACCTGATCCCGCCGCAGATGTTCGAAGTGAACGCCATCGCCGACGTCAAAGCCGAGATTTTCGGCCCGGTGCTGCAGGTGGTGCGCTGGGGCGGCGACCCGATGGACGTGATCCGCCAGATCAACGCGCTGGGCTATGGCCTCACGCTGGGCATCCAGACCCGCATCGACAGCCGGGCCCAGGCGCTGGCCACGGCGGCGCGGGTGGGCAACGTCTACGTGAACCGCAACATGATCGGCGCCGTGGTGGGCGTGCAGCCCTTCGGTGGCGAAGGCCTCTCCGGCACCGGTCCGAAGGCGGGTGGACCGAACTACCTGCTGCGCTTCTGTGCCGAGCAAACGCTGACCATCAACACCACGGCCGCCGGTGGCAACGTGGCCCTGTTCACGGGGTGAGGGCCATGTCGCGCGCTTGACCGGGTGAGCCCGTCGGGGGCGGAACAATGCCGGCATGACACTCCTTCGCTCGCCGCTCCAGGCCCAGGTCGTTGAATGCACCGTGGCCGTGGGCGACGCGGTTCGGGCGGGTGACGTGCTGCTCATCCTCGAAGCGATGAAGATGGAGCACGAGCTGCGGGCGGACACCGATGGGGTGGTCGCCGAGCGGTGTTGTGCGGCGGGCGAGACCGTTCAACCGGGCGACGTGTTGCTGGTGCTCGCCGAACGCCCCAGCTCGGCGAGCGGCGCGGTGCCGATTCCTGAAGCGCCTGTGGGCGAAGGGAAGGGCGGTGTGCGGGCCGACCTGCAACGCCTGCGCGACCGCGAGCGCTTCCTGTCCGACAAGGCTCGACCCGAGGCGGTGGCCAGGCGCCATGCGCTGGGCCTGCGCACCGCGCGCGAGAACATCGCCGACCTGTGCGATGAAGCCTCCTTCATCGAATACGGCGCCCTGGCCGTGGCCGCCCAGCGCAGCCGCCGCAGCGAAGAAGACCTGATCGCGAACACACCGGCCGACGGCATGGTCGCCGGCATCGGCTCGGTCAACGGCCCGATCTTTGGTGCCGAAGCCTCGCGCACCGTGGTCATGGCCTACGACGCCACGGTGCTGGCCGGCACACAAGGCATGCGCAACCACGCCAAGACCGACCGGCTGCTGGGCATCGCGCTGGCGCAGCGCCTGCCGGTGGTGCTGTTCGCCGAAGGCGGCGGGGGCCGACCGGGCGACACCGACATGCCCATCGTCGCGGGCCTGCACGTGGGCACCTTCGCGGCGTTTGCGCGCCTGTCGGGGCTGGTGCCGGTGGTGGGCATCGCGGCCGGACGCTGTTTCGCCGGCAACGCGGCCTTGCTGGGCTGCAGCGACGTGATCATCGCCACCCGCGGCAGCCACATCGGCATGGGCGGCCCGGCCATGGTGGAGGGCGGCGGGCTGGGCCGGTTCCGGCCAGAGGACATCGGGCCCTCATCCGTGCAACACGCCAACGGCGTGATCGACGTGCTGGTGGACGACGAGGCTCAGGCCGTGTCGGTGGCGCGCCGCTACCTGTCGTACTTTCAGGGCCGCGTGCGCGACTGGATCTCGCCCGAGCCCGCGGCGCTGCGGAATGTGGTGCCACAGAACCGCCTGCGCGTCTACGACAGCCGCCGCGCGATGGAAGGTCTGGTGGACCAGGGCAGCCTGCTGCACCTGCGCACCGGTTTTGGCCTGGGCATCCACACCGCGCTGGCGCGCATCGAAGGCCGCCCGGTGGGGTTGCTGGCCAACAACCCGCAGCATCTGGGTGGCGCGATCGACGCCGGTGCGGCCGACAAGGCGGCGCGCTTCCTGCAACTCTGCAACGCGCACGGCCTGCCGCTGGTCAGTCTGGTGGACACGCCGGGTTTCATGGTCGGTCCCGACACCGAGGCCACGGCCCAGGTGCGGCACGTCAGCCGCCTGTTCGTGGTCTCGGCCAAGCTGCGGGTGCCGGTGTTTTCGGTGGTGCTGCGCAAAGGCTACGGGCTCGGCGCCATGGGCATGACGGCCGGCGGCTTTCACGCACCGGTGTTCACCGTGGCCTGGCCTTCGGCCGAATTCGGTGCCATGGGACTGGAGGGGGCGGTGCGGCTGGGTTACCGCAAGGAGTTGGAAGCGGTGCCCGAAGGCGGGCAGCGGGACGCGCTGTTCCAGCAGCTGCTGGCGCGCCAGCATGAGAACGGTTCGGCCATCCCCATGGCCACCACGCTGGAGATCGACGCGGTGATCGATCCGGCCGACACACGGCGCTGGTTGTCTCAGGGCTTGGCGGGGATGAAGCCCGCGGCGCTCCCGGCGGACCGCTTCATCGACACCTGGTGACGACCCACCCCGCCGTCAGCGGGGCGCGACGTTCAGGCGAGTTCGCCGAAGGCCGTGGAGCGAACGCCCGCGCTGGGCGACTGGGGCGCGGTCTGGTTGATGTTGATCCAGAACTCGCACACGTGTTTCATGGCGCTCAGGAACTGCGCAAACTCGGTGGGCTTGGCGATGTAGGCGTTGGTGCCCGCCTCGTAGGCGCGCTGCAGGTCGCTGGGCTCGGTGGACGAGGTCAGCACCACCACCGGGATGTTGCGCAGGGCGTCCGAGGTCTTGATTTCCTTGAGCACGCCGATGCCGTCGAGCAGCGGCATCTTCAGATCGAGCAACACCAGCACCGGGTTGCCGCCAGAGCGGTCCGCGAAGCCGTCACGTCGGTAGAGGTAGTCCAGCGCCTGCATGCCGTCGGACACATGGGTCACCCGCCCATCGAGTCCGTGGCGCGCAAGGGCCAGCTTGGTGAGCTCGGCGTCGTCGGGGTTGTCCTCAACGAGCAGGATGGCTTCAGCGTTCTTGTTCATGGTTCCAGGACGGAAGGGAAGGAGTCGTTTGAAGATTCTGAAGGGCTGCAGCCTTCAAAAGGCAGCGAAAAATGGAAAACGCTGCCTTCCCCCTGCTGGCTTTCTGCCCAGATGCTACCACCGTGACGCTCCAGAATGCGACGCGTCAGCGCCAGTCCGATGCCCGTTCCTTCGAAATCGGATGCCCGGTGCAGGCGCTGAAACACCCCAAACAGTTTCTGCGCGTATTTGGTGTCGAACCCCACGCCGTTGTCACGGACGTAGAAGGTGTAACCCACGGCCGGATCGACGCTCCAGCCGATCTCGATGCGGGCCCGCTCGCGAGGGCGTGTGTATTTGAAGGCATTGCCCAGGATGTTGGCCCAGACCTCGCGCAACAACAGCGCGTCGCCCTGCACCACCGGCATATCGGGGGCGACCACCCAGTCGACCACACGGCCTTCGGTGTCGTGGGCGATCTGGCTCACCACGGCTTCCACCAGCATCGCGAAATCCACCGCGGTGACGTTGACCGCCGAGCGGCCCAGGCGCGAGAACGCGAGCAGGCCATCGATGAGCTGGCTCATGTGGCGCGCCGAATTGCCGATGGTGCCGAGGTAGCGCTGGGTGGTCTCGTCACCCTGGTCGCCCAGGTGCTCTTCCAGCAGGCTGACGAAGCTGGAGATGTGGCGCAGGGGCGAGCGCAGGTCGTGCGACACCGAATACGAGAACGATTCCAGGTCCTTGTTGGCCGCGAGCAGCTGCTCGGTGCGCTCGACCACGCGGTTCTCCAGCTCGTCGTTGATGTTGCGCATCAGGTCGTCGAGCCGCTTGGCGTCGGTCATGTCGCGGTTGATCTTGGCAAAACCGCGCAATTCGCCGCTGTCATCGCGCAGCGCGATCAACACCGAGTGAGACCAGTACTGGGTGCCGTCCTTGCGGGATTGCCAGCTGTGCAGTTCATGCTGGCCGCGCGACGCGGCCATGCGCAGCATCTGGTTGGCGTTGGCCACGGCCTCACCCGGTTCACTCTGCTGAAACAGCATGGCGTAGTGCTTGCCCAGCATCTCGGTCGGTGAATAGCCTTCCATGCGCTGGGCGCTGTCGGTCCAGTCGGTGATGCAACCTTGCGAGTCCAGGAAAAAGATGCAGTACTCGCGCAGGTTGTCGACCATCAGGCGGAACCGCTGTTCGCTCTCCAGCAGCTCCAGGGAGCGCTCCTGGATGCGGGTCTCCAGTTCGTCGTTGAGCTGACTCACCCGCTCCTCGACGCGCTTGCGCTCGGTGATGTCGATGGCCTGCACGATCACACCTTGCACCAGGCCTTCGTGGATGTCCGGGAGGTAGGTCGCGCTGAGGTAGACCGGCGTGCCATCGGCCGTGGTGCGCCAGGCCTCGTGGTGCTGCACCTGGCCATCGAGTGCCCCTTGCAGCCGCGGGTGGTCTTCGTGCCACACCGCAGGGGGCAGGCACTCGCTGACATGCAGGCCCAGCATGCTTTCAGGCGCCAGACCATATTGGTGGCGGTGCTCGTCGTTGGCAAAGCGGTAGCGGAGCATCGCATCGACGTAGGCGATCAGCCCGGGCACGTGGTTGGTCACGGTCTGCAGGAAGCGCTGGTTTTCGCGCAGGGCAATCTCCGCCGATTTGCGCTGCGAGATGTCCACGACCGAGGTGTTGCTGCGCAGGAAGCGACCTTCGGCGTCGCGCTCGGCCGACGAGGACAGCAACGCATAAAACACCGTGCCGTCACGGCGGCGGATCTCGTGCTCCGACCCTTCCAGCACTTCGCCGCGCACCAGCCGCTGCAGGCGGTCTTCCAGCACCGCGGTGCGTGAGGGCAGGATGAAATCGCGGAAGCTCTTGATCCCGACCACTTCCTCGCGCTGGTACCCCAGCCACCGCAGTTCGGTGTCGTTGACCGACACGTAGACGCCAAGGGGGTCCAGGGAGTGGTAACCGCAGGGGGCCTGGTTGTAGAGCGTCTGGGCCTGCAGCAAGGCCTCGTTGAGCTGACCGTTGGCCCGCTGCACCTGGTCTTCCGACGCCTTGCGCTCGGTGATGTCCAGCATCTGGATGAACAGGCCCTGAACCTGTCCGTCGCTCCAGTAGGGCGTGTATTCGATGCTGGCGTAGAAACTGTGGCCGTCGGGGAACCTGCGGGGGCCTTCAAGATGCTGCGCCTCTCCGGCCAGTGCGGCCTGCAGCAGCGGCAGCGAGCCCTCGAAGTCTTCGGGTCGGGCGATCTCGCGCAGGTGCAAGCCCAGCAGGCGGTCGGGCGCGCCGTCGTGCCAGCGGGCGTAGCTGGCGTTCGCAAAGCGACAGATCAGCTGGGGGTCGAAGAACGCCAGCTGGACCGGCACGCTGTTGGTGATGGTCTGCAGGAAGTTGCGCTGAGCCTGCAGCGCCTGTTCGGCGGCTTTGCGCTCCGTGATGTCCACCAGCGTGTTGTTGGTGCGGACAAAGCGACCTTCGCTGTCCACCACCGCGGTGCTGCTGAGCAGCGCCACAAACGTGGAGCCGTCGCGTCGGCGCATGACCAGTTCGGCCGCATCCAGCTTTTCGTTTCGAATCAGCCTTTGCAGGCGGTCCTTGATCCGGATCAGGTCGCCCTGCAGCACGTGGTCGCGAAAATGCATTTTCCCGACAACCTCTTCGCGCGTGTAACCCAGCCACCGCAGCTCGGTGCGGTTGATCGAGACGTAGGTGCCTGTGGCATCCACCGAGTGGTAGCCACAGGGTGCCTGGTCGTACAGGGCTTGGGCGTCCTGGAGGGTGATGCGCATCCGGGCGTTGACCGCGGCCAGTTCGGCGGTGCGCTCCTGCACCCGCGTTTCAAGGTCTGCGTTGAGTCGGCGGATCTGCTCTTGCTGTTCGTGCGCTTCGGTGATGTCACGCGACACCACCAGCAACATGACCGGCTTGCCCTGCGTGTCGGTGATGGGCGAGACCACCGTGTCAAACCACTTCGGGGTGCCCTTGAAGGTGCGGGCGAAGGCGATGTGACGCGAGCTCACACCCGACCTCGCGCGCGTCAACGCAGCCTGCGCACTCTGCCGGCCCTCGTCCGGCCACCATTGGGTCCAGTCCGATCCCCGCACCTGTTCAAAGTCGTCGACCTCCACCAGCCGGCAGCCTTGTGCCGTCATCTGCAGCACATGCCCTTCCAGATCCAGCACCTTGGTGCAGTCCGCGCTGCTGGCAATGATCTGGCGGTTGAGCTCGTCCTTGATGCGCGCCTCGGCTTCCAGCTTGCGCAGGTGGCTGATGTCCTGCACGAAGCCCAGATGGCTGACGATCTGACCACTCTCGTTGGTCTGGGGGATGTTGCGGGCGATCACATGGGTGACCTGCTCCGTGCCGGGGCGCACGATGCGGAACTCCAGGCTCAGGCTGTCGCCCCGCACGATGCCGTTGGCCCAGTGTTCCCTCACCCGCTCCAGGTCGTCGGGATGCACATGGCGGAACCACCCAAAATCGGGGAAGTCCTTCTGCTCCAGCCCGAAGATCTGTTGCAGCATGGCGTCCACGTGGGTCAGTGTGCCGTCGCGCTCGGTGCGAAACACGCCGATGGGGAACACGGTGCCCAGCGTGGTGAACAGCGCGTCATGTTCAAACGACGCCGTGGCCGCGTCGCTGCCGAAGGCCCTGGGCAGACCGTTGAAAGGGTGTGATGCCGGCGCCTGTTCGGTGAAAGGCGGCTGGCGCCAGTGGCTCAACTCGGCGCGCAGGGCGGCAATTTCGTCGAGCAGCGCACGCTCCCGCTCCGACACCGACCCGTCCGGAGGTGCCTGCTTGGGCTTGGACCCTGCGGTGGGGTGAATGGCGCTCATGTCGTTCCACTTTACCTCAGTGGGTCGCGACCCAAGTGCAAAATCTGACAGTCAGAAGCGGGGCAAATCGGGGTGTTGCAGGCGCCCGCCGCGCACGAGCATCTTTCCGTACTCAGCGCAACGCTGCAGTGTGGGAATCACTTTCCCCGGGTTGAGTAGCTCTTTTGTATCAAAAGCCCGCTTCACGCCGAACATCTGGGCGTTCTCCTCCGGGGAGAACTGCACGCACATGCTGTTGAGTTTCTCCACGCCCACGCCGTGCTCGCCCGTGACGGTGCCGCCCATGGCGACGCTGGTCTCCAGGATGTCGGCGCCAAACAGTTCGCAGCGGTGCAGCTGGTCGGCATCGTTGGCGTCGAACAGGATCAGCGGGTGCAGGTTGCCATCACCCGCATGGAACACGTTGGCGCAGCGCAGGCCGTACTTCTGCTCCATCTCGCCGATGGCGATCAGGATGTCGGCCAGGCGCTTGCGCGGGATGGTCGAGTCCATGCACATGTAGTCGGGGCTGATGCGCCCGCTGGCCGGAAAGGCGTTCTTGCGCCCGCTCCAGAAGCGCAGGCGCTCGGCCTCGTCCTGGCTCACGGCGATGGCGGTGGCGCCGCAGCGGCGCAGCACATCGCTCATGCGGCCGATTTCTTCTTCCACCTCTTCGGGCGTGCCGTCGCTCTCGCACAGCAGGATGGCGGCGGCGTTCAGGTCGTAGCCCGCGTGCACGAAATCTTCCACCGCGGCGGTCATGGGCTTGTCCATCATCTCCAGCCCGGCCGGGATGATGCCGGCCGCGATCACCGATGCCACCGCGTCACCCGCCTTCTGGATGTCGTCGAAGCTGGCCATGATGCAGCGCGCCAGCAGGGGCTTGGGCACCAGCTTCACCGTGACCTCGGTGGTGACGGCCAGCATGCCTTCGCTGCCGATGATCAGCGAGAGCAGGTCCAGCCCCGGGGTGTCCAGCGCTTCGCCGCCGAAGGTGACGGCGGCGCCTTCGATGGTGAAGCCACGCACCTGCAGCACGTTGTGCACCGTCAGGCCGTATTTCAGACAGTGCACGCCGCCCGAGTTTTCGGCCACGTTGCCACCGATGGTGCAGGCGATCTGGCTGCTGGGGTCGGGCGCGTAGTACAGGCCGTGGGGTGCGGCCGCTTCGCTGATGGCGAGGTTGCGCACGCCGCCTTGCACGACCGCTGTGCGCGAGCGCGGGTCGATGGACAGGATGCGGTTGAACTTGGCCAGCGACAGCGTCACCCCCATGGCATGCGGCATGGCGCCGCCGGAGAGCCCGGTGCCGGCACCGCGCGCCACCACCGGCACGCCCAGCGCGTGGCAGGCCTTGAGCGTGGCCGCCACCTGGGCTTCGGTCTCGGGCAGCGCCACCACCAGCGGGCGCTCGCGGTAGGCGGTCAGACCATCGCACTCGTAGGGCACGGTGTCTTCGGTTTGCCAGAGCAGGGCGTGGGCCGGCAGCACGGCCAGCAGCGCTCGCACCACCTCGGTCTGGCGGGCGGTGCGCTCGGCGCGGGTGACTTCGGCGGGGGCGAGAGGGGCGTTCATGGCGAACCAGTTTAGGCCAATCCGGCTCGGCCGTATTGAAGAAACTTGCAGCGCTCCGTGAGGCGTTTTGATGCCCGACCCGGCTCGGGGGGCTTGAAAACCACACCGGCCATCCCTACTTTTTGTGCAAGGGGTTGCGCGGTCGCCACCCCGTCAACCGTCCCCTCATCCAGGAGTGAATGCCATGAACCATCTGATCGCCCGTTCCGGTCTGTTCGACGATTTCTTCAAGGACGTTGCGCCCGGGTTTTATGTCCGCCCGCTGCACGGTGACTCGCTGCCATCGCCCTCGCAGATCAAGATCGACGTGAAGGAAACGCCGACGGCCTACACCGTGGTCGCCGAGGTGCCGGGGGTGGCCAAAGAGGACATCCACGTCACCGTCGAAGGCGGTGTGGTGACCCTGCGCGCCGAGATCAAGCAGGAAGACAGCCAGAACCAGGACGAGAAGGTGCTGCGCACCGAGCGCTACTACGGTGCCGTGGCGCGCAGTTTCCAGCTGGCGGCCGACATCGACAACGAGCGCGCCAAGGCGAAGTACGACAACGGGGTGTTGACGCTGACGCTGCCGAAAAAAATGGCGGTGGCCGGCCAGCGGCTGACCATTGAGTAACCCCCCGCGCCGCCTGCGGCGTCACCCCCCAAGGGGCGATGCGAGTGGCCCGGCGAAGCCGGTTCCACCGCATCTTTGGCGAAGGCACTTCACGCCGAGGGCCGAAGGGGGTGGAGGTTCTTGCACCCCCGCGCTGTTCAGCTCAGGCTTTTCTTGAGCCACTCGGCGAACGCCGCGCACTCCCAGCGATCCATCGTGCCCGTCCGCCAGCACAGGTAGTGGGCGTGCGGGCTGGGCACGTGGCGCTCGTACAGCGGCACCAGCGTGCCGTGCTCCAGCCAGGGCGCGGCGAGTTTGAGCCTCACCAGCGCCACACCCATGCCGGCGGCGGCGCCGTCGCACATGAGGCCGATGTCGTTGAACTGCGAGCCGTCCACCGGCTCGGGCCAGTCCAGGTCGTGCGCAGCGAACCAGGTGCGCCAGGGCTCTAGCGGGCTGCGCAGCAGGGGCACGCCTTCCAGGTCTTCCGGTGTGTCGAACGGGCCGTGTTCGCGCGCGAACGCGGGTGAGGCCAGCGGTGTGACGTCGTCTTTCATCAGGCAGACGTGTTCCACGTCGGCGTAGCGGCCGGTGCCAAAGCGGACCATCAGGTCGGCGTCTTCGGCCACGACGTCGAGCAGCGGGATGCTGACCTGCAGCGTGAGGTCGATCTCCGGGTAGGCCTCGCTGAACTGCTTCAGGCGCGGCAGCAGGATGGAGCGCGCGAACGTGGGCGTGACCGCCAGCCGCAGCTTGCGCCGCCCGGGCGTGACCGCGTTGCTGGGAAATTTCTGCAGGATCGCCAGGCCCTCGCGCACGTGTGCCAGGTACTCGCTGCCTTCGGTGGTGAGCGAAAAATCGGCCCGCCCGAACAGCTTGGTCCCGAGGATCTGCTCCAGCTGCTTGATGCGGTGGCTGACCGCGCTGGGCGTGACGCACAGCTCCTCGCTGGTCTGCGTGACGCTGCGGAGTCTGGCGAGCGCCTCGAAGGTCAGCAGGCACTGAATCGGCGGGATCCTGATCGTCATGCTGGAGCCTCCGTGCCTTTGTGCGTCTTGTTATTTGAAGACGACGGTCTTGTGGCCGTTCAGCAGCACACGGTGTTCGCTGTGCCACTTCACCGCCCGCGCCAGCACCTGGCTTTCGGTGTCCCGGCCCCGCGCGGTGAGGTCTTCCACGTCGTCGGTGTGGTCCACGCGGGCCACGTCCTGCTCGATGATCGGGCCTTCGTCCAGGTCGGCCGTCACGTAGTGGGCGGTCGCGCCGATCAGCTTCACGCCGCGGTCGTGCGCCTGGTAGTAGGGCTTGGCGCCTTTGAAGCTGGGCAGGAAGCTGTGGTGGATGTTGATCGCCTTGCCCGAGAGTTCGCGGCACAGGTCGTTGCTCAGGATCTGCATGTAGCGCGCCAGCACCACGAGTTCGGCGCCTTCGCTGCGGATCACCTCCAGCTGCCTGGCCTCGGCCTGGGCCTTGGTCGTGCCGGTCACCGGGATGTGGTGGAAGGGCACGTTGTAGCCGGCGGCGAGCTGGTAGAACTCGCGGTGGTTGCTCACGATGGCGCGGATGTCCAGCCGCAGCAGGCCGCTCTTCCAGCGGAACATCAGGTCGTTCAGGCAGTGGCCTTCCTTGCTGACGAAGATCACGGTCTTCATCGGCTCGGCCAGCGGGTGCAGGCTCCACTGCATCGCGAAGGGCTCGGCGAACAGCTTCAGGTGCAAGCGCAGGTCGTCCTGCGTGAGCTGGCCGCAGGTGAACTGGACCCGCATGAAAAACAGGCCGGTGCCGTGGTCGTTGTACTGGGCGGCTTCTTCGATGTTGCCGCCGCGCTCCAGCAGAAAGCCCGAAACGGCGTGCACGATGCCAGGGCGGTCCTGGCAGGAAAGGGTGAGGACGTAGGTGTGGTTCATGGCGGAGCCGATTGTCGCAGGCCCGTCGCCGGTGGGCCTGCCCGGCGTTCGGGCAGTGGCGCCACCGACCCTGGTGCGGGGTGCCAGAATCTGGCGATCCCCATTCGCCGGAGACGCCCCCCATGGCCTTCAATCCATTCCGCATGGACAACCAGTGGTTGCCCTTCACCCCCAACCGCAGCTTCCAGCAGGACCCGCGCATCTTCGTCGCCGCCGACGGCATGCACTTCACCACGCACGACGGCAAGCAGGTCATCGACGGCATCTCCAGCCTCTGGTGCGTGGGCGCGGGCCACAACAGGAAATCCATCAACGAAGCCATCAAGCAGCAGCTCGACACGCTGGACTACGCCACCGCGTTCAGCGTGAGCAACGACAAGGCCTTCCGCGCGGCCGAGATGATCGCGGCCATGGCGCCCGGCGACCTGAACAAGGTGCTGTTCTGCAACTCCGGCTCGGAAGCGGCCGACACCTCGCTCAAGGTCGCGCTGGCCTACCACCGCGCGCGCGGCGAGGGCCACCGCAACCTGTTCATCGGCCGCGAGCGTGGTTACCACGGCGTCAACTTCGGTGGCATGAGCGTGGGTGGCATCCCGGCCAACCGCAAGGTCTACGGCCCGGCCCTGCTGCCGCGCGTGGACCACCTGCGCTTCATCCACGACCCGGTGAACCACGCCTACATCCACAACCAGGAACCGGTCTGGAACGAAGACATCCTGCTGGAGCTGGAAAACCGCATCCTGCCGCTGCACGACGCCAGCAATGTGGCGGCGGTGATCGTCGAGCCCGTGGCCGGCAGCGCGGGCTGGTACATCCCACCGCAGGGCTACCTGAAGCGGCTGCGCGAGATTTGCGACAAGCACGGCATCCTGCTGATCTTCGACGAGGTCATCACCGGCTTCGGCCGCCTCGGTACCGCCTTCGCGTCGGACTACTACGGCGTGCAGCCCGACATGTTGAACTTCGCCAAGGCCGTGACCAACGGCGTGTTCCCGCTCGGTGGCGTGATCTGCACCGACCGCATCTATGACGCCATGATGGGCGCGCACGGCAGTGCGCCGGAGCACGCCATCGAGTTCTTCCACGGCTACACCTACTCGGGCCACCCGGTGGCCTGCGCGGCGGCCATCGCCACGCTGGATCTGTTCCGCGAAGAACAGCTGTTTGAGCGCGCGGGCCAGATGGCGCCGGTGCTGGGCGACGCGATGCACAGCGCCTTGAAGGGCCTGCCGAATGTGATCGGCATCCGCAGCCTGGGGCTGGCGGCGGCGGTGGAGCTGTCGTCGATGCCCGGCCTGCCGGGCAAGCGCGCGTTCGACATCTTCATGGACTGCTACAAGCACGGCGTGCTGGTGCGCAACGCGGGCGAAAACCTGGTGTTTGCGCCG
Organism: Hydrogenophaga sp.; assembly: GCF_018780075.1. Lineage (GTDB taxonomy): Bacteria > Pseudomonadota > Gammaproteobacteria > Burkholderiales > Burkholderiaceae_C > Hydrogenophaga. The sequence goes on from NZ_JADMKB010000014.1 coordinate 54,737, forward strand.
CCGTTCATCGTGGAGCGCGAGCAGATTGATACCATGGTCAACGTGCTGGCCGACGCCATCCGGCGCCACGCCTGAAGCCGTTTCATCACCACCCACCGGAGCACCTCATGGCCATCATGGATTTCCTGAACCGCCAGTTCATCGACGTCATCGAGTGGGTGGACGATTCGCGCGACACCTTGTCGTACCGCTTTCCCGACGACGACAAGCAGATCAAGAACGAGGCCCAGCTGATCGTGCGCGAGAGCCAGATCGCGCAGTTCGTCTATGTGGGCCAGTTCGCCGACACGCTGGGCCCTGGCAAACACACGCTCAAGACCGAGAACATCCCGATCCTGGGCGATCTGCTGGGCTGGAAATACAAGTTCCAGACGCCGTTCAAGGCCGATGTCTATTACGTCATCACCCGTGTCTTCACCGGCAACAAGTGGGGCACCTCCAACCCGGTGATGCTGCGCGACGCCGACTTCGGCGTGGTGCGCGTGCGCGCCTTCGGCACCTACGATTTCAAGATCGTGGACACGGTCAAGTTCCTGAAAGAGGTGGCGGGCACCGACCACCATTTCCGGCTCGACGAGTTCAACGACGTGATGCGCTCGCGCATCGTCAGCGTGTTCAGCGAAACCCTGGCCCAAGCCAAGGTGCCCGCGCTCGACGTGGCCACGCGCTACAGCGAGCTGGGCGACGCCCTGCTGGCGCCGCTCAACGAGGCCATGCGCGAGAAATACGGCCTGGAGATGACGTCCTTCGTGGTTGAGAACGTGTCGGTGCCGCCCGAGCTGGAGCAGGCCATCGACAAGCGCGGCGCCATGACGGCCATCGGCAACCTCAACGATTACGTCAAATACAACATGGGCAACGCGCTGGCCGAGGGCAAGGCCGGCACCGCGGGCATCGGCGCCGAGCTGGCCGCCGGTCTGGCCATGGGGCAGTCGATGATGCAGGGCGGCATGGGCGGCGCACCGGCGGCTTCGCAGCCCGGCATGGTGCCCCAGGCGCCGGTGGCCGCCACCGCACCCGCTGCGCCGACCATCGTGCTGATGACGCCCGAGCAGGTCGCCGAAGCGCTGGGCGTGAGCCCGGCCGACGTGTTGCAGGAGCTGGAGGCCGGCAACCTCAAGGGCCGCAAGATCGGCAGCCAGTGGCGTGTGCCGCAGGCGTCTTTGGACGAGTTCTTGAAGGGCTGAGGCGCGCCGACCCATGCAACTGAGCGAAGTCTCCGCCCAGCAAAAGCTGGCGTGCCCGGCCTGCGGGGGCGAGGCGCAGTGGCACCCGACGAAGAAGGCGCTGATCTGCGCCTATTGCGGCACGGAGTCGCCCTACGAGGTGAAAGACAGCGGCGAGATCGTCGAGCACGATCTGGTGGCCGCGCTGCAGGCCATTCCCCAGAGCGCGCGTGGCTGGCAGGACCAGAAGCGCGCGGTGAAGTGCCAGCACTGCCAGGCCATCAGCGTGTTCTCGGGTGCGCACCAGGCCAAGGCCTGCGATTTCTGCGGCTCGTCGTCGCTGGTGCCGTTTGAAGAAACCGGCGACATCATCCGGCCCGAGAGCCTGTTGCCGTTCGCGGTGGACGCACCGGGCGCGCGCGAGAAGGTGCGCCAGTGGTACGGCTCGCGCTTCTGGGCGCCCAACAACCTCAACCGCAAGGCGCTGACCGACACGCTGAAGGGCGTGTACCTGCCCTACTGGACCTTCGACGCCGAGGTGGGTGCCGACTACACGGCCGAGGGAGGCGAGCGCTACAAGAACCACAAGGGCGAGACCCAGATCCGCTGGTTCCCGGTGTCGGGGCATGTGCAGAATTTCTTCGACGACACGCTGGTGTGTGGCTCCAAAGGCGTGCACCCGCACCTGGTGCAGGCGGTGGAGCCCTTTCCGACCACCTCCGAGGCGCTCAAGCCCTACGACCCGGGCTACCTGAGCGGCTGGACGGTGGAGCGTTACCAGCTCGACCTGGTGGCCGCGGCCGAGCGCGGGCGCGCGCGCATGCTCGATGCCATCCGCCAGCTGTGCGCGCGCGACATCCGCGCCGACACCCACCGCAACCTGCGGGTGGACCCGACGTTTCAGCGCCAGACCTTCAAGCATGTGCTGCTGCCCGTCTGGCTGGTGAGCTACCGGTACGGCACCAGGGACTACCAGGTGGTGGTCAACGGCGCCACCGGCCAGGTGGCGGGCGAATACCCCAAGAGCTGGGTGAAGATCACGCTGGCCATCATCGCCGCGCTGATCGTGCTGTTCATCGTGATGTCGCTCGAAGGCCGGTGAACGGCGCTGTCGGTGACGGCGGGGCGCTTCAGCGCGCCGTCCGCTTTTTCAGCTCGGCGCAATGGTCCTGGGCCGGGCGGGGCGGCGTGACCCAGAGGCGGTCGGTCGTGACCCCGGCGTCTGGTTCGCCGCGCGTGGCCGCCTCGCGGGCCAGCGACAGCACCACGCGGTGCGGTTGGCCCGGGTCGAGGTGGCGCGGCACCCCCAGATCGCGCTGCACGTGGGCGTTGCCAGCGATCAGCAGCACGGTCTGGCCGGGCCGCAGTGCGGTGGTGGCGGTCTGCGCCATGGCCCGGTCGCGCGCAAGCTGGATGCGGGTCATGGGCGCGATCTGCGCCTCGGGCAGCACACCGCAGTGGCCGTCGCGGATGGCCTCGCGCTGGCGTTGCAGCGTGTCGGGCGGCACGGTCGCGTCGAGCGCGGCATCGGCCATGGCCGGTCGCATCTGCGCGCGCGGCAGGTTGCCGCCGAGCACCGGCACGCCCGCGCGGACGGCCGCCATCACCACCGGGCCGTACACGCCCCAGGCCCAGGCGCCGCTGTTGGTGGCCTCGCGCCAGTCCAGTGCGGCGCGCACCCGGTCTTCGCTGGCCCCGGGCGGCAAGCCCGTGGTCTGTCGCCCTTGCTCCACCATCTCCAGCACCAGCGCCGCAAGCCGGCCCTGTTGCGCCAGTTGCCGCACGGTCGCGCGCTGCAGGGCCTGGTGTTCGGGTGCGTCGTGCTGCTCGCCCAGCAGCAACAAGGGCGTGGGCAGCAGGCCCTGCAGGTCGGGCGCTGGTGGCGGCGCCGTGGCGCATCCCGCCAGCAGCGCGACCGCACCCACCATGACAGCGCATCGACAGTTCATGCCCGGATACTAAGCGGCTCGCTTTTCCGCCGCACCCGCCTGTGAATGCCCTGACACCACCGCCATCACGCCCCTGGGGCTTGCCCCTGCCGCTGCGCGTGGCGCTCACCCTGTTGCTGGCCTGGGCCGCGGCACGCCTGTGCGTGTGGTGGCACACGCCCATCCCCTGGATGATCGGCCCGCTGGTGGCGACCGCCCTGGTGTCGGTCATCGGTGCGCCCACCGCCAGCTGGAATCCGTTGCGCAACAGCGGCCAGTGGGTGATCGGCACCGCCCTGGGCCTGTATTTCACCCCCACCGTTGGCGCGCTGGTGGTGGGGCTGTGGTGGGCGATCGCGCTGGGCATTGCCTGGGCGCTGGCGCTGGGTCTGGGGTTCGGTGCCTGGCTGCAGCGGGTGCACGCCCGGCAGCTGGACCACCTGAGCCCGGCCGAGCTGCGCAGCACCACCTACTTCGCGGGGGCGATCGGTGGCGCGTCGGAGATGACGCTGATCGCCGAGCGGCACGGCGCGCGCACCGACCTGGTGGCGGCGGCGCACAGCCTGCGCGTGCTGCTGGTGACGCTCACGATTCCCTTCGGCATGCAGGCCTGGGGCGTGGCGGGCATCGATCTCGCGCCCCCCGGCGCGCGTGAGGTCTTGCCCGGCGGGCTCGCGCTGCTGACGGCCCTGACGCTGGTGGGCATCCTGGTGATGCGCCGGCTCGGGCGGGCCAACCCCTGGTTCATGGGGGCCTTGCTGGTCACCATGGGGCTGACCCTGTCGGGGGTCACGCTCTCGGCGATTCCCCCGGGGCTCAGCGCGGCGGCGCAGCTGGTGATCGGCGTCAGCCTGGGGGTGCGTTTCACCCCGGCGTTCGTGCACACGGCGCCGCGCTGGCTGGCCTCGGTCGCGTTCGCCAGTGTGTTCATGATGGCCGTGTGCGCGGGCTTCGCCTGGCTGCTGTCCTGGGCGTCGGGCCTGCACCCGGCCACGCTGATCCTGGGCACCTCGCCCGGCGGCATCGCCGAGATGGCGATCACCGCCAAGGTGTTGCAGCTCGGGGTGCCCATGGTCACCGCGTTCCAGGTGTGTCGCCTGGTCGCCGTGCTGGTGCTGGCCGAGCCGGTGTACCGGGCGTGGGTGGTGCCCCGCGTCAGTGGCGGAAGCGACCTTCGCGGGTGACGATGGCGAGATCGACCCAGTCCAGTCCCGTGTGGGCCTTGTCGCTGTAGGTCAACTGCAGGCCCTCGATGCTGATGGCGGCGTTGTTCAGCCCCTCGACAAAGCTGCGACGGGTCGGTTGGCGTCCGGCCAGTTGCAGGGCTTCCACCAGCGCACGCGCAGTGACATAGCCCTCCAGGCTGCCATAGGAAAATTCCTGCCCGGGCTTGCTCGCGGCGAAGGCGTCCTGGTAGGCGCGGGTGATGGCGGTCTTGCGCTCCCAGGGGCTGGGCATGACCTGCGAAAAGGTCATGCCATGGGCCAGATTGCCCAGGTGCCGGGCGAGTTGCGTCGAGCCGGAATTCACCCCGAAAAACGCGGTGCTCAGGCCTTGGGCGCGCGCCTGGCGGATGAATTTTTCATAGACACCGATGCCCCCGTGGTTGAAGACCACCTGCGCGCCGCTGGCTTTCAGCTGCGTCACCAGCGAGGCGATGCCGTTGGCGTCGATGTCCGATTTGAACGGCATGTCGGCCACCAGCTCCATGCCTGCCGACCGAGCCAGGGCCTGGACGTTGGCGAGGTGTTCCCTGCCGTTGCCGGAGTCGGAGCGCAGAAAGCCCACGCGCCGCATGCCCAGGCTCTTGGCGTATTTCAGGAGGCTGTCGAATTCCTCCTTGTGCTCCGCGCGCACGGGGAACACCAGCGGTTGAAAGGGCGTGCGCAGCGCGGGCGCACCCGCCATCGGCCCGAAGAAGGGCACCTGTTGTGCCGTGGTGACGTTCATCACCGCGGTCGACGGTCCCCCCTCGATCGAGCCGAACACCAGAAACACCTTGTGTTGCTCGATCAAGGCCTTCGCGTTGGCCTCGGCCTGCGTGGCCTGGTTGTTGTCGTCGAGCACCTTCAGGGCGATCTGGCGCCCGTGCACGCCGCCGCGGCGATTGACCAAGTCAAAGTACGAACGGGCGCCGTCGATCACGGCCGTGCCGTAGTCGTTCTTGCCGCCCTCCAGCGTGATCGACTGGCCGATCAGCAACTGGCGGGCATCGACGCCGTCTTCGGCATGGACCCCCTGCAACAAGCCGGCCCACCCCAACAAGGTGGCGATCAGAGCGCGTGAAATAGAGGCTGGGTTCATGTGGGTGACAGGTGTTTGAAACCCTCAGGCTCCCACACCGGCGGCGCCCTGTCTGTGATCTGGGTCACTTCCACCGCATGCCCCATGGCTTTGCCCAAGAAAAAGCCCGGCGAAACCGGGCTGTGGGAGCGAAGGGAAGCTTTCAAGGATGCCGCGGATCTGGCTCCGCCAGTCCGCAGGCATCGCCCCCTGGGGGGTGACGCGCCCTAAGGCGCGGCGCGGGGGGAGCCAAATGTCAATGCATCACCACCGGCATCTGTGCCAGCGAGGCATACCCCTCGAGCGTGTCTTCGACCTCCTCCTGCGAGGGGGTGTTCTGCTGCCAGGCGGTGATCTGGATCTGGAACATCTCGGCCCAGGAGCCGTCGAGGTACACCTCTTTGCCCGAGCGTTTGTCCACGATCTCAAAACCGTGGCGCGGGATCTGTGGGCCGGCCAGCCGTTCGGCCTCGTCGTCTTCCGGCGCGTTGGCCAGGATGTGGACGACGGCAAAGGCATCCGAGTCGTAGAGCATGTGCATGACTGAAATTCCTTCCTGTTGGGAAACCGTTGTGCCTGATGTCACTTATATCGGCAAATGGTTGGCGGGCTACAGCCCCCCTGGCCATTTAGATGGTCCCACCGGGAGAAGATTCAAGATGCGTGTGTTTTTAAGCACAGTTCCGGGCTTCAGCGGCCGCCTCAGTGGACCGTGGGCGTGGTCCCGGACGGCAGCAGGGCCGGCAGCTCATCCAGCTTCATGTCCACAAAGTCACCGTTCTGTTCGGTGATGCGCAGCCTCACCGGCAGGTGCGCCAGGCTGGGCGCCAGCCAGACCTCGACCTTGCGGTCGAACTCGCGCCTCGGGCTGCGGGTCAGCTTGCGGGTCACCACGTCGCCCGCAGGCAAGCTCTCGGTCGCCTGCGACCCGACCTGGAACAGCCACACCTCGGCCATGTCGATGCTGCTCACCGGCAGACGCAGGGTCTGCCCCTCGGCGTAGGCGTCCGGGCGGGCGTTGAACAGGCCGGCGAGCTGGAAGTTGACCGACAGCCGGTCCTGCATGCCCGGCAGCAGCACGGCGTCGGGTGCGTTGTTGCTGTAGCGGACCTTGGCGCTGGCGCGTTCGAAGTGCGCGGCCCGCTCGCTGCGGCTGCGGTCGGTGAAACGGTCCGGGGCGAGGCCCTTGTCGTTGAGGCCGCCCATGCTTGTCTGGCCTCGGCTGCCCAGGAACAGCGCCTTGACCGACATGCTGGCTTCGTACTGGGTTCCGCTGTTGGTCCAGTCCAGGCGACCGGCGGCGGTGTAGTTGAAGCCCTTGGCCAGACCCTTCACGTCGTATTTGAGCTGCGCGCTGGGGGGCGCCACGGCCGGCGCCAGGCTGGCGTCGGACACCCCGACCCCCGCGCCCCGCACCGTGCCCGCAGCGACCTGTGTGCCGGCGGGCAGGTCCGACACCGGGGGCTGCGGCGCAACCGGTGGCTCCGGCACCGGTTCCGGCGGGGGCACCATGGCGACCTCGGTGGAGGGCATCTCGATCACCGGTTCGGTGCTCACGGTCTCGGGCACGGGTTCGATCGGTGCTTCAACCACCGGCTCGACCTGCTCGGGTTCCGGCTCGGGCTGGGGCGGTGGGGGCTTCTTGACGACCTTGGGTGGCGGCTCGGGCACGGGTTCGGGTTCCGGCGCCTTGGGCACGATCCAGCGCACCCGGCTGGTGCGAACCGGTTCGGGCAACGCCGGCTCGGGTGCTGCGTCGGCCGTGACGGTTGGTGTCGCCTGGGCCGGCGCCGCACCCGACAGCTCCGCTTCCGGGGCGGCGAACATGTCCAGCGAAAAGCCCGAGAGACCACCGCTCAGCAGGCTCAGGTGCGCCAGCAGCACGCCGGTGCCCAGCCCCAGCAGCACGCGGCCGCGCGGCGCGGCTTCGCCTGGTCGGGCGGGCTGGAAGGGCGGCTCGGACGCGTTCATGGTCAGGCGGGCAGGCGGTGGCCGAGGTCGGCGCTGAGTTGTTGCGCACAGCGCTTCAACGCGCGGGCCGGTGCGCCGGTCCACTCGGTGTCGAGCGTGGCCACCGAACCGAGCACCACGAGGCCCATCGCCAGGCGGCCCTGAGCGTCAAAGACCGGGGCACAGAAACCGCCCACACCGGGCAGCAGGCTGTGCACCACGCGTCCCAGGCCCTGGGCACGGGTCTCTTCCAGAATGGCCTGCACGTCCTGCAGCGTCTGCGGCACGTCCACCAGCGGCAGGCCACTGCGCGGCATCTTCTTCACGCGGGCCAGTTCCTCGCGGATCATCGGCGCGATGCGCTGGGCGTCGCGCCCCTCTTGCCCCATGAAGGCCGCAAAGCAGCGCCCGGTGGCGGAGGTGAGCAGGGGCATCACATCGCCCAGCCGCAGCGTGACCGGCACGGTCTGCGGCGCTTCGCTCCAGTGCACCATGGTCGGCCCCTGGTTGCCCCAGACGGCGATGGCCAGCGTGTGGCCGGTTTCGGCCAGCAGGCCGTCGATGCGCTCGCGCGCCAGCTTCACCGCGTCCAGCCGGCTCAGGCTGGCCAGGCCCAGGCGCAGCGCGGCCGGGCCGAGGTCGTAGCGCGTGCTCGCCGGGTCCTGCATCACCAGGCCCATGCGCTGGAAGCTCACGAGGTAGCGGTGGGCTTTGGCGGCGCTCATGCCGGCGGCGGCGGCCAGGTCGCGCAGCATCAGTGCGCCGGGGGCTTGCGACAGGGCGTTGAGCAGTTCGAAGCCGACCTCGACCGACTGGATGCCGGCGCGCAGGTGGTCGGTGTCGTTGGCCGACGTTTCTCGGTGGGCGGGTGACTTCGGCGTGGCGGGGGATTTCGCTGCGGGCATGGGTGTGAGGCGGCTGTCGGTGCTTGGGGCATGCTCAAACCCGGTGTTTCAGGGTGGGATTGCACGCTGGTCGGCGCGTTGATCTAGAATCCAGTTTTTACGTATAGGTTAATCAATTTCACTATTCGTAATTTCGAAACAACGCCATGCGGCAGCAGGAGACTTGAATGAAACTCGCCACTTACAAAGACGGATCACGCGACGGGCAACTGGTGGTGGTCTCGCGCGACCTCTCGACCGCCCATTATGCGACGGGCATCGCCACCAAGTTGCAGCAGGTGCTGGACGACTGGAACTTCCTCAGCCCCCAGCTGCACGACCTGTATGTCACGCTGAATCAGGGCAAGGCGCGCCATGCGTTTCCCTTTGATCCGGCCATGTGCATGGCGCCGCTGCCGCGCGCCTACCAGTGGGCCGACGGCTCGGCCTACCTGAACCACGTCGAGCTGGTGCGCGCTGCCCGCCACAGCGAGGTGCCGGCCACCTTCTACAGCGACCCACTGATGTACCAGGGCGGCAGCGACGACTTCATCGGTCCGCGCGACGACGTGGTGGTGCCGAGTGAAGACTTCGGCATCGACTTCGAGGCCGAGATCGCTGTGGTCACGGGCGACGTGTCCATGGGCTGCACGCCCGAGCAGGCGCTCGACGGCATCCGGCTCGTGATGCTCGTCAACGACGTGTCCTTGCGCAACCTGATTCCCAACGAGCTGGCCAAGGGCTTCGGCTTCTTCCAGAGCAAGCCCGCCACGGCCTTCAGCCCGGTCGCGGTCACGCCCGACGAGCTGGGCGACGCCTGGCAGGGCGGGCGCCTGCACCTCACGCTGCAGTCCACCTGGAACGGCCGCAAGGTCGGCATGTGCGACGCCGGTCCGGAGATGACCTTCCATTTCGGCCAGCTGATCGCCCACATCGGCAAGACCCGCAACGTGCGCGCCGGCTCCATCGTCGGC
>NZ_JADMKB010000098.1 GCF_018780075.1 Hydrogenophaga sp.
TCGGTGCAGGCGATGCAGGCGTAGCCGCCGCGCGTGCAGCTGCCCTCGCCGTTCCACAGGCGGGTGTTGCAGTCGGCGTGCACCTGCGTGCCCTTGCAGCCCATGTGCTCCATCATGCAGCCCAGGTCGGACGGCTTCTCGGCGCTGGCCTTGAACTCGTAGTACTCGTTGCGCGTGCAGCCGTGGTGCACCAGCTGGTCGGCGTAGAAACGCGGGCGGTTCAGCGGGTCGAGGTCGTCGGCCTCGAAGCCGTCGGCGGCCAGCGCCATGAGCGTGTCGATCACCCAGCTCGGGTGCGTCGGACAACCCGCGATGTTGATCACTGGCAGGCCGCTGGTTGAGCGAAAGTCCGCGCCGAGCAGGCCACCGATGCGGTCGTCCTCGTACTGCAGGCCGCAGGCGTCGGTGGGGTTGTCGCCGCCGGCGGTGATGCCACCCCAGGCCGCGCAGCTGCCGACCGCCAGCACGTGTTGTGCTTTCGCCGCCAGCTCGCGCACCCAGTGGATCATGGGCAGGCCGGTGCCGGCCAGCATGTGGAAACGCCCCGTGCCGTTCGGGCCACGCAGCAGCGAGCCTTCGACGCACAGCGCGTCGAGCCGGGTGCCGCCGTCCAGCGCCGAGTGCAGCAGCGCGATCACCTCTTCGCCGCTCGCCATCGACAGCGAGGGGTGCCACAGCAGGTGCACGCCCGCGTCGCGCAGGTGGCCCTGGAAATCGGTGGTATCGGCGCACAGCAGCGACATGCTGCAACCGCCGCAGCCGCCACTTTGAAGCCAGAGCACATTCATGTGGAAACCTCCTCGGGCAGCTGTGCCCACTCGGTGGCCCAGGCCAGGGCCAAGGCCAGATCGGCCAGCGCCTGTTCGCCCGGTGCCTCGCCGAGTTCGAAGCGCTGCGCGCGGATGGCGAGCAGCGTGCAAGGCGGCGGCTCGGCGCGCTCCAGCTCGCGGTAGACCTGCAGCAGCGCCTCGGGCGCGAGTGCGTGGGTGGTGAAGCCAGCATTCGGTGCGGGCTTCACGGTACTCACAACAAACGGGGTCTGCAGGCCGAAGGCGGCGTCCACGAACAGCACCCGTTCTCGGCCCACGAGGTCGAGCGCGTGTTCGACCTGCAGCTGGAAGTCGGTCAGGCACTCAAGCCGGCCCGACGGCATCTGCGCCAATCCGGCCAGTTGTTCGGCCAGCAGCGGTCCCAGCGCGTCGTCGCCCCGGCCCGGGTTGCCCCAGCCGAACACCAGCAGCTGCGCCACCGTGGTGCTCACAGCGCCGCCTCCGCCGAGTGCGGCCGGGTACCGCGCACGGTGTCGCCGCTGGACGAACGGTGCACGTGGTCGAGCACCTCGCCCTTTGCATCGCGCAGCGTGACGGCCAGCGGCATCTGGCCCAGCGCATGCGTGGCGCACGACAGGCAGGGGTCGTAGGCACGGATGGCCACCTCGATGTGGTTGAGCAGCGGCTCGGTAATGGTCTGGCCGTCGAGGTACTGCAGCGCGACCGAGCGCACGGCTTCGTTCATGGCCTGGTTGTTGTGGGTGGTCGAGACAATCAGGTTGCAGCGCGTGACGAGGTCGTCGTCACCCACCTCGTACTCGTGGATCAGCGTGCCGCGCGGCGCTTCGATGATGCCGACACCGCTGCGCTGGCGCTCACCGGTGGCGAGCAGCGGACCCCCGAGGATGGCCGGGTCATTCAGCAGGTCGGCCACCACTTCCACACCGTGCAGCAGCTCGATCATGCGCGCCCAGTGGGTGGCCAGCACCGCGTGCACCGGCCGGCCGCCGTGCGCCGCGACGAAGGCCTGGCGCCGCGCTTCGGCGCGAGGGGTTGAAATGAAGTCGCAGTTCTGCAGCCGCGCCAGCGGACCGACGCGGTACCAGCCGGCGTCTGGCCCCAGGGCCAGGCGGTAGGGGAACTTCATGTAGGTCCAGGGCTTGACGCCCTCGCCGATCAGCTCGCGGTAGCGCTGGTCCTCGAAGCCGTCGACAGCCATGCGACCGTCGGCCTCGCGCACCCGCAGCGTGCCGTCGTAGAACTCCATCGCGCCGCCGGGGCCGACCAGCGACATCATGGCCGCCGGTGTCTCGGCAAAGCCGACGAGGTGCTGAGGCAAGCCGGTGTGCAGGCGCTCGGCCAGGTCCACGGCCGCCTCGGCCCAGGCCAGCACCTCGGGCAGTTGCGCGCGCAGGGTGTCGCGCTCGGTCGGGTCCACCGCGCGGTTCATGCCACCGGGTATGGAGCCGGTGCCGTGCACCCGCTTGCCGGCGGTGATGCGGATCACCTCCTGGCCGAACTTGCGCAGCATCACGCCCTGGCGCGCGGCCTCCGGGTGCGCCATCGCCACGCCGACGATGTTGCGCTGAGCGACGTCGGCATCAAAGCCAAACAGCAGGTCGGGCGAGGACAGGTGGAAGAAGTGCAGCGCGTGGCTCTGCACGATCTGGCCGTGGTGCATGAGGCGGCGGATTTTGTCGGCGGCTTCGGGCACCGGCCAGCCGCCGACCACGCGGTCCAACGCCTTGGTGGCGGCCAGGTGGTGCGAGACCGGGCAGATGCCGCACAGGCGCTGCACCATCACCGGCACCTCCCAGTAGGGCCGGCCGACGATGAACTGCTCGAAGCCGCGGAACTCGACGATGTGCAGCCGCACCTGCTGAATGCGGTTGTCCTCGCCCAGCAGCAGCGTGACCTTGCCGTGGCCCTCGACGCGTGAGACCGGATCGATCACGATGCGGCGCAGGCCCTGCGGGTCGGCGGCGGTTTCGAGCGAAGGGGTGGTCATGGTCTCAGTCGTAACGAATCAGGCCATGCGCTGGCTCGCGCCCGGCGATGAGGTCCTGCAAGAACTGCCAGAAGGCATCGGCCGACGGGGGGCAGCCGGGCAGCGAGTGGTCGATGCGCACCACCTCATGGATGGGGTGCACCTTGTTGAGCGGCAGCGGGAGTTCGGGGTCGTCGGGCACCGTGCCGTAGACGGCCTGCAGCATGTCCCCGACATCGAGGTGGTTGCGCAAGGCGGGCAGGCCGCCGGTGATGGCGCAGGCGCCGACCGCCACGAGCACACGGCAGTTGGCGCGGAAGGCGCGCAGCACCTCGACGTTTTCGGCGTTGCACAGGCCGCCCTCGACCAGGCCGATGTCGCACGGCCCCACGGTCTTGATGTCGGTCAGCGGCGAGCGGTCGAATTCGATGTGTTCGATGAGCTCGAACAGGCGCTCGTCGATGTCGAGAAAGGACATGTGGCAGCCAAAGCAGCCGGCCAGCGAGACCGTGGCCACGCGCAGCTTGCGGGGGGCAGAGGTGTCTGTGTTCATCCGCGCGTCTCCTCATCGTCGAAGGTTCGCTGGCCGATGGGCACCGCAAAGCCGACCCGCTTGGGCAACAGGGCGCCCACCGGGCAGATGTGGGCCGCGCGGTCATGCACCGACAGCGCGCTGTCGCCCAGGCGGCCGCTGGCGCTGTTGATCAGCAGGTGCGTGGCGATGCCGTGGCCGCCGATGGCGAACACCTGCTTGCCGTCGAGCTCGTCGCTGGCGCGCACGCAGAGCTGGCAGAGGATGCAGCGGTTGGGTTCGAACAGCACGTCGGGGTGGCTGGCGTCGACCGGGCGTTCGGGGTTGAGCGCTTCGAAATGCAGGTCGGTCATGCCGGCGCGTTCGGCCTGGTGCTGCAGCAGGCAGTCGCCGCTTTTTTCACAGCCGGGGCAGAAGTGGTTGCCTTCGACAAACAGCATCTGCAGCAGGCGCAGCCGCTGCCCCCGCAGATCAGCGGTGTGGCAGTCCACGCGTTGGCCCGCGGCGGCGGCCGTGGTGCAGGCTGCTACTGGCCTGCCGTCCACGTGCACCGTGCAGACCCGGCAGGAAGCGCTGGCCGAGACCTCGGGGTGCCAGCACAGGTGGGGCACCTCGTGGCCCGCGCGCTGCGCGGCCTGCAGGATGGTGTCGCCGGGTTGCAGCGGCACCGGCTGGCCGTCGAACTGGAACACCGCCGGGGTGTCGTTGCGCGGTCCAGTCATGGCTTGTGCTCCGTGTGCAGGTGGGCGCCGAGATCGGTCCTGCCGGTCACGCGGCGCGCAGCCGAAAGCTCGGCGTCGAGATCGAACTCGGGCTCGAACTGCGGCGTGCCCGTGCGCGATGTGTAGACCTCTCCGAAGTGGGTCAGCGTGTCGCGCAGCGGGTTGCAGGCCGAGGCGCCGAGGCCGCAGTGCGTGCCGCTGTGCAGCAGCTCATCCAGCTCGTGCAGGCGTTGCAGGTCGAAGGCGGAGCCGCGCCCGGCGCCGCGTTCGTGGGCCAGCTTGTCCAGCCGCCGCACCACCAGCTCGGTGCCCACGCGGCAGGGCGTGCAGAGGCCACAGCTTTCGTGCGCGAAGAAGCGCGCGAAATGCCGCGCCACCTCGAACAGGTCGCGCGATGGGTTGAAGACCATGAAGGCGCCGGCGCTGGGCACGTCGTCGAACGCGATGCGCCGGTGAAAGCCCGAGGCGGGCACGCAGCGGCCCGAGGGGCCGCCCACCTGCACCGCCTGGGCGTCCCGGGCGCCGCAGTCGGCCAGGATCTGCGCAATGGGCGTGCCCATCGGGTATTCGTAGAGGCCCGGGCGCTCGCAGTCGCCCGAGACCGAGTGGATCTTGGTGCCGGTGGACGACGCCAGGCCGATGCCGGACCACCAGGCGCCGCCGCGCCGCGCGATGTGGGCCACCGCCACAAAGGTCTCGACGTTGTTGACCACGGTCGGGCGCCCCAGGTAACCGCGCTCCACCGGGAACGGCGGGCGGATGCGCGGCGCGCCACGTTTGCCTTCCAGCGATTCGATCAGCGCCGACTCCTCGCCGCACACGTAGGCGCCGGCGCCGAGGTGGATGCCGATGTCGAAGCAGAAATCCGGAACACCACCCACCGAGGCGCCGAGCAAGCCTTGCGAACGGCGCCGCTCCAGCACCGCTTGCAGGTGCGGCAGCAGGTAGCGGTATTCGCCGCGCAGGTAGAGCCAGCCCTGCTGCGCGCCCACGGCGCGCGCGGCGATGGTCATGCCGTCGAACACCGCGTCGGCGTGGTCGCTGAGCAGGGCACGGTCCTTGAAGGTGCCGGGCTCGCCTTCGTCGGCGTTGCAGACCACGCAGCGCAGCGGGCCGCTGGCATCGCGACAGGCCTGCCACTTGCGCGCGGTCGGAAAGCCGGCACCGCCGCGCCCGCGCAGGCCGGCGCGGGTCAGCTCGTCGATCAGGGCCTGTGGCTCGCGCGCGATCACAGCGGACAAGGCCGGCGCGTCCACCGGCAGGCCGCTCAGCAGCGCATCGGCGCGGTGCACCGTGTTGTCCACATGAAACCAGTCGGCGGGCCAATCGCCCACCGGCACCTCGGACAACATCAGCGCGGCGAGCGCGTCCACCCGGTCGGCGTCGAGGCGGGTGATGACCTGGTGGTGGTTGATCAGCAGCGCCGGCCCCTGGTCGCACAGGCCGGTGCACGAGCACCGGTCCACGCTGAACCGGCCCTGGGCGTCGGTCTCGCCCGGCGCCACACCCAGACGTTCGCAGAGCCGGAACAACAGGGCTTCGCTGCCCAACAAACGGTCGGTGATGTTGCCGGAGAACAGCACCCGCAGCCGCCCCACGGGCCGGGTGTGAAAGAAACGGTAGAAGGTGGCCACGCCTTCGACCTGGGCCAGCGGCAGGCCCAGCGCCTGCGCGATGTGCGCCAGCAGGCCACGCGGCAGCCAGTGGGTCAACGCCTGCGTCTCGCGCAACACCTGCACCAGCGCGTGCGGATCGTGGCCCCAGCGGGCCAGCACCACATCGGCGAGCGCCTGGTGATCGGGGCTCAGGCGATCCGGCGCAGGGCCGCCCCAAGCCGGATCAGCCCCCGGCCCCGGCATGGACCGGGGCCCATCCCCCTCCTGGGGCAGCGACCCGCGCAGCGGTGGAGCCCCGGATTCGCACCGCAGGTGGGAAGGCGCTTGGGGGCCCGATGTCACGGCTTGTCCAGTCCGAAGCGCTGCATCTTGCTGCGCAAACCGACGCGCGACAGGCCCAGTTCCTGCGCCGCGCGGGTCTTGTTCCAGCGCTGGCGCAGCAGGGTTTCGCGCAGCAACATGGCCTCGATCACGTCCAGCCGCTCGGTGAGCGTGCCGCTGCTCGGGATGGCGGCGGCCAGGTTGTCGGCGCCCCCTGCGGCGCGGCCCTGCAGCACGCGCGGCGAGAAGGCCGCCGGCGGCAGCTGCGCGCCCTCGTGCAAGGCCATGGCGCGCGCGATCTCGTTGCGCAGCTCGCGGATGTTGCCGGGCCAGGGGTAGGCCAGCAGGCAGGCCAGGGTCTCGTCGGGCAGGCTGGCGCCGGGGTGGCCCAGCTCGGCCGCCACGTCCAGCGCGATCTGGCGCGCGATGGGCGGGATGTCGGCGATGCGCTCGCGCAGCGGCGGCACGGTGATGGTGATGCCGGCGATGCGGTAGTAGAGGTCTTCGCGGAACAGGCCGTCGCGCACGCGCTGTTCCAGGTGGCGGTGGGTGGCGGCGATCACCCGCACGTCCACCGGCACCGGGCGCGCGCCGCCGACGGGCCGCACCTCGCCCTCCTGCAGCACGCGCAGCAGCTTGACCTGAAACGCCGGCGAGGTCTCGCCGATCTCGTCGAGGAACACGGTGCCGCCGCTGGCGCGCTGGAACAGGCCCAGGTGGTCTTCGAAGGCGCCGGTGAAGGCGCCGCGCTTGTGGCCGAAGAGCTCGGATTCGAGCAGCGAGTCGGGGATGGCGGCGCAGTTCTCGACCACGAACGGCCCAGACAGGCGGCGCGAGGCGTAATGGATGGCGCGCGCCAGCAGCTCCTTGCCGGTGCCGGATTCGCCCAGCACCAGCGCCGGGATGTCGTAGCGCGCGACGCGCTGGGCCATCTCGCACACCAGGTCCAGCGGGCTGCCCGGCGCGCGCACGATGCGGTCAAACCCGAAGTGGCTGCGCGCCTGCGCCATCTGGCTGGCGGTGCGCTGGCGCAGCACGCGCGTGCTGGTGCGCAGCTCCAGATCCAGCCGCGCGGTCTGCTGCTGCAGCACCTGCGCCTCGACCGCGTTGCGCACCGAGTCGAGCAGGTGGTCGGGCGCCCAGGGCTTGAGGATGTACTGGTAGATGCCGGCGTCGTTGATGCCGGCGATGATGTCTTCGCTGTCGGTGTAGCCCGAGATCACGATGCGCACGGTCTCCGGCCACTGCTCGCGCACCTCTTTCAGAAAGGCCACCCCGGTGACCCCCGGCATGCGCTGGTCGCACAGGATCACGCTCACCGGCTGGCGCTCCAGCAGGCCGCGCGCCTCCTCGGCGCTGCTGGCGGTGAACACCGTGAAGTCCTCGTCCAGCGTGCGCCGCATCGCGTCCTGCGAACGCACCTCGTCGTCCACCACGAGCACGGTGGGCAGGGCATCTGACATGAGGGGAGGTGTCACGGTCAACGCATCTTTCCAGAGCGCACGAGCCACACGAACGAAGTGCCTCCATCGGCGAACACCGTCGGGCCGGCTTTGCCGGACGACAGGTGTTGCCCCCTGGGGGGTATGCGGCTACACGCAGTGAGCAAGCAACGGGGGGTCATCGATGTACCGCGAGGTGCCGCGGCGTCCACGCGTGCGGCTGCTTGTGCACGAAGTGGTGGCGCGCCACGTGGTAGCTGGGATCGAAGCCGTAGAAGTTGCGGTGCATGCGCGCCAGTTCCTGTTCGCGGTAATGGGCCAGCGGACGGCGGGCCTCGTCCTGCTCGCGCCGGGCCTGTTTGGCCTCTGGCTCCCCGCTCTCATTGTAGGAGCCGGCCAGGGCCAGCGCGCGCCGCAGACAACGTGTTTCGAAGCCGTCTCGCGGCCCCTCGTCGCTGTGGTCGATCAGGCCGATGCGTTGCGCTTCTGCCGCCAGCAGCGGCAGGCGCTGCGCCATCAGGTCCTTCGCACCGGCCTCGCCCAGGCGGCGCGGCAACAGGTAGGTCCAGTACTCGGAACCGTAGAGGTTGCCCATGTTCTTGTAGTGCGGGTTGAGCACCACGCTGCCATGCGCCCACACCTGGTCGGCCGCGAGCGCGAGGAAGGCACCGCCCGCGCCCGCGTTGCCGCGCAGCACGCTGACCGTGAGCCGGTCGGTGGTCTGCAGCACCGCGAGCGCCACATCGTTCATGGCGTGGATGTTGCGCCACGAGGCGTCGGCCGCGCTGTCGCCCGGACGGTGCGCGGCGGCCTCGATGCTGTTGAGGTCGATGCCGTTGCTGAAGAAGCCCTCGCCGCCCATCAGCAGCAGCACCTGCGTGTCGCGCTCGCGCACCTGTTGCAGCGCGGTGCGCAGGCGCTCGCAGCGCGCGGTGGACATGGCGCCGTTGTAGAAGTCGAAGCTCAGGCAGCCCACGCGCGCGCCCTCGGGGCCGTGTTCGGTGTAGCGCAGTTCGCCCCACTCGTCGGGCGAGCGCTCCAGCGACACCGGTCGCTGCGGCAGGCCCGCGGCCTCCAGCGCAAACAGCTCGGCCGCCACCTGCTTGAAGCTGCCCTGCGCGGGCGGCGTGCCGGGCGGGTCGGCGCGGCGGGCCTGGCCGATCCAGACGCCGCCGTCCACGGTGCGGCGCAGCAGCGCGCCGTCGCGCACGGCCAGCGGGGCGCCGGGCGCGGTGCCTGCGAATTCGGCCATCGTTGCGGCACTGGCCGGGTGGGCATCGCCCAGGTAACAGGGCTGGCCCCAGAGCGTGTCGAGCACGCCGGGCTGGCCGTCGCCGCTGCGGAGTTTGGCGAGCACGGTGGCGGTGCTGTCGTCGGCCCAGTGAATCGCGCGTTCGCTCTGGCGCAGCAACGGCTGCCAGCGCACCAGCGGTGCCCCGTCGGTCCAGATCGGCGCCTCGCGCTCACCACCGGCGAAGCGATGCACGGCGGCCAGCGTGGCCTGCAGCGCGGCCTGCGTGACTTCGCGGCGGTACAGGCTGCCTTTGGTGGCCTCGCGCATGGGAAATGCCGCGTGCGCCCAGACCGGGCCGGCGTCGAAATCGCCGTTGGCCTGCAGCACCGTCACCCCCCAGTGCGGCTCGCCGCGCCAGACCGCCCAGTCCAGCGCCGACGGCCCCTGGTCGCCCGGCGGGCCGGGGTGCACCACGAGGCAGGTCACGCGCTGCCACACGGTGGCCGGGATGCGGCGCTTGAGGAACGGGGCCAGCACCAGGTCGGGCCGGAACAGGGCCACGGCCTCTTCGGTCACGCTGTCGGCGATGTCGAGCTCCACGCTCAGGGTGTGGCCCGCCGCGCGCAGCTCGGCGAACAGCCGCTGGGTGAGGCTGTTGAAGCTGTGGCAGAGCAGGAGGATGCGCAGCGGGTTCATCGGGTCTTCAGGTGGCGGGGCGCAGCGCCAGCAGCTCGCGCGCGGCCTGCTTGCGCCCCAGGTAGATGGCGAGTTTGGACTCGATGCCGTCCAGCGCCGCGTTGAACTCGGCGGCCGTGCGCGCGGCCAGCAGGGCCTGCGCCACGAGGGGCGTGTCGGGTCCGAAATGGTTCCCGAGATGCACCATGGCCTTGCGGCGGAGGGTGTCGAGGTGGGGCACGGCGGCCGGTGGCGCGGCGTTCGGCCGCCGCTCGCTCGCGGGGGGCGCCACGGGCGGTGGCGTGACGGCCGGAGGTGCTGAGACCACCGGCGTGGCACGCGCCACCACCGGCTCGATCAAGCCCAGTGCCAGCAGCGTGTCCAGATGCCCCTGCAGCTGCGGCAGGCCACGCGCCATCAGCGCCGACACCGCATCGCTGCCGTTCACCATGATCAGCACCGTGCGCGTGGCGGGCGACAGCCCCGCCTGCCGACGGGCGATCTCGGCCTTGCCGCTCTCGGTCTTCTGAAACACCCCACTCGACATGCCCGTCTCCTCGTCTCTTTTGTTATGGGCCCCGACCTCAACGATATGGCTCTCATCACCCGACGCGAAGTGCCCCAACCCAGAACGCCGCGGAACCGGCTTCGCCGGGCCGCCAGCGTTGCCCCCTGGGGGGTGACGCCGAAGGCGGCGCGGGGGAGTCAACAGATCCTCGGCAGTTGCTCCCCACTCAGCCAGTCCACCACCCGCCGCCCGCCGAAGCGCGTGGCCATCTGCACGAAGTGGTGCGGGTCGGCCGTCACTTCGCCGATGCGCGCCGCGTCCTGCCCCAGCGGGTGCGCGCGCATCGCGGCAAGCACTGCATCGGCGAACTCGGGCGCCACCACCGCGATCAGCTTGCCTTCGTTGGCCACGTAGAGCGGGTCCAGGCCCAGCAGCTCGCAGGCCGCGTCGACCTGCGGCTTCACGGGAATCGCCGCCTCCTGCAGCAGCATGCCCACGCCCGACTGGCGCGCCACCTCGTTGAGCGTGGTGGCGAGGCCGCCGCGCGTCGGGTCGCGCAGCACGCGCACGGCGCCCGGGGCGGCCGCGAGCATGGCGGCGACCAGGGTGTGCAGCGCGGCGGTGTCGCTTTCAATGGTGGTCTCGAAGGCCAGCGATTCGCGCTGCGACAGCACGGCCACGCCGTGGTCGCCGATGCTGCCCGAGAGCAGCACCACATCACCCGCTCGCGCGTGGCGCCCGCTGATCGACACGCCCGGCGGCAGCACGCCGACCCCGGTGGTGCTGATGAACACGCCGTCGCCCTTGCCTTTTTCCACCACCTTGGTGTCGCCCGTGACCACGGGCACACCGGCCTCGCGCGAGGCGGCGGCCATGGACTTCACGATGCGCTGCAGGTCGATCAGCGGGAAGCCTTCTTCGATGATGAAGCTGGCGCTCAGGTACAGCGGCTTCGCGCCCGACATCGCCACGTCGTTCACCGTGCCGTGCACCGAGAGGCAGCCGATGTCGCCACCGGGAAAGAACAGCGGTGAGATCACGTGGCCGTCGGTCGCCATCACGAGCCGGCCCTGCGCCGGTTCGAAGGCCGGCAACGTCAGCACCGCGCCGTCGTCGCCCTGGCGCAGGAATGGGTTGTCGAAGGCCGCGAGGAACAGCTCCTCGATCAGCTGCGCCGCGGCCTTGCCGCCCGCGCCGTGGCCCATGTCGATGCGGCCGTGTTTGATGTCGAGCGGGCGGATGTAGTTCTTCTTCACCGGCCTGGGCGCTGGCGCCTCGCCACCGGCGGCTTGTTCGATGTCGGTTCTCATGGGGTGGCCTCTTCGGTGGCAGGGGCGGCGGCGACGATGGGGATGTCGCGGAAACGGCCGTAGGTATAGTGCGCGGCGCAGGCGCCTTCGCTCGACACCATGCAGGAACCGACCGGGTTTTCCGGCGTGCAGACGGTGCCGAAGATCTTGCAGTCGGTCGGCTTCTTCACGCCACGCAAGATGGCGCCGCACTCGCAGGCCTTGTTGTCGGCCACGGGCGTGTAGCTCAGGTCAAAGCGGCGCTCGGCGTCGAAGGCGGCAAAGGCCTCGCGGATCTTGAGCGCGCTGTAGGGCACCTCGCCCAGGCCGCGCCACTCGAAGCTCGGCCGCAGCTCGAACACCTCGGACACCAGGGCCTGCGCCTTGAGGTTGCCCTCGGGCGTGACGGCGCGGGTGAACTCGTTTTCCACATGGGCGCGGCCCTCGTTGACCTGGCGCACCAGCATCAGGATGGCCTGCATCACGTCCAGCGGCTCGAAGCCGGCGATCACCACCGGCTTGCGGTATTCCTCGGCGAAGTGCTCGTAGGGCGCGGAGCCGATGACGATGCTCACGTGCGCCGGGCCGATGAAGCCGTCGATGGGCACGGTGCCGAGCTGGCGCACCTCGGGCGATTCGAGGATGTGGGTGATGGCCGAGGGCGTGAGCACGTGGCAGCACAAGACGCTGAAGTTGGCCAGGCCTTCGCGCGCCGCGTCGCGGATGGCGAGCGCCGTGGGCGGCGTGGTGGTCTCGAAACCGATGGCGAAGAACACCACCTCGCGCTGCGGATTCGCGCGCGCGATGGCCATGGCGTCGGCGGCCGAATAGACCATGCGGATGTCGCCGCCGCGCGCCTTGGTCTTGATCAAGGACAGGCTGTCTGACGCCGGCACGCGCATGGTGTCGCCGTAGGTGCAGACGATGGCGTTGCGCTCCAGCGCGAGGCGGATCGCGAGGTCGATGCGGCCGATGGGCAACACGCAGACCGGGCAACCCGGGCCGTGGATCATGCGCACGTTGGGCGGCAGCAGCTCCAGCACGCCGTAGCGGCTGATGGCGTGCGTGTGGCCGCCGCAGAACTCCATGAAGCTGTAGTGGCGGTCCGGGTGGGCTTCGGCGGCGATGCGGGCGCCGATCTGGCGGGCGAGGTCGCCGTCGCGGAATTCGTCGATGTATTTCATGGCTGGACCTCCGCGCCGGCAACCGCCTGCATCTCAGCGAACAAGGCCAGGGTCCTCGCCGCTTCCTCCGGATCGATCACACCGATGGCGTGGCCCACGTGCACGATCACGTAGTCGCCCACCTGCACCCCCTCCACCAGCGCGATGGAGATCTCTTTGCGGATGCCGCCGAGGTTGACCACGGCCTGGTCGTGGGGGCGCAACTCCACCAGCTGGGCGGGAATGGCTAGACACATGGTTCTGTTTCCTTCGTGGTTTGTTCTTGTGGAGCGATCACGGCCAGTTGCTGGGCGGCGACCCAGGCCTGGCCGAGCGCGAGACCAGCGTCGCCGCAGCCTTTGTCCAGCGGCCGGTGCACGCGCAGGCTCGCGGCCTGCAGGCGCAGGGTCACGCGCTCGCGCAGGATGCGGTTGAAGAAGCAGCCGCCGCCGAGGCACACGTCGCGGCTGCCGCGTTCGTGGGCGGCCTGTGTGGCCCAGTCGGCCAGCGCGTCGGCCAGCGCAAGGTGGAAGCCCGCGGCGGCGGCGTCCACGCCCTCGGCGGTGGCGTCGAACAGCGCGGGCAGGAGGCCGCGCAGGTCGAGGCGGTTGTGCGGGTCGATCATGGCGCCGGGCAGCGCCGCGGTGTCGGGGTGTTGGGCGAGCCAGCGCGTGGCGGCGGCTTCGAGCGCGATGGCGGCTTGGGCCTCGTCGGTCTGTCGAACGCTCAGGCCCAGCGCGCCGGCCGCGGCGTCGAACCAGCGGCCGGTGCTGCTGGTGGTTGGGCAGTTCAGGTTTTTTACCAGCATCTGCTGCACACCCGACGCCACGGCCTCACCGACCTGCGGCGCGAAACGTGAAGCGATCTGCTCACCACGGCCCATCGCGTGCAGCGCGCTCGCCGCCATGCGCCAGGGCTCGCGCGCGGCGCGGTCGCCGCCGGGCAAAGCGAGTGGCATCAGGTGGGCCAGGCGCTGCCACTGTGCGCCGTGCATCCAGAGCAGTTCACCGCCCCAGGCTTGGCCGTCCGTTCCGAGGCCCACGCCGTCGAGGGCGAGGCCGATCACAGGACCTTCGATGCCGTGTTCGGCCACCACGGCAGCGATGTGCGCGTGGTGGTGCTGCACGCCGATGGCGGGCACACCGAGCGCGGCGGCGAGCCGCACCGCGAGCTGGGTGCTGAAGAAGTCGGGGTGCAGGTCGTGCGCCACCGCCGCGATGGGCGCGCCGTGGCCGGCCAGGAGGGCCTGCACCCAGGTGTCGAGCGCGGCGCAGGCGGCGGGGTCGCTGAGGTCGCCGTGCACCGCCGACCACAGCGGTCGGCCGTCCACCAGCAGGCAGGCGGCATTTTTCAGCCAGGCGCCGCAGGCGAGCACGGAGGGCAAAGGCGCTGTGTTCATGGCGTCAGAGCGCGGCGTCGGCGGAGAGGGGGGTTTCGCCGCCGGGCCGCCCCAAGGCGAAACCAGCCCCCTCGGGGGGCAGCGACCCGCGAAGCGGCGGAGCGTGGGGGTTCAATGCTGCGCGGGCTTTTGCAAGCTCGGCTTCGAGCTGCGCCACACGGTCCCGCAGCGCCGCTTCGGACGCCGAGGGTGCGGGCTCTTCGTGGTGGTGCCCATGGCCCATGGCGTGGTCGAGCCAGTGCAACCAGGCGTCCATGCCTTCGCCGGTGGTGGCCGAGAGCTGAATGATTTCAATGGCGGGGTTCACACGCCGGGCCAGTTCGATGCAGCGCGCGACGTCGAACTTCACGTGCGGCAGCAGGTCGGTCTTGTTGAGGATCATCAGCTGCGCTGCCGCGAACATGTCGGGGTATTTGAGCGGCTTGTCTTCGCCCTCGGTGACCGAGAGGATGGCGACCTTGGCGGCCTCGCCCAGGTCCCACACGGCGGGGCAGACCAGGTTGCCCACGTTCTCGATGAACAGCAGGCTATGGCCGTCGTTGTGATGGTGGTCGTGCGAATGACCGTGCCCGTGATCGTGGTGGTCGTGGCTGTGCAGTTGCGCGAAGGCCTCGCTCACCATGGGCGCGTCGAGGTGGCAACCCTTGCCGGTGTTGACCTGGATCGCGGGCGCGCCGGTCGCGCGGATGCGGTCGGCGTCGAAGCTGGTCTGCTGGTCGCCTTCGATCACGGCGACGTGCAGGCCGGGCGCGTGGACCTTGAGCGCTTCGATGGTCGCGCACAGCAGCGTGGTTTTGCCCGAGCCGGGGCTGGACACGAGGTTGAGCGCGGTCACGCCGTGCGCTTCAAAGTGCGCGCGGTTCTGCTGGGCCACGCGGTTGTTGGCGCCGAGGATGTCGGTCTCCAGCTTGATGGCGCGCGCCTGGCTCATGCCAGGCACCGAGACCCGGGCCGCACCCGCGCCGAAGTGCAGGTCGCCGTTGCCGGGGTTCACCTGCACCACGCCGGCTTCGCCCCCGTGGGTCTGGATATGTCGGGCATGGCCCGGGCTGTTGTCACTGCATCCGCAAACGACACACATGTTGGTTCTCCTTTGTTCTGTTCATCGAAACACCGTCCGAAGCCAAGGGCAGCTGCCCAGTCGCACCGCGGAACCGGCTTCGCCGGGCCGCAGGAGCGGTCCCCCTCCCGCCGAAGGCGAGAGAGGGGGAAGCCGCGAAGCGGCGCAGGGGGTGCTTCCTATCCATCATCACTGACTTGCATGTCAATCACCCTCAGCTCCTGACCACCGGTCGGCTGCAGCTGGTAACTGCCACAGGCCGGGCAGGCATCGCCGCGCTGGTTGATGGCCACGGTCTGGGCACAGCCCATGCACCAGGCCTGGCCGGGCGGTTCTTCGATCTCGATCAATGCCCCTTCGAGCACGGTGCCAGGCGCCAGGCTCTCCAGCGCGAAACGCAGGGCGCGCACGTCCACGCCCGCGAGCTGGCCGGCTTCGAGCCGCAGCGACAGCAGACGAGAAAAGCCTTCGCTCACCGCCGTGTCTTCGACGAGCTGCAACACACCGCCGGCGAGGCTGGCTTCATGCATGTTGTGCCTCCTTCACGGTTGGTACATCGTGCGTCACATCAAACGGCACGCAGGGATCGAACGCGGCCATCAGCAGGCGCACGCGGCGCTCCACGGTCGCGGTGGGCTCGGTGGCGTCCAATGCAGCGATGTATTGCGCCACCACACCCTGCGGGTGGAAATTCCATTCGGTCGGTGCGAGCACGCGGCAGGCGGCCACGCGCGCCTCGCCACCCGTGCGGTCGATCTCCACCTCGTGCACCAGCAGGCCGCGCGCCATTTCCACCCACGCCATGCCCTGATGCGGCCCGGTGTTCAGCGACCCGAAGGACAGCCAACCCGCGCCGCCCTGCCCTGGCGCATCGGGCTTGCAGAGGCGGATCAGTTCGGCGATGCGGCTGCCCAGCAGCGCCCATGGCGTGAGCGGAAGGCCGCCGGGCAGGTCGTTCAGGCGCGTCCAGTGGCCGGTATGAGCAGGTGAGCCGTGCCACAAGGGGTGCAACGCGAAGCCGGACGTGAGCGCCAGCGCAGCGGACACACTGCGTTGACCCGCAACGTCCGCGTGGGCACGCAACGCGGTGGCCGGGTCCAGCAGGACCCCGGTGTCGGCCTCGCGCGCGGCGCGCAGCAGCGTGGGCAGCCAGCCGGTGTGGCGGTGGCTCCAGTCGAGCAGCCAGTCGGCGCCGCAGGCCTGCCAGGCGCGAAGCCAGGTGGTGGCCGGCATCTGCAGCAGCTGATCCTCCAGCCAGGCGAGCGTGGCGGGCCAGGGGTCGGCCGCGGCGGCGGCCGCAGGCGCGAGCAGCGGACAGGCCTGCAGCGCGGCCTGTGCCGGGGCCGCCCACGCCCCCTGAGCGTCGGCGGCCAGCAGGCGCGGCCAGTCCAGGCCGATGCGGCGGACGTGCTCCTGCGCGGTCTCGGTGCGCAGTCGCTGCGCCACCTGTTGCGGCGCAGGCAGCAGGCCGGGCGCGGCGGCGTCGATGGCGAGCTGGGCACACAGGCGGTGCGCGTGGCTGCAGAGGTTGAACAGGCTGGCCATCAGGCCGGGCAAAGCGCACACGGCCTGACCGCGGGCCAGGCGCGGCGCCCAATCCTGTCGGCTGCTCTGCAGGGCCAGCGGCAGCGACGCGCCCGGCACCACGCGCAGGCGGCCGGCCAGCGCGGACAGATCGTTCACCGGGGTGGCCAGGTTCATGCGGGTGCTCCCGCGCCCGGCCGGCGGGCCATGAAAAATCCGCGGCGCGGCGGCAGCGGCTCGGCCGCCACGGGCGGCACCGCGTCGGGTTCGGGCTGGTGACGGACCAGCGCCAGCGAAGCCAGCGCGGTCTCGCGCGCCAGGTCCTGTCCGGTGAAGCCGTTCATGGGGGAAAACAGCGCGCAGGTCTCGTGGTAGCCGATGGCGGGATCGTGTGCGCCGATGAAGTCAAACCGTTCGCTGCCGAAGTTCCGCACGGCCTTGCGCCCCACGCGGTGGCCGTGGGGGAGGTTCACCGAAGGCAGGCGCAGCAGGCTCATGAACCAGGGTGTGACGAGCACGCCTTCGGCCACCGGCCCGGCACCCTCTTCGCCTTCGGCCCACTCGAAGCCCACCGCCTCGACCGACAGCGCCGGGTTCAGCAAGGGGATGCCCTGCATGCGCTCGGTCTGCACGTGGCGGTAGAAGTCCACCAGGGCCTGCACGCGCATGTCCCGCACACACCGCAGAACCGGCGCTGCCGGGCTGCTGGTGGGGTCTCCCTGCGAGGGGGAAGACGCGGAGCGGCGCAGGGGGTCCATGTCAATCCTCCAGCATCAGGAACTGCTCGGCATCGCCATCGCAGTTCGGGCAGCGCCAGTGCGCGGGCAAATCGGCGAACGGTGTGCCGGGGGCAATCTGCCACTGCGGGTCGCCGAGCGCGGGGTCGTAGACCCACCAGCAGATCTTGCATTCGAGGCGCGAGCCGGGGCGGAGCACGTCGCGGTTGCCCAGGTACGAGCCTTCAAAACCTTCAAACCCTTGGGAGTGGTCCGCGCCAGCCATGATCAAACGCCCTCTAGATAGTTCATCACGTCGGCCAGGCGCTCGTGCGAATCGCGCAGGTCTTCGGGGGCGGCCATGGCCACCTCGGGCATGTCCACGACCTCGACCGTGTTGAGGATCACCTTGTCCATCGAGTTGTAGTACACCACGCGCCAGCAGTTCGGCAAGCGGGTGTTGGAGATGCGGCAGTTGCCGTACCCGCGCGAGAGCATGAGCACGCGGCCGGTGCCGAGGTGGTGGTCCAGAAAGCCGATGTCTTCGGGCGTGACCGGCAGCAGCGTGAGGTTGACCACGTGCGACACCTGGCCGGGTTTCCATCCCGCGACCTGGTCGCGAATTTCTTCCACCAGCAGGGGCGCGTTCTGCACGTTGGGCGGCAGCGGGCCGGCCCACTGCGGCTGGGTGCCCTGGGGCCACACGTCGTTCACCGCGATGGCGCGCAGCAGCGCGGGCACCGGGCCGACCTCGATCACGTCGTCGATCAGCGTGCGCTCGCCGTCCACGGTGCGGAAGGTGATGAGGCGCCACACGCCTGCCAGCACCGCCTCCTGGATGCGCACTTCGAGCGCGCCGTCCTCTTCGCGCACCAGGGCGCTGGCCTCGCCTTCGCCCAGGATCTGGTTGACCAGCCGCAGGTCGGCCGCGGGCAATTCGGTCAGCGACACCTGGCCACCGGGGCCACGCTCGGCAGTGCGGTCGAGCAGCGCCAGCACCTGGCCGAGCACCGAGCGGGCCGCGTCGCGTCCGGCCAGCTCTTCGGGCTCGGGCAGCACCGGCGGGCGGTAGGTGTCCATGTCCTTGGGCATGGGCAGGTAGTCCAGCGATTCATCTTCGGACTGGGTGCCCGGGCCGAGGGCGACGAGGGGGATGGGGAAGTCTTTCATGGGGTGTCCTTGTCTGTCGGTCGGTCTTTTCAATGGCATCCGCTGTCACTGGCCGCGGCGCCCTGGCTCACCACGGGAATGCCGATGGTGGGCGGGCGCGAGGGCGGCATGGTGAGCGCGGCGGCCACGCCGCTCAGGTACACGTCCCAGTCCTGCATGCCGGCGATGGCGGTCACGTAGTGGCCGTCGCGGAAGAACAGCAGCGTGGGCCAGCGCTGTGAACCGTAGCGGCGCGCCACCGCGTCCTCGTGGTCGCGCGGCACCACGGCGATCTGGAAGCGGTGGGCGAAGGTCTTCAGGAGTTCGGGCAACACGGCCGCCACGTCCTGGCCTTCGGGGAAACGCACCGGGTCGCCGGCCAGCAGCACGACGCGGTCGCCGCCGCCCGCGCTCCACGCGGCCACGGTGGTCTCTTCGACCCACGCGGCACCGAAGTCGCGCGCCAGGCGCATCACCAGCGGCGGCGCGGGGTTGGTGTCGGGCACGGGCAGCGCAAAGGCGCGGCTGGGGGTTTCTGTGGCGGTGTTCATGGGGTCTCCTGTGTGTTTGTCCGGTTGAATGTCAGTGCTGTCCAGAGAGCTGCTTCAGCTGCTCGGCGGTCATCTGTGAGGGCAGCACAAAGCCCGCGTCGCCACTGGCATCCAAGCCCTGCATGGCGCCGAGCACGAGGTCCAGCGCGCTGTTGACTTCCGCCGCGCGGGTGGCGTCGATGCGCTCGCGCGCATCACCCAGGAACACCAGCAACCAGTCGCCCGGCGCCAGCGGACCGACCAGCGCGGTGGTGACGCGGCGGCGCTCGCCGCGGCCTTCGCACCAGGCGTGGCCGGGCTCGGTGGCGGTGACCTGCATGGGCATGCCGATGCACATGATCAGAGGTCCTTTGGCATGAAGCGGTCGTCGCCGATCCGGCAGGCGGTGTCGGGTGCCGGGCGCTGCGTTTCGTAGGCGACGAGCGCGAGTTCGTCCATGGTCACCGCCTCGCGTTCGCCCAGCGGCGTGCGGCGTGGTACGGGCTCGCCGCCCCAGCGCGCGATCTGCTCCACGCCCAGGGCCAGCGCCTCTTCCATCGCGGCCTTCACGACCGGGCGCAGGCTGCCGCCGTAGTCCTCCAGCTCCTGCGGCTGGCAGCCGATCAGCAGCACCTGCTCGGGATACTGCTCGGTCAGCTGCGCGAGCATCAGCACTTCCTGGAAACCGGTCTGGTGCAGGCTCATCTTCTTGGCGCCCATGAAGCGCGGCACGGCGTCGTCGCGCACCTCTTTCAGCGTGCCGGGCTCCAGGCCGTAGTCGATGGCGTCGAAGATCAGCAGCGCGTCGGCCGCCTGCACGTGCTGGATCAAATACAGGCCCTGCGTGCCGCCGTCGATCAGGCTGACGTGGTCGGCGAACTCGAAACGGCGTTGCAGCGCTTCGATGCAGCGCACGCCAAAGCCCTCGTCGGCCCAGAGCAGGTTGCCGATGCCGAGCACACAGATCGAACGCGGGCTGTCACCCGAGGGGTGACAGGTGGTTTCAGACGGAAGAAGGCTCATGGTGGGTGGTCCCGTCAAACGGTCAGTGGGAGGAAGAAGGCGTCGGCGCGCAGAGGCGCTTCCAGGCGTGGAAGCTGTCCCAGGCGGCCTGGTGCGCGAGCCAGAAGCCGGCGTCGATGCCGAACTGCCGCGCGCAGCGGATGGCGGTGTCGGGTGACATGGCCCGCTGGCCGTGCACCAGCTCGTGCAGCCGGCGGCGTGACAGGCCCAGCACCCGCGCGGCCTCGCTCTGGCTCAGGCCCAGCGGCGCCAGGCAGGTGCGCGCCAGCAGCCGCCCCGGGTGCATGGGCGTGCGCACCGGCACGCCCATCGGCGGAAGGGCCGAAGCAGCAGCGAGCCAACGGGGACGACCAGAGAGCGACATGGTGCAAATGAGGAAATGGGATCGGAGAAAAGGTATCTACTCAGGGCGCCGAGGAACCGGCTTTGCCGGGCCTCCAGCGCCGCCCCCTGGGGGGTGACGCCGAAGGCGGCGCGGGGGGTCAATCTTTAAACGTTCGGCGGCCGGAAATCATGGTGGACACGATGCTCTGCCGCCCCATAATGTCCTCGCGGATCGCGGCGTACACGTGCAGCGTGATGAAGATGATCAGCGCCCACATGCCCAGGTGGTGCCAGGTGTGCACGTCCTGGCTCTGGCCCATCAGCGGGATCACCCAGCCGAACAGCCGCTCTTGCCACGAACCCATCTGTGCGCCTTCGCCGTAGAGCGCAAACCCCGTGACGATCATGAAGAGCGTGAGCATCAGGAAGCCCGAGAACATGGCGAAGCGCGCCAGCGGGTTGTGGCCCACGTAGCGGCCCGGCCGCGGGATCAGGAAGGCGTACCACTTGAGCATGGTGAGCACCTCGTTCCAGTAGGCTTTCTGGAAGACCGGCACCCAGAACATTTCGCGCGCGTGGTGGTTGCCCACCAGCGCCCAGTAGGTGCGGCCGATCAGGCCCACGGCCAGCAGGTAGCCCGCCGTGAAGTGCGCGAAGCGGATGTAACCCATGAGGTAGTGCGCGCTGGCCTCGCCCGGCATGGTCGGCAGCGGGCTGCCGATGAAGTAGCCGGTGAGGGCCAGCACGGTGATGGACGCCGCGTTGATCCAGTGCCAGAGGCGCACGGGCGCTTCGTACACATAGACCGACTTGGTGGTCTGGCCGTGCGAGACGGCGCTTTCGTCGATGCCGGTGGCGTCGATGAGCTGTTCGGGGGACGTGGTGGACATGGTGGCCTCCAAATAACGGTTGCCGTGGATCGGGGTGGCCGTCAGGCCGCCAGCTGACCGAAGAGCACCAGGCCGGCGGTGCCCAGCAGCGCGCCCAGGCCCCCCAGCGCCCAGCCGCTGCGCCCGGCGAGTGCCCGGCGGATGCCCAGACCCGCGACCACGCCGCCGGTGTGCAGCGCGGCCGTGGTCAGCAGGAAGCCCGCGGCGTAACCCGCGAAGCCCGTGGCCGGTGTTTCAGCGCCGTGCGCCAGGCCGTGCAGCGAGGCCGCCGCGGCGACCAGCCCCAGGCCGATCGCGGTCGGCATCGGCTGGCGGGCCAGCACCAGCATGGCGCCGAACAGCACCACCGACAGCGCCACGCCCTGCTCCAGGAACGGCAGGCTCACGCCCGCTGCGCCCAGCGCCGCGCTGGCCACGAGCGCCAGCAGGAAGGTGGCCGGGCCTTGCCAGGCCTTGCCCTGCGGCAGGGCACAGACCGACCACACGCCCACGGCCACCATGGCCAGCAGGTGGTCGAGGCCGAAGGGGTGCGACAGGCCTTCCATGAGGCTGGTGGCACCGTGGCCCGGGTGGGCCTGGGCCACGCCGGCCAGACCGGTCAGCAGCGCGGCGGCGGTCAGGCGGCGGATGTTTTTCGATTGCATGTGTTTCTCCTCGTGGTCTGGGGTGTTCAACGGACAGTGACACGCACCATTTCCTGGCCGTCTTCGCTCATCACGTGGGTCGAGCAAGCCAGGCAGGGGTCGAAGCTGTGCAGCGTGCGCAGGATCTCCAGCGGCTGCTCGGGGTTGACCATGGGCGTGTTCATGAGCGAGGCTTCAAAGGCGCCGATCTGGCCCTTGGTGTCGCGCGGCGACCCGTTCCAGGTGGTGGGCACCACGCACTGGTAGTTCTCGATCTTCCCGTCCTTGATCTTGATCCAGTGGCCCAGCATGCCGCGCGGTGCGGCGACCGTGCCCACGCCCTTGGCCTCTTTCGGCCAGGTGGACGGGTCCCACTTCTCGGCGTTGACGGTGCTGGTGTCGCCGGCCTTGATGTTGCCGATCAATTGCTTGAAGTCGTCCATCATCATCTCGGCGGCGTACTGGCTCTCCAGCGCGCGGGCCAGGGTGCGGCCGATGGTGGTGGGCAGCAGCTGCTTGAGCGAGAAGTTGGTTTCTGGCAGGCCCAGGGCCTTGGGGATCGCGCTGTTGATCGCCACCGCCGCGCCGTCCACCTGCTCCTTCACGCGCTGGCAGTGCTTGTTGCCCTGCATGGCGTGGGCGTAGCCCAGGATGTAGCGCGACAGCGGACCGACCTCGACCGCGTGGCCGCGCCAGCGCGGGCTCTTGATCCACGAGTACTTTGCGCTCTCGTCGAGGTTCTCGATCTTGGTGCGCGTGCCCTTGAAGTTGGGGCCTTCGGGGGCGTAGTTGGCCTCGGTGACGCCGTCCCAGGGGTGCAGGCCCTTGCTGTCATCCCCGTTTTTGTCGCCGTACGTATACCAGCTGTGGCTCACGAACTCCTGCACCTGCTCGGGGTCGCGCGGGTCGATGGGATGGATCTTGTCCCAGTTGCCGTCGAGGATCACGCCGCCGGGCAGCTGGTGCGTGCTGTGGTCGTAAGGCACCTTTTCATACGTGCCGTAGTCGGCCACGTTGGTGGCGCTCAAACCACCGCCGTAGAGCCAGCCGGCGTTCTTGTAGATGGTGCCGATGGCCAGCACGTCCGGGATGTAGACGTTGTTGTTGAAGTCGATCATTTCCTGGATGCGGGCCTGCACGAAATTCAGCCGCTCCATGTTGATCGGGGCGCCGGCGGCGCCGTTGCCGTCGAGGTTGATGGCGCAGGGCACGCCGCCCACCAGGTAGTTGGGGTGCGGGTTCTTGCCACCGAAGATGGTGTGCACCTTGACCCATTCCTTCTGCAGGTCCAGCGCTTCCAGGTAGTGCGTCACGGCCATCAGGTTGGCCTCGGGCGGCAGCACATAGGCCTTGCTGCCCCAGTAGCCGTTGGCAAACGGCCCGAGCTGGCCGCTTTCAACGAATTTCTTCAGGCGGTTCTGCACGTCGCGGAAGTAGCCGGCCGACGACATGGGGTGCGCGGGCGACACCATCTGCTGCAGGTCGCTGGTCTTCTTCGGGTCGGCCTGCAGGCAGGACACGACGTCGACCCAGTCCAGCGCGTGCAGGTGGTAGAAGTGCACCGCGTGGTCGTGCACCTGCAGCGTCTTGGCCATCATCTCGCGGATCAGGTGCGCGTTGAGCGGGATGCGGATGTCCAGCGCGTCTTCCACCGCGCGCACCGAGGCCAGCGCGTGGCAGCCGGTGCAGACGCCGCAGATGCGCTCGACGAAGGCCCAGGCGTCGCGCGGGTCGCGGCCCTTGAGGATCACCTCCAGACCACGCCACATGGTGCCGGTGGAGACCGCGTTGCGGATCACGTTGTTGCTGTCGAGGTTGACCTCGCAGCGCATGTGGCCCTCGATGCGCGTGACCGGGTCGACGACGATGCGCCGGCCGGTGTTGTCCATCTTGAAGCCCTGTGTTTCGTAAGCACCCATGGTGTTCTTCCTCGTGTGTCTGGATCAGCTGTTGGTGGACGCCGCTTTGGCCTCGACGGCCTTGTCGCGTGCCCGCTTGGCCACCGAGATGGCGGCGTGCGCCGCGACCGCGGCACCCACCACACCGGCCGCCGTGCCACCGATCTCATCGGCGTTGGCTTCGATGCCGAAGGCGTGGATGTCGGTCAGGCGGTCGTAGAACGAGCCCTTGTCCCAGAAGCCGTCTTCCGAGCAGCCGATGCAGCCGTGGCCGGCCTTGATCGGGAAGCTGGTGCCCTCGTTCCACATCACCGTGGAGCAGGCGTTGTAGGTGGTCGGGCCCTTGCAGCCGACCTTGTAGAGGCAGTAGCCCTTGCGCGCGGACTCGTCGTCCCAGGCCTCGACGAACTGGCCGGCGTCGAAGTGCGGGCGGCGGTAGCACTTGTCGTGGATGCGCTGGCTGTAGAACATCTTCGGGCGGCCCTGGCGGTCCAGCTCGGGGATCTTGTCGAAGGTCAGCATGTAGGTGATCACGCCCGTCATCACCTCGGGGATGGGCGGGCAGCCCGGCACCTTGATGATGGGCTTGTCGGTGATGACCTTGTGGATCGGCGTGGCCTGCGTGGGGTTGGGCTTGGCGGCCTGCACGCAGCCCCATGAGGCGCACGAACCCCAGGCGATGATGGCCTTGGCATCCTTGGCCACATGCTTGAGTTTTTCGATGAAGGGCTTGCCCGACTGGATGCAGAACATGCCGTCTTCATTGAGCGGCGGGTTGCCTTCCACGGCCAGGATGTACTGGCCCTTGTACTTGGTCATGATCTCTTCGAGGATGGCCTCGGCCTGGTGGCCGGCGGCGGCCATCAGGGTGTCGTCGTAGTCCAGCGAGATCATCGACAGCACCACGTCCTTGGCCAGCGGGTGCGCCGAGCGGATGAACGACTCGGTGCAGCAGGTGCACTCCAGACCGTGCAGCCAGAGCACCGGGGTGCGCGGCTTGGTTTCCATGGCGTGCGCGATCTGCGGCACGAACGAGGGCGCCAGCCCCAGCGAGGTGGCGGTGAGCGAGCAGTACTTCAGAAAGCTGCGGCGCGAGATGCCCTTGCGGCGCATCACCTCGTAAAAGGTTTCCATCATGGGTTTGTCTCCGTTGGCTGTTGTGGGGCAGAACCGGGTCCCGCCGATGCAGGCAGGTGTGTGACCGTCTGCAAACCACGGGCCATGAACGACCCACCAAGGGAAAACACCAACAGGCCTTTGCAAGACCTTGTTTCACAACAGTTTTTTACAGAGATTGCAACCGTCTTGCGGATCTCCCCTGCCCAAGGGATCAGTCAAGTTTCCAGTTGACAGAACAAACCGGAAAGCATTCATCCAGCCGGGTTCGGACCCATCACCGGGCAAGGGACGAAAAAAAACCGACCCTTGTGGGGTCGGTTTGTGATGTTTGCATCTCTCGGGACGCTGAAGGATTTTTTTGTTGGACTGGGTTGTCTCCTCGGTCCCCCGCGGTCACCGGCGCTGTGCGCCGTTTGCGAGTGACGGAAATATAGCCGTCCGCACCAGCCCTGTGCATCCGGGCTTTCCCTTGGATGGCAACCCATTGGGGGGCCGGGGTGGGGCATCGCCGACAATGCCGGAGAACAGGCCGGGGGGCCTGCAAGGGAGGGCTCATGAGCGACAAGCCAACACCGCCGGCACCGGCCGGCACGCCCGCGCGGCAGGGCACCATCACCGGCCGGATCCCGCTCCAGCGCGTGCGCCCCCAACCGCCCGTACCACCGCCCGCCGCCGCGCCGCGCACCCGTCAGGGCCAGATCGCCCTCCCCCATGCCCCCAGGGTCCGCCTGGCCCAGGCGCAGGCCATGGTCCGCGCGCAGGACTTCGCCGGGGCCGAGGTGCTGCTGCGCGACCTGGTGCGGAGCCAGCCCCCGCTGCCGGGCGCACAGCACAGCCTGGCCACCGTGCTGTACCGGACCCACCGCTGGGCCGAGGCCGAGGCCCTCTGGGACGCCGTGTGCCAGGCCCAGCCCGACGACCCCCACGCCCTCAACGGCCATGCCGCCGCCCTGGTGCGCTGCGAGCGCCACGCCGACGCCCGCGCGCGGCTCGAAGACCTGCTGCGCCGCTGGCCCGACTTTGAACCCGCCCGCCTGAACCTCGCCAGCCTGCTGCGCCAGAACTACCAGCGCCCGCGCCTGGCGCTCTCGGTGCTGGAGCCCGCGCTGGCCGCCCACGCCGGCCACCCCGACCTGCACTTCGCCATCGGCCGCGCACGGATGGACCTGCTGGACCCGGAAGGCGCCCTGCAGGCCTACCGGCAGGCGCTGGCCATCGACCCCTGCCACCTCAAGTCCCTCAGCGCCAGCCTGTTCGGCGCCCACTGCCTGCCCGAGCCCGACCTCGACGCCCTGCGCCGCCTGGGTGAACACCACGGGCGCCTGCTGCACGAACAGGCCGGCTCGCCGCCGCGCCCCAGCGCACCGCCCACGGGCGAGCGCCTGCGCGTGGGCATGGTCTCGGGCGACCTGAGCGACCACCCGGTGGCCTACTTCCTGGAGTCGGTGCTGCAGGCCCTGCACCGGCGGCCGGTGGACGTGTTCGCCTACGCCAACGTCGACAAGACCGACGCCGTCACGCGCCGCCTGCAGAAAAGCACCCACACCTGGCGGCCGGTGGCGGCGCTGACCGACACCGAGCTCGCCCGCCAGATCCGCGCCGACCGGCTCGACGTGCTGCTCGACCTGAGCGGCTACACCAACCACCACCGCCTGGGCGCGCTGATGCAGCGGCCCGCGCCCCTGCAGCTGAGCTGGCTCGGTTATTTCGGCACCCTGGGCCTGCCGGCGGTGGACGGCGTGGTGGCCGACCCGCACTGCGTGCCGCCCGCCGAAACGCGCTTCTTCAGTGAGCGCCTGTTCCACATGCCCCACACCCGGCTGTGCATGAGCGCCCCGGCCCACGCGCCTGACGTGCCGCCGTTCCCGCCCCTGGCCAGCCGGCCGGGCCTGCGTTTCGGCTGCTTCCAGAACCTGCAGAAGCTCAACCGCCGCGTGCTCACCGCCTGGCGCCGCATCCTCGACGGCGCGCCCGACGCCACCCTGCTGCTGCAAAGCCGGCAGATGGGCAAGCGCGACACCCGCGCGGCCTTCGACCGGCTGCTGGCCGAGAGCGGCATCGACCTCGCGCGGGTGGATCTGCGCAAGCCCGCCCGGCGCGGCGAGTACCTCGCGCAATACGCCGAGGTGGACCTGCTGCTCGACACCTTCCCCTACCCCGGCGGCACCTCCACCGCCGAGGCCCTGTGGATGGGCGTGCCCACGCTCACGCTGGCCACACCGGGCATGCTCGGCCGGCAGGGCCAGGCCATGCTGCACAGCCTGGGGCTGGACGATTGGGTCACGCACAGCGACGACGCCTACGTGGCGCGCGCCGTCGGCCTCGCCCACGACCGCGCGCAGACCCTGCGCACGCTCACCCACCTGCGGGGCACGCTGCGAGAGACCGCGCGCCACAGCCCGCTCTTTGACGCCGACGCCTTCGCGCGCGACTTCGAGGCCCTGCTGCGCCGCGCGTGCAGCGACCACACGCCATAAAGGCCCTGCGATGGTGCAGGCAGGCGCCCCGATGGCGCCTGCAAGGCATGGCACGGGAAATGCAGCGCCCGCCCTGTCGTTGGAAAAGGAAAAACCATGTCGCAAAACGAGGCGTTCGCCGCCGCAGCGCACCTGCATGTGCTGCTCAGGCGCAAGACCGGTCGGGTGACCGACACCGAGTGGATGGTCAGCAACTTTGAATACGCGCAGGCCATCGTCCGCTTCGCGCGCGACAAGGCGAGCGAAGACGGTCACGACGACCTGCTGCCGCTGGCCGAACGGCTGGAGGCGCTGGTGATGCCGGCACGAAAACCCCCGACGCCCTCCGTTCCGCTGCTGACGGTGATCGAGGGCAAGCTCAAGGCGCCGGCGGTCCCGGCCGACCTTGACACGCGCTACATCGGCAGGTTGCGCTGAACCAATCACCCCCCGCCGCGCTGCGCGCCCCGCTCCAGGGCCGGCTTGCTCACGAAGGCGACACGTTCAGGTGCTCAAGCCGATCTGGAGGCTGGCAACGAACCCGGCGCCGGCGCTGCCCGTCACGTCGGCCAGCTGCTGCGCGGCGCTGTCGTTGCCGAACACGTTGTCGCTGGCCAGCGAGATGTCGGCGAAGTTGCGGACGCTGGCGCTGTAGCCCGCGGCCACGCCGTAGACCTGTTCGCAGACCTCGGCGGGCAGGGCCAACTGCGAGACCTTTTCGTGGTCGGCCACGAGGCCGTCGTCGATGGCGGACGTGAGGCTGTCGTAGATCGCGAAGTGGATGTGCGGCCAGCGCCCGCTGTAGCAGCCGGGGAAGATGGTGGTGAAGCTGACCTGGCCGCTGGCGTCGCTCACCTGCACGCCGCGCAGGTAGTTCTCCTGCGTGTGGCCGCCCGAGTACATCGAGTAGCCGCCGTCGCGCGTGCAGTGCCAGAGGTAGACCGCCAGACCCTCCAGCGGCAGACACGATGACGAGGCGTCCACCAGCGTGAGCCGCACCGTCAGCGGCACGCCCAGTGCGGTGCCGTCGGCGCCCGCGATGCTGCGGCGGATGTCGCTGCGCACGATGCCTGAGAGCGCGAGCGCGTTCAGGCGCTGGCCCGAGGCGCTGCTGCCGTCGGCCGGGTAGGGCCCGGCGGTCTCGCTGGGCATGGTGCTGCAGGTGTCGCCGCTGGCCGAGACGGCCGAGGTCTCGCTGTCCTCCAGATCGCCGCCGCCGCAGGCCACGAGTGCCAGCGGGGAGGTGGTGAGCAGCGCGGCGCCCGAAAGCCAGCGCAGGGTCTGGCGGCGTTGCGCCTGCTGGCGCAGCAGCGTGTCGAGATCGTGGGAAAGTCCGTGGGGATGCATGGGGGCTCGGTGGCCGGGGAAAGAAGTCAAGGCGGGTCAGTGTGTGGGGTGAGCTTGATCGAGTGAGATCCCGATCGACAGCTCGGCGCGCAGGCCGCCGCTGTCGGGGTCGGCCACGAGTCGGTCGGGCGACAGCGTCTGCGCGTCGCCAGCGGTGTTGAAGCTCGGTTTGCGCAGGCTGGGCGGCGCGGGCGGCGCCACCGACAACTCCTCGACCGCGCCCACCGCCAGCGCCGGCAACAGCAGGCAGGCGTCGGCCCGCGCGATCACGTGGCGGCCGTCGTTGAAATAGATCTGCAGGTACACCGGCACGGTGTGGTCGCGGTAGCGGCCCGGGTACACGGTGTGAAAACGCACGCAGCCGTCGGCGTCGCTGACCTGCACGCCGCGCATCATGGCCACGGCCCGGAGCTCGTCGTCGCCGGCGTCAAACAGCCAGCCGCAGGGGTCGTAGTGCCAGATGTAGACCGCCGCGCGTTGGATCGCCTGACCCGCGCCGTCGTGCAGGCGCAGCGCCAGCGTCAGCGGCACGCCCAGGCCCGGCGGCGCCAGGTCGCTGCGCAGCTCGGGTGATGCGTCCAGGAATTCCGGCAGCGGGTAGGGGCGGCGTGTGGGCCGCACCTGCAGCAGCAGCGGGGGCTCGGCCTCGGCCTCTCGACCGGGCGGGAGGGCGGTGGGCAGGACAGTGGCCATGGGGTGCATGCGCCGCATTCTGTTCAGCGCCTGTGAACCCCGCTTCTGCGGTATGTGTACGGTTGGACACACAGCACGCCGTGCGGATCAGACCCGGTGCTGGCTGGGCACCGCCGGGCCGGCTTTGCCGGACGGCCAGTGCCGCCCCCTGGGGGGTAGCGCGCAGCGCTGCGGGGGGTCACTCCACCTTCAACTGAAGGCGGGCGCGCAGCCCGCCTTCGGCGCGGTTCGCCAGCGTGAGGGTGCCGCCTTCGCGCTGCGCCAGGTCGCGCGCGATGGCGAGCCCGAGGCCGCTGCCGCCGCTGTTCGCGCCGGGGCCGTCCGGCAGGCGCACCCAGGGCTGGAACACGCGCTCCAGCTGCGCGGGCGCGATGCCCGGCCCGTCGTCGTCCACCGTGACCTCGGCCCAGCCACCGACCCGCCAGCAGCCCAGCCGCGCCACACCGCCATGGCGCAAGGCGTTGTCCACCAGGTTGTCCACCACCCGGCGCAGCGAGGCCGGGTGCGCCCGCACGCGCAGGGCCGGGGCGACCTCAGCATCGCCCGCGAGCGTGACCGGCAGCCCCTGCTCGGCCAGGTCGTCGGTGAGCGACTGCAGCAGCGCGCCCAGGTCGAGCAGCGCGGGCCCGGTGCCGGTGGCCTGCTCACGCACCACCGCGAGCGACGCGTCGATCAGCTCGTCCATGGCGCGGATGTCGGCGCCCGCCGCGCGCGCCGCGTCGCTCGGCAGCTGCTCCAGCCGCAGGCGCAGCCGGGTGAGCGGCGTGCGCAGGTCGTGCGAGACCGCCGCCATGTGCAGGCTGCGCTGGTCGAACTGGTGTTTCAGGGCCTGGGCCATGCGGTTGAAGGCGCGCGCCGAATCGCGCACCTCCACCGTGCCGTGCGCGTCGTCGAGCGCGGGCAGATCGCGGCCCTCGGCCAGGCCTTTGGACAGCGTGGTCGAGGCCTGCGCGAGGCGCCGCATGGGCACCGACAGCCAGCGCGCGCCGATGGCCGCGCCCACACCGATGAGCAGCGCCCGCAGCGCGTAGTCCAGCCACAGCGCACGCGCCGGCATGCCCTCGCCGTCCGGCAGGCGTTCGCCGTCAGGCCCGAACATAGGGGGCACGGACGGTCGCCACGCCAGTCCCGGGGGCCGCAAGCCATCGCCCGTGAGCGGGTTGCCCGGCGGCAACGACGGCAACGGCGGCAGGGCGGCGGCGCCATCGGTGGACAGGCGACCGACCCACTGGGTGCCGACCGGCGACACCACGGAAAACGCCACCAGCTGGCTGAGCACCAGTGTCACCCACATCAACAGGAACAGTCGCAGGAACAGCGAGTCCAGGCGGCCCAGGCGTTCACGCCAGCGCTTCATCATCGCGAGCCCTCCAGTGGCTGGAACACATAGCCCATGCCGCGCAGGGTGCGGATCGGTCCTGACAGGCCGTCGGTGCCGCCGAACTTCGCACGCAAGCGCGAGACCGCGAGGTCGATGCTGCGTTCGTTGGCGTCCACGCCCGGCGCGCGGCTGAGTTCGAGCAGGCGCTCGCGCGAGAGTGCCTGGCCCGGGTGGTCGATGAAGGCCACGAGCAGGCGGTACTCGGCGGCCGACAGCGGGGTGACCACGCCCTCGGGCGACTGCAGGCGGCGTTGCACACGGTCAAAGGTCCAGCCACCGATGCGGTGGCGCACGGGCGGCACGGCCGGCCCGGGGCCGCCGCGCAGCACCGCGCGGATGCGCGCCACCAGCTCGCGCGGCTCGAAGGGCTTGGGCAGGTAGTCGTCGGCGCCCAGCTCCAGGCCGAGCACGCGCGAGTGCATGTCGCCCTGCGCGGTGAGCATGATCACTGGCAGCCGGGGCCAGCGCGGCCGCAGCCACTGGCACAGGCTCAGCCCGTCCTCGCCGGGCAGCATCAGGTCGAGCAGCAGCACGTCCACCCCCCCGGCCGGCAGGCGTTGGCGCAGCGCCGCGCCGTCGGCCACGGTGTCGAGCACCATGCCGAAGGGCCGCAGGAACCCGGTGAGCAACTCGCGGATGTCCGGGTCGTCATCAACCAGCAGGCAATGGATCAGGGGGGAAGGGGAAGAAGGGGTCTCGGGCATGGGGCCACACCGCCATGGGTGCCGGGAAAAGCGCTCAACCTGTCAGTGTAGGCAACGTGGACGGCCTGAAGGCTGTGTGTCGGGTTCTTTACGCAGTGGACACGATCCGCCGCCGGGCCGTCCCAAGGCGGATCAGCCCCCCACGGGGGCAGCGACCCGCGCAGCGGCGGAGCGTGGGGGTCACACTCCGGCCACGATCCAGCGCGCCGCCTTCTCCGCGATCATCAGCGTCGGCGAGTTGGTGTTGCCGCTGGTGATGGTCGGCATCACGCCCGCGTCCACCACGCGCAGCCCCGCCACGCCGCGCACGCGCAGGTGGCTGTCGACCACGGCCAGCGGGTCGCTGTCCGGCCCCATCTTCGTGGTGCCGACCGGGTGGAAGATGGTGCTGGCGATGTCGCCCGCCAGCCGCGCGAGTTCTTCGTCGCTCTGGTACTGCACGCCGGGCTTGAACTCTTCGGGCCGGTACTTCGCCATCGCGGGCTGGCCCACGATGCGCCGCGTCACGCGCAGGCTGTCGGCGGCGACCTGGCGGTCTTCCGCCGTGGACAGGTAATTTGGCGCGATGGCCGGCGCGTCGTCGCAACGCGGCGTCTTGATGCGCACATGCCCCCGGCTGGTGGGGTTGAGGTTGCAGACGCTGGCGGTGAAGGCCGGGAAGGGGTGCAGCGGCTCGCCGAAGGCGTCGAGGCTGAGCGGCTGCACGTGGTATTCGAGGTTGGCGTGCGGCTGGGCCGGGTCGCTCTTCGTGAAGGCACCGAGCTGGCTCGGCGACATGCTCATGGGCCCGCTGCGCCGGAGCGCGTATTCGAGGCCGATGGCCGCCTTGCCCCAGAGCGAGTTGGCCAGCGTGTTGAGCGTCTTCGCGCCCTGGACCTTGTAGACCGAGCGGATCTGCAGGTGGTCTTGCAGGTTCTCGCCCACGCCGGGCAGATCGTGTTGCACGGCGACGCCCGCCGCCTGCAACACGGCCGTGGGGCCGATGCCCGAGAGCTGCAGCACCTGCACCGAGCCGATGCTGCCCGCGCTCAGCACCACCTCGCGCGCGGCCGTCACCGCCACGCGCTGGCCGCCGCGCCGCAGCTCGGCGCCGGTGCAGCGCAGCGCGCCCGACGGATCGCGCGCCAGCGTGAGGCGCTCGGCCTGCGTCTCGGTCCACACCGTGAGGTTGGGCCGCTGCATCACCGGGCGCAGGAAGGCTTTGCTCGCGTTCCAGCGCCAGCCGGCTTTCTGGTTCACCTCGAAGTAGCCCACGCCCTCGTTGTCGCCGCGGTTGAAGTCGTCGGTGGCGGGAATGCCGGCCTGCTGCGCGGCCTGCGCGAAGGCGTCGAGCACGTCCCAGCGCAGGCGCTGCTTCTCGATGCGCCACTCGCCGCTGCTGCCCACGGCCTTGTTGCCGTGCAGCTGGGCGAAGGCGGGGTTCGTCAGGCTGTCGCTGCCGCCGTCGAGCCGGTGGTGGTCTTCGTGCGCGCGGAAGTCGGCCAGGCAGCGCTCCCAGCGCCAGTCGCTGTCGCCGCTCAGCTGCGCCCACTGCTCGTAGTCGCGCGCCTGGCCGCGCATGTAGATCATGCCGTTGATGCTCGAACAGCCGCCCAGCGTCTTGCCGCGCGGGTAGCGCAACTTCCGCCCGTTCAGCCCCGGGTCGGCCTCGGTCTGGTAGAGCCAGTCGGTGCGCGGGTTGCCGATGCAATAGAGGTAGCCGACCGGGATGTGGATCCAGTGGTAGTCGTCCGTGCGGCCCGCCTCGATCAGCAGCACACGTTTGCTGCTGTCGGCCGAGAGGCGGTTGGCGAGCAGGCAGCCGGCCGTGCCGGCGCCGACGATCACGTAATCAAAGGCGGTGTCGTTCATGCAGCGGTCTCCTTGTGTCTTGTGTTCATTTGTCGGTCTCATGGCGCAGCGCCCGATTGAGCGTGCACTGTGCCGGAACGGGCGCCGGTTTTACAATGAAATCGAGCAAGCCAAGGTATAAGTTCGGCAAATAATGAAGCCGCCATGACCGCCCGCCTGCCCACCACCGACCCCCAGACCCTGCGCGCCTTCGTCGCCGTCGCGCGCGAGGGCAACGTCTCGCGCGCGGCCTTGCGCCTGCACCTGAGCCAGCCCGCGGTGAGCCTGCAGCTCAAGGCCCTGGCCGAGGCCACCGGGCTCCAGCTGTTCACGCGCACGCCGCAGGGCATGGCGCTGACGCGCGACGGCGCCGCCCTCTTGCCGCTGGCCGACCGCGCCCTCGCCGCCCTGGCCGACTTCGGCCAGGCCGCCGCCGGCCTGCACGACACCGTGCGCGGCACGCTGCGCATCGGCACCATCCTCGACCCCGAGTTCACCCGCCTGGGCGCCTTCCTCAAGCAACTGGTGGAAACCGCGCCGCAGATTGGCACCGAGCTGGGCCAGGGCATGAGCGGCGACGTGCTGGCCCGCATCGGGCGCGGCGAGCTCGACGTCGGCTTCTTCCTCGACCTGCCGCAGGACCCGCTGGGCCCGCCCTACCGGCTGCGCGCCCTCACCCGCTTCACCTACCGCGTGCTCGCGCCCGCCGGCTGGGGACCGCAGGTCAAAGGCAAAGACTGGAAGGCGCTGGCCGCCCTGCCCTGGCTCGCCACCCCGCCGGCCAGCGCGCACCACCGGCTGCAGCGCCGCGTCTTCGGCCCCGGCTCACTCACCGGCCTGGAGCCGCGCCGCGTGGCGCTGGTCGATCAGGAGGCCTCGATGCTCGACCTCGTGAAAAGCGGCGTGGGGCTGTCCCTCGTGCGCGACGCGATCGCGATGCGCGAGGCCCAGGCCCACGGGCTGGTGGTGGCCGATCAGGTGGCGCTGGAATGCGACCTGAGCTTCATCTGCCTCGCGGAGCGGGCGGGCGAACCGGTGATCGCGGCGGCGCTGGGGGCGCTGGACGCGGTGTGGGGGTGACAATCTATCCAGAGCAAAACCCGTCTCGGCCAGACGCGCAAGACAGCTTCGCCAAACGATGCAAGCATGAACGAAGAGCCCATCTACTTCTACACAAAGAACGACCCGTTCTACGAGTTGTCGAACTTCGCTCCCTATGGTCTTGAATCCGAGGGCGTGTACTGGCCGACGGTCGAGCACTTTTTCCAGGCCCAGAAATTCACAGATCCCATCTATAGGGAGCGCATTCGACTGGCCGCCGGCCCAAGGGAGGCACGCACGCTGGGCCAGAGTCGTGCCGTTCCCATCCGATCTGACTGGGACGCCGTCCGCGAAGAGCTGATGCTCAAGGCACTGTGCCTGAAGTTCCAACGTCGGGAGCTACAGGCTCTCTTGCTCAGCACAGGCTCACGACCCTTGGCCGAAGCATCTCCGTTCGATCACTTCTGGGGTGCCGGCCAGGACGGCTCTGGACAAAATCGCCTCGGGCATTTGCTTGAGCAGGTGCGCCAAAAGCTCGCCGCACCAGCCGCGACCTGATTCGCGCACCCATCCACACACGACAACCATGCTCCAACGCATCCACCACGCCGCCATCATCTGTTCCGACTATCAGCGGTCGAAGCGCTTCTACACCGAAATCCTCGGCCTGAAGGTGGTCGCCGAACACTTCCGCGAAGCACGCAACTCCTGGAAGCTCGACCTGGGCCTGCCCGACGGGTCGCAGGTGGAGCTGTTCTCCTTCCCCGGCGCGCCGCCGCGGCCGTCCTACCCCGAGGCGCAGGGCCTGCGGCACCTGGCGTTCGTGGTCGAGGACGTGGCCGCGTGCAAGGCGCAGCTGGAAGCTCAAGGTGTCGCGGTCGAGCCGGTGCGGGTGGACGAATACACCGGGCGGCGCTTCACGTTTTTCAGCGACCCGGACGGGTTGCCGCTGGAGCTGTACGAGGCGGGCTAAGGCCGCCGTTCAGTTGAGTTCCATCACCTTCGCCGGGAAATCGTAGTTCTCGTCCAGCGAGCGCGCGGCCATGACCGGCAGCATGTGGGTGATGAAGACCTCACCGACCCAGCGGCGCACGGCGGGGTCGTCGTTCGTGTGCAGCGTGAGGGCGCTGAAGCGCGTGATGCCCAGGTCTTCCGTCAGCCCCGGCGGCACGTGCGGCGCGCGCAGCTGGCCTTCGGGCAGCGCGTGCGTGGTCTCCAGCCGCCAGGCGCCGAGCATGCGGTCGAAATGGCCGACCGTGCCGCGCCGCCAGACCTCGGTCACGTAGACGTTCCACTCGCCGCGG
Organism: Hydrogenophaga sp.; assembly: GCF_018780075.1. GTDB lineage: Bacteria > Pseudomonadota > Gammaproteobacteria > Burkholderiales > Burkholderiaceae_C > Hydrogenophaga. The sequence goes on from NZ_JADMKB010000098.1 coordinate 35,271, forward strand.
TCTTCGGTGATGAAGCCCCAGTCGAATTCATGGATGGCGGCGGGTTCGGTGCCGAAGAGGCCGATCTCGCGCACGTCGTCGCGCATCGCGAACTCGGCGAACAGCACGCCAGGGCCGGTGGGCTGGCCGTCGATGAAGCGCTGCACGGCGACCGGGTCGGCCACGAACAGCGGCTCGGGCTCGCGCCAGGCGCGCTTGGCGCGGTTGAGCAGGCGCGCGGTCGCGTCCACGCTCTTCTGCGCGGTGATGCACCAGTCCATGAAGGTCTTGCGGCCTTCGGGGGTCGAGATCTGCTTCAGCGTCTCGTCGAACTGCTGGTCGTCCTTGAGGTAGCCGTCTTCGCGCAGGCGCAGCACGATGTCCACCATCGAATTGCGGGTCACGTGCTCGATCATGTAGGCGACCTCGCCGCCCGGAAAGTCGGTCATCGAGCGCTGGATCCACTCCATCGTCGCCTCGTGCGAGAGGCCTTGCGGCGCGCGCGGTATGTCGTTGAACAGTGCACGAAGCACGCGCACCGTATCCAGATCACTGGCCATGTCGGTTCCGGGGTGAGAAGAGGTCAAAGGGGCCCGAGGTCGCTGGCGGCGACCGGCGGACCGTGCCCAGTGGACAGCATAGTGCCAGCACCCCGGGGGTCGAAGCGCGGAAAAGCCCCCGAAAACCGGTCAGTTCGCACGCTGGGTGCATTTCGTTGCAGGGCGGTTTGCGGTCCAATGCCCCTCATGAACACCCCCCACACCCCGCCGGACTTCCGCGTCCTCTTCGTCTGCATGGGCAACATCTGCCGCAGCCCGACCGCGCACGGCGTGTTCGAGGCCAAGGTGCTGGAGGCCGGGCTGGCCGACCGGGTGCAGGTCGATTCGGCCGGCACGCACAGCTACCACGTGGGCGCACCGCCCGACGCGCGCAGCCAGAAACACGCGCTGCAGCGCGGCTACGACCTCTCGACCCAGCGCGCGCGCCAGCTCACGGCGCAGGATTTTGAGGTGTTCGACCTGGTGCTGGTGATGGACTGGGAGAACTTCGTGCTGGCCGAGCGGCTGTGCCCGCCGGTGCACGCGAAGAAGCTGCGGCGCTTCGCCGAGTTCTTTCAGCAGCACGACAGCCCGGTCGTGCCCGACCCGTACCAGGGCGGCCCCAAGGGCTTCGAGGCGGTACTGGACCTGGTGGAGGACGGCAGCGCGGGGCTGCTGGCGCATGTGCAGCGGGTGCTCGCCGCCCCCGGTTGACCCGTCCACTCAGGACAGCGCGAGCGACCGGCGCACCAGCGTCTCGCCATCGCCGTCGCTGACAAAGCCCGCGCGTTCGGCCGCGTCGGTGCGCAGCGGGGGAAAGCGCCCGAACAGGGCTTCGATGCGTTCGTCGGGCGACCAGCGCACCCGCGCCGGGGCGGGCACGGCACACACGCGGGCGATGGCCTCGGCCAGCTCGGCCATGCTGAAGCGCAGCGTGGGCAGCAGCAGGCTGCGCGAGGGCGGCAGGCGCGCGGCGTCCACCACGGCCGCGTGCAGCAGGTTGTCGACCACGCCGGGCAGCGAGGACGCCCAGGTGGTGGCGCCGGGCGAGGTCGGGCACTCAAACGATCGGCCCTGGGCCAGCTCGCGGATGAAGTCGCTCATGAAGGCCGAGAGCTGCCCGGTGGGCGCGGGCGGCCGCACCAGCACGCCGGGCAGGCGCAGCGACACGCCGTCGAGCCAGCCGCGCCGGCTGGCGTGGGCCACGGCGATCTCGGCCATGAGCTTGTGCGCGCCGTACACCATGTGGGGCGCCGCGGGCGTGTGGTCGTTCACCTCGGGGGGCAGCGCCGCGCCATAGACGGCGATGGTGCTGGCGAACACCAGCCGGGGCGCCACGCCACCGCGCTCGACCTGGGCGCGGCACTGGTCCAGCAGCGCCTGCGTGGCGTCCAGGTTGACCGCACGCGCCAACGCCGGCTGCGCTTCGGCGGTACCGCCGGGCACGCTGGCCAGGTGGAACAGGCCGTCCAGCGGCGCCGCGAACGCGTCGGCCCAGGTGGCCGATTGCGTCAGGTCGCCCGGCAGGCGCAGCAGGCGCGGATCGGCCACGTCGTCGTCCAGCGCAAAGTCCGTGACCGCCAGCTGCGTGAGCGCGCGGCCGCCGGGCAGGCCCTGGGACAGCAGGCGCCGCACCAACGCGCGCCCCACGAAGCCGTTGGCGCCCGTCACCAGCCAGCGCATCAGAGCGCCCCGATGGCCGGCACCACCCGCTGGTCGATCACGCCGAACGGGCCGGCCTGACCGTCTTCGAAACAGGCTTGCAGGCGCACGCGGTCGCCGAATTTCATGAAGCCGGTGCGGATCTCGCCCTGGTCGATCTTCTCGATCACACGGCGTTCGGCGATGCAGGCCGAGCCCGCGCTGCGCGCGACGTTGCTCACCGTGCCCGAGCCGACGATGGTGCCGGCCGTGAGCCGGCGGGAGCGCGCCGCGTGGGCGATCAGCTGGCCGAAGTGGAAGTTCATCTCGCCGCCGTGCGGTTCGCCGAAGCGCTCGCCGTTCCACCGCAGGTGCAGGTGCATCTGCACCCGGCCGTCGCGCCAGGCGCTGCCGAGTTCGTCGGGCGTGACGGCCACGGGCGCGAAGGCGGTGGAGGGTTTGGCCTGCAGGAAGCCGAAGCCGGTCTTCATCTCGTGCGGGCCCAGCGCGCGCAGGCTCCAGTCGTTGACCTGCACCACCAGGCGCACGCAGGCCAGCGCGGCCTCGGGCGAGGCGCCCATGGGCACCGGCCCCGTGACCACGCCGAACTCACCCTCGAAGTCGATGCCGTCGGCCTCGGTGGGCAGGGGCACGTCGTCGTGCGGGCCGAGGAAGTCGTCGCTGGCGCCCTGGTACATCACCGGCACGCTGTCGAACAGCGGGATCGCCGGCGTGTTGAAGGCCTGTTCCATCAGGCGGCCGTGGTTCAGGAAGGCCGAACCGTCGAGCCACTGCGGGGCGCGCGGCAGGGGCGCCGTGCAGGCGGCGGGGTCGAAGTCAAAAGCGCCGGGGGCGCTGCCGGCGTTGAGCGCCGCGCACAGGTCGGACAGCGGCGCCTGCACCTCGTCCCAGCGCTGCAGGGCCTCGATCAGGCTGGGCGCCACGGCGCCGGCGCGCACGGCGCGCTGCCCGTCGCGCGAGACCAGCAGCAGTTGTCCATCGAGGCTGCCGTCACGCAAGGTCGCAAATTTCATCGGTTGTTCCTGGGGTTGTTGAAACGTTGGTCCCGGCTCAGCGCGCCGCGAGCGCCTGGGCGATCGCCGGGTCGTAGGCGCCGTCGAGCAGCACGAACAGCATGCGGCAGGGCCGGCCCGAGCGGTTGGCCCAGGCGTGGTTGGTGCCGCGCTGCACGACCACGCTGCCGGCCTTGAGCAGCACCTCGCTGTCGTCGAGCACCAGGGTCATCTCGCCCTCGATCACGATGCCGTAATCGACCGACTCGGTGCGGTGCATCAGCGGGTGCGGCGAGTGGGCTTTCACGGTCGAGGCCTTCTCGTCGCCGATCTGCGCGAAGGCGTCCTTCATCTTCCCCGCGCCCTGGGACAGGAACTCGGCCGTGTCGGGCGGGATGTCGACGAAGCGCATGCGCGTGCCCTGCTGGGGCGGCGGCAGCATCAGCGGGCCGAGCGTCGGGTCGGCGCCGTTGTCCACCGGCGCCGGGGTGGCCGTGGTGCTCCAGACCTCGTGGAACACCGTGCCCGGGATCGCGGCGATCTCGACCACGGTGGGCAACGGGCCGTTGTGCGCGACGATGGCCTTGCCGTCGGCATCGTGGCCGGTGACGACGCGGTGGATCGCAGGAAAAGACGGGTTCGCATGCATGGGCATTCCAGGCCTCCGGCCACAGGTTGATCAGAAAGACATCAGGTCGCGCGCCACCGTGATGGGGCCGTCGAAGTGTTGGCGGGCCGGCTCCAGGTACACGCTGTCGGGCTCGTCCTTGCCCGGGATGACGTGGTTGAACACCAGCTGTTTCACGCCCGCGGCCTTGGCCAGGCGGCCGACATCCTCGGCCGTGGTGTGTTCGTCCCGCATGTGGCGCATGAAGCCTTGTGCCAACGCCGCCGGCAGCTGGGCCAGCATCGCCTTCTCGATCAGGTCCAGGTCGATCACCTCGTGGATCATCAGGTCGGCGCCCTTGGACAGGGCCTGCACCGGCGCACAGTTCCCGGTGTCGCCGCTGAAGACGATCACCTTGTCGGGTGTCTGGAAGCGCAGGGAGTAGGAATGGTCCAGGCCGCTGGCCCCGGCCCCTTCCTTGCCGAAGTGGCAGTTTTCGACCGCCGTGACGGTGATCAGGTCGTCGCGGTAGACCTCGCCGTTGCCGGCGTAATCGTGGGCCATGAACAGCTGGTCCGGCGGCGCCATGCCTTTCGAGTCGGCCATGCGGATGCGGGCGTTGGGCTTGAAGTACGCCAGGAAGCCCTGCAGCATGGCTTCGGTGCCGGCGGGGCCGTGCACATGGGTCGGTTGACGCCGGCCGGTGGCCCACTGCTGGCCCATCAGCGTGCCCCAGTCGGCGTTGTGGTCGTCGTGGTTGTGGGTGATGAAGATCTGCCCGACCCGGCGGTGGTCCAGGCCCGCCTTCACCAGTTGCTGGCTCACGCCGTTGCCGGCATCGATCAGGTAGACCCGGTCTTTCACCACCAGCGCGCTGGCGGGCTGGGCGCGGGTGGGGCTCGGGAAGGGGCCGCCCTGCGTGCCCAGGGTGATCACGCGGGTCTGCGCCTGGGCGCCGCCCAGCATCAACAGGCCCAGCGCTGCCGCGGCCATGCCGTTCAAGAATGTCATGGTGTGTCTCTTTGTCTGGGGGTCAGTCCGGCCGGTCTTCGAAGATCGCGACCGCGCGGGTCCAGCCGGCCGAAGCGCCGCGGATCTTGTGCGGGAAGCAGCTGATGGTGAAGCCCGTGGCCGGCAGGGCTTCGAGGTTGTGCAGCTTCTCCAGGTGGCAGTAGCCGATGTCGCGGCCGGCCTTGTGGCCTTCCCAGATCAGCGCCTTGTTGCCGGTCTCGGCCACCTTCTGCGCGGTGTAGGCAAAGGGCGCGTCCCAGCTCCAGGCGTCGGTGCCGGTCAGGCGCACGCCGCGCTCCAGCAAATACATGGTGGCTTCGTAACCCATGCCGCAGCCCGCGTTCACGAAGTCGTTGTGCCCGTAGCGCGAGCCCGCCCGGGTGTTCACGACCACGATGTCCAGTGGCTCCAGCGTGTGGCCGATGCGGGCCAGCTCGGCCTCGACGTCGGCGGCGGTGGCCACATGACCGTCGGGGAAATGCCGGAAGTCGAGCTTCACCCCGGGCTGGAAACACCAGTCCAGCGGCACCTCGTCGATGGTGATCGAGGGCCTGCTGCCGCCGTTCTTCGCGTCCTGCGTGGAGTGGAAGTGCCAGGGCGCGTCCAGGTGGGTGCCGCTGTGCGTGGTCAGCGTCACCCACTCGGCGGCGGCGGCCTCGCCGTCGGGGTAGTCCTCGGGCCGGGTGCCGGGGATCATGGCCATGAACTCGGGCAGGGTGTCGGCGTGCTGCTGGTAGGTGATCTTCGGCGCCAGCGGGGGCGGGTCGGACAGCACGTCGTTCTCCAGGTAGATGGAGAGGTCGACAAAGCGGCGTTGCGGTTTCATGCGGCCTCCTGCTGCAGCAGCGCGGGCGCCTGCCCCGGCAGCCGGGACATGCACAGCACGGCCAGACAGCCGATCAGCAGCGCCGCCAGGCCCAGGCTGCCGTAGCCGGCCGTCTTCACCAGCGTGCCGCCGAGCACCGGGCCGATGGCGGCGCCGACCATCAGCATCGCGGGCGTGGCGGCCATGGCGCGGCCGCTGGGTTCGAGCCGCGCCAGCAGGCCGAAGGCGAAGGTGTGGGTGAAGATCATCACGGCCGCGAACACCGAGGCCGCGGCGGCATAGGGGTAGAAGCTGGGCGCGTTCATGATCACCGCGGCCAGCAGCACCTGGATCACCGGGCCGGCCAGCAGCACGCTGCGCGGATTCCAGCGTTTCTCCAGCATCGCCGCCAGCGCGGCGGGCAGCAGGTTGACCAGGCCCATCACCACGAACACGCCCGTGATCAGGCCCAGGCTGTAGCCCCGGTCGGACCCGACCCGCTCCAGGAAGCTGAAGGTCATGGACTGCACCAGGGCCATGGCGCTGATGCCCACGATGCCGAACCAGACGGCGCGCGGGATGCGCGCGACCGGCGCGTCCACCGCCGAGGCCTCGCGCTCGGGCTCTGGAAAACCGGCCGCGCAGACCAGCGAGGCCACCAGCATCACCGCGCCGAACAGCACGAACAGCATGTGGCCGCCGGTGGCCGCGATGATCTTGGGCGAGGCGCCGAGGAACAGCACCGCGAACACGCCCAGGCCGATGCCCACGATGGCGAACTTCAGGTGCGGGTTGGCGCTGCGCGCGATGGTGCCGTGGGTGACGCTGAGCGCGGCCCCGGCCGCCAGGCCGCCGAGCCCGTGCAGCAAGGCCATGGTGGCGTAGTCCTGCGGCTGCGACAGCACGCCGAAGCAGGTGGCCGCGAGCGCGTAGCCGCCCGCCGCCACCCAGCGCCCCTTGACGCGCTGGAAGCGCGAGGCCAGGAAGACGCTGGACAGCACCGCGCCGATCAGGAACAGGGTGGCCAGGCCGCCGGCCTGCTGGGGGTCGAGCTGGTAATGCTGGATCAGGGTGCCGACCCAGACCGGCAGCGCGACGAGATCGACCATGCCGGCGCAGTGGGCGACGATCAGGGCCACATGGCCGAAGGTGCTGGTGGGGCGTGTGGTCATGGTGCCTCCTGCCGAGCCGCCTCAAAGGAGGCATTCGCCCCCTCGGGGGGCAGCGAGACAACGACGTTTCGAGCGTGGGGGTTCATGGCATCTCCTGGGTCAGATGGGTTGGGCCAGCGCCATCAGGGACTCGCGCATGATGCGACCGTGTTCTTCCTTGTCGCCGCCGGCGACCTCGATCTCGCCCAGGCGGGCCGAGTTCTGCACCACCATGCGGCAGCGTTCCCAGCGCCGGGTTTCGAAAGCGGCCAGGGCCTCGCTCACCTCGGTCGCGCGGCCCAGCTCCTCGGCCAGCACCAGCGCGTCCTCGATGCCGATGCAGGCGCCCGAGGCCAGGTGCGGCGTGGTGGCGTGCACCGTGTCGCCGATCAGCACCACGCGACCGCTGGACCAGGGGCGCGGCATCAGCAGGCCTTCGAGCGGGCGGTAGACGATCTGCGAATCCGGGCCGATCTGGTCGCGGATGGCCTGCAGCGCAGGGGCGGGAAAGTCGGCCAGCAGGCCGCGCAGGTGGGCCGCGAACGTGGCCGGGTCCAGGTGCTCGTTGCTGGGCCGGGGCTCGGTGACGAAGAGGTACATCTCGGTCTTCGAGACCGGGTTCACGCCGGGTTTGACCTGCGGGCCCATCCACATGACGCAGGTCTCGATTTCGGGCGGCCTGGGTAGCACGGCGCGCCAGACGGCCTGCCCGCTGTACTGCGGTTTCGGCGCCTGCGGGAACACCTCCTCGCGCACCTTGGAGTACAGGCCGTCGGCGCCGATCACGAGGTCGTAGCGGCGCTGCTGGCCGTCGGTGAAGCTCACGTCCACGCCCTCGGCGTCCTGTTCGATTTTCGTGAAGGTGCAGCCCAGGTGCACGTTGGCCCCCGAGGCCCGCGTGGCGTCGGCCAGGATGCGGGCCAGCACCGGCCGCATGATGGCGCCGCCACCGGGCACGTCGGCCCCCGCGATGCGCGGCGTGGGCAGCTCGGCGACCCGGGGGCCGTGGGGCAGGCACAGCTGCACGCCGTCGGCGGCGTGGCCGTGTGCCAGGAACGCGTCCAGCACGCCCAGGGTGCGGAAGGCGCGCAGGGTGGCGCCGCCCAGGCTGATGCCGGCGCCGTAGCTGCGCCAGCCGGGATCGATCTCGACCAGGTCGACCTCGGCGCCCAGCTTGCGCAGCTGGATCGCGGCGGACATGCCGGAGAAGCCCCCTCCGATGATGAGGATGCGGGATGCTGAGCGGGTCATGTGGGTGTCTCCAGGATGTTGTTGGAAGCGAGGTGGACCTCGCCGTTGTGGTGGATCAGCAGGGGCACGGGGGTGAGCGATTCGCCCAGGCAGGGCCCGAGCGTGCACAGGCCGGTCGTGATCTCGAACTGCGCGCCGTGGGCCGCGCAGACGATGTGTTGGCCCGTGCCGTCGAGGTAGGCGTCCTTGCGCCAGGCCATGGGGGTGTCGTGGTGGGGGCAGGCGTCGCGGTAGGCGAACAGCCGGGCCCCCTGGCGCACCACGAGCACCGTGTCCTGACCGACCTGGTGCGGGTCAAAGCCCCTTGATGCACCGTCGGGCAGGTGGTCGATGTGGCAAAGCTTCATGGTCTGTGGCATTCAGTGGTCCACGGCGCCGGAGCGCCATCCGCAGCGCATGAAACAACGCCACCCAGAGGCACCGCCGGGCCGGCTTTGCCGGACGGCCAGTGCCGCCCCCCTTGAGGGGGGCTGAGGACCGCGGCTCCAAGCCTGCCTGCGCAGGCTTGGACGGGACGAAGAGGCATCGGCTCCGACGATGCCGCGGCCTGCAAGGCACGCGAAGCGGCGCGGGGGTGTTGCATTTCACGGGCCTGTTGGCGCCCACTTCTCGCGGTGCTGAAACAGGAACAGCTGCGAGGCGTCGGCGTCCAGAGGCACTGCGCGCGCGGTCCAGCTGTCGTCGTGCAGGTCCATGTCGGCGTCGTACTCGATGTGGCACCCCAGCGGCGAGTTGAAGTACCAGAACCAGTTGCTGCCGAACTTGTGGCGCCCCGGCCCCCAGAAGCTCTGGTAGCCCTTTTCGAGAAAGCGCGTGCCGGCGAGCATCACCTCGGTGGGACCGCCCATGTGGAAGGTGAAGTGCTCGCAGCCTTTCATGAAGGGCGGCGTCTGGATCATGAAGAGGCTGTGGTGCTCGTGCGTGCCGGCGGGCCGCAGGAAGGGGCCGACGCCGGTGAAGCGGTCGGTGCAGACGAAGCCCAGCCGTTGGTAGAAGGCCTCGGCCTTCGCGGTGTCGGGCACGAAGTACACGACGTGCGACAGCGAGCGCGGCAGGGCCGGCGCGTTCTGGTCCACAGCGACGGTGTTCGCCGGGCGCTGGACCGGCGCGCCCGGCGCGTTCACGGTTTCGGCGGGCAGGTTCAGCGGGCGGCGCACGCTCACCTGAAAGGCCAGCGCAAAACCCATGTCGTCCAGCGCGCGCACCACGCCGTCTTGCTGCGTCACGCTGCGGTCGCGCGAGAGCTCGGTGGCGATGGCCTGCAGCGTGGCCGCATCGGCCACGCCGTAGACGGTTTCGCGCAGCATGCTGGCGGTGCCCAGGCCGGGCGGCAGCGAGGCGTCGTCTTTCGCGCGGATCACGACGGCGGTGCCGTCGAGCGCTTCGAAGCGGTCGTGGCCGGCGTCGCGCAGGCCGTAGTCGACGAGGTACTGGCGGCAGGCGGCGAGGTCGTCCACGCCAAAGACCAGGGCGTCGAGTCCGATGATGTTCATGTTGGTGTCCCTAGGTTCGTGATGGTTCAGGCGGCCGTGCGTCCGCCCAGGGTTTCGGCGATCCAGTCGGCGATGTAGTGACCGGCGTTGATGCTGTTGTCGAAGCTGGCGTGCTGCACGCCGCCTTCGCGGTCGGTGAAGACCTTGAGTTCGCGCTTGGGGCTGTTGACCAGCTGCTCGTAGGTGCGGTGCGCCCACTTGAGCGGGATCTGCGAATCGCGCTCGCCGTGCGTCACCAGGAAGGGCACCTTGATCTTCTCGACCACGCCGTCCAGGTGCACGTCTTCGGCGATGCGCATGAAGTCGTCGACGTCCTTGGCGCCCCAGACCCAGCACACGTGGGCCCAGTAGTGCGGCACCGGGAAGTCGCCCTCTTTCTCCAGCCGGCGCTTCTGCACGTCGCGCCAGTCGTGGTTGGCGCCCCAGGCCACGCCACAGGCAAAACGCGGCTCCATCGCCACGGCGCGCGGGCAGTAGTAACCACCCAGCGAGACGCCTTCGCAGCCGATGCGTGTCGGGTCCACGGCGGGGTGCTGCTCCAGCCAGTCGACCACGCGGCTGGCCCAGTGCTCGGCGTCGAAGCGCGCGGTCAGGCCCTGCAGGCGCAGCGCCTCGCCGGTGCCCGGCTGGTCCACCACCAGCGAGGACACGCCGCGCTTCGCGAGCCAGGCCGGCAGGCCCACGAGCACCTTCATCTCCTTGCTCGAATCCAGGCCGTTGAGCTGCACGCACAGCGGCGCGCGTTCGCCGGGCTTCAGGCCGTCGGCGGGGTAGTACAGGGCCGCGAGGTGTTGGCCCTCGTAGGGAATCTCCACGCGCTGGACCCGGTCGCCCACCAGGCGCGAGCCCTGAAGGAACAGCGCCAGCGCGCGCTGGTAGATCGCCAGCCGGCCCGGCGCGTTGTGCGCCTGCAGGCGCTCGGCGGTGATCAGGTAGCCAGCCGCGCGGCGGTATTTTTCGCCGGCCGAGAACAGGCGGCCCTTGGCCTCGTCTTCTTCGGCCAGGCCACAGAGGCGGTCGGCCATGCTCACCCAGGTCTCGCGGAAGGCCGCGGTGCCGGCGGCGTCGGGCGCCTTGGCGGCCTCTTGCAGCGGGGCGCACATCTGCTCGATCTCGCCGATGCGCGCGCCCATCTCGATGGCGAGATTGACGGAGAGGTTCCAGACGTAGTTGGTGGGGAAGTACTTGAACATGGTGCTCACTTGGAAGGGGGTTGGGCGGCGCGCGGGCCGATGCCCAACGAGCCGAAGAAGATGGCGGTGGACTCATCGCCGAAGTCGGGCACGAAGCGGAATCCGTGGATCAGGCCGTTGCGCACGCGGACGACGTCGGTGCCCACGATGCGGTCGATGCCGGCCTTGGAATGCCAGGGGCTGCGCACCTCCAGCCGCGCGCTGACGGTGTCGCCGTCAAGCTGGCGGCGCAGGAGGGTGAACCGCGCCTTCGGCTGCACGACGGTGGTCTCGATGTAGTGCGCGAGGCACGCCGGGTTGTCCATCTCGGGGCGGCAGCCGACGTAGTCGGAGCGCTCGACGTCGGGCGCGATCAGGGCGCGCACCGTCGCCATGTCGCCCGCGTGCACGGCGGTGACGTAGCGGTCGAACACGGCGTCGGGCGACGCCGCGGCCCCGGCGCCGGACACGCCGGCCAGGATGGACAGGCCCAGCAGCGAACGGCGGAGCACAGCAGGGATCATGGTGAAGTCCTCATGTGAAAAGGGGCAGGCGCGGGTGCCGGGGCGACGGCGGTCCGGGCCTGGGGTTTGAGCAGGAAGTGCGCGAGCGCGGGCAGCAGCACGAGGGCGCCGAGCATGTTCCAGAGGAACATGAAGGCCAGCAGCAGGCCCATGTCGGCCTGGAACTTGATGGGCGAAGCCACCCAGGTGATCACGCCGATGGCCAGCGTGACGCCGGTGAGCATCACCACCTTGCCGGTGAACAGCAGGGCGCGGTAATAGGCTTCAGACAGGCTCTTGCCTTCGCGCAGCTGGGCCAGCGTGATGGACAGGATGTAGAGCGCGTAGTCCACGCCGATGCCCACGCCCAGCGCGATCACCGGCAGCGTGGCCACCTTCACGCCCATGCCCAGGGCGACCATCAGCGCCTCGGCCAGGAACGAGGTCACCACCAGCGGCAGCACCGCCACCACCACCGCGCGCCAGGAGCGGAAGGTGATGAAGCACAGCAGCACCACGGCGCCGTAGACCAGCAGCAGCATGGTGCGCCACGCGTCCTTGACGACGATGTTGGTGGCCGCCTCGATGCCGGCCGAACCGGCGGCCAGCAGGAACTGCGTGTCGGCGGTGTTGTTGACCCGGGCGAAGGCTTCAACATGGTCCACCACTTGGCTGAGCGTGGCGGCCTTGTGGTCGCGCAGGTAGACGTAGACCGTGAGCAGGCCGCAGGCGTCGTTGTAGAGCCCGCGCGGCGCGCTGGCCGTCACCGTGTTGAGCATGTCCTGGTTGGGCAGGAATTCGTACCAGCGCGGGTTGCCTTCGTTCAGGCCCGAGAGCACGCGCCGGTTCAGCAGCGCCAGCGTGTTGGTGCTTTCCACGCCGTCGATCTGGCGCAGCGCCCATTCCAGCGCGTCGACCTTGTTGAGCGTGTCGTAGGCCGAGCACTGGCCTTCGGGCGTCTTGACCATCACGGCCAGCACGTCGCTGCCGGCACCGTAGGCGGCGTTCATGAAGGCCACGTCGCGGTTGTAGCGGCTGTCGGCGCGCAGCTCGGGCGCGCCCGGGTCCAGGTCGCCGATCTGGAGTTGCGTGCTGGCCGCGAAGCCGCCCAGCCCCATCAACAGCCCGGCCACCACGGCCCCCGTGGCCCAGGGGCGCCGGGTGAAGCGGTCGAGCAAGGCCCACATCGGGTGCTTGGCCGCGCCGGATGCGTCGGCCTGCTCGGCGCGCAGGCTGCGCGCGGCGGCCTTGGCGCTCACGCCGGTGTAGCTCAGCAGAATCGGCAGCAGGATCAGGTTGGTGAAGATCAGCACCGCCACGCCGATGGACGCTGCAATGGCCAGCTCGCGGATGACCTGGATGTCGATCACCAGCAGCACCGCGAAGCCCACCGCGTCGGCCAGCAGCGCCGTGAGCCCGGCCAGGAACAGGCGGCGGAAGGTGAATCGCGCGGCCACGAGTTGGTCCACACCGCGTCCCACGTCCTGCATGATGCCGTTCATCTTCTGCGCGCCGTGGCTCATGCCGATGGCGAACACGAGGAAGGGCACGAGGATGGAGTACGGGTCCAGCGCGTAACCCAGCAACGGCAGCAGGCCCAGCTGCCAGACCACCGCGATCAGCGAGGCCAGCACCACCAGCAGCGTGGAGCGCACGCAGCGCGTGTACCAGAACACCATGGCGGTGGCGATGGCCACGGCGATGGCGAAGAACACCAGCACGGCCTTCACACCATCGATCAGGTCGCCCACGATCTTGGCGAAGCCGGTGATGTGCACCGTGACGCCTTCGGCCTCGTACTTGTCGCGCAGCGCATCGAGCTGGGCGGAGAGGCGTGCGTAGTCGATGGCCCGGCCCTCGGCGTCCTTGGCGAGCAGCGGCACGAAGATCACCGACGACTTCGCGTCGCGCGCCACGGTCTGGCCGATCTCGCCCGAGCGCGCCACGTTGGCGGCGAGCTGCTGCAGCTTGGCCGGTGAACCGTCGAAGCCGTCGGGAATCACCGGCCCACCTTCGAGGCCGTCTTCCGTCACGCCGACCCAGCGCGTGCTGGGGGTCCACAGCGACTTCATGCGCGCGCGGTCCACGCCGGGCAGCAGGAACACCTCGTCCGACAGGCGCCTCAGCGTGTCGAGGTACTTCGCGTCGTAGATCGAAGCTGACGACCCCAAGACGCCTTCGGCGTCGGCCCCCAAGGGGCGCCCCTGCGCTGGGGAGCGGCCCGGCGCCGCAGGATCGGGCCGCGCCACCGCGATGCGCACCGCGTTGCCCAGCCCGCTCAGCTCGGCCTGGTGCGCCAGGTAGTTCTGGATGTAGGGGTGGCTGGTGGGGATGGTTTTCTCGAAGCTGGCGTTGAGCTGCAGGCGCGTGGCCTGCCAGCCCAGCAGCAGCGTGACCAGCGCGCACAGCAGCACCACGACGGCGCGGTGGTTGAACAGCGCGCGCTCGATCAGCGAGCCCGAGCGGGGATCAAAGGCCGGCGCGTTCATTGAAGCGCTCCCGCGTCCACCGGCACCACACCGGCCACACCGAGCGTGAGCAGCGGTCCGCCCTGCAGCGGCAGCAGGGCCGAAGGCATGGGCACCGGGGGTGCCTTCAGCGGCACCAGCGCGTCGCCCTGCAGGCGCAGCACCACGCCGGCCTGGCTGGCGAGCAGCAGCCCGCCCTTGGCGTCGACCGCCATGGCGGTGATGGTGGCCGGCACGGGAGAGGCCAGCTGGGCCCACTGCGCGCCGCCATCGGTGGAGCGCCACACGTTGCCGCGCAGCCCGGCCAGCACGGTCTGCCCGTCGGCGCGCAGTTCGCCAGCAAACCAGCTGCCTTTGTAGGGCGTGTTCATGGTCTGAAAGGTCTGGCCGCCGTCGTCGGAACGTGCCAGCAGGCCCTGTTCGCCGGCCAGCAGCAGGGTGTTGCCCGCGCGCCGCGCCACGTACCAGTGCAGGGCCTTGGGGTTGGGCAGGCGGTCCATCCAGGGCGCCCAGCTCTCGCCGCCGTCGGCGCTGTAGAAGGCGAGCCCGTAGGCGCCGACCGCGAGCAGGCGTTTGGCGTCCCACTGCAGCACATCGAGGAACGGTTTGTCGGGTCCGTCGGCGAGCAGGCGCTCGGCGTCCTGCTGCGCGGCGGGTGTGGTGGCGGCTGCCTGGGCCAGCCCGGCCAGGCGCCGGCCATCGAGGCGCAGGCGCCAGCTGGCGCCCGCGTCGTCGGTGCTCAGCACCGTGCCGCCGTGGCCCACCGCCACGCCGTGTTGATCGTCGGCGAAGCGCACCATGGTCAGCGTCACGCTCACCGGGCTCGGGGCTTGGCGCCAGGTGGCGCCGCGGTCGTCGCTCAGGGCCACGATGCCGCGCTCCCCCACCGCCACGGTGCGGGCGCCGGCCTGGGCCGCGGCGAGCAGCACGGCCCGCTGCGGCGCCTTGACCGCCAGCGCAGGGCGCTGCAGCGCATCGCTCACCGGGGTCTGGGCAAGGGCAGGACCCGCACCGGCCACCGCGCACACCGCCGCCATGAGAAGAGACAGACGCATGGGGTGGTCCGCTCAGCGCACGCCGTCGCCGGCCATGGCTTCAGGGGTGAAGAAGCTGTCCGGGCGGCGCGGCACGATCTTGTACTGCTGGTTGCGCTCGTTGACCACGCCGCTGGCGTACCAGGCACCCGAGATCAGGTCGTTGAAACCCCACTGCTGCTGCGGTGTGGTGGCCGGCAGATCGGCCATGACGACCGGGTGCGACCAGATGGTTTTCCAGAGCTGGCCCTTGGCGTCCCAGCGGTCGCCCAGCACGGCCACCCAGGTGTCTTCGTCGACGTAGTAGCGGCTCTTGGGCGCCTGGTGGCGCTGGCCGGCCTTGAGCGTGGCCTCGACCACGTGGACGCGGTGCAGCTCCCAACGCACGTGGTCCGGGTTCAGGTGGTTGGCCAGCAGCACATCGCCGTCCTTGGCCGGGGTGTGCAGGCGGTTGCTGTTGTAGGGGATCAGCATTTCCTGCTTGCCCACGATCTTCCAGTCGAAGCGGTCGCTGCGGCCGCCGAAGACATCGACTTCGTCGAAGCTGGCGACCCCGGCGCTGGCCGGCGTGGGCGTGTCGCAGCAGGCGTTGGGCAGCTTGCGCACGCGGCGCTGGCCGGTCAGGTAGACCCACGAAGCGCTCTTGTCCTGGTCCAGGTTCATGCTGCCGGTGATGGCTTCGCCCGCACGCACCGGCGGGCCGCTGTTGACCAGACGGATCTGCCAGTGCTCGCCGTTGAACTTGTCGGCCTGCCCTTCGGCGTAATACGGCATCTGGAAGTCACCCCGCCCTTCGACGGACAGCACACGCTGGCCGCTGGCCGTGCCAAGGTAACCGCGGAAATCGGCCTGCCAGGCCTCGCCGCGCCAGTGCAGCTCGTGGTTGGCCATGATCTCCTGCCCGGTCTTGGGGATGGGGAACGGGATGCCGCCGTAGGCGCCGGTGACCACGTCGCCTTCGATCCTGGCGTTGGTGGCGTTCTTCTGCGTGTTGTCGTAGACCCATTGCGGCGCGGCGGCCGTGCGGTGCGTCTTGTAGACGTCGACGCGGAAGGTTTTGGGGTACTTCTTCAGCAGCGCCTGCGTGCCTTCGGTCAGCTTGGCCGCGTGCTGCGCCAGGTTGTCGGCGGTGACGCTGTAGAGCGGCTTCTCGTTCGCAAACGGGTCACCGCGGCGGCCGCCGTTCTTGAAGCCGGGGATGGCCGTGGTGTAACCACCGGTCCAGGCCGGGATGCTGCCGTCCTTGTTGCCGGCGCGCTCGCCACCCAGCGGGGTGAGGTCGGTCTTGAGGCGGGCGGCCTCCTGGGCGGTCACGCCGGCGTGGGCGGTGGTCGTGGCCACCAGGGCGCACAACAGCGCCGGGGCCCAATGGGTGATGGGGTTCATGGGGGTCTCCTCGGTCAGAAAGTGGTGCGCAGCGACACGGTCAGGTAGTTCCGGTCTTTCAGCGCCTGCTGGTACACGGCGTTGTTGTTGGCGTCGAGCGTGGGCGCGGCCTTGCCCAGGAAATGCACGTAGTTCACGCCCAGGTTCCACGACCCGAGGTAGACGGCGCTCAGCCCCAGGCTGATGTCGCCGCCGCCGTCGACCCCGAAGCCCGGCCCGACGGCCGAGGACTTGCCCTTGGTGTAGCCCAGGCCGATCGTGGGCGAGAGGTCCAAGCCCGGCAGCACCTGGCGGTAGCTGGGCGAAAACACCATGCGCGTGGCCACCGCCGACTTGTCGGCATTGGGGTTGAGCATCTGCTGATTGCGGGTGACCTTCATGCGCGTGTTCCACGCCACCTCGCCCACGAAGGACGACTCCCGCGACAGGAAAGAGGGCCCCAGCGAGGCGATCCACGACACCTGCGCGTGCGCCGTCTCGCCCACCGCGTAGCCCGGGTTGCTGTTGTTGTTCAGGCCGGTGTTGACGCGGATGGTCGAGAGCGAGGCCTGGCCGGAGCTGGCCAGCGGCGTGTTCTGGCGCACCGAGACCTCGCCCGCCAGCCCCCACTCGCCGACCGACTTGGCGAAGCTGGCGCCGAAGGCGCGCACGCCCTCGTGGTACATCCAGCGGTAGCTGCTGGGCACCAGCGCGGGCGGCACACCGGTGAGCACGGTGTTGATGTTGCTCGGCGTGGTGGCGTGGTAGCGGATGGCGTAGAGGCCGAAGTCGGTGTCGATGGACGGCGCGCGCAAGCGCAGCTGCACACCGCCCTGCCCGCTGTCCTTGGCGTCGAGGTCGGGCTGGCGCACGAAGGCGGCGGTGGGGCCGGCCTGGATGCGCTCGGCGCCCGGGCCCAGCGAGTCGCTGCTGGAGAGGTAGGCGCCCGCCGGCATCAGCCGCGTCTTCTCCCACTCGTAGCTCAGGTAGGCACCCAGCGACACGTCGGGGTTGAGCTGCACCTGGCCCGAGAGCTTGCCCGTGGGCATGGCGACCTCCTTGAAGGTCGCGTTGGGCACCGAGAGCAGCTTGATCAGGTCCAGCGGCGCCTGGCCGCCGGCGATGCCGTTGGCACCGAAGAACAGGCTCTCGCCCCAGAGCAGCGTGTGGCGGCCCAGGCGGGCCGAGGCCGGGCGCTCGCCCAGGTCGAACTTGCCGTACACGAAAGCATCGAGCAGCTCGGCCTTGCGGCCCATGAGGTCGCGGGTTTCGGTGGCGAACGCGCTGCCCGGTCGGTGGTTGGCGGTGAAGCCGGTGTTGTCGGTCTGGCCGTTGTAGACGCTGTCGTACCAGGCGGCGCCGCTGAGGCGCGCGCCGTAGCCCGGGCCGGCGAGGTCGAGCTCGGTCAGCAGGTCCAGGCGGTTGGACACCAGGCCCTTCCTGAAGTTGTTGTCGCCGTCGTCCTGGTTGGCGGTCAGCGGCATCTGCGCCGAGAGCGTGGGCGAGGCGTCTTTCAGGCGCTGCATCACGCTGTACTTCACGGTGTTGTCCCACCGCAGGGTCCAGTCCGGGTTGCCGGTATCGATCTCGATCGCCTGGGCCGACTGGGCCGCCAGCAGCGCCAGACACAGGCAGGACAACGCGGGGCGTGCGGCGGACCTGCGCGCAGTGGCTTGTCGGGCAAACGCTCGAACGGGCATGGCTTGTCTCCTTGTAGGTGTGGGGTCCTCGTCGATCCGGGCCACTTGATCCAGATCAAACGAGCCGCGACTTTAGGGAGAAGGGCAGGCCCTGGGAAATGGGTTGTTCTGATCCTTTCCATCCACTTTTGAAATATCAGGGCAAACCCTTGCCCCCGGCGCGCACGGCCCGGCGCCACACCGGGGCTGATGCACACTAGCCGCCGCCCCCACCATGCGATTCAAGAAACTCGACCTCAACCTGCTCGTCGCACTCGACGCCCTGCTGACCGAAAAAAACGTCACGCGGGCCGGCGAGCGCGTGTTCCTGAGCCAGTCCACCATGAGCAACGCGCTCTCGCGGCTGCGCCAGTACTTCGACGACGAGTTGCTGGTGCAGGTGGGGGGCCGCATGGAGCTGACGCCGCGGGCCGAGCTGCTGCACGAGGCGGTGCGCGACGTGCTGGTGCGCATCGACACCACGGTGGCCGCGCGGCCGGCCTTCGACCCGACCGAGTCGGACCGCGAGTTCACGCTGTTCGTGTCCGACTACTCGATGGCGGTGCTGATCCCGGCCATGCTGGCGCTGACCCACCAGCGCGGCAGCCGGACCCGCTTCAACTTCAAGCAGCAGGTGGGACCGCCACACCGCAACCTGGAGCGCGGCGAGGCCGATCTGCTGATCATCCCGTCGAACTTCTGTTCACCGGACCACCCGCTGGACCCCCTGTACGACGACCGTTTCGTGTGCGCGGTCTGGCAGGGCAGCCCGCTGGCGCAGGGCGCGCTGACGATGGAGCGCTACCTGCAGGCGCGCCACGTGGCGATGGTTCCGTCGGATGGCAGCCTGCCGGTGTTCGACACCTGGCTGGCCAACGACCACGGTGTGACCCGCGAGATCGGCCTCACCACCTACAACTTCAGCGCGATGCTGCACCTGGTGGTCGGCACCGACCTGATCGCCACCGCGCACGCGCGGCTCGCGCACCTGCTGCAGGGCATGCTGCCCATCGCGCTGCGGCCGGTGCCGATGTCGATGAAACAGCTGCAGCAGTCCATGCAGTGGCACAAGTACCGCAGCCGCGACCCGGGCCTGATCTGGCTGCGCGACCTGCTGCGCGAGGCCGCCGCCGGCATGGGCCCCTGCCCCGGCGAGCCGGGCGGCGACTGACGTCGCCCGTCAGGCGCCCGGGAGACCGCCGCTCACGTCGCGCTCCCCGCGGCGGCCTGGATCATCTTCCAGCCGTTGCCCGCCGGGTCGCGGAAACCGGCGTCGATGCTGCCGTACCGCGCCTCCGGCGCCTGCGTGAACTCCACCCCCAGGGCCTGCAACCGCGCATGGGCGGCGCGGCAGTCGGCCACGGTCAGGACCAGCGGCGGCATCGCGCCCTTGGCCACCAGGGCGCGCAGCGTCTGCGCCGTCGCCTCGTCGTGCACGGGCGGTCCCGGGGTGAACAGGCCGAGCTGAAACGACGGCTGCTCCGGGTACTGCACCGTCAGCCAGCGGTAGGCGCCATTGCGCACGTCCGTGTGCACGCAAAAACCGAGCTTGCCGACATAGAACGCCAGCGCCTCGTCCTGGTCGTTCACGTACAAGCCCACCACATTGATACCTTGGTTGATACCCTGGCTCATCACATCTCCTTGGTTGAATCCTTGAGGGATGGCCGGTTTGTACCCGTCGCCGCGCGGCGCCGCTTCTCCGAAACTGCTGTGGTGAGGTCCGGCCGCTGCGCGGCCTTCAGCACGCAGGCGGGCACGCGGTCGAGCGGCCCCGCCGCGGCCCTGGCGTGCCGGCGCAGGGCGCTCGGGCTCTGGCCGGTGATGTCGCGGAACACCCGCCCGAAGGTGCCCAGGCTCTCCCAGCCGGTGGCGAAGGCGATCTCGGTGATGGGCAGCCCGGTGTCGCGCAGCAGCGTGCTCGCCTGCTCGATGCGTCGCGTCAGCAGGTAGCGGTGCGGCGGGATGCCGAAGGCCTGCCTGAACGAGCGCGCGAAATGGGCTTCGGACACCCCGCTCACCTCGGCCAGCCGCGTCACGGGCCAGGCTTCGTGCGACGCGGCGTCCATGCGGTCTTTGGCCCGCAGCAGGCGCCGCAGCAGGGCCGGGTCCTGAAGCCCGCC
The DNA here is from genome assembly GCF_018780075.1 of Hydrogenophaga sp. Taxonomy (GTDB): domain Bacteria; phylum Pseudomonadota; class Gammaproteobacteria; order Burkholderiales; family Burkholderiaceae_C; genus Hydrogenophaga. The sequence continues at coordinate 55,105 of NZ_JADMKB010000098.1, forward strand.
CGCGTCCGGCGCGGCCGGGGGCGCCGCGTCAGGAGCTTCGCGGGGCGGCATGACCTTCAAGGGGCAGGCGGTGGTGCCGCCGGCTCAGCGCACCGCCCCGAAGCGCTGCTCCATCTCGCGCCGCATGGTCTTGCGCAGCTCGGCCGCCGTGTGGCGGCGGCGCTCGTCGGGCGTGAAGGGGCGCAGCGGCGCCACGGTGGTGGGTTTGCCGTTGTCGTCGACCGCGACCATGGTGAAGAAGCAGCTGTTGACGTGGCGGTTTTCCTGGGTGCGGATGTTCTCCGCGATCACCTTGATGCCCACTTCCATGGACGAGCTGCCGGTGTGGTTGACCGAGGCGAGGAAGGTGACCAGCTCGCCCACGTGGATGGGCTGGCGGAACACCACCTGGTCCACGCTGAGCGTCACCACGTAGGCGCCGGCGTAGCGGCTGGCGCAGGCGTAGGCCACCTGGTCGAGCAGCTTGAGGATGGACCCGCCGTGCACCTTGCCGGAGAAGTTGGCGGTGTCGGGGGTCATGAGCACGGTCATGCTCAACTGGTGGGCGGGGAGTTCCATGGCGGGGGTGTTCTGCGGTGGGCGGGGGTCGGATTGTCTCAAGAAGCAGCGATCGTGCCACGGCTCACCCCGCCGCGAATCAGTGGAACCCGTAGGCCTGCACCAGCGACCACGCTGCCCCCAGCAGCAGCACCCCGCCCACCGACTGCCCCGCCAGCACCTGCGCCCGGCCGCTGCCGCGCAGCCAGGCCTTCACCCGCACCGCCCCGAGCGCCACCGCGCCGTACACGCCGGCCTGCGTGAGCGCGATCAGGGCGCCCATGGCCACGGCCTGCACCGCCATCGAACCGTGTTCGGGCCGCGCGAACTGGGGGTAGACCGCGATCATGAACAGATAGGCCTTGGGGTTGAGCAGGCAGGTCAGCAGCCCGCGCCGGAAGGTGGCGCCCCAGGGGCGCGAGGCCTGGTCGCGCACCTCGCCCAGCGCCGACGCACCGCGCAGCAGCGACCAGCCGATCCAGCCCAGGTAGAGCGCGCCCGCCACCAGCATCACCGTGAGCAGCTGCGGCACGGCCTGCAGCGCCAGGCCCACGCCGAGCGCCGCCATCGCCGTGTGCGCCACACCGCCGACGACGATACCGGCCAGCGCGGCCACGCCGCCCTTCCGGCCATCCACCAGCGTGCTGCCGAGCACGAAGGCCATGTCCATGCCGGGCAGCACGATGATGCCGAACACCAGGACGAAGAACAGCCAGAGCTGCGAGGCGTGGGTGAGAGAGAACCATTCCATGGTGAAACGACCTGAGAGTTGAAGTGGCTGCATGCTGCGCCGCATACCATGTCACCTGATGTCATGTTTTAAACACCACGGGAAACTCCTGCAATGAAAGCCAGCCGCCTGCTGTCCATCCTGATGCTGCTGCAGGCCCACGGCCGCATGACGGCGCCCGCGCTGGCGCAGGCGCTGGAGGTGTCGCCGCGCACCATCCTGCGCGACATCGACCAGCTCTCGGCCGCGGGCGTGCCGCTCTGGGGCGAGCCCGGCCGGTTCGGCGGTTTCCAGCTGCGTGAGGGCTGGAGCACCACGCTCACCGGCATGACCGAGCCCGAGTCGCAGGCGCTGCTGCTGGCCGGGCTTCCGGGCGCGGCGACCGACCTGGGCCTGGGCGCGGCGGCGGCCTCGGCCCGGCTGAAGATGGTGGCCAGCCTGCCGGCCGAATGGCGCGAGCAGGCCGACCGCGTGGGCGCGCGGCTGCACATCGACCCGGTGGACTGGTACCGCGCGCAAGAGACGCCCGGGCACCTGCGCGAGGTGGCCGAGGCGGTGTGGCACGCACGGCGCGTGGCCGTGCGCTACGAGAGCTGGCGCGGCCAGACGGAGCGCGAGCTGGAGCCGCTGGGGCTGGTGATGAAGGCGGGCACCTGGTACATGGCCGCGCGAGTGTCGGGGCAGGACGCCGTGCGCAGCTACCGGCTCACGGCCGTGAAGACCCTGCGCACGCTGCCCACGAAGTTCCGCCGCCCCAAAGCCTTCGACCTCGCGGCCTACTGGCAAGCCTCGGCCGCGCGCTTCGAGGCCGAGCTGCGCGCGCTGCAGGCGCGGGTCGCCGTGTCGCCACGCGCCCTGGGCTGGCTGCACAACGAACGCATCCCCTTCACCCCCGACGCGGCGCCCGGCGACACCCCGGCGAGGCCGGGCTGGACCACCGTGCTGATGCCCATCGAGTCCATCGAACACGGCGCGCGCCGCCTGCTGTCGTACGGCGCCGAGGCAGCGGTGATCGCGCCACCCGCGCTGCGGCAGCGCCTGCTCGACGAGCTGGCGGCCACGCGGGCGCGTTACGCCGACGCATGAAGGGGTGCGCCCACGGCACCGCCGGACGGCCCGGGCCGCAGGGGCACATCTCGGCGCGAAGTGCCCCCACCCAGAACGCGGCGGAACCGGCTTCGCCGGGCCGCTCGCGTTGCCCCCTTGAGGGGGTCGCGCGCAGCGCGGCGGGGGTGCTTTCTAGCGCCCCATGAAGAACCGCAGCATCTCCGCCGACGCGTCCGGTCCGGTGGCGTCGGTGAACGAGCCGGTGGGGGAGCCGCCGGACCAGGCGTGGCCCGCGCCGTGCAGCGTCCACTGCTCCACGCGCGGCCGGCCCTGGGCGTCGGCGTGCACGGTGCGCGTATAGCGCCGCCCGCCGGCCTCGCCCTCTTCGGTGGTGCTGACGAGGCCCTGGGTCTGGTGGGCGTGGGCCGCGCTGGCCTGCTGCACGATGGTGTCGCCGTTGCTGTGCTGCACCGTGTGGTCGCGGTCACCGTGGAACACGATCACGGGCACCGCGTGCGAGGTTTCGCGGCGCGGGTCGTCGGCCGTGCCGGGGAAGTGCGCGCGGCCCAGGGCGCTGCGGCCCTTCATGGCGCCCAGCGCCGAGGGAATGTCGTGGGCGGCGGCGTAGGGCAGGCCCGAGTGCGCGCCCACGGCGGCGAACAGCTCGGGGTAGGTCTCGCCCAGCACCACGGCCATGGCCGCGCCCGCCGAGAGCCCCGCGACGAACACGCGCTTGGGGTCCACGGCCACCTCCTCCCCCACGGCTTGCACGATGCCGGCGAGCAGCGAGGGCTCGCCGCTGCCGCGCTGCTGGTCTTCGCTGCGGAACCAGTTCCAGCAGCGCGAGGGGTTGGCGCCCGAGGGCTGCTCGGGGTAGACCACGAGCACACCGTGCTCGTCGGCCAGGCGGTTCATCTGCGTGCCGGCGGCGAAGTCGTCGGGCGACTGCGTGCAGCCGTGCAGCATGACCACCAGCGGCATGGGCTGGCCCGCCTGCTGTGCGGTGCGGGCGGGGATGTAGAGCTTGTAGGCGCGGGTGCCGGCGGGGGCGGTGAAGCTGCGCAGGAGGAACTGGCCGGGGAGCGTGTCTTCCGTGACGGGCTTCGTGGGCCGGGCCGCCTTTGCTGCCTTGCCCACCGTGTCGGGTGTCTCGGCCGGCGCGGCCGGTTTCGCGGGCGCCCCCGATCCGCCGAGGCCGGCGGAGGCGAGCGCCTTGCGGATGGTCTCGGTCACGCCGCGCATGGGCCCGCTCTGGGTGTTGAGCCCGGCGGACGCAAGGGCGCGTTCGATGGTTTCCTGGATGTTCATGGCGAGGGCGCTGGACGCCACCGTGTTGGGAGAGGGTTTCAGAAGGGCTTTCGAGGCGGTTGGCGATGAAAGAGATGGATGAAAAGGAATGGGTTCAGACCATGCGGCTGGCCAGGGCCTGGCGCACCGCGGGGCTGGCGTGGAAGGCGCCGAGCACCGAGACCGACCCGATGGCGGCCAGGGCCAGCTCGGGCGGCACGTCTTCGTCGATGCGCGCCAGGCCCACGACCTGGATGCGCAGCGTCTCGCCCGCCGCCACCGCGCGCTCCAGGTCGGCGCGGCTCAGGTGCTGCAGGCCGAGCATCAGCGTGCGGCGCGCCACCGTCTGTCGCACCGACTCGGCGTGCGTGGCAAGCAAGTTGCGCACCGCCGTGCGGATCAGGTCGGAGCGGTTGGAATAAAACCCCTCCTGCACCAGCAGGTCGATCTGGCCGAGGTCCACCACGCCCAGGTTGATGGTGAGTTTTTCGGTGTCTCCGACCCGGGGTTTGACGTCGATCAGTGTGGTTGCCATCTGTATACCATCCATATGGAATCTATCTGGAGGGCATTTAACCATGTTTTCCGCCCATCCACCGTGCGGCGCCACACAGAAAGACGGGGCTTGTCCGACACGCAGGCAGGGAGAAGGGTGATGGCGAGAATGTGGCTTTTGTCGTCAGGAGCGCGCCATGCCAGCTGCCCTTCGCCCCCAGGCCCTGAACCGCGGGTGGCTCGCGCGCTGGCTGCTGGCGCTGTGTCTGGCGTTCACTGCGGCAACGGGCGGCGCGGCCGAACTGCCCGAGGCGCAGGCCAAGGCCGTGCGCGCCGTGGTCGAGGCCCAGCTCGACGCCTTTGCCGCCGACGACGCCGAGCGCGCGTTTTCCTACGCCGCCCCCAGCATCCACAAGATGTTTGGCAACGCCCCCACCTTCATGGCCATGGTGCTGGGCCAATACGGCATGCTCGTGAAACCCGAGTCCGTGCTGTTCCTGCTGTCCGAATCGGTGCGCGGCGACGTGATCCAGGCCGTGCTGCTGCGCGACGGCATGGGCCGCCTCTGGCGCGCGACCTACCGGCTCGAACAGGGCGCCGACGAGGGCTGGCGCATCAACGGCTGCGTGGTCGAGCCGGACGACGGCAAATCGTCGGCCTGAACTGGCCCACCCCCGCCGCGCTGCGCGCGACCCCCTCCAGGGGGCGATGCGAGTGGCCCGGCAAAGCCGGTTCCACCGCATCCTGGGTAAGGCATTTCGCGTCGGAAACACTCCCTTCCCACTACAGTGGCGCCATGCAAAGCCTCTACCAGCCCGCCAGCGCCGTCGAAGGCCACATGCTCGCCGACCTGCTGCGCCAGCAGGGCATCGAAGCCACCGTGCTGGGCGAGCACCTGCAGGGCGCCATCGGCGAGCTGCCCGCGGCCGGGCTCATCCGCCTCGTGGTGGCGGAAGAAGACCACGCCCGGGCCCGCGAGATCATCGAACGCTGGGAGGCCACCGCCGTGGTGGACCCGGTGCAGCGGCCGGCGCCCTCTCCCTCTTCTTCGCGCCACGTGGTCTGGGGCCTGGCCGGCCTGCTGATCGGCGGCGCGCTCTGCCTGGCCTGGCTGCGCGCGCCGACGCGCGAGACCGAGCGGGACCACAACCAGGACGGCCTCACCGACGAGCGCTGGACACTGTCGCCCGCAGGCAGCGCGCTGGAGAGCCACTTCGACCGCAACTTCGACGGCCGCATGGACGCCCGCTTCCGGTACGACGGCCAAGGGCAGGTCAGCGAGGGCGAGAGCGACGACGACTTCGACGGCGTGTTCGAGAGCCACCACCGCTACCGGCTGGGCAACCCGGTGCAATCAGAGATCGACACCGACGGTGACCGCCTGATTGACCAGCGCCTGCAGTACACCCACGGCGTGCTGGACACGGTGGTCACGCTCCAGCCCCGCACCGGGCTGCCCACCCGCGTGGAACACCTGCGCCTGAGCCGCATCGACCACGTCGACCGCGACACCGACCTCGATGGCACGCTGGACCTGCGCGAACACCACAACGCGCTGGGTCAGGTGACGCGGACTGAGCGGCTGGCGACCCCCTGAGCGTTCAGATTCCTGAGGGCCCCGCCGCTCAATCCACCAGCTGCGCGTTCAACGCCTGCAGCTGCTCGCGCAGCGCAGCGTTCTCCGCCTCCAGCGCGGTCACCCGGCGGCGCAAGGCCTGCAGCTCGTCCGGCGCCTCACCCGCTTCCTGCACCGGAGCGTCGTCAGACGAAGCCGCCTCCGCCGGCTTGCGGCGCGACTCGCGCACGCGCTTGACCACCTGCTTGAGTTCGTCCTTGCCGGCCAGCGCGGCCGCCTTCTGCTCTTCGGCGGGCAGGCTCGCCACCACGGCGGCGGCGTTGAGCGAGATCGCGCCCGACTTCAAGGCCTCCACCAGCTCGGGCGCGGCCTGCTTCTGGATCTTCTCGATCATCACCACCTGCCCGCTGCTCAGCCGCGCCGCGCGGGCGATGTCTTCGCGGGTCTTCAAGGGCTTGGTCGCGGGCGCTTCGGCGGCAGACGGCGCGTCCTCCGGCCCGGCGGCCTCGTTCACGTCGGCTGCCGCCAACTCGGCGCGGGCGCGCCCGCGCCGCTCGGCCTCGATCTCGCGCTTGCGCAGCGCCAGCACGCCGCGCTGGAAGTCCGACACGCTGCGGCGCCCCAGGTGCTGGTCGATCATCCAGAGGTGCACGTCGTCCATCGACTGGAAGCGCGGGTTCTGCACCGTCTGGAACGGCAGGCCGTGCTTCTGGCAGATGCCATAGCGGTTGTGGCCGTCCACCAGCACATCGCCCCAGAGCACCAGCGCATCGCGGCAGCCCTCGGCCAGCAGACTGCGCTCCAGCGCGTCGTGTTCGTCCGGGGTCAGCGGGTCGATGTAGGCCTTCAGGTCGGCGTTGACGGTGATGTTCATGGGTGGGGGGTGCGGAGTTCGGGCAAAGGGGCGGGATTGTAGAGTGGCACCCTGAACCGACTGGCAACCCGCCAGCTCACCGCCGCGCCGACAACCCGCGGGCGGCGCAAGCAGAACAAACGAAGGGAGCCCCATTGATCGACCCGACCGACTGGTTTGACACCCCAAAAAGCATCCTGCTCGGCGCGCTGCGCGTGCTCTGGTGGCTGGCCTGGGACTTCTGTGTCCAGACGGTCGGCTGGTCCATCGGCTGGTGCGTGCTGCGGGTGTTGACGCTGGGGCGCTACCCGGAGGAACGGCTGGGTGGGGTGGATGAAGCCGGAACCTACACGGCGTTCGTGGTGGAGGTTGTGGGGCTGGGGGTGCTGGCGGCGGGGATTTGGGGGTTGGCAGGGGCGCTGCCTTGATTCCGCGCAACACCGACACTGGCTATTCTTCTGGCCTTAATCGTGGGTATCCTGCGGCTTTCGTTTGAAACAAACTCAGCAATTACATGGCTACCTTGTTCGTCAGTCACGCAAGTGAAGACAAAAACGATTTTGTACGCCCGCTAGCTCACGCGCTGAAAGCGCATGGTCTACAGGTTTGGTTTGACGAACTTAGCCTTCGTGCAGGCGACAGTTTGCGAAGGTCCATCGACAAGGGTCTTTCTGAGTGTGATGCGGGCGTGCTTGTTTTGAGCCCAGCCTTTTTCCGAAAGCAATGGCCGCAACGCGAGCTGGATGCACTCTTTAGCTTGGAAATCGCTGAGCGAGCAACCCTCATTCCGATTTGGTATCAAATTGGCGTGGAAGAGGTTTTACGCGCGTCACCGCTTCTTGCAGACCGTGTCGCCATCAGCGCAGATCGCGGAATTTCCGCAGTTGCATCTGAGATTGCAAAGAGATTTCAGATCGAAGGCAGCGTCACTAGCTCGCGCCTGGTCGAACTGATCGAAAGGTTTCAGTACCCCGGCTTCTTTAACGGCGAAGCCATGTATCAAGCATGCCTTGAACGCTTCTTAAGAATGAATGCCTTCAAGGAGGACTACTGTGCATATCTGTTCAGGGATGAGATCCAGTGCCTCATCGACGATGACCTCGGAGATTTTCCACCTGAGGTCAGTGAGAAGCTTGAAGGAGAGCAGGAAAGACTAAGGCTAGGGTACGGGCTTCCCCGGGAAACCTATCTCACAATCGACGAACCGATTCGTGAGGACGAGCTTCGATCGTGGAGCAATGCCATCTGCTCATGGGTGGCGGGAACAATGGAAAAGGAAGAAAGCGCAGAGTTCGTGAGTATGCTCGACCAACAGGAGTTTGATGAGTATTTCGTTCTGCTTGGTGTACCGAACTTCGCAATTTCGAGTGAGCAACGCGATCTCTTGGAGATTGCTCTGGTGGAAATGGGTTGTGGGTTAGAGAACGACTTTCAAAGTGTGCGGAAAACTTGTAACGCACTTCGTGACATAACTTGAGGGAACAACAGGGCCCAATCAAGTTCTTACATCGACGTCGTGAGTCAATCCGAAGGTTGATGACGACGGCACATGGACGATTCAGACGTGAGGGTCGGGTAAACCCTCCATTGACACCACCCCGCGCTCCCCCGAAGGTGCAAGGCCCGCCTGCCAGCCTTTCACCCGGAGTCGCGCCATGCCCACCACCCCGCACCAGCACATCGCCACCGTGATGCAGGTGGCCGCCGACGGCGCGGGGGCGCGGGCGGCGGCGGGGCATGAGCAGGTGATCCGCGATTCGTGGCACCGCTGTGTGCACGAGCACCGGCTGGACCCGACGCGCATGCAGGAGGCGGTGATCCTGCCGCAGGCGCG
>NZ_JADMKB010000180.1 GCF_018780075.1 Hydrogenophaga sp.
CACTCGTCGATCGTGCTGTTCAAGTCGCTGGGCTACGACCACCGCGACATGCGGGTGCAGGTCACCATCGGCGTTCAGCAGCCCGATCAGGTGGACATTGCCAAGGTCTGCGCCGAACTGCCGCGGGGCCGCGCCGAGGTCACGGCCGTCCTGGGGGGGCTGGATGTGCACGATGCCCAGCAGGACAGCACCCACGTCATCGCGACCGCCGCGATCGAGGCCTTCCTGCCGATCGAACCCGGTCGCTGGCGGCTCAGCGATCAGGTCGGCACCTGATCAGGTCGATACCTAGCCACCGCGCAGCGCGGTGACCACCGGGTGCTCACCCGGTGATCGGCTGTCACACCCGGATCACCTCGCGCCGCATCGACCACAGGATGGCCAGCACCTCGTTGCGCGTGGCGTCGTCGATGCCGTTCTTCTGCAGCGCGTCCATCGCGTCGTCGATGACGGTCATGAACTCCTGCTCGTTGATGTTCATGCCCTTGTGCGTGGTCACCATGTCCTGGCCGGTGTAGGCCTCGGGGCCGCCGGTGCCGGCGCAGAAGAACTCGACCGCGCGGCGCTCCACACGGGCCAGGTCCTCGCTGTTCTTGTAGCGCGCGTTCACCAGCGGGTTGGCCAGGTGGTTCTTCATCAGGTCCGCCGTGATGCGGGTGATGCCCTCGCGGCGACCCAGGCGCTCATAGAGGGTGGTGGTGGCGGTGGTGGTCATGTCGGCTCTCCTTGGGGTGGGCGGTTGCAACGGTGGATCTGCGGGGTGACGGCGGCGGGTCAGCGCACGGAGGGCCGCAGGTGGGCAGCCCACGACGCCACCTCGATGGCACCGGGATCGGGCATCCATGAGGCGTATTCGAGGTCGGCGGCGTTGGCGGCGCTCGGGTCGCGACCCCGCGTGGCCAGCGCGTCGGCCAACGCGTGCTCGAGGTCGCGCAGGGCCTGCGCGGTCAGCGGTTGCGGCAGCAGCATCAGGACCGGCACGGTGCCTGTGCCGGGAAGGGGGCGTGTGAGACAGGTCATGGGGGCTCCTCGTGGTTCACGTCGGCGAACCGTCGCTCGGCGTGACCACAGATTGCCGGGCCGGCGTTCCTGAATCGTTCCTGGGGTCTGCGGGGCTTGTGGAGGTCCGCTCGCGGTCTTACGCTCGCGCTCATGGACATCCATCCACCCAGCGTGCCGCCCGGGGCCTTCACCCACCTCGACGTGGTTTTGCTGGGCCGTTTTGCGGTCGCCATCGACGGTATCGAGCTGGCGGCCGAGTGCTGGCCCAGCCTGCGCGCCGCGCAGCTGGTGCAGCTGCTGAGCCTGCAGCCGCACCAGCGGCTCTCGCGCGATGAGGTGATCGACGCGCTGTGGCCGCAGCTGGAACCCGAGGCCGGTGCCGCCAACCTGCGAAAGGCCGCCCACCACGCGCGCCAGGCGCTGGGGCGGCACGACGGCATCGTGCTGCAGGCCGGCGAGGTGCTGCTGTGGCCCGAGCGCCCGGTGGTGGTGGACGCACAGCAGTTCGAGCAGCGCGCCGATGCCGCCCTGGCGCAGCGCGACCCCGCCGGCTGTGCCGACGCCGCCGCCAGCTACACGGGCGACCTGCTGCCCGGCGCGCGCTTCGAGCCCTGGGCCGAAGCGACCCGCGAACGCCTGCGTGAGCGCCAGCTGCAGCTGCTGCGCGCCAGCGGCCAGTGGGAACGGCTGGCGCAGATCGACCCGGAAGACGAGGCAGCGCACCGCGCGCTCATGCAGCGCGAGCTGGCGGCCGGCAACCGGGCCGCCGCCTTGCGCTGGTACGCGCACCTGCGCGAGGCGCTGCAGCAGGGCCTGGGCGTGTCGCCGGACGCGCAGACCCAGGCGCTGTACGAGCGCTGCATTGCCGGCCTGCAGGTGGCCGGGCCCGCCTTCGTCGGCCGCGCCCAGGCCAGTGCGCAGGCCGCTGCCTGGCTGGGCATGAGTACCAAAGAGCGCCCCGGGGGCATCGTGCTGCGCGGGACGCCCGGCATCGGCAAGAGCGCCCTCGGTCGCGAGATCGCCGCGCAGGCGCAGACCCGCGGCTGGGCGGTGTGCCGGGTCGGGGCGGCGCAGACCGGCCGCACCTACGCGGTGATGTGCGACATCACCGAACGGCTGATCGTCGCCGACCGCAGCGTGCTCGACCGCGTCGGGGCGCAGGCGCGCTCGGTGCTGGCGCTGCTCAGCCCGCACGCGGCACCGGCCGCCCCCCTGCCCGGCCCGCTGGGCCGGCACCAGGTGGTGGGGGCCATCCGGCGCCTGCTGCTGGCCGCCGCGCCGGGACAGGACGTGCTGCTGCAGGTGGACGACACGCACCTCGCCGACGATGCCGATGTCGATGTGCTCACGCAGCTGGCGGCCTCCGGCGCCGGCCTGTGCGTGCTGCTCGCCACGCGTCCGCCGGCGGCGGGCACCCCGCTGGCGCGCGCCCTGGGCCGGCTGCAACGTGCGGGCGTGCTGCAGGTGATCGATCTGGAGCCGCTGCCCGACGACGAGTGCGGCCGGCTGGTGGCGCGGGTGGCGCCCGCCGGCGTGTCGGCCGAGGGCGTGGCGCGCATCGTGCGCGCGGCCGAGGGCAACCCCTTCGCCGCCATCGAGCTGGCGCGCTGTGCCGGCGCTGGCGCCGAAGGGCGTTTGCCGGGCGGCGTGGCCGAGGCCCTCACCGAGCGCTTGTGCGACGTGCCCGACAGCGCGCTGGCGCTGCTCAAGTGGATGGCCCTGTGCAGCGACGAGCTGGACGCCGCCACCGTCGAGGCGCTGGCGGCCGAAGCCCAGGTGCCCAGCCTGGCGTCGCTGGACGCCGCCCTCGCCGCCGGCGTGCTGCTGCCGCTGGGCAGCCGCTACCGCTTTCGCCACCACCTGGTGCAGCAGGCGCTGATCGACCAGGTGCCACCCCACCACCGCCTGAAGATGCACCGCCGCATCGCCACCCGCCTGGCCGAGCTCGACGGCCCGCCGGCCGGCATCGCGCGCCACTGGCTGGCGGCTGGCCAACCGGGTGAGGCGAGGCCCTGGCTGCTGGCCGCCGCGCGCGAGGCCGTGCGCCTGGCCGCTTTCAGCGACGCGCTGCGCCACCTCGAACCGCTGCTGGCGTTTCAGGCCGACCACGCCGAGGGCCTGCGGCTGCGCGCCGAGTCGCTGGACGCCATGGGCGAACCCGCCGCGCTGGCCGCGTACCACGCCGCCGCCGACGTGGCGGGGGAACCCGAGAGCCACAACCTCCGCGCCAAGGCCGCGCTGGCCCAGGTGAAGCTGGGCGATCCCAAAGGGGCGCTGCTCGTGCTGGCCGGCCTCACGCCCACCAGCGTCGAGGGCCAGCTGTGCGAAGCCCTGGCCTACAGCGGCGCGGCCGCGCTGGGCACCGGCGACCCCGCCATCGGCACGGCCAAGGCGGCGGTGGCGCGGCGGCTGGCGCTGCAGTCGGGCGACACCACTTCGCTGGTCATCGCGTCGTGGGCGCAGGCCGCGGCGGCGCACGCGCGCGGCGAGCTGCACCGCAGCGTCTGGGCCGACCTGCACGAAACCAGCCAGGTGCCGCACCTGGCGCTGCGCGTGTTCGACGGCCACCTGTGCATCACCCAGCGCTTCCTGTACGGCGCGCGGCCCTACGCGGACGTCATCAACTTCGCCCAGACCCTTTCAACCGAGGCACAGCGGCTGGGCGCCGCTCGCGGCCATGCTTTCGGTGTGACGCTGCGCGGCGAGGCCGAGTGGCTGGCCGGCCGCCTGACCGAAGCGCGCGAGCACCTGGTGGAGGGTGCCCGGTTGCACCGCGCCATCGGCGGGCCGGTGGGCGAGGCGCTGTCGCTGCAGCGCCTGGCCGAACTGGCCTTGCACGAGGGCAAGCGGGACGAGGCCCGCGCGCTCGTCGATGAAGCGCTGGACGTGGCGCGCCAGACCGACATCGGCTTTCACCTGCTCGACCGCATCTACGGCACGCGCATCAACCTGCACGCCGACGACCCGGGCGCCGCCCTGCACGTGATGGAAGACGCCAGCGCCTCGGTGCGCGGGCCGCTGGAAACCTGCCCGGGCTGCCGCATCACCTTCGCCGTGCCTGCAGCCATTGCCTCCGCGCGTGCCGGCGAACTGGAACTGGCCGACAAACACGAGGCGCAGTGCGCCTACCTGGCTAACGTGGTGATGCGCCTGCCGGCGTGGTACGCCGCGCACGACGAGGTGCGCGGCCACATGGCGGCCGCACGCGGCGCCGACGACGAGGCGTTGGCGCGTTTTGCCGCCGCCGCGGCGCGCTTCCGGGAGGCAGGGCACCCGATCGACGCCGAGCGCTGCGACGGGTGGGTCAAGCTGTCAACGTAGTGGGCGGTCTCGGCACCGAGGGGCTTGCGCGTCGCTCGGGCTTCGCGTTGGGTTTGAGGCCCAGAGAACGATCCAGACGGTTCGATAGCGCCACGTCAGTGCCTCGGCCCCGGCGTCAGACCGTCCAGCCTGAACGGGGCCGCGTCGAGAGGTCTGCGTGGTACCTTTGAAACCAATGGGAGGGTTTCATGGGGTTCTTTTCCGAGTGCGTCAAACCACACCTCAAGGCGGCGGTCTTTTACTGCATTCCCTTGTTTGGCATGGTGTTCTTGTCGTTGGTCGTGCCGGTGCCGTCTCTGGATGCCGCCGATGCCGTCGATCGATGGAGTGCGGTGTTTGTGTTCCTGTGGCTGGGGGTGGGCGTGTTCATCTTCCCCATGTGGCGGCTTTACATCGCGTTGGGGCAGGGCCTTGTTCGCTCACGGACGTTGCGCGTGATCTTCGCGGTGTTTGGCGGGTTCTTGAATGTCTGGGTGGTCGGGTCGCTGGTGCGGTTGTCAGGGGCTGGTGACCATTTTTATCGGAACCAGCGCCTGGATCTGGGCATGGACTCGGGTGCCGATGTGTGGAGTTCGTATCTGAAGATGGCCGAGCTCTTGCTGGCGATGAGTGGTTTGCTGGTGCTGTATGCCGTGCTGGTGCCGGCATGGGTGTGCTGGCTGGGACGGCTCCGGCGTTCGAGGACGGTCTCGCTGGAAAGGCCGTAGCCGCTCCACCGACTCCCGATGTGCCGCAATTTCAGACCCGCAAGTCGGGCGAGGGCGTGGGGTCCACCCGCTGGGCCAGTGCCGCTTCGCGTTCCACCCGCAGGGCGCGCTGGAACGCCGGGCGGTCTTGCAGCCGCTGCCAGTAGGTGGCGACGGCCGGGGGGAACTGTGCATCCAGGCTCAGGTGGCGGGCGAGCACCAGCGCGTAGCCCACGGCCACGTCGGCGGCGGTGAAGCGGTCGGCGCACAGGTGTTCGTGGTGCTGCACGGCGGCGTCCACCGCGCGCAGCCGGGCCAGGAACCAGCGCGCGTAGTCGGCGGCCACCTGGGGTTGCAGGCGCTCGGGTGGTTCGAAGTGGGTGTAGCGCAGCACCAGCGTCTGCGGGAAGGTGAGCGTGGCGTCGCTCATGTGCAGCCAGTTCAGGTAGGCACCATAGGCGGGCTCGTCGGCCCGCACGTCGAGCCCGCCGGGGCTGTGGCGCGCGGCGAGGTACTGGCACATCGCGGCCGACTCGGTCATGCGGGTGGCGCCGTCTTCCAGCAGGGGCACGGTGCCCAGCGGGTTCAGGTCGAGGTAGGGCCGGGCGTGCACGCGGGGCGGGAAGGGCAGCATGCGCAGTTCGTAGGGCAGGCCCAGCTCTTCGAGCATCCACAGGGGACGCAAAGACCGGGCGCTGACGCAGTGGTGCAGAACGATCATGGGGTTGGTGGGTTCCGGGTTCAGTGGCGTTTCTTGAACGGCCGCAGGTCGTGCATGTCGGGCAGGGCGCGCGGGTCGATGCCCTCGGGGAAGATGCGGTGCTTCTGGATCTTCTGGGTGCCGGTGGTGGGGATCTCGGCCGCGAACCAGAGCCAGCCGGGCGCCTTGTAGTAGGCGAGTTGCCGGTGGCAGAAATCGAACAGCGCGCGCGCTGTCTCCGCGGTCTCGTGGCCGGCCCGGTCTTTCAGCACCACGCAGGCCAGCACCTCTTCTTCGCGCACCTCGTCGGGCAGGGCCATCACCGCCACGTTGGCGACCCGGGGGTGGGTGAGCAGCAGGGCCTCGACCTCGGCGGCGGCGATGTTTTCGCCCGAGCGTCGGATGATGTTTTTGCGCCGGTCCATGAAATGGAACATGCCGTCTTCGCCCCGGCTCACGATGTCGCCGGTGTGGAACCAGCCGCCGCGCCAGGCCTCGGCGGTGGCCTGCGGGTGGTCGAGGTAGCCGCTGAAAAAATGCCGCCGGGGCGTGGCTTCGGAGTGGCGGATCACCAGTTCGCCGGGCGTGCCGTCGGGCAGCACCTGGCCGGCCTCGTCCATCACGCAGGCGTCCAGGCCCGGGCGCGCGCGGCCGAAGGCCCGCGTGCCGACCTGGCGCGGTTCGTGGCAGTCACACAGGGGCCGCACCATCTCGGTCATGCCCCAGAGTTCGAGCAGCGGGAAGCCGTAACGCGCTTCGAACGTCGCGTGCAGCTGGGGCTCGACACCGGCGCCGTAGCCAAAGCGCACCTGGTGCGCGCGCTCCAGATCGCTCACCGGCTGGTTGAGCAGCATGGGCACCACCACGCCGAGGTAATGCACGATGGTGGCGCGGCTCTCCACCACCTCGGTCCACCAGCGGCCGGGCTGGAAGCGGTCGGTCTGCACCTGGCAGCCGCCGCTGAGCAGCATGCAGTAGAACGACAGGATGGATGCGTTCACATGGAACAGCGGCAGCGGGTTGTAGAGACGTTCAACGCCTTCGCGCACCGCCCCCAGGCCGCCCTGGGTGGCGTACCAGTGGCCGGCGGCCAGCTCGTAGGTGTGCGAGAGCACGCAACCCTTGGGCTGGCCCGTGGTGCCCGAGGTGTAGAGGATGCTGGCGGGCGTGTCGCCCTCCGGTTCACCGGGCTGGGCCGACGAGGGCGGCGGTGGCAGGGGCTGGGTGTCCAGTTCTTCCAGCCACGCCATGGCGGGCCGGTGGCGAGCGAGGGCCAGCGCCTCGCGCACTGCGTCGGCCCGCGCGGTCAGTGCCACGATCAGGTCCAGCCGCGCGTGGTCCACCACATAGGCCAGCTCGCGCGGCCGGTGGTCCGGGTTGATCGGCACGACGCACACGCCCAGCGCGTTGAGCGCGAGCTTGTGCAGCAGGTGCTCGGGCCGGCTCTCCAGGAACAGGCCCACGCGGTGGCCGAGGCCGTAACCGGCTGAGCGGTACATGGCCATCAGGGCGCGCACATTGGTGGCCGCGTTGCTGTAGGTGATATCGCGGCCGGCGGGGTCGTGGCTGCGGGCGGCGTTGGCGGGCACGGCCAGCAGGCTGTGCCCGGCGTAGCGATCGCAGGCCTCGAAGAAGGCCTGGCCGATGGTGGTGTCGTCGTCGATGGCGATCATGGGGGCAGTCTAGGCAGGGTGGGGGTCATGGCTGCGCCATCGGGGTTGCAGATCGGGCCAAGGGCCGGGTTGGCCGCGGCCTCCCTGGCCCGCCCAACACGGCGCCGAGTTGCCGAGGCCGGCATTTGCAATTTGCAATTCGGTTTTCTTCAGAAGGTCGCTGTGCCCGGGGCGAACATTCCGTTGCACAAGGGGAGGGGCAGGTATCTAATCCGGATTGGCCTGCTGGACTGTCGCGACAGAGACTCAGGTGTGTGTCTCGAATGTGGTGATGCCCGGGTCGGGGCATTTGGGCGGCGCCCTCCCAAAGCTGCTCGGCAACCTCGAAGAGGAGCATCCCATGATGAACGATCTGGCGGGACGGCGTTGGCGCCGGCTTGCGGCGAGCGGGCTGGCGTTGGCAGGGCTGATGGGCATGGGTGTTCCGGCACACGCCGACGCGAACGACGGCGGCTGGCCCTCGGCGGGGCAGAACCTGGGCAACACGCGGCACCAGGCGCAGAGTGATGGCATCGGTGTCCAGACGGTCGGTGGGCTGACGCAGAAATGGGTCTTCACCACCGGGGGTGACGTCTCCGCGACGCCGGCCGTCGACAGTGGGGCCGTCTACTTTCCAGACTGGGCTGGCAACCTCTATGCCGTCGATCGCAAGTCCGGCCAGCAGATCTGGAAGGTCTCGATCGCGGCGGCGTCGGGCACGCCTGGGGACAAGGCGCGTGCCACGCCGGTGATCACGGGCAACAAGATCATCGTCGGGACGCAGGGCAATCTGTTCGCTCCACCGCCGAACGGGGGGCCCGGCGGGAAGATGCTCGCCTTCGAGAAGACGACCGGCCGGCTGCTGTGGTCGACCCAGCTCGACAGCCACTACGCCGCGATCGTCACCCAGTCGGCCACGGTGCATGACGGCCGTGTTTACGTCGGCGTGGCGTCGATGGAAGAGGCGCTGGCCGGTGTCGTCGGCTTCTGCTGCAGCTTCCGCGGGAGCATGCTCGCGCTGAACGTCGACACCGGGGCGATCCTCTGGAAGACCTACATGGTGCCGGCCGGCTATTCGGGTGGCGCGGTCTGGGGCAGCGCGCCGGCCGTCGATGTCAAACGTGGCCAGATCTACATCGCCACGGGCAACAACTACGCTGTTCCGGAGGCGGTCAGTCAATGCATCGTGGCAGCCGGTGACAACACCGCCGCGGTGCAGGCCTGTCTGGCCGCCGACAACTACTTCGATGCGATCATGGCGCTGGACATGAAGACCGGCGCGGTGCGCTGGGCCACCAAGGCGTTGCCGGCCGACACCTGGATCGCGGCCTGCATCGGTTTCGGCGACCCCGCTTTCTGCCCCAGCCCGACGGGGCCGGACTATGACTTCGGCCAGGCGCCGGCGCTGTTCACCGTGAAGATCGACGGCAAGAGCCAGCCCAGCGATGTCGTGGGTGCGGGCCAGAAGAGCGGCAAGTACTGGGCCCTCGATCCGGACACCGGCGCGGTGAAGTGGGTGACGCAGGCCGGCCCCGGCGGTACCGGCGGCGGCCTGCAGTGGGGGTCGGCGGTCGATGGCAAGCGCGTCTACACCGCCAACGCCAACAGCGATCTGGTGCCGTGGCCAGCGCCTTCCGGCCCGACCAGCGGGGTGTGGAGCGGCATCGACGCGGTGACCGGCCAGTTGCTGTGGCAGACGCGGCCGTCGGGCGGCGGCAGCACGTCGGGCCCGGTGACGACGACCAACGGCGTCGTTTTCGGCTGCTCGCTGGACCGCACGAATGGCTACATGTACGCGCTCGACGCCGCCACCGGCGTGATTTTGTGGATGTTCTCCAGCGGTGGCTCCTGTCTGTCGGGGGCGGCGATCTCCAAGGGCGAAGTGTTCTGGGGGTCGGGCTACAGCAACCTCTTCGGCACCTTCGGCGGGCCGAACAACAAGCTGTACGCGTTCAAGATCCGTTGACACCCTTGCGGCCGGTGGGCCAGGCGTGGGCCAGCGAGCGTGAACCATGGCCCGCGCTTCACCCCCGACCCCGCCATTCCCCCGGCGTCATCCCCGTCCAGCCCTTGAACGCACGGATGAAGCTCTTCTGGTTCTGAAACCCGGCCGCTTCGGCCACCTGCTTGATGGGTCTGGACGTGCGCTGCAGCAGCTCGACGGCGCGCTGGCGCCGCACCTCGTCTTTCAGCGCCTGCAGCGTCGCGCCTTCTTCCTTCAGTTGCCGGTGCAGGGTGCGCGCCGAGGTGTTGAGTCGCTGGGCGAGGTCATCGGCGTTGTGGCTGTCCAGCGGCTGGCTGGCGAGCGCCTGGCGCACGCGCTGCACCAGCAGGCGGTCGCGCCGGTAGGGGCGCACCTGGATCGGCAGGGCGCGCTGCAGCATCTGGTTCATCGCGGCCTCGTCGCGCTTGAGGGGCAGGGCGAGGTAGCGCGCGTCGAAGCGGATGCCGGTCTCATCAGCGCCAAAGGTGGTGGGGCCGTCGAACATCAACGGGTAGGCCTCGGCGTGGGGCGGGGCCTCGAACGGAAAGCTCGCGCCCAGCAGCGGGATGCGCGAATCGACAAACCAGCAGGCCAGGCCGACCACGTTGCGCAGCACCGAGACGAAACAGAACTCGCGCAGGCTGCCGTCGCCACCGGGCGGGCGGTGTTCGGTGAGCGTGACGCTGGCGACCTCGCCGGTGGTGACGAGGGTGAGGGTGATGTCGGGCGTGAGCAGCCGGTGGTGGCGGCACCAGCGTTTGAGCGCGGTGCCCAGCGTGGGGGCCGAGAGCGAGGCGCGGGCGAGCATGCCGTAGCTGCCCCAGGGCAGCGGGCGAGCGAACCAGCCCAGGGTCTCGTCGTCCAGCTCGCGCATGGCCGCGCCCGAGACGGTTTCCATCTGCGCGGCGGTGATGCGGTTCGCCGCTGTCTGCAAAAGCGCTGGCGGAATCTGTGCCTGCGCCAGGGCCTGCGAAGGGTCCCGGCCGTGCATCCGGTAGGCCTGCACGATGGCCTGAACGAACGCCATGGGTGTGGCGGCGCGTGCGGCGTGGGCGGGGCTGGCGGCGGTGGTCAGGGGCATGACCAAAGTGTGCCTGATGAGTGGCGCAATTTGCAACCATTCTGGCCCCCGGGGGGCGCGCCGTGCTCCTATGCTTGGCGCTACCGCCCCCGGCCCGATCGGGGTGAGCGCCTTCCGAGGAGACAGACCCATGAGCGACGCCATTTCTGCGGCCCTGCCGGCCACCGTCCCGCTGCAGCGCAGCCACGCGCAGGGCGCGACCGGTGTGCCGCTGATCGAACAGACCATCGGCGCGTTTTTTGACGCCATGGTCGCGCGCCAGCCCGATCACGAGGCGCTGGTGAGCGTGCACCAGGGGCGGCGCTACAGCTACCGCGCGCTGCAGGCCGACGCGCACCGCCTGGCCAGCGCGTTGCTGGCGCAGGGCCTGCAGGCGGGGGACCGGGTGGGCATCTGGTCGCACAACAACGCGGAGTGGGTGCTGATGCAGCTGGCCACGGCGCAGGTGGGCCTGGTGCTGGTGAACATCAACCCGGCCTACCGCACCTCTGAAGTGGAATACGCGCTCAACAAGGTGGGTTGCAAGCTGCTCGTCACCATGGCGCGCTTCAAGACCAGCGACTACCTGGGCATGCTGCGCGAGCTGGCGCCCGAGTGGGCGCACGGCCAGCCGGGCGCGCTCGAAGCGCAGCAGCTGCCGCACCTCAAGACCGTGGTCTGGATCGACGAAGCCGGGCAGGGCGCTGAAGAGCCAGGGCTGATGCGTTTCTCTGACCTGCTGGCGCAGGGTGACGCGGCCGACCCGCGCGTGGCGCAGGTGGCGGCCACGCTCCAGGCGAGCGACCCGATCAACATCCAGTTCACCAGCGGCACCACCGGCTTCCCCAAGGGCGCGACGCTCACGCACCGCAACATCCTGAACAACGGCTTCTTCATCGGCGAGTGCATGAAGTTGACAAAGGCCGACCGCCTCTGCATCCCCGTGCCGCTGTACCACTGCTTCGGCATGGTGCTGGGCAACCTGGCCTGCTTCACGCACGGCGCCACCATCGTCTACCCGAACGACGGCTTCGACCCGCTGACGGTGTTGCAGACGGTGCAGGACGAACGCTGCACCGGCCTGCACGGTGTGCCCACCATGTTCATCGCCGAGCTGGACCACCCGCGCTTCAAGGAGTTCGACCTGTCCACGCTGCGCACCGGCATCATGGCCGGTTCACCGTGCCCGACCGCCGTGATGCAGCGCGTGGTGAGCGACATGCACCTGTCTGAAATCACCATCGCCTACGGCATGACCGAAACCAGCCCGGTGAGCTGCCAGAGCAGCACCGACACGCCGCTGGACCGGCGCGTGTCCACCGTGGGCACGGTGCAGCCGCACCTGGAAGTGAAGATCGTCCACCCCGACAGTGGCGAGGTGGTGGCGCCCGGCCAGTCGGGCGAGCTGTGCACGCGCGGCTACTCGGTCATGCACGGCTACTGGGACGACCCGGCCAAGACGGCGGAGGCCATCGACGCCGAGGGCTGGATGCACACCGGCGACCTCGCCACCATGGACGCCGAGGGCTACGTCAACATCGTCGGCCGCATCAAGGACATGGTGATCCGCGGCGGCGAAAACATCTACCCGCGCGAGATCGAAGAATTCCTCTACCGCCACCCCGCCGTGCAGGATGTGCAGGTGGTGGGTGTGCCCGACGCGAAATACGGCGAAGAGCTGTGTGCTTGGGTGATCGTGAAGCCCGGCCAGGCGCTGGACGAAGATACGGTGCGCGCTTTCTGCAAGGGCCAGATCGCCCACTACAAGGTGCCGCGCTACATCCGCTTCGTGGACGCCTTCCCCATGACCGTGACCGGCAAGATCCAGAAGTTCAAGATACGCGATGCCATGAAGGACCAGCTGGGGCTGGCGGAACAAAAAACGGCCTGACAGAAAGAACCCCATGCCCGCACTCGACACGAAACTCAACGCCCGCTCCGCCGACTTCCAGGCCAACGCCGCCGCCATGCGCGCGGTGGTGGACGACCTCAAGGCGCAGGTGGAAAAAGCCACGCTCGGCGGTGGTGAGGCCGCCCGCGCCAAGCACACCGCGCGCGGCAAGCTGCTGCCGCGCGACCGCGTGCAGATGCTGCTGGACCCGGGCACGCCCTTCCTGGAGCTGAGCCCGCTGGCCGCGCTCAACATGTACCCCGACCGCGACGGCACCGACAGCGCGCCCTGCGCCGGCGTGATCGTCGGCATCGGCCGCGTCAGCGGCGTGGACTGCATGATCGTCTGCAACGACGCCACGGTGAAGGGCGGCACCTACTACCCGCTCACCGTCAAGAAGCACCTGCGCGCGCAGGAAGTGGCGCAGCAGAACCAGCTGCCCTGCATCTACCTGGTGGACTCGGGCGGCGCCAACCTGCCGAACCAGGACGAGGTGTTTCCCGACCGCGACCACTTCGGCCGCATCTTCTTCAACCAGGCCAACATGAGCGCGCAGGGCATCGCGCAGATCGCGGTGGTCATGGGCTCCTGCACGGCCGGTGGCGCCTACGTGCCGGCCATGAGCGACGAGACCATCATCGTCAAGAACCAGGGCACCATCTTCCTGGGCGGCCCGCCGCTGGTGAAGGCCGCCACGGGCGAGGTGGTCACCGCCGAAGACCTGGGCGGTGGCGACGTGCACACGCGCCTCTCGGGCGTGGCCGACCACCTGGCGCAGAACGACCTGCATGCGCTGGCGCTGGCGCGCCAGGCGGTGAAGAACCTCAACGCGCGCAAAGTCCCGCCCATCACCACCATCGACCCGGTCGCGCCGCGGTACCCGGCCGAGGAGCTGTACGGCGTGATCCCGACCGACACGCGCAAGCCCTTCGACGTGCGCGAGATCATCGCCCGCATCGTCGACGGCTCGGACTTCGACGAGTTCAAGTCGCGCTTCGGCACCACCCTGGTCTGCGGCTTCGCGCGCATCGAGGGCATGCCGGTCGGCATCATCGCCAACAACGGCATTTTGTTCAGCGAATCGGCGCTCAAGGGCGCGCACTTCATCGAGCTGTGCTGCCAGCGCAAGACGCCGCTGGTGTTTCTGCAGAACATCACCGGCTTCATGGTCGGCCGCAAATACGAAAACGAAGGCATCGCGCGCAACGGCGCCAAGATGGTGACGGCCGTGGCCACCGCTGCGGTGCCCAAGTTCACGGTCATCATTGGCGGCAGCTTCGGCGCCGGCAACTACGGCATGTGCGGCCGCGCCTACAGCCCGCGCTTCCTCTGGATGTGGCCGAACGCGCGCATCAGCGTGATGGGCGGCGAGCAGGCCGCGAGCGTGCTGGCCACCGTCAAGCGCGACGGCATCGAGGGCAAGGGTGGCAGCTGGAGCGCGGAAGAAGAGGCCGCGTTCAAGGCCCCGATCAAGGAACAGTACGAGGTGCAGGGCCACCCGTATTACGCGACGGCGCGGTTGTGGGACGACGGCGTGATCGACCCCGCCGACACGCGGCGCGTGCTGGCGCTGGGGCTGAGCGCTTCGCTGAACGCACCGATCCCGGAGACGAAGTTCGGCCTGTTCCGGATGTGAGCACCGGCATGGACCCGATTGCCCATTTCACCCGCCAGGCGCGCTACCACGTCTGGGCCACGCACCGCCTGCTGGACGCGGTCTCGCGCGTGTCCGACGATGACTATCGCAAGGATGTCGGCCTGTTCTTCAAGAGCATCCACGGCACGCTGAACCACCTGCTGGTGGGTGAACACCTGCTCTGGTACGCGCGCTTTTCCAAAGGGGCTTCGCCGCTGCTGGGGCTGGACACCGAGGTGGAGTCGGACCGCGCACGCCTGGGCCAGGCGCTCAAGGGCGGTGCAGCCAACTGGGAACACCTGATCGTCAGCTGGCCCGCCGAGCGCTTTGATGGCCAGCTGGACTACCAGACCATGAAAGGCGTGCCGCAGTCGCTGCCGTTCGCGGCCACGCTGGCCCACGTGTTCAACCACGCCACCCACCACCGCGGCCAGATCACCGCCGCGCTCACCGCGCTGGGCCAGCCCGCGCCCGAGCTGGACTGGGTCTACCACCTGCAACTGGAAGCCGCCGAGGCGAAGAATTCGTGAGCACTGCCATGACCCCAGCCCTGACCATCGCGGTGAAAGACCGCATCGCCCGCATCACGCTCAGCCGCCCCGAGGTGCGCAACGCCTTCAACGACGCCGTGATCCAGGAACTCAAGGC
>NZ_JADMKB010000065.1 GCF_018780075.1 Hydrogenophaga sp.
GCGGTGCTGCTGCCGGTCTGGGCCACCTGGGTGATGGTGGGCGTGACCACGCTGTGTTTTGCCGGGCTGGCGCTGCTGGCCCTGCCGCTGCCCCTGCCGCTGGACCACGACCGGGGCCTGGCCAGCCCCTACACCCAGGGCATGCTGATCTGTTTCGTCCTCAACGCCGCGCTGCTGGTGGTGTTCATCACCCGCATCGCCGGCAACCTGCGCGAGCGCGACACGCGCCTGGCCCTGCTCAGGCAGCGCGCGGCCGAAGAAGAGCACGTGGTGCGCATGGGGCTGCTGGCCTCGGGCGCGGCCCACGAGCTGGGCACACCGCTCTCGACGCTGGCCGTCATCCTGGGCGACTGGCAGCACCTGCCGCACTTCAGCTCCGAGCCCGAGCTGGCCGACGACGTGGCCGAGATGCAGGCCCAGGTGGCGCGCTGCAAAGCCATCGTCAGCGGCATCCTGCTGTCGGCCGGCGAGGCGCGGGGGGAGTCGTCCGGCGAGACCACGGTCTGTGCCTTCCTCGACCACGTCGTGCAGGCCTGGCGCGAGCGGCGCCCCGGGGCCCACCTGCAGTACCACAACGGCTTCGGGCGCGACCTGCCCATGGTGGCCGACTCCGCGATCCAGCAGATGATCGGCAACGTGCTGGACAACGCCCACGAGGCCTCGCCCGACGCGGTGTGGTTCGAGGCCCGCCGTGAAAACGGCTTGCTGACGCTGACGGTCTGGGACCACGGCCCGGGGTTCGCGCCCCACCTGCTGCCCCAGATCGGCAAGCCCTACCAGTCGAGCAAGGGGCACCCCGGTGGCGGGCTGGGGTTGTTCCTGGTGTTCAACGTCGCCCGCACGCTGGGGGGCGCCGTGGCGGTGCGCAACCTCGACGAGGGCGGCGCTCAGGTGCGCATCACCCTGCCGCTGCTGGCCATCACCCTGGCCGAGGACGAACCCCATGGCACCTGAAGACACCGCGCCCAGAGAGCGCTTGCTGATCGTCGAAGACGACGCGGCCTTCGCGCGCACGCTGGCGCGCTCCTTCGAGCGCCGCAACCACGAGGTGCGGGTGGCCGCGAGCCACGAACAGCTGCTGGAGCAGCTGCGCAGCTACGCGCCGACCCGGGCGGTGGTGGACCTGAAGCTGCAGGGCGAGGCGTCCGGCCTGGCCTGTGTGCGCACCCTGCTCGCGCACGACAGCAGCATGCTGATCGTGGTGCTGACCGGTTTCGCCAGCATCGCCACCGCGGTGGAGGCGATCAAGCTCGGCGCCTGCCACTACCTCGCCAAGCCGTCCAACACCGACGACATCGAGGCCGCGTTCGGGCGCGCCGAGGGCACGACCGAGGTGGCGCTGACCAACCGCCCCAGCTCGATCAAGACGCTGGAGTGGGAGCGCATCCACCAGGTGCTGGCCGAGACCGGCTTCAACATCTCGGAAACCGCCCGGCGCCTGGGCATGCACCGCCGCACCCTGGCCCGCAAGCTGGACAAGCAGCAGGTCAAGTAAGCGGGTTCCGAGTTGCATGTAGCCGGAGCACCACCCCGAGGCATGAAGTGATGCACCCCAGGGCACCGCCGGGCTGGCTTCGCCAGACGGCCAGTGCCGCCCCCTGGGGGGGAGCGCGAAGCGCTGCGGGGGGAGTCACTTCTCGCCCAGCCTCCGGATGTCTTCGGGCGTGCCGTTCCACACCTCGAAGAACCCCTCGCTCTGTTGGATCTGCATCCAGGTGGACCACTTGGTGCGGGCCAGCGCCGGGTCGGTCACGGCGAGGTCGTTTTGCTCCACGCCCATGGCCAGCGAGCCGCCGCGCTGGTAGCCCGGTTGCGCCTGCGCCAGCCGCACCGTGGCCTGGATGCGTCGCAGCTCGGCCTGGGTGGCCGGCGGCAGGCTGTAGACCAGCCAGCGGCGGCCCGGGCCGGGCGCGTCGAGGCCGAGCGTGGCGCCGCCGGTGGTGGTCATGGCCAGCGGCAGTTTCTTGTCCACCGGCTCGAACGCGCCCGCCACCTTGGGTGTGAGCTTGAGCAGCAGGTAGGGCACGGCGCCGGCCGGTGGCGTGAGGCGCGCGTCCACCTGCAGCGCCACCATGAAATGCGCCGGGTTGGCGTCGAGCATCTGGCCCGAGAGCTGGGCCAGGCGCGGCAGCGAGCGCAGCGGAATGCCGCCGCAGCCGGCGAGGGCCGCGCCGGCCCCGAGCACCAGGCTGCGGCGGGTGAGAAACGACAAAGGGGAGGGTGTGTGTGACATGGCATACCTTGGGTTGGTTTGACAAAATTATCATAAAACAATAAAATATTGTCAAATGACAATCACAAACCACGGCCCCAAAGGCCTGTCTGACGGAGCCAAGCCATGACCACCAACCCCCGCCCCACCGCCGTTCCCTCGCTGCAATCCGTGCGCCGCATCAGCCGCTGGATGGTCGCGGCCTGCTGGGCCATCCTGCTGCTCTTGCCGCTGGCGCTGCTGGCCTACTGGGCCACGGCCAGCGACGCGGTGCTGGCGGGGCACGCCAGCCTCCCGTCGGGTGCGGTTCAGGGGCCCTTGCGCCCCTGGCAGCGGCTGGCCGCTGGCGCGGTGATGGGGGTGCCGCTGGCGCTGCTGCTCATGGGGGTGTGGCAGGCGCGGCGTTGCTTCGAAATGTTTGCCCAGGGTCAGGTCTTCACCGCGCAGGCCACCCACCTGTTGCGGCGCTTCGCGGGCTGGGTCGCCTGGGCGGCGCTGGCCGCGCTGCTGGCCAGCGCGATCACCTCGGTGCTGCTGACCCTGCACCACCCGCCCGGCATGCGCCACCTGGCGATCAGCGTCGGCTCCGACCACGTGTTCACGCTGTTTTTTGCGGGCCTGGTGTGGCTGATGGCCGCGGTGATCGGGCAGGGGCAGTCGATGGCCGAAGAAAACGAGGGTTTCGTCTGATGCCCATCGTCGTTCAGCTCGACGTGATGCTGGCGCGGCGCAAAGTCAAGTCGCGCGACCTGGCCGAGTTTGTCGGCATCACCGAGGCCAACATGTCCTTGCTCAAGCAGGGCAAGGTGAAGGGGGTGCGCTTCGAGACGCTGGAAAAAATCTGCGAGTACCTGCAGTGCCAGCCGGGGGACTTGCTGGTGTTCGTGCCTGACGTTGAGCCGCCGGTGGTGTCTTGAGTGAGGCGTTTCGTTGCTTGCACCTCGCGGCCAAGGCGTGCGCGCTCAGGCCGCAGCGCTTGGGTGAGGCGGTCGGCGCGGTGCGCCGACTTCCCTGCGATGCTCGCGGCCGTGGCCCGTCGCCAAACTCGCTCCGTTCGCTGGCGCTCTCTGCGCTCAGACATGGCGACGAATCAGTTGACAAAGCGCGCAGCGCGCGCGGCCACGGCCCCTGCGCTTCTCGGCGCCTCACAAGGCGCGCTGCGGCCTGAGCGCACACGCCTTGGCAGACACACTGTTGGCGTACCACCGGTGGAATACCCCAACGCTGCTTGCTGCGGCGGGCGCTGTCCGGAGTCGGCGCGAAGCGACGCCCGCCCCGGATGAGACACCCTGTGTCAACCCCCCGCCGTTTTGAGCATGGTTTGAAGCCCGCCGTGGGCGGTTGGGTCATAGGGTTTTCGGTCGGTCCAGACGCTCAGAAACGCAGGCCGAGGTTGAGCGAATAGCCGTCCACGCTGGCGCCGCCGCTGTCGAGGTAGTTCATGTGGTCCACGCTCAGCGAGAGGTGGTCGGTGGGCATGAGGCGCAGCCCGAAACCGTAGGAGAGCTTCTTGTCTTCGCCCGAGCCCAGCCCCTGGAACGTCACCTTGGTGCGCGCCATGCCCACGCGGCCGAACACCTCCACCGGGCCCAGACCGAACTTCGGCGTCAGGTACACGCCGTAGAGCTGGTTCACCTTCGCTGTGGTGCTGACGCCACTGGAGCCGCTGTTCTTCACGCTGCTGCTGCGGGCGTTGAGGCCGCCGATGGCTTCGATCGCGAAGCTGTCGATGAGCTGAAAACCCACCAGGCCCCGCAGCATCACGGGCTCCGCGGTGGCGCGCAGGCCGATCACCGGCACCGACAGGCCAAGCGACAGCGGCGAGTAGCCGATCTCGCCGTACACGCTCTGGGCCTGCGCCCACGGCGCGCTGCCGCCCGCGGCCAGCAGGGCCGCCATCACCAGGTGTTTTTTGTTCATGTTCGCTCCGCTGAAAATAGGGTTGACCGATTCTAGGAGCCCGCCCGTGCCCTGTATTGGGGCGGCTGGCGGCCGGTGCTCTGGCTTCGATAATCGGTCTTTCCACCGCACGGCGGCGCCGATGCCACCTCATTCCCCCTGGTCTTTGCATGCACACCCTTGAACAACTGCGCAGCGGCGCGCTCGCCGGCACCCGCCGGCTCGATCTGAGCGCGGGTCTGACCGAGCTGCCGAGCGAGGTGTTGGCGCTGGCCGACACGCTGGAGGTGCTCAACCTCAGCGGCAACCGCCTGACCTCGCTGCCGCCCGGGCTGTCGCGCCTGAAGAAGCTGAAGATCGTTTTCTGCTCCGACAACCCGTTCACCGAACTGCCCGAGGTGCTGGGCGACTGCCCGGCCTTGGAGGTGGTGGGGTTCAAGGCGTGCAACATCACCCGCGTGCCCGGTGCCGCGCTGCCGCCGGCCTTGCGCTGGCTGATCCTGACCGACAACGCCATTCACCACCTGCCCGATGCGCTGGGTGAGCGCCCGCTGATGCAAAAGCTCATGCTCGCGGGCAACCGCCTGAGCGCGCTGCCCGGGGGCCTGGCCCACGCCGAGCGGCTGGAGCTGCTGCGGCTCTCGGCCAACCGCTTCGAGCAACTGCCCGCCTGGCTGACCGCTTTGCCGCGCCTGGCCTGGCTGGCGCTCTCGGGCAACCCGCTGGGCTGGGCCGTGCCCACGCCCGCGCCCTTGCCCCGGATGCCCTGGGGCCAGCTGCGGATCGGCGAGGCGCTGGGCGAAGGTGCGTCGGGGCGCATCTCGCGGGTCCAGGCGCCGGGCCACGGGACGGGGCTCGCGCTCAAGCTGTTCAAGGGCGCGGTCACCAGCGACGGCCTGCCCGAGCACGAACTGGCGGGCAGCCTCGTGGCCGGCCAGCACCCGGCGCTGTGCACGCCCGTGGCCGAGCTGGGTGACCACCCGCAAGGCACGCCGGGCCTGCTGTTGCCGCTGATCCCGCCGGGGCATGTGCACCTCGCGGGGCCGCCCAGCATGGAGAGCTGCACGCGCGACGTGTACGCCGAAGGCTGGCGCATCGGTGCGCCGCAGGCGCTGCGGCTGGCCCGCACCATCGCCGGCGCGGTGGCCCACCTGCACCAGCGAGGGGTGGTGCACGGCGACCTGTACGCGCACAACATCCTGTGGAACCCGCAGAGCGGTGAGGCGATGCTGAGCGATTTCGGCGCGGCAACGCTCTTGCCCTTGGGCCAGCCGGAACTTCGTCGGGCCTTGCAGGCGCTGGAGGTGAGGGCCTTTGGGTGCCTGCTGGAAGAGCTGGTGGCGCACGCCGGCGCCGGCGATTGGCCGGTGTGGGCCGCTCTGGATGGGCTGGCGCGGGCCTGTTTGCAGACCGATCCGGCGCTGCGTCCCGGCATGGACGAGGCGGTTCTGGCGCTGGGGCGGGTGGCTGGCGGCTGAGTCGTTTCGCTCTGCCTTCGGCGCTCGTTGCGGGTGGGCACGGGCAGGTGGTCCGGGTGGTCGTTCTCCGTTCCACCGCTCGGGCGTCTGCATGGTCACGCTGCCGTTGCTTCATCAACACCGTTGCAGCGCACCCGCTCTGTGGCAACCGCGAATGGGGACTGCGCCCGCCCACCCAAACCACCTGCCCCAACGTGATGCAGGAGCGAGCCAGCAGGCATACCCACTCCTTTTGGGTGACGCCATCGGTCCCAGCGAGGTGCTGAAACACCCATCGCCGAAATCCGCTGTGCGGCGCTTCGCGCTACAGTCGGCAGCTCATCGCGCCAGGTCACCTTCAGGCCTTCTGGCGTGCAATCAACAGGGGAGATGGACATGGCGTGGCTGGTTCTGGGGCTGGTGTTGTTTCTCGGCGTGCACAGCGTCTCCATCGTGTCGCCCAGGGGGCGCAACCGGCTCGCGGCGCAGATGGGCGAAAACGCCTTCAAAGGCCTGTATTCCGTGGTGTCGGCCGTCGGGCTGGTGCTCATCGTCTGGGGCTACGGCCTGGCGCGCGAAACCCCGGTGATGCTCTACAGCCTGCCCGGGGGCTTCCGGCACCTGGCCGCGCTGCTCCTGCTCCCGGTCTTCGTGTTGCTGCTCGCGGCCTACCTGCCCGGGCGCATCCAGCGCGCCACCAAACACCCCATGCTGCTCGCGGTCAAGCTCTGGGCGCTGGCCCACCTGCTGGCCCAGTCGGTCACGGGCGGCTCGCTGGCCGATGTGCTGCTGTTCGGCGGCTTCCTCGTGTGGGCTGTGGCCGACCGCATCTCGGTGAAGCGCCGCGCGTTGGCCGGGCTGATCCGCAGCGCGCCCGCCTTGCCCGCCAGCGGGGCCAACGACGCCATCGCCCTGATCGGCGGTCTGGCGCTCTATGGCCTGACGGTGATGTGGGCCCACGCGGCACTGTTCGGTGTGCGCCCCTTTGGCTGATCCTGGGAACCCTGGGGCTGGCAGGGGCTCCCACCGCGATCGCTTGAAACACAGGAGAACCCCATGACCCGTGCGTCCCTCATGGCCATCCCGCTGGCGCTGTTGTTGGCGGCGAGCGCCAACGCGGCCAAGCTGCGCACCGAGGTCGTGGCCAGTGGCCTGCAGAACCCCTGGGGCCTGGCCTTCATCGACGGCGGTCGCCTGCTGGTCACCGAGCGGCCGGGCCGCATGCGCGTGGTCGCGGCCGACGGCACGCTGGGTGCCCCGCTCGCGGGCCTGCCCAAGGTCGACGCCCAGGGGCAGGGCGGCCTGCTCGACGTGGTCACCGACCGCGACTTCGCGCGCAACCGCACCGTCTACTTCTGCTTCTCCGAGCCCGGTGCCGGCGGCAACTCCACCGCCCTGGCCTCGGCCCGCCTGTCCGACGACGCCACCGCGCTGGAGAGCGTGAAGGTGGTGTTCAGCCAGAAGCCCAAATTCGCCAGCAAGGTGCACTTCGGCTGCCGCATCGTCGAGGGCAAGGACCACACGCTGTTCCTCACGCTCGGCGACCGCTTCGCCCGCAAGGACGACGCCCAGACCCTGGACAACCACCACGGCAAGGTGGTGCGCCTGCGCAAGGACGGCACGGCGCCGCCCGACAACCCCTTCACCACGCGCCCCGGCGCGCTGCCCGAGATCTGGAGCTACGGCCACCGCAACCTGCAGGGCGCGGCCCTGGGCCCCGACGGCCGCCTCTGGACCAGCGAACACGGCCCGCAGGGCGGCGACGAAATCAACCACCCCGAGGCCGGCAAGAACTACGGCTGGCCCGTCATCACCTACGGTGAAAACTACGGCGGCGGCGCCATCGGCCAGGGCATCACCAGCCAGGCCGGCATGGAGCAGCCGGAGCACTATTGGGTGCCGTCCATCGCTCCCTCCGGCATGGCCTTCGTCACCAGCGATCGCTACGGCAAAGCCTGGAAGGGCAGCATGCTCGTGGGCTCGCTGAAGTTCCAGCACGTGGCCAGGCTCACGCTCAGCGGCACCAAGGTGGTGAAGGAAGAAAAACTGCAGGCCGACATCGGCGAACGCGTGCGCGACGTGCGCGAAGGCCCCGACGGGTTCATCTACCTGCTGACCGACTCGCGCAACGGGCGGGTGCTGCGGTTGTTGCCCTGAGCCCGAACACAGACACCACCTTTCACCACCCTTCACCATGCTTCGCACCCTCAAAGACCTGTTCGACAGCTTCACCGCGCCCGCCGAGCCTGCGCCCGCCGAACGCCAACACACCGTGCAGCTGGCCACCGCCGTGCTGCTGGTGGAGGTGCTCAAGGCCGACCCCGTCACCGGGCCCGACGAGCAGGCGGCGCTGTTCGCGGCGCTGAAGGCCACATTTGCGTTGGCGCCCGACGAACTCGCGCGCCTGGTGGAGCTGGCCGAGGCCACGGCCCAGGGCCTGTACGACTACCACCGCTTCACCAGCACCCTGAACGAGCGGTTCACCCAGGAACAGAAAATCCAGGTGGTCGAGGCCATGTGGCAGATCGCCTTTGCCGACGGGCACCTCGACGTGCACGAGAACCACCTCATCAGCAAGGTCGCCGGCCTGCTGCACGTGACGCACGGTGAATACATCGCGGCCAAGCTGCACGCCAAGGTCGCCGCCAGCCACTGAGGGCGGGCGCTGCCCTGGGCAAGGTGGCGCGTGGTCCTTTCCGCCGGATGCAAGGACTCCGCCGTTTGAGCGGCAGATGTACCTGCACCTTGTGCCGCGTCGCCACACTCGCCATGGGCATGGGCTCCAGCAGCGCCACCCCGCTGTGCAGGTGCACCAGCTCACCCACGACTGCGCGCTCAGCCGCGCTTTTGCTCCCAAGGCTCAGCGGGCGAGGACAGTGGCCGCGCGCTGGCTCGAAGCGTTGGCTGTGCGGCAGAGCCTGAGGTTTGCCGCAGGCAGCATGTCGCCGACGGTTTGGGTCGAGCGGTATGGGGACTGACGCGTGTCGGCTGTCGGCCAGGAGCCGGTAGTTCACTCAGTGGCGTTCAACGCCTGGTCAAGGCTGGTTGCTGTCACTCGACTTTTACGACTGGGCTCTTTCGAGGCGCCAAAACCGGCACACAAGTCAGGATTTCAAGTGACCAGTCAACTATCTGAACCGGTCGCTCGGCAAGTGTCGACTGGTCAAATCATGAGAATGGCCGCTCGCACCTCGGAAGAACTGGTGCACCGACCCCCTACAGACCTTCAGCCAGCACGGATGCGGCCGTTCAAAGCGGCTGATCCTTGTAGGCCCGTAGGGCTGTCAAAAGCCCTGAGTCGCGCCGAGATCGTCGCTCTGATCAGCCAAGCCTCCAACCTAATGACTGTGTCCAGCGCGAGAATCGAGGTCCGGCAGGCGACGCCACAGCCCGTTGCAAGTAGTGGTTTACCCTATTGATGATTTCACCGGTATGTTTGTCACTGGCACTGTTGAACCATATCAATATGCCAGTTCTGATATCGCCTCCGGACCTGCCCAATTGGGTACCAGGCAGAGTCATGTCAGCAAGCGATGGTCTCGGGTGGAAAGGCGTTTCTCATCGTTCGTACCGATATACCGGGCTGGACGTGCCGATCCCACCGATGGACCACGTCATGATCGTCCGCTACAGGTCGGGTCAAACGCCAATGGAGCGTTGTCTGGACGGGAAGTGGAGCAAGGCTGCTTGTGAACCCGGCGTTTTTTCATTGTTGACGCACTCCGAGTCGTCACATTGGTACTGGACGCAATGCATAGACGTGTCCCACACCTATTTGTCAGAAGCTCTCATGTGCAGGGTAGCGTCAGATGTTATGGAACGACAGGTAGCAGAGGTCCGACTTCTTGACCTGCTGCGCGCACAGGACCCCGTCGTGACCAACATCGCCGATGCCATCACACTGGAGGCCCAACAGCAGGGATTGGGTGGAGCTTTGTACGCAGAGGCTCTAGCGATGCAACTCACAGTGCATCTGCTGCGTCGCTATGCTGCAGTGACCTACAGGGACTGTTTCGTCGCAGGAGCACTCCCGCCTGGTCGCTTGCGCCGACTGGATGAATACATTGAGACTCACCTACACGAGGACATCACCATCGAGCAAATGGCCAAGGTGGCAGAACTCGGCGTGTGGACATTTACGAGACATTTCAAGTCGACCACCGGTCGCTCGGCTCATGCGTATGTGATGGACCGACGGGTCGAACGCGCCCGCCGCCTTCTGTCTCAAGGACTGATGGCCATTAAGGAGGTTGCGTTTGCTTGCGGGTTTTCAGATCAGGCGCACATGACCCGAGTCTTCCAGGCTCGACTTGGCGTCACGCCGTCTCGCCTAAAAAAGGTGTAGTGACTCTCATCGAAGGTGCCAGCGTCCGATTCACCGTCAGGTACAAAAAAACGCCTGAAATCGACAAGACCCGAGAAGCGGGTGTCTCCAAGATTCGTTCTCGGTATTGCACAACCTCTTTGAGGCTGTGATACCGAATTCACCGGCCAGCACAGCCGGTCAACATGAACGTCACAGGAGACAAGATGGACACCATCACTTTGCAAAAGGCCGACCAAGGCCAGTCGAAATCCGCCGTCACAAGTTATGACGCGGTTGTCATCGGAGCTGGCGTGGCCGGCTTGTACCAATTGCACCGCCTTCGAGAAATGGGCATGTCCGTGAGGGCATATGACACCGCGTCCGGCGTGGGAGGCACCTGGTACTGGAACCGCTATCCCGGCGCCCGCTTTGATTCACAGGCCGAGATTTACCAGTACTGGTTCTCGGAGGAGCTGTACAAATCCTGGCAACCTTCGGAGCGCTTCCCAGCACAACCGGAAACAGAGCGCTGGCTGAATTACGTGGCCGACAAGCTGGACCTGAAGAAGGACATCCAGTTCAGCACCCGTATCACCTCGGCCCATTTCGACGAAACGGAGAACCGCTGGAACATCACTACCGACCAGGGCGAGAAAATCCAGGCACAGTTCCTGATCGCCTGTTGCGGCATGCTGTCAGCACCTCTGTCGGACCGCTTTCCCGGCCAGACCAGTTTTAATGGCGAGATTTACCACACTGGCCTGTGGCCCAAAACCCCGGTGGATTTCAAGGGCAAGCGCGTGGCCGTCGTCGGCACCGGTGCCACAGGCATCCAAGTGATCCAGACCATCGCTCCCGAGGTCGGATCGATGAAGATCTTCGTACGCACACCACAGTACGTGATCCCGATGAAGAACCCCAAGTACAGTGCTGAGGAATGGGCCAAGTGGGGAGCACAGTTCCACCAACTCAAGAAGCGCGTGCGCGAGACCTTTGCCGGCTTCGACTACGACTTCGATGCCGGTCCGTGGGCCGAAAAAACCCCTGACGAGCGCACAGTCGTGTTGGAAAAACTGTGGAACGACGGCTCACTGGCTCTGTGGCTGGCCTCGTTCCCTGAAATGTTCTTCGACGAACAAGTGAGCGAAACAGTGTCGGAGTTCGTTAGGGTCAAGATGCGCGATCGCCTCAAGCACAACCCGGACCTGTGCAAGCTCCTGATCCCGGCTGCGACGGACTTCGGCTTTGGTACCCACCGCGTACCGCTGGAAAACAAGTACCTGGAGGTGTACTTGCAGCCCAACGTCGAAACGGTGGACTGCCAGCAGTCCCCGATCGAACGCATCGTGCCCGAAGGCATCCAGACCGCCGACGGAAAGGTGCACGAGGTGGACATCATCGTGTTGGCCGTGGGCTTTGACGCAGGTTCCGGTGCGCTCAGTCGCATCGACATCCGTGGCCGCGGGGGCCGCTCTCTGAAAGAGCAGTGGTCGCAGGAGATTCGCACCGCCATGGGCCTTCAAGTGCATGGCTATCCCAACTTGTTCACCACTGGCGCGCCGCTCGCACCGTCTGCCGCCCTGTGCAACATGACCACCTGCCTGCAGCAGCAGGTGGACTGGATCAGCGATTGCCTTGCCTACGTGCGCAAGCAAGGCAAGACCGTGGTGGAAGCGAGTAAGGATTTTGAGGATGCCTGGGTGCAGCACCACGATGAAACCGCTGCCAAGACACTCGTGGTCAAGACCGACTCCTGGTACATGGGTTCGAACGTGGATGGCAAGCCGCGCCGCCTGCTGTCGTACATCGGTGGGGTGGGCAACTACCACGCCAAGTGCGATGAACTGGCACGAACCAGCTACCCCGGTTTCGACATTCGCTGAACCGGGAGACCCATATGAGCAGACTAAAAGGTCAAGTGGCGGTGGTTACCGGTGGAGGCAATGGGCTGGGTGAAGCCATCGCGCTGCGGATGGCCGAGGAAGGCGCTGCAATCGCTGTCTTTGACATCGATGCCCGTGGCCAGACGGTGGTGGATGGACTCGAAGCCGCCGGCCACCAAGCCATGTTCGTGCGAACCGATGTGACAGACGAGGCGCAGGTACGCAGTGCCATGGACTCAACCGTCAGCCGCTTCGGGCAATTGAACGTGCTGGTGAACAACGCTGGCATCGAAGGGGTCAACAAACCCACCGACCAGTTGCTTCTGAGCGAATGGGAACACGTGATGGCTGTCAACACGACCGCCGTCTTCCTGTGCACGAAACATGCAGTGCCCCACCTCAAGCGCAGCGGGGGCGGATCCGTGGTCAACATCTCGTCGATCTACGGAATCGTCGGGGGCGGCGACATCCCGCCGTACCACGCGGCAAAAGGTGCTGTTCGCACCATGACCAAGAACGATGCCCTGACATACGCCGCAGACCGGATCCGGTTCAACTCGGTGCATCCGGGCTTCATCTTCACGGCGCTAGTGAAGCGGTACGTGAACGACGCAGGATGGGATGCCACTGCCGCCAAAGCGTCTCTGGACGCACTGCACCCGCTGGGCGGAACAGGCACACCGGACGACATCGCTTGGGGCGTGGTCTACCTCGCTTCGGACCAGGCACGCTGGGTCACGGGCGCCGAACTGGTCATTGACGGCGGCTACACAGCGCGCTGATGCAAGCCGGGGCGGTCACCTTTGGCCGCCCCATCCTCACTACAAACACGGAGACAAGCATGAATACCTACTACACACAAGAAAACCACGGCCCATTTCAGCTCATAGACATTGGGCGCCTGGAACTCGCAGAGGGCGGCGTTCTGGAGCACTGCGAGCTGGCCGTGGCCACCCATGGCAAGCTCAATGCGGCCAAGGACAACGCCATCCTGGTACCCACGTGGTACTCGGGAACCAGCAAGATCATGGAGCAGGTTTACATCGGGCCCGGACGGGCACTGGACACGACCAAGTACTTCATCGTTGTTGTCAATCAGATCGGCAGCGGCCTTTCTGTGTCACCGCACAACAGCACCGGGGCACACGCGGGGCCCAATTTTCCGAAGGTGCGCATCTGCGACGACGTGCGTGCCCAGCACCGTTTGCTGACGGAGCACTTCGGCATCCGGCGCCTGGCGCTGGTCACCGGAGGCTCCATGGGGGCGCAGCAAACCTATGAGTGGGCGGTGCGCTATCCCGACATGGTGGAACGCGCCGCTCCCATTGCCGGAACGGCCTGCAACACCGAGCACGACTTCCTTTTCACGGAAACATTGATCGAGGCCATCACCACCGATCCGGGTTTCCAAGAGGGCCACTACCAGTCATCGGCTGATGTCGCTGCCGGCCTCAAACGCCATGCCATGCTGTGGACCGTGATGGGTTGGAGTACAGAGTTCTTCCGGGGCGGTCGCCACCGCGTGCTGGGCTTTGAGTCCATGCAGGCTTTTGTGGATGGTTTCATGACCGGGTATTTCGGCCCAATGGACCCCAACAATCTGTTGTGCATGGCATGGAAGTGGCAGCGCGGAGACATCAGTCGAAACACTAACGGGG
Organism: Hydrogenophaga sp.; assembly: GCF_018780075.1. Classification (GTDB taxonomy): domain Bacteria; phylum Pseudomonadota; class Gammaproteobacteria; order Burkholderiales; family Burkholderiaceae_C; genus Hydrogenophaga. The sequence goes on from NZ_JADMKB010000065.1 coordinate 13,416, forward strand.
ACAAGGCTGCGGCTTTGGGCCGTATTCGCGCTAGAACCTATGTCATGCCCATCGCCACAGACATGTTCTTTCCGCCGTCCGACTGTCAAGCAGAACAGCAGTTGATCTCGAACAGCGAATTCAGGCCGATCGCCAGCTATGACGGTCACCTCGCCCTGTTTGGCACAGACGCAGATGCGATCGCCCAGATTGACCTCTATCTGAAGGAGTTGCTGGCGGAGCCGGCGCCCCATCTGGATTGACACATTCGCTCACGAGCACTGCCGCTAATGCACAGTGGCAGTGCTACTGAAATCGCACCGACTCCAGTGTCAATATTTCGGGGTGAGATGGAATCAGATATGCACTTCGGCGCCATCGCACATGGGGACCGTAGAGACTCCAGTGTTCGGGGGCCCAGACACGACAAGACCATGATGGTCGTCAGCGATGCCCAGACATGTTTGTTCGCGCCGAGTGAGTCCTCAGGCCAACGCGTCGTTAATTGACACTCGGCTATCTCAGTCCCATACAGTTCGAGCAAGCTCAAGATGTTCACGTCGGTGCCAACGAAACCTGCATCAGCCTAGAACTGGCAATTCTGAGTACAGCACCAGACGCCCGTATCGGATGTGTGCTGGCAGTCCAGATAGTGAGGAATCGGGCGGTGGCACCGCCAGACGAGTCGCGGACGCCCTACGACTGCAGTACCACGGATAGCTGTCACTTTGGCCAGCGCCGGTCCCTGTAAACAACAGCCACTTCTGGCAATCGGAGTGAGTGCGCCTGGCAGCAACCACCGGCCGCAACCGCTGCACATCTGCCGGTCGCCCATGCGTCTCGGCTCCAGGCGACCACCCCGACCAGGGCCCTTGTCGAGGATTCGCCGGGCCTCCAGGCAAAATCCAAATGATCGGGGCGAGCTTGGCGTCGGGCCTGCCGGGAATCCCACCTTGAAGAATGGAGCAGCATCAATGGCACTGACGA
>NZ_JADMKB010000043.1 GCF_018780075.1 Hydrogenophaga sp.
TGCAGCACCATGCCCTTGGCCGAGGTCAGCAGCACCATGCTGTGGGTGTTGACGATCTGGTCGTAGAGCGTCTCCATGACCGGTGCGGCGTGCTGGAACAAAAACCGGTTTTCGTCCAGCGCTTCGGTCAGGATGCCGCGCGAGGGGCTGGAGAAGTCGGGTTCGCTCTGTTCGGTGATGCCGTAGGCGCGCGAACGCTGGTGCGACTGACCGATCGGGTCGTGACCGGCGGGGGAGAGGGCCGGTGGCGGAGTGTCGGCTCGCTCACCGCCGGGGCGGGTGTACATGGCGGCACTCATGTTGTCTCCAGAGTCCGAGGGGAATCCCCCCCAGTAGTCCATGGTCCAGTTCGGATCTTGTGATGCGCCCTGGGGTGGACCGTCGTTGTGTGGTTCGTGAGTCATGTGATTTTCTTCATATCTGTGCCACGAATCAACACTGGGTATTCCCCGAGTGAAACAGTGTGTGGCATTTGCCTCGATCTGGTACATAAGCAAATCGCCGGCCACGCACAGAAGGGCCGATCTGGCCGGACAAACCCGCGCGGGCTGTCACAGTCGGTCCGTGTGGCACAGGGTTGTGGTGCAAATTGGAACAGTGGTGGCGGGCGGTGGCACCCTTGTGGCCATGAGACCGGGGATCAAAAACCGGTGGCCTGCTTATTGCTTTTCAGGCTCCTGAGCCCCTTTTTTTGACCCCGGAGACAAGCCCCATGAAGACCCATTTTCTCAAGCCACCGGCGCGTTCGGCCCTGCGCCTGCTGGCCCTCGCCGCCTGCAGCCTGGCCGCCGCCGCCGTCATGGCCCACGGCGACGTGACGCCTCAAGCCGTCGACACCAAAACCTTGCCGCAGCTCGGCGAGAAATGGCGCGATGCCAACCCCTACAACGAACAGAGCCCGGCGCGCGGCGAAGCGCTGCGCATCGGCACCTCGGCCTACAACCAGAACTGCGCGCGCTGCCACGGGCTCGAAGCCATTTCCGGCGGCATTTCGCCCGACCTGCGCAAGCTCGACGCCGATTGCACCGGCATGGCCGATGCGACCAAGAAGGCCGCCTGCTTCAAGGAAATGGACGACTACTTCATTGCCACCGTGCGGCGCGGGCGTGTGCGCGACGGCCGGGTGTACATGCCGCCGTTCGAGGGCACGCTCTCGCAGGAAGCCATCTGGTCGATCCGCACCTACATCGAAACGCGTCGCGAGCCCTGATTGGGCTGTCCCCCAAGGCGCTGCGCAGTGAACACCACAACAACGAGACAAGCCACATGACCCAGACCCCCAGGCCGCCACGTTCACACCCCATCCATTCCCTGCGCCGCCGCGCGGCGCTGGCCCTGCTGCTGCCGGTGCTCGCCGGGCACTGGCCGGCGCAGGCCCAGACCGAGCTGACCGACCTCGCCCGCATCAAGGCCAGCGGTGTGCTCAAGGTCGCGGTGTACAAGGACAACGCGCCGCTGTCGGACGGGCCCGTCACCGACATGAAGGGGCTGGACGTGTCGCTGGCCGAGGCCCTGGCGCGGCAGCTGAAGCTCAAGCTCTCGCTGCTGCCCTACGACGCGGGCGAGAACATGGGCGATGACCTGCGCAACATGGTCTGGCGCGGTCACTACCTGGGCTACGGCCCGGCCGACGTGATGCTGCAGGTGCCGGCCGACAAATTCCTCGCGCAGGGCAACCCGCAGGTGATGATTTTTGCGCCCTACATGCGCCAGTCGGTGATGCTGATGCACGACACGCGCAAGCTGGCCGATGCGGCGGTGCCCGAAGACCTCAAGGGTGTGGCGCTCGCGGCCGAGCGCGGCGCGGGCGCCGCCAGCGTGCTCATGGGCCACGGTGGCGGGCTGCTGCGCAACCAGGTCACGATCTACAACACGGGTGTCGAAGCCGCCCAGGCCGCCGTGGACGGCAAGGCCGTGGCCGCTTTCGTGACGCGGGCCCAGGCCGAGTCGGTGCTGTTCCGCAACCCGGGCGCCGCCGCCCACTTCCGCCTCAGCAAGCTCAATTTCAACAACGGCATCGCCGACACCGGCTGGCCGGTGGGCATGGCGGTCAGGTCGGCGAACAGGGAACTGGCGCAGGCCCTCGAAGGCGCCATGAAATCCCTGCGCGACAGCGGCGAGATGCTGGCGATCTTCAAGCAGCACGGGTTGACGCTCACCGCGCCGTAGCCGAGTTCCCCCCGCGCCGCTTCGCGTCACCCCCCAGGGGGCAACGCGAGTGGCCCGGCAAAGCCGGTTCCACCGCGTTCTGGATTGAGGCACGTCGCGCCGACAAGACCTTCAGGCTGCTCGGGGAGCGCAAACGGTGTGTCTCACCTTCACGCAGCCAACCGAAGCGAAATGACTTCACCCAGAACGCGGCGGAGCTGGCTCTGCCAGTCCGCTCGCGTTGCCCCCCGGGGGGTGACGCCGCAGGCGGCGCGGGGGGTCACCGCTTGTTCAGCTTGCGGTACACGGTGGCGCGGCTGATGCCGAGTGCTCTTGCGGCTTCCATCACGTTGCCGCGGGCTTCGTCCACCGCGCGCCGGATGAGGGCGGTCTCCACGTCTCTCAGGGGCACGCTGTGGCTCACTGGGCGGGCGGCGCCGGTCAGGCCAGCCGGGCCGGGGTTCAGTGCCAGCACCAGCAGGCGCAGGCCCGACCACAACGGCACCTCGGCCGCAGGCCGGTGGCTGCGCGCAGCGTCGAAGAGGCTGTCGGACGGCACGGCAAAGACCTCGCTGATGTGAAGGGACTGGCGCTGGGGCGAAAGGCCGAGCATGTCCGCCGCGGCGCGGTTGGCGCCGCTGATGCACCCGTCGCCGTCCACGCACACCAGCCCGTCGTTGTCGTCGCCGAGCACCCGGCCGGGCCAGTTCAGTCGCAGCAGCAGCCGGTGAGGGCGGGCGGTGGTGAGGGCGTTCTCGATGCTGCGCGCGGACTGGCTCACCAGGTGCTTGAGCGCGGGCTGCTCGGCCACATCCACCCCGGTGAGGTCCAGCATGCCGACGCATTGCCCGTCGGGCCCCCAGATGGGCGCGCCGGCGCAGCTGAACACCCCGGTGTCGTTGAAGAAGTGTTCGCCCCGGTGCAACCACACCGGCGCGTGGTCGGCCAGCGTGGTGCCGATGGCGGTGGTGCCCACGGCCGACTCCGACAGGTCCACGCCCACCCTGGCGATGGCGGACGCGCGCGGGTCGTTGCGGTCCACCGGGCCATCGACGTCGATCACCGTGCCGCGCGCGTCGGTGAGGATGGCGAAATACCGGCTGTTCACCATGGCACGCGAGAGCGAGCGGATCACCGGCGCTGCGGCCTGGATCAGGGGCTGGCTGGCCTCCAGCGCGTGGCGCATGCTGCCCACCGACACCGGTTCGAAGCTCACCCGTTGCCGGGGTTCGTGTCCCAGTGCCAGGCAGCGCCGCCACGAGCGTTCGATGCTGGGCGAGACCCAGGGCGAGGGACGGGCTTCGCGGGCGTCCAGCACCGCGTGGCGCGCCCGTTCGATGAGGGCCAGGCGCTGGTCGGTCGGTGGGGAGTGGGTGGCGGCTGGGATCACGTCTGCCTCTGCGGTCGGTGGGATCTGGGACACAAGTGTTGCAAATTGCGACAGTGGCGGATCAAGTCACCACGGTTCGCGCGTCTGCCGAGCATCAGCGCAAATCACATGCCATGGTGCCGGGGCTTACCCCGACGCATGAGGCGCAACAGCCCAGGGCACCGCCGGGCCGGCTCTGCCGGACGGCCCGTGCCGCCCCCTTGGGGGGTAGCGCGCAGCGCTGCAGGGGGTTACCTCGTCCTCAGCCGGTCTTTGGCCCACCCCACCTGGGTATCGCGCGGCAGGGGCACCGCGTTTTTCACCGCCAGCACCTCGGCCATGATGCTGACCGCGATCTCGGACGGCATCTTGCTGCCGATGTAGATGCCGATCGGGCCGCGCAGCGGGGCCAGGCTGGCCTCGGTCTGGTCGAGGTGCTCGATCATCCGGGCGCGGCGCGCCTCGTTGTTGCGCCGCGAGCCGATGGCGCCGACGTAGAACGCTTCGGTCTGCAGCGCTTCGAGCAGGGCGAGGTCGTCCAGCTTCGGGTCGTGGGTGAGCGCGATCACGCAGGTGCGGCGGTCGACCTGGAATTCGCGCACCACGTCGTCGGGCATGCCGTGGGCCAGCGCCACACCGGCCACGGCCCAGCTGCCGCGGTACTCCTCACGCGGGTCGCAGACCGTGACCGCGAAGCCGCAGAACAGGGCCATGGTCGAGAGGTACTCGGTGAGCTGGCCTGCGCCGATCAGCAACATGCGGTACTCGGGACCGAAGGTGTTGCGCAGCGTCACACCGTCGTCGCTGAGACCCGCGGGCTTGTCGCAGGGCTGCAGCGTGACCGCGCCGGTGGCGAGCTCGGTGCAACGCTGCATCAGTCGGCCTATGCTCAGGGCCTGCACCAGTGCCGCGAGCGTGTCGGCATCGGGGTTGAATTCGAGCAGCAGCTCCAGCGTGCCGCCGCAGGGCAGGCCGAAGCGGTGGGCTTCGTCGGCGGTGACGCCGTAGGTCACGCGCTCGGGCGGTCCGGTGGGAATGTCGTGCGTGATGCCCGCGGCGGGCTGCACGCCCGCGGGGGCGTTGGCCCGGCTGTAGCGGTAGATCAGGTCGTCTTCGATGCAGCCGCCCGAGACCGAGCCCACCACCGAGCCGGTTTCACACAGCGCCATGATCGAGCCGACCGGGCGCGGCGACGACCCCCAGGTGCGGACCACCGTGGCCAGCAGCGCCCGTTGCCCGTCGCGCCGCCATTGCAGCAGCTTGCGCAGCACCGTGATGTCGAGGTTTTCCATGGGTTGTCTCCAGGTGGGGAGTGTGCCGTCACCGCGACTCAGCGGCTCAGCCACCAGATCACGCCGATGGCCACCGCGCCGGCCACCCACAACCAGACGGGCACACCGCCGCCGCTGGCGGCAGGCGCTGCCACCGGCGTGGCCACAGTGTCAGCCGCTGCGGCAGCGACCGCTGCGTCCCGCGTCGCATAGGCCTCGGGATGGGCCTTCTGCATCGCTTCGTCGAAGCGCTTGAAGAAGTCTTCCGACATGGCCTTGGCTGTGCCGTCGATCAGGCGCTGGCCCAGCTGCGCGATCTTGCCGCCCACGTTGGCGTGCACCGTGTAGTCCAGTTCGCAGCCGCTGCCGTTGGGGCTGAGCTTCACTTCGGCCGCGCCCTTGCCGAAACCGGCGACGCCGCCCTGGCCCTCGAAATTGATCTTGTACGACGCGGGCGCGACGATGTCGCTGAGCAGGATCTTGCCGGCGAACTTGGCCGACACCGGGCCGATCTTCAGTGCCATGCCCACGGCGTACTGGTTCTCGCCGGTCGGCTCCACCTTGTCGCAGCCGGGGATGCAGGCCTTGAGCACCTCGGGGTCGTTGAGCGCGTCCCAGGCCTGTTGCTGGTTGATGGCGAGGGATCGGTTGCCTTGCATGTCCATGTTGGGATTCCTTCTTTCTTGCGGTTCGGTGAAATCTTCATCTCTTCATCAGGGTCGCCAGGCCGCTGGCCAGGTCTTCGAGCTTGCTGAGGTTGTGCACCGCCAGCATGCCGTGGGCGTGGCTGTGCAGTTCGGCGGCGCCGCGCGCCAGCGGCGCGTAGCCGTCGAAGCGCAGCAGGGGGTTGAGCCAGAGCAGGCGGCGGCATCGGCGGCGCAGCCAGTCCAGCGCTTCGCCGAGTTCTTGGGGTTCACCGGTGTCCAGCCCGTCGGTGACGATCAGCACCAGGGTGCGGCGGCCGACCAGGCGGCGCGCGTGATCGTGGCGCAGGGTGTGCAGCGCTTCGCCCAGCTGGGTACCCCCGGCGAAGTCTTCGATGGCCTGGCTGGCGTGCGCCAGCATCTCGTCGGTGTCGGCGAGGCGGAAGGCGGGCGTGAGGTCGGTGAGCCGGGTGCCGAAGGCGAACACGTCGCGGCGGCGGTGCTGGCGCGTGGCCGCGTGCAGGAAGGCGAGCAGCAGCCGCGTGTAGCGTTCCATCGAGCCCGACACGTCGACCAGCACCAGCAGCGGCAGCGCTTGCTCGCGCCGCTCCAGGCGCGGCAGCTCCAGCAGCTCGCCGCCGTTGCGCACGGCGCTGCGCATCATGCCCGGCCAGTGCGGTTGCGCACCGCGCGCGCCCGGTCGGGTGCGGCGCGAGGCAACGCTGGGCAGCGGCAGGCGGATGTCGCGCGCCAGCCGCTCGACCAGGCGGTATTCGGTGCCCGAGAGGGCGTTGAAGTCGGCGTGTTTGAGGCGCTGCAGGTCGCTCGCCGTCATGGCCGCGTCGAACTCGACCTTCTGGTCTTCCTGCTTGGGCTGGGCCTGGTGGCCGAAGGTCTTTTGCGGCGACAGCGCCTCGCGCACGCGCGGGCGGCGCTGGCTGGGCTCGGCCTTGCCCTCGGCACTGGGCAGCAGTTGCGAGAGCAGCTTCTGCGCGATCTCGGGGTTGCGGAAGTACACATCGAACAGCTCGCGGAACACCAGCCGGTCCTGCTCGCGGCTGACCAGCACCGCCTCCATCGCCGCGCTCACATCCTGCTTGCGCTCCAGGCCCACGGCCAGCGCCGCGTCGGCGGCCAGCGCGATGCGCGAGCTGTCCACCCGCACGCCGGCGCGGCGCAACGCGCGGCCGAAGCCGGTGATGTTGTCGGCCAGCTTGCCGGTGCGGGCGTCACCGAGTTGCATGGTGATCAGGCTTCCGCGTCGGCGGGCTTGAGCAGCTCGGCCGCCATGTCCCGCGTGAGCGCGGCCACGTCTTCGCGCTGCTTGAACAGAATGCCGGCCGTGTCCGACAGCACCTCGGGGTCGATGGCCAGCGTGTCCAGCGCCACCAGAGCCTTGGCCCACTCCACGCTCTCGGCGATGCCGGGCGCGCGCTGGAAGGCGTTGGCAAAAGGCTGGCTGCGCAGGCGGCCCACCACTTCGGCCACCTGGGCAGAGAGTTCGGCCGAAGCCTGCGGCACCTGGGCACGCACAATGTCCAGCTCGCGCTCGCGATCGGGGTAGTCGAGCCAGTGGTAGAGGCAGCGGCGCTTGACCGCATCGTTCAGCTCGCGGGTGCGGTTGCTGGTGAGGATGGTCACCGGCGCGATCAGCGCGCGCACCGTGCCCAGCTCGGGGATGCTGACCTGGTATTCGCCCAGGTACTCCAGCAGAAAGGCCTCGAAGGGTTCGTCGGCGCGGTCCACCTCGTCGATCAGCAGCAGCGCGCCGGGTGCGGGCGCCTGCAGCGCCTGCAGCAGCGGGCGGCGGATCAGGTAACGCTCCTGGTAGACCTCGCGTTCGATGCGTTCCACCTCGTCCGCGCTGCCGGCCGCGTCGTGCCTCGCCTGGGCGGCGCGCATGTGCAGCAGCTGGGCCGCGTAGTTCCATTCGTACAGCGCCTCGCGCTGCTCCAGCCCGTCGTAACACTGCAGACGCAGCAGCTCGCGCTGCAAGACCTTCGCCAGCGCCTTGGCCAGCTCGGTCTTGCCCACGCCGGGCTCGCCTTCCAGCAGCAGCGGACGCTGCAGCTTGAGCGCGAGAAACACCGCCGTGGCCAGGCGTCGGTCGGCGTGGTAGCCGGCGGTCTTCAGTGCCTGGATGAGGGCGTCGATGGAGGTGAAAGCGGTCATGAAAAGAAGGGCTGGTGGAATCACAGAAAAAAGGCCCCGGGTCTGGCAACGCGGGGCCTGCTGCAACGGGCCGCCGAGGCTTCAGCTCAACTGGGCGACCGCTCTTTGTGTGAGCACACTGATGAGGTTGGCGCGGTAGTTTGCGGTGGCGTGCAGGTCGGCGTTCAGGTCGCTCGAATCTACCTTCACGGCCGCAGCGGCCTGCGTTGTGAAGCTCTTGTTGAGTGCGTCTTCCAGCCCGGTGTGGCGGAACACGCCGCCGCTGCTCGCGCCGGTCACGGCCACGCGCACGCCGCCGTCGGTCACCGCGAGGTAGACGCCGGTGAGCGCGAAGCGCGAGGCCGGCTGGTTGAACTTCATGTAGACCGACTTCTTCGGGATCGGGAAGCGGATGGCCGTGATGAGTTCACCCTCGTTCAGGGCGGTGGTGAACATGCCCTGGAAGAAATCGTCGGCCGCGATCTGGCGTTGCGTGGTGTGCACCGTGGCGCCCAGGCCCAGCACCGCGCTGGGGTAGCAGGCGGCGGGGTCGTTGTTGGCGACCGAGCCGCCCATCGTGCCCATGACGCGCACCTGCTTGTCACCGATGTGGGCGGCCAGATCGGCCAGGCCGGGGATCGCGGCCTTGACTTCGGCGCTGTTGGCCACGTCGAGGTGGCGCGTCATGGCGCCGATCACCAAGGCGTTGCCTTCGCGCCGGATGCCGGCCAGTTCCTTGATGCCGCCGAGGTCGACCAGCGAGCCAGGTTCGGACAGGCGCAGCTTCATCGAGGCCAGCAGCGTCTGGCCACCGGCCAGAGGTTTGGCGCCGCCGGCGGCGGCCTTGCTGGCATCGGCGAGGGACGAGGGTTTGTCGAATGTGAATGCGTACATGGTGAGTCACTCCTTTATGGAAAGGTTGCCGCCCAGGGGCCCCGCCGGGCCGGCTTCGCCGGACGGCTGGTGCCGCCCCCTTGAGGGGGTGACGCCGAAGGCGGCGCAGGGGTGTTTCATTGCTTGGCCGCTTGAATCGCTTCCCAGACTCGGCCGGGCGATGCGGGCATGTCGAACTCCGTCACACCCAGGGGCTTCAAGGCGTCGAGCACGGCATTGATGACCGCTGGCGGCGAGCCAATCGCCCCCGCTTCACCGCAACCTTTGGTGCCCAGCGGGTTGTGGGTGCAGGGGGTGCAGATGGTGCCGATCTTGAACTCGGGGAAGTCGTCGGCGCGCGGCATGGCGTAGTCCATGAAGGAGCCGGTGAGCAGCTGGCCGGTTTCGTTGTCGTACACGCAGTTTTCCAGCAGCGCCTGGCCGATGCCCTGCACGATGCCGCCGTGCACCTGGCCCTCGACGATCATGGGGTTGATGATGGTGCCGAAGTCGTCCACCGCGCTGAACTTGTCCACACGCGTCTTACCGGTGGCGGGGTCCACTTCCACTTCGCAGATGTAGGTGCCGGCGGGGAAGGTGAAGTTGGTCGGGTCGTAGAACGCGGTTTCGTTCAGGCCGGGCTCCAGCTTGTCCAGCGGGTAGTTGTGCGGCACGTAGGCGGTGAGCGCGACCTGGCCGAAGGTGACCTTCTTGTCGGTGCCCTTGACGGTGAACTCGCCGTTGGCGAACTCCACGTCGGCGTCGCTGGCTTCCATCAGGTGGGCCGCGATCTTCTTGGCCTTGGTCTCGATCTTGTCCAGCGCCTTCATGATGGCCGCGCCGCCCACCGAGATGGAACGCGAGCCATACGTACCCATGCCGAAGGGCACACGGCCGGTGTCGCCGTGCACCACGTCCACTGCGTCCACCGCGATGCCCAGGCGTGCCGCCACGACCTGCGCGAACGTGGTCTCGTGGCCCTGGCCGTGGCTGTGCGAGCCGGTGAAGATGGTCACGCTGCCCGTGGGGTGCACGCGCACCTCACCGCATTCAAACAGGCCGGCACGCGCCCCGAGCGCCCCCGCGATGTTCGACGGCGCAATGCCACAGGCCTCGATGTAGCTGCTGTAGCCGATGCCGCGCAGCAGGCCCCTGGCGGCGCTGGCCGCCTTGCGCTGCTCGAAGCCGGCCACGTCGGCCAGTTCCTGCGCCTTGTTCATGCAGCCCAGGTAGTCGCCCACGTCGTACTGCAGGGCCACCGGCGTCTGGTAGGGCCAGCTGTCGATGAAGTTGCGTTTGCGGATCTGATCCTGACCGATGCCCAGCTCCCAGCCACAGCGGCTCACCAGGCGCTCCAGCAGGTAGGTGGCTTCGGGCCGGCCGGCACCGCGGTAGGCGTCCACCGGCGCGGTGTTGGTGAACCAGGCGTCCACCTCCACATACACCTGCGGCGTCTTGTACTGGCCCGCCAGCAGCGTGGCGTACAGGATGGTCGGCACGGCCGAGGCGAAGGTGGACAGGTAGGCGCCCATGTTTGCGTCGGTGTGCACGCGCATGGCGAGAAACTTGCCGTCCTTGTCCATGGCCATCTCGGCGTGGCTGATGTGGTCGCGGCCGTGCGCATCGGTCAGGAAGGACTCGCTGCGTTCGCAGGTCCACTTGATGTTGCGGTTGATCTGCTTGGCCGCCCAGGTGAGCGCCACGTCTTCGGCGTACAGGAAGATCTTGGAGCCGAAGCCGCCGCCCACGTCGGGCGCGATCACGCGCACCTTGTGTTCGGGCAGGCCGAGCACAAACGCCGTCATCAGCAGACGCTCGACGTGCGGGTTCTGGTTCGAGACGTAGAGCGTGTATTCCTCGGTCGCGCGGTTGTACATGCCGATGGCCGCGCGCGGCTCCATGGCGTTGGGCACGAGGCGGTTGTTGGTCAGGTCGAGCTTGGTCACGTGCGCGGCGCTGGCGAAGGCCGCGTCCACCGCGCCCTTGTCGCCGATGGCCCACTTGTAGCAGTGGTTGTCGGGCGCGGCCTCGTGCAGGGCCGGGCCCTGCGCGGCGGTGCGCATGTCCACCACGGCGTCGAGCATGTCGTAGTCCACGTCCACCGCCTCGGCGGCGTTCTTGGCCTGCTCCAGCGTCTCGGCGATCACCATCGCCACCTGGTCACCCACGTAACGCGCCTTGCCGATGGCCAGGATCGGGTGGGGCGGCTCCTTCATCGGTGTGCCGTCGGTGCTGGTGATCAGCCAGCCGCAGGGCAGGCCGCCCATCTTCCCGTCGATGTCCTTGCCGGTGAAGATCTCGACCACGCCGGGCATGGCCTTGGCGCGGGTCAGGTCGATGCTTTTGATGTTGGCGTGCGCGTGCGGGCTGCGCACGAACACCGCGCAGGTCTGGTTGGCCTGCGTGATGTCGTCGGTGTAGTTGCCCGCGCCGGTGAGGAAGCGGTAGTCCTCCTTGCGGCGGACGGCCTCGCCGATGTGCGGCAGGTTGGCGAAATCGGATGCACCCATGTCTGTTTCTCCTCAGGACGAAGCCATGTCGGCCTGGCCCTTGACCACGGCCTTGACGATGTTCTGGTAACCGGTGCAGCGGCACAGGTTGCCTTCGAGCAGCTCGCGGATCTCGCCGGCGCTGGCCTTGGGGTGGTGCGTGCAGAGGTCCACCGCGCTCATCACCATGCCGGGGGTGCAGTAGCCGCACTGCAGGCCGTGGCACTCCTTGAAGGCGGCCTGCATCGGATGCATGGTGCCGTCGGGCTGGGCCAGGCCTTCGATGGTGGTGATCTCCGAGCCGCTGACCTGCACGGCCAGCACGTTGCACGACTTGATGGCCCGGCCGTCCCGGATGACGGTGCAGGCGCCGCACTGGGCGGTGTCGCATCCGACGTGGGTGCCGGTGAGCTTGAGGTGTTCGCGCAGCACCTGGACGAGCAATGTGTGGGGGGCAACGTCCACCGAGGTGGGCTTGCCGTTGACCTTGAGCTGAACCTGCATCTGTGTCTCCTGTTGGTGGGGTCCCAAAACAGTGAAACATGGCTCAAAAAGAGCGAATTGCGTGTTAACCCTCAGATCGAAATGGCGCTCTGAAACATTCTCAATTTGCGACAGGTGGCGGCGTCATTGGAAGGACGGGAAAAACGTTGATTCAACAGCATTTTCTCCATTTCATGTGGCATTCAATGCATAGGGAATGAATGCCATCGCCATGGCATTTCGTGGCGCCTGATTGGAGCGCTTAGTTGATTGAAATGCCTTGCGTTTCAACGGGCCATCGCAGCGTTCCTGGCGTTGTCTCAAACTGAGATTTTGTGGCCTCGCGGCGGTGGTTTGAGGGTTATCCCTGACATATGGGCCTACCTTCAGGTCAACAATCGTATGAACACATGGTCATACCTCTCCAGGGGCCGCGTGTGAAACCACAACCGGAGACCCACGCATGCAAAAAATCCTCCACATCAACCCGGACAAGTGCACCGGCTGCCTGCAGTGCGAAATGGCCTGCTCGTTCGAGAACTACGGCACTTACGCGACCTCGAAGTCGCGCATCAAGGTGTTCGACTTCCACCACACCGGCAAGAAGGTGCCCTACACCTGCACGCAGTGCGACGAGGCCTGGTGCCTGCACGCCTGCCCGGTGGAGGCGATCACGGTGGACAAGGTGACCGGCGCGAAAGTGGTGAACGAGACCACCTGCGTGGGCTGCAAGGTCTGCACCATCGCCTGCCCCTTCGGCACCATCAACTACGTGCAGGAAACCGGCAAGGTCCAGAAGTGCGACCTCTGCGGCGGCGAACCGGCCTGCGCCGACGCCTGCCCGACGGCGGCCATCACCTTCGTGGACGCCAACTGGACCGGCATCGACAAGATGAAGCAATGGGCCGACAAGCTGGGCAACCAGCCGTCCGCCGCCTAACCCCCAACCCATTCAAGGAGCTTCAACATGTCTTGGGCTGGAAAAATCCTCCGCGTCAACCTGACCGCGGGCACCGTCAAGTCCGAACCGCTGAACACCGAGTGGGCGCGTGCCTACATCGGCTCGCGCGGGCTGGGCAGCAAATACCTGGTGAGTGAAGTCGACCCCAAGGTCGACCCGCTCTCGCCGGAGAACAAGATCATCTGGGCCACCGGCCCGCTGACCGGCACCATGGCCTCCACCGGGGGCCGCTACACCGTCATCACCAAGGGCCCGCTGACCGGTGCCATCGCCTGCTCGAACTCGGGTGGCTACTGGGGCGCCGAGCTCAAGATGGCCGGCTGGGACATGATCATTTTCGAGGGCAAGAGCCCGAAGCCGGTCTACCTTTACATCAACGACGACGAGGTCGAGCTGCGCGACGCAGGCCACCTCTGGGGCCAGAGCGTGTGGAAGACCGAGGAGGTGCTCAAGTCGAGCCTGCAGGACCCGCTGGTGCGCGTGTCGAGCATCGGCAAGGCCGGTGAAAACGGCGTGCTGTACGCGGCCGTGGTCAACGACCTGCACCGCGCGGCCGGCCGCTCGGGCGTGGGCGCCGTGATGGGCAGCAAGAACCTGAAGGCCATCGCTGTTCGCGGCACCAAGGGCGTGGGCAACATCCGCGATCCCAAGGCCTTCATGCAGGTCACCAAAGAGAAGAAAAAGATCCTGGCCGAGAACGCGGTCACGGGCCAGGGCCTGCCGGCCTACGGCACCCAGGTGCTGATGAACGTGATCAACGAGATGGGGGCCTTGCCCACGCGCAACCACCGCGACGTGCAGTTCGAAGGCGCAAAAGACATCTCGGCCGAAGCCATGGTCACGCCGCGCGCCACCGACGGCAAGAAGCACCTGGTGACCAACCAGGCCTGCTTCGGCTGCACCATCGCCTGCGGTCGCATCAGCAAGATGGACGAGGGCCACTTCACCGTGGCCAACAAGCCGCAGTACTGGGGCGCCAACGGCGGCCTGGAATACGAAGCGGCCTGGGCGCTGGGCGCCGCCAACGGCGTGAACGACCTCGAAGCGCTGCAATACGCCAACCTGCTGTGCAACGAAGAGGGCTTCGACCCGATCAGCTTTGGTGCCACCGTGGGCGCGGTGATGGAGCTGTACGAGATGGGCGTGCTCACCGCCGAGCAGCTCGGCATCGACGCCAAGTTCGGCTCGGCGCAGGCGCTGGCCCACTTCGCCGAGATCACCGCCAAGGGCGAAGGCTTCGGCAAGGAGATCGGCCAGGGCTCCAAACGCCTCACCGAAAAATACGGCCACCCCGACCTGTCCATGAGCGTGAAGGGCCAGGAGTTCCCGGCCTACGACGGCCGCGCCATCCAGGGCATCGGCCTGGCCTACGCCACCAGCAACCGTGGCGCCTGCCACCTGCGTGGCTACACCATCGCTTCTGAAGTGCTGGGTATTCCGGTCAAGACCGATCCGGTCGAGAGCGAAGGCAAGCCGGAGCTGGTGAAGGCGTTCCAGGACGCCACCGCCGCGTTCGACTCGTCGGGCCTGTGCGTGTTCACGACCTTCGCCTGGGGCGTGGCCGATCTGGCGCCGCAGCTGCAGGCCGCGTGCAACGAAGAATTCACCACCGAAGAGCTGGAGAAGATCGGTGAGCGCATCTGGAACATGGAGCGCGAGTTCAACAACGCCGCCGGCTTCACCGCCAAGGACGACAACCTGCCGAAGCGCCTGCTCACCGAAGCGGCCAAGACCGGTGCTTCCAAGGGCATGGTCAGCAAGCTGCCCGAGATGCTGCCCAAGTACTACGCCGTTCGCGGCTGGGACCCGGAAGGCCGCCCGACCGCCGAGACCAAGACGCGCCTGAGCCTTTGATTCCGATTGGATAGAGTGGAGAAGCGGTCCCCTGCGGCCGCTTCTTCTTTTTGGAGAACACGTTCATGACCCACCACGTCATCCTCGGTGCCGGCCCGGCCGGTGTCATCGCGGCCGAGACCATCCGCAAGCACGCGCCCCACGACACGATCACCGTCGTCGGCGATGAAAATGAAGCGCCGTACTCGCGCATGGCGATCCCCTACCTGCTGATCGGCAAGGTCGGCGAAGACGGCACGCACCTGCGCCACACCGCGGGCCACTTCGACGCGTTGAACATCAAGGTCTTGCGCGGCGTGCGTGCCAAGCTGCTGGACTCGGTGAAACGTTGCATCGAGCTGAGCGACGGCAACACGCTGCACTTCGACACGCTGCTGATCGCGACCGGTTCCTCGCCCGCGACCCCGCCGATCCCTGGCATCCACGGCCCGGGTGTGCACAGCTGCTGGACGCTGGCCGATGCGCGCGCCATCGCCAACCTCGCGAAGCCCGGTGCCAAGGTGTTGCAGATGGGTGCGGGCTTCATCGGCTGCATCATCATGGAGTCGCTGCAGCAGCGCGGCGTGGAGCTGTCCGTCGTCGAGATGGGCGACCGCATGGTGCCGCGCATGATGGGCCCCACGGCCGGCGGCATGATCAAGGACTGGTGCCAGAAGAAGGGCGTCAAGGTCTACACCGGCGCCAGGGTCGAGGCCATCGAGCGCGGCAACGGCGCCGAGCCGGGCCTGCTGGGCAAGATCGCGCAGGCGGTGGGCCTCGGCTCGCCGGCCGTGCCCGGCGGCAAGATGCGGGTGCGCCTGTCCACCGGCGAGACGCTGGAGGCCGACCTGGTCATCAGCGCCACCGGCGTCAAGCCCAACATCGGCTTCCTGGAAAACAGCGGCGTGCGCTGCCTGGTGGGCGTGCTCACCGACGAGCACCTGCAGACCAACGTGCCCGGCATCTACGCGGCCGGCGACTGTGCCGAGGCCTTTGACAAGGTCTCGGGCAGAACCATCGTGAGCGCGATCCAGCCCAACGCCGCCGAACAGGCGCGCGTGGCCGCGCTCAACATGGTGGGCCAGACCGCCGAGCTGATGGGCGTGACCCAGATCAACGTGCTCGACACGCTGGGCCTGATCTCCACCAGCTTCGGCAACTGGGAAGGCCTGCCCGGCGGGCAGCACGTGGAGCTGACCGATGAGAAGGCCGGCCGCCACCTGAGCCTGCAGTTCAAGGACGACCGCCTGGTCGGTTGCAACAGCGTGGGCTGGACGGACCACGTGGGCGTGATGCGCGGCCTGGTCGAGGGGCAGGTCAAGCTGGGCGAGTGGAAAGACCGGCTCATGGACGACCCCACGAAACTGATGGACGCCTACCTGTCGGCGGCACAGGGGCAAGGCCACTGGAACGGCGCGACAGACGACCGCCGGCGTGCATGACTCTGCCCCCACGCTCCGCCGCTGCGCGGGTCGCTGCCCCCCGAGGGGGCTGATCCGCCTTGGGGCGGCCCGGCGGCGGATCGATCGCTACACAATCCCCACCATGCGCATCACTTTCAAACTCTTCGCCACGCTCACCGACTACCTGCCGCCCGAGGCGCGGCGCAGCAACGTCCTTGAACTGGACGTGAGTCCGGACGCGCCGATCAGCCAGATCATCGAGCCCTTCGGCCTGCCGCCGAAGCTGGTGCACCTGGTGCTGGTCAATGGCAAGTACGTCGAGCCGGACAAGCGCATGAGCACCACGCTGAGCGAAGGCGACGCGCTGGCGATCTGGCCGCCGATCGCGGGCGGGTGACAGTGAGGCACCCCCGCCGCGCTGCGCGCGACCCCCTCAAGGGGGCAACGCGGTGCGACCTGGCGAAGCCAGTTCCGCCGCGTTCTGGGTTGGGCCACTTCGGCCGTTTCGGCTTGTGGTTCGGGTCGCGGTTTCCCTGACATGCAATCGAGTTACGCCGAGCGTTTTGAGCGCGACATGGGCTGCACCGAGGACGAGTGGCTGCGCTGGTTGCCGGCTGCGGTGGGAGACGGCCGACCGTGGCGTGTGGAGGGTGCCTCGGCAATGGTCGAGATTCCGCCCGGCTCGCTGCAATTGCGCTGGCAGGTGATGCCGCCGCGCGTGATCGCGCTCATGCGCATGCCAGTGCTGCGCGTGAGTTTCGTGTTCGTGGGGCTGGACGCTGAGCAGCGGTATGCGTTCATGAAGCGCTTTGATCTCTACATGCAGCGCGGTGGAGGGTAGATCGGAACACCTCCCGCGCCGCTTCGCGTCACGCCCCTCAAGGGGGCGGCACTGGCCGTCCGGCGGAGCCTCTCGGTCACACCACGTGCTCCGGGAGAAACCCCGGGCCGCTGCTGCCTTGCGCCGTGCTTTGTGATGGCGTGTTTGTTCCATGGGCTTTTGCGGTGACCGGGTGATAGGCTGTGGCCCACTTCGGGAACACCTGCCCCGCACCACCCCATGAACCTGCTCACCTCCCTGCGCTACCTGGTCGCGCTGCACGACCACCGCCACTTCGAGCGCGCGGCCAAGGCGTGTCACATCACGCAACCGGCACTGTCCAACGCCCTGCGCGCGCTGGAGCGCGAGATGGGCACGCCCATCGTGCACCGGGGCCGAACCTATTCCGGCCTCACGCCCGAAGGCGAGCAGGTGCTCGCGAGCGCGCGCCGCATGCTGCGCGAACACGAGATGCTGCAGCAGGCACTGGCCAGCCAGGCCGACCGGCCGGTGGGGCGGCTGCGCCTGGGTGTGGTGCCGTCGGCGGTGCCGGTGGCCACACGGTTCTGCGCGCGCTTGCAGGCCCGCCACCCGGGGGTGGCGCCGGTCGTGCTGTCGCTGCCCTCGGCCGACATCGAGGCCGGGTTGAAAGAGCTGACGCTGGACCTGGGGCTGGGGTTTCTGGAGCGCGTGAACCCGCGCACCAGCGGCTTTCAGGTGCTCGCCCAGTACCAGGAGCACCATTACCTGGTGTCCAGCGCCCCCCGGTCGCCGCGCGCCAAAGGGCCGGCCGGCGCCAGCCGCATGGGCGAGCCCGTGCCCTGGAGCGAGGCGGCGCAGCAGCCGCTGTGCCTGCTCACGCCCGACATGCACAACCGCAGCGTGGTGGACGCGGCGTTCGCGCGCGCCGGGGCCGTGGCGCAGCCGGTGATGGAGACCAACTCGGTGTTCGCGCTGGCGCTCGCCGTGCGCTCCGGCAGCCTGTCCAGCGTCATGCCCGGGTCGCTGGTGGCCAGCCTGCGCGACCAGCCGGGGCTGAGCTTTCGGCCGCTGGTGCGGCCCGAGGTGCAAACGCCCGTGGGCTTTCTGACGCGCAAGAACGTGGCACCCACGCGCGCGCTGGAGGCCGCGCTCGCCCTGGCCAAGGACGCCGACTGGCGCGCCGAGCTGGCGACCTTGAGCGGCGCCCTGAACTGACGCGCCCGTGAACGCGGGTTCATTCAGGCATTGAATGAACCCATGTGGCAAAGCAATTTGACGCGGAGGGCGGCCCGCGACACAGTGCGGGAATGAGCAACCCCAGCTTCCGCACCATTCCCATCGCCCCGGCCTCGTCCCTGAAGCCCGACGGCCACCGCAAGGGCATGAAGGCCCGCGCCCACCTCAAGGGCCGCCAGGCAACCCCTGCTGCCATCGAGGCCGTGCGTGCGCTGATCGGCGCCCCGCCCGCCGACGGCCACCGGCGCGACCTGCTGATCGAGCACTTGCACGCCATCAACGACGCCCACCATGGACTGCCCGAGGCCCTGATCGTGGCGCTCGCGGCCGAGATGCGACTGCCCGTGGTGGAGGTGTTCGAGGTCGCGAGCTTCTACCACCACTTCGAGGTCTTGCGCGAGGGCGACACGCCCGCCGGGCTGACCGTGCGCGTGTGCGACGGGCTGAGCTGCAGCCTGGCCGGCGCCAGCGACCTGCTGGCGAAGCTGCCCGCCTTGCTGGGCCAGGCGGTGCGCGTGATCCCCGCGCCCTGTGTGGGCCGCTGCGAGCAGGCACCGGCGGTGCAGGTCGGTCAGCGCGCGGTGGCGAGGGCCACGCCGGACACGGTGGTGGCTTGTGCGGCGATGCCGGACGAAACCCCCGCCGCACCACACCCCGACTTTGTGGGATACGCCGCCTACCGCGCCGGTGGTGGCTACCAGCTGGCTGCTGCGGTTGCACGCGGCGAACGGGACCCCGAGGACCTGATCAAGGCCATGGAAGACTCGGGCCTGCGCGGCCTGGGTGGCGCGGGGTTTCCGGCGGGGCGCAAGTGGCGCATCGTGCGCGGCTTCGCGGGGCCGCGCCTGATGGCGGTGAACATCGACGAGGGCGAGCCCGGCACCTTCAAGGACCGCCATCACATGGAACGCGACGCGCACCGTTTTCTCGAAGGCGTGCTGATCGCCGCCTCGGTGGTCGGCATCGACGCGGTCTACCTGTACCTGCGCGACGAATACCACGACTGCCGTCGCCTGTTGCAGGCCGAGCTGGCCGCGCTGCAAGCCGACCCGCCGTGTGCGCTGCCGCGCATCGAGCTGCGACGCGGCGCGGGCGCCTACATCTGCGGTGAAGAGTCGGCCATGATCGAAAGCATCGAAGGCAAACGCGGCGAGCCGCGCATGCGACCGCCCTACATCGCCGAGGTGGGCCTGTTCGGCCGGCCCACGCTGGAGCACAACTTCGAAACCCTGTACTGGGTGCGCGACATCCTGGAGCGCGGCCCCGGCTGGTTTGCTTCGCAAGGGCGCCATGGCCGCCAAGGCCTGCGCAGCTTCAGCGTGAGCGGGCGCGTGCGCGAACCCGGCGTCAAGCTGGCGCCCGCCGGCATCACCCTGCGCGAACTGATCGCCGAACACTGCGGTGGCATGGCCGAAGGGCACGAGCTGTACGCCTACCTGCCCGGTGGCGCGAGCGGCGGCATCCTGCCCGCGAGCATGGCCGACATCCCGCTCGACTTCGACACGCTGCAGCCGCACGGCTGCTTCATCGGCTCGGCCGCCGTGGTCGTGCTCGGTCATCAGGATCGCGTGCGCGACGCGGCGCTCAACACCCTGCGGTTTTTCGAGCACGAAAGCTGCGGCCAGTGCACGCCGTGTCGCGTCGGCACGGCCAAGTCCGTGAAGCTGATGGAGGCCGATACCTGGGACGTCGACACCCTCAATGACCTGTGCGAGGTCATGGGCGACGCCTCGATCTGCGGCCTGGGCCAGGCCGCGCCGAACCCGATCCGCTCGGTGCTCAAACACTTCGCCCACGAAGTGGGGGGTGCCGCATGAACAAGCCTTTGACTGCCAAGCAGCTCACCCCCGCCACCGTGGCCTTCGAACTCGACGGCCAGCCCGTCGAAGCCTTCGACGGCGAGTCCATCCTGAACGCCGCCGAGCGCCACGGTGTGGTGATCCCGCGCCTGTGCCACAGCGACCCGCTGCGCCCCGACGGCAACTGCCGCGCCTGTGTGGTCGAGGTCGCGGGCGAGCGCGCGCTTGCGCCCAGCTGCTGCCGCAGCGTGACGCCCGGCATGAAGGTGCTGGCGCAAAGCCTGCGCGCGAAGAAGAGCCGCGACATGGTGCTGGAGCTGCTGCTCTCCGACATGCCCGAGCAGGGCCACAAGTGGCTGGACGACGACCCCGCCCTGCCGCACGGCGAGCTGAGCGAGTGGGCGCAGCGCGAGGGCGTGACCGTGCGCCCCGCACTGGCGGCCTTGCGCCGCGCGCCCACCGCGCCCGACCTCTCGCACCCTGCGATGGCGGTCAACCTCGACGCCTGTATCCAGTGCAACCGATGCCAGCGCGCCTGCCGCGAAGAGCAGGTCAACGACGTGATCGGCATGGCCTTCCGGGGCTCACACGCGCAGGTGGTGTTCGACCTCGGCGACCCCATGGGCGCCAGCAGCTGCGTGGCCTGCGGCGAGTGCGTGCAGGCCTGCCCGACGGGCGCGCTCATGCCCAAGAGCCTGGTGGGCTCACAGGCCGTCGACCGCTCGGTGGACTCGGTGTGCCCGTTCTGCGGTGTGGGTTGCCAACTGAGCTACAAGGTGCGCGACGAAAAAATTGTCGCGGTCGAAGGCCGCGACGGACCGGCCAACCATGGCCGCCTGTGCGTCAAGGGCCGCTTCGGTTTCGACTACGTGCACCACGCGGGCCGCCTGACGGTGCCGCTGATCCGGCGCGAGGGCGTGCCCAAACACGGCGACGGCATTCCGGCGCGCGACGCCGACTGGCGCGAGACCTTCCGCGAAGCGAGCTGGGAAGAAGCCCTGGCGCTTTCCTCCGGCACCTTCAAGGCGCTGCGCGACAACCACGGCCCCCGAAGCCTGGCCGGTTTCGGCTCGGCCAAGGGCACGAACGAAGAGGCCTACCTGTTCCAGAAGCTGGTGCGCACCGGCTTCGGCTCCAACAACGTCGACCACTGCACGCGCCTGTGCCACGCCTCCAGCGTCGCGGCGCTGCTCGAAGGCGTGGGATCGGGCGCGGTGAGCAACCCGGTCAACGACGTGGCGCACGCCGACCTGATCGTGGTGATCGGCTCCAACCCGACCGTCAACCACCCGGTGGCCGCGACCTGGATGAAGAACGCGGCGCAGAGCGGCACCCGCATCGTGCTGGCCGACCCGCGCATCACCGACATCGGCCAGCACGCCTGGCGCACGCTGCCCTTCCGGCCCGACACCGACGTGGCCCTGCTCAACGCGATGATCCACACGGTCATTGACGAAGGGCTGGTGAACCAGGACTTCGTCGCGCAGCGCACCACGCACTACGAGGAACTGGCGCAGAACGTCGCGCGCTTCAGCCCCGAGGCCATGGCACCGGTCTGCGGCATTCCGGCGCAGACCATCCGCGAGGTGGCGCGCGCGTTTGCGACCGCGAAGGCCGCGATGATCCTCTGGGGCATGGGCGTGAGCCAGCACGTGCACGGCACCGACAACGCGCGCTGCCTGATCGCGCTGTGCGCCATCACCGGCCAGATCGGCAAACCCGGCAGCGGCCTGCACCCGCTGCGCGGGCAGAACAACGTGCAAGGCGCAAGCGACGCCGGCCTGATCCCGATGATGTTCCCCAACTACCAGCGGGTCGACAACGAGGCGGCCCACGCCTGGTTCGAGGACTTCTGGGGCACGCTGCTGGACCGTGCGCCGGGCTACACCGTGGTCGAGCTGATGCACAAGGCGCTGGCCGACGACAGCGACCCGCACAAGCTGCGAGGCCTCTACGTCATGGGCGAGAACCCGGCCATGAGCGACCCCGACCTGAACCACACGCGCCACGCACTCGCGTCGCTCGAACACCTGGTGGTGCAGGACATTTTCATGACCGAGACCGCGTGGCTGGCCGACGTGATCCTGCCCGCCAGCGCCTGGCCGGAAAAGACCGGCACCGTGAGCAACACCGACCGCATGGTGCAGCTGGGCCGGCAGGCGATCGATCCGCCGGGCAACGCGCGCGCCGACCTCTGGATCATCCAGCAGATGGCCGCGGGCCTGGGGCTGCGCTGGCGCTACGAGGGCGGGCACCATGGCGTCGCCGCGGTGTACGAAGAGATGCGACAGGCGATGCACGCCTCGATCGCGGGCATCCGCTGGGAGCGGCTGGAACGCGAGGGCAGCGTGACTTACCCCTGCCTGAGCGACGACGACCCGGGCCAGCCCATCGTCTTCATCGACCACTTCCCGACGGGGGACGGCCGGCTGCGCCTGGTGCCGGCGCAACTGGTGCCCGCCGACGAGTCGCCCGACACCGAGTACCCGATGGTGCTGATCACCGGTCGCCAGCTCGAACACTGGCACACCGGCAGCATGACGCGGCGCGCGACGGTGCTGGACGCGCTGGAACCGGAGGCCACGGCCAGCGTCAGCGGCACCGACCTGGCGCGGCTGGGGCTGTCCGCGGGTGACCGCATCACGGTGCGCTCGCGCCGGGGCGAGGTGACGCTGCGCGCGCGCCAGGACGACGGCACCGCCGCCGGTTGCGTGTTCATTCCCTTCGCCTACTCGGAGGCCGCGGCCAACCTGCTGACCAACGCGGCGCTCGACCCCCAGGCCAAGATCCCGGAGTTCAAGTACTGCGCGGTATCGATCCGGCCCGCGGGCGCCTCCAGCCCCTGAGCGTGGAGCGCCCACGGTGGCGACCCGGGGCAAGGCGCCGGGGGATTCCCGGCGTATGATGCTTCATACCCCTAGGGGTAAATGAAATGTGAAGCCACCCATCACGGAGTTCCCCTCATGAGCGAGCAAGCCACCGTCACCCTGACCCGCCAGTCCGGCTACCAGTTTCTGGTCGATTTCGGTCCCGCCATCGCGCAGCTGGCGGTGGACGAGCCGCCGCCGCTGGGGGGCGCGGCCGGCCCTGCGCCCGACCACCTGCTGCTGGCCGCCGTGGCCAACTGCCTGAGCGCCAGCCTGGTGTTCGCGCTGCAGAAATACAAGCAGGACCCCGGTCCGCTGAAAGCCACGGCCACCGCCACCACCGGCCGGAATGCGGCCAACCGCCTGCGCATCACCGACATCACGGTGCAGCTGGAGCTGGGGCGCCCCGCCGCCGAGCTGGAGCACCTGGACCGTGTGCTGGCTCAGTTCGAGGAGTTCTGCACCGTGTCGATGAGCGTGCGCCAGGGCATTGCGATCAACGTGCAGGTGCAAGACGGTGCCGGAGCCCGCCTCAAGGGCTGATGCGCGCGGGAATGTCGCCGGACCTTGATCCGGGACACGGCGGGCGCGTTCCATTGCCGCTACAGTGAAAGTTTCACGCCAACCACCACCCCCTGCCCGGGCAACACCGCATGCGACTCACTCACTGGACCGACTACAGCCTGCGGGTGCTGATGTATTGCGCCGCCTGCGAGGGGCGCGAGCATCCGCCCACGGTCAACGAGATCGCCGAGGCACACGGCATTTCCCGCAGCCACCTCACCAAGATCGTGATGATCCTGGCGTCGTTTGGCTGGCTGGCCACCACGCGGGGTCGCGGCGGCGGTCTGCGCTTGCTCAAGCCTGCCGGGGAACTGACCCTGGGCGAGGTCGTGCGTCAGACCGAAACCGACATGACCCTGGTGGAGTGTTTCGATCGCAAGACCAACACCTGCCGCCTGGATGGCTACTGCCGGCTCAAGGACGTCCTGTACAAGGCGACGCAGGGGTTCTTCGACGTGCTCGATGGCATCACGCTGGCCGATCTGCTGGCGCCCGTGGCGACGGGCAAGGCGCAGGCGGGGCAGATGCCGCACCTGATTCCCATCCAGCTGGCCTCGCTGAAGATGCCCAGGACAGCGCCGGTTCCGGCGACCAAAGCCGCGCCCGCCAGGCGGCCATCGGCCGCGCGCAAGCCGGGCAAAGCCCAGGCCGACTGACGCCGAAGGGCGTTGCCTCAGTGCCACCGCCCGGTGGTGCTGACGCGGGCGTCGGCGTCGACGATCAGGCTGTCCACGTCGCGCAGGGGTGACAGCAGGTGCCGGCCTGTGGCGGCGCCCGCCACCATGATCGCGGCGCCCAGGCCGTTGACCGGGTCGGGCTGGCGCGACACCGTGACCACGCCCCGCACGCCGCGGCTGGGCATGCCCGTGCGCGGGTCCAGCACGTGGTGGTAACGGCGGCCGTCGCGCACGAAGCAGCGCTCGTAGTCGCCGGACGAGGCCACACACCCGTCGCGCACCTGCACCGTGTGGATCAGCCGCTCGGGCGAACGCGGGTCACGGATGCCCACGCGCCAGTCCTGGCCCAGGAGCTGGCCGCGCGTGAGCACATCGCCCCCGCCATTGACCATGGCGTGGCGCACGCCGTGCTGTCCGAGCACGCGCAGACCCGCCTGCAGGATGGGCAGTTTGGCCACGCCCCCCAGGTCGATGCGCATGCCCGGGCGTCCCAGGCCGGCCTGGCCGGTCGCGGGGTGCACCAACACGTCGCGGAAGTTCACCAGCCGGCGTTCGCGGCGCAGGTCTTGCGGCGCGGGCACGTGGGCGTCCTGCGGGTCGAAGGACCAGCCGTGGTACGCCCCCACCGTGATGTCGAAGGCGCCCTCGCTGAGCCGGGACAGCTCGGCGGCCCGCTGCAGCACCGCGAGCAGTTCGGGCGGTGCCATCACCAGGCCCTGGCCCGCGCGGCGGTGCATCGCGCTCACCAGGCTGTCGGCGCGGTGGCGGCTCATCATGCGTTCCAGGCGCTGCATTTCCGCGAAGGCCGCCTGCACGGCCGCCGCCGTGGCGCCCGGGCCGTCGCCCTGCGCCACGATGTCCACCCGCGTGCCCATCAACACGCGGGTGGCGCGGTGGACGTCGGGGCTGGCCAGCGCAGGGCGCATGCCCAGGCCGGCGACGAGCAGGCCGCCCAGCCCGGCCAGGCACTGACGGCGTTGGAGCAGGTGTGTCATGGTGGGGCCGGGTGGGTTCAGAGCGACTGGGCGACCATGTAGTCCACGGCGGCCTTCAGCTCGTCGTCGGTGAGGGCGTTGCCGCCGCCGCGGGGGGGCATCATGCCCTTGGCACCGGTGAAGCCTTCGACGGCGTGCTTGTAGAGCGTGTCCTTGCCTTGCGCGATGCGCGGGCCCCAGTCGGCCTTGTCGCCGGGCTTGGGGGCACCGGCCACGTTGGCGGCGTGGCACATGGAGCACACCGAGCCATAGACCTTCTTGCCCACGGCGTTCTCGGCCGCGGGGGCGGGTGCCGCAGCGACGGCGGCCACCGGGGCCGGAGCCGAGGCCGCCGGCGCCGCGGCGCCGGCGGCGGGCTTGTCGCCGCAGGCCATCAGGGCGGCGCTGCAGCCCAGGATCAGGAGAAGCTTCTTGGCGTTCATGGGGAGTCCTTGAATGAAGTGGTGAGTGGGGTGATCTGGATTTTAATATTCATACTACATGAATAATTAAACCGACCCTTGATGGACATCAAAGGAGGCCGGGCTTCAGCCGTGGGTGTGCGGGGCGAGCCGCTGCAGCGACGCGGGCAGGCCCTGGCGCAAGCGCGCGGCCGCGAACCACTCGCCGCCTTCCCGGGTGGCGAAGGCTCGCGCGCGCTCAACGGTGGCGAACGCGGGCAGGTTGCCCGTTCGCATCGGGCCCATCAGCCGGGACCCGTGCACGTACCAGGCCCGCTCGGCGGGCACCCAGGCGCCGGTGTCCAGATCGGTGACGTGGCTGGCCACGATGCGGTCGGCGCTCTGGCCGGCCGTGTAGCGCGGGACCCGCTGCAAGTACAGGAACAGACTCAGCGGCGAGTCCAGGTACTGCACGTCGCCATTGCGGAAGATGACCTGCGCCGCCCAGCGGGGCTGGCGCGCCGGGAACATGCCGCAGACCGGGCAGCGGGCCTCGGGTGGCACCTCGCGCGCCGCCTGCAGGGGCAGGCCCGAGGCGGGGTCGTGGGAGAAGGTGGGCGCGGTCAGGCACACGTCGCCGGGCCGCGCCGCGTTCGCGCGGACGGGCGCCGTGGCACCCCGAACCGCCCGCCAGCCCAGGCCGGCGAACACGGTCGTGCCGCCCAGCAGCGACAGACCGATGGCGGTGCGGCGCGATGGCATCACATGCGGGTGTCGTGCAGCGCACCGCCGCTCAGGTCCACCATGTCGGGCTTGAGTTCGGCGTAGCGCAGCAGGCGGCCACCGTGCTGCTGCACGAAGGCCTGCGCCGTGGCTTCGGTGGCGAAGCTCACGGCCGTGGGCCCCATGGAGCCGCGGCGCTGGCTGCCCAGCACGTAGAGCGCCTGGCGCGCGTCGATCCAGTGCCCGCGGGGCTGCTCCCAGTCGGCCAGGGCCATGTCCTGCACGTGGGCGCTCACCACCGCGCGCACCTGCTCGGGGGCGAGCAGCACCGACAGCAGCTCCACCGAATCGCAGAACCACTGCACCTCGGGCACGCCGGCGTAGCGGATCTGGCCCTTGGGACCGGGGTAGTCGGCCAACTGCATGCCGTCGAGCGAACAGCTGGACTGGGCGCTGATCTCGGCCGGGGCGCTGGCGCCGGAGGCGGCATCGCCGCCCTGGCCGCAGCCCAGCAGGCCGAGGGTGGCCAGGCCGGCGCAGCCGCACAGCAGGCGGCGGCGGTTCAGGGTGATGTGGGAAGGGGTGTTCATGGTCGGAATCTCCAGGAAGCCAGGGCAAGGGGTGCGACGATCCAGGCCAGCATGGCGCTGGCGAGCCAGCCCACCTGGCTGAGGGCCGGGGGCAGGATGCTGGCCAGGCCATACAGGCGCTGCACGTCGTCGAGCGAAAACACGTTGAGGATGCGGAAGATGTCGGCCGGGTTCAGCAGCAGCAGGTAGGCGAAGGCCTGGCCGGCGAACTGGCCGCCGGTGGCCACGAGCAGGCCCAGCAGCAGCAGGTCGAACACCAGCACCATCGCGAACCACAGCGCGATGGCCAGGCCCGAGGCGCGGGTGCGGTCGCGGGCCAGCGCCGACAGCAGCACCGCCAGGCTCAGGAACGCCAGCCCCAGCAGCACCGAACTGATCACGAAGCCGGCGTAGTGGTACAGGCCGGCCCAGCTGAAGCGCTGGTACAGCAGCAGGGCCACCAGCGCAAAGCCCGAGACGGTGGACAGCGTCAGCGCACCTGCGAGCCCGAGGTACTTGCCCAGCAGCAGTTCGAGCCGCGTGATGGGCAGGGCCAGCAGCAGGTCGAGCGAGCCGCGCTCGCGCTCGCCGACGATGGCATCGAAGCCGAGCAGCAGCGCGATCAGCGGGATCAGGTAGATCACCAGGCTGACCAGGCTGGCGATGGTGAGCTCGATCGAGCGCGGGCCGATCTGGCCCTGCGCGGCCGAGCCGAAGTAGGTGATGAGCAGCGAGAACACCGTGAAGACCACGGCCACCGCCAGCACCCAGCGGTTGCGCAGCCGGTCGCGGAATTCCTTGGCGGCCACGGCCTGCACCTGACGCCATTGCAGTGAAACGTTCATGGTGCCTCCCTCAGGCCGAAGTACACGTCCTCCAGCGAGGGCTCGTGGATCTGCAGATCGCTCAGGCCCGCACCGGCCAGCCAGGCGAGTACCCGCATCTTGTGCTCGCGGGGGCAGCGCAGTTCCAGCAGACCGGGTTCGCGCTGCTGCAGCGCGATCTCGGCACCGGCCAGTTGCCCGGGCCGCTCGGTGGCCAGGGCCTGCAGCCGGTCCGGCGCGGCGCGCAGCTGGAAGACCAGGGGCATGCGCGAGCGCTCGCGCAGCGCCTGCACCGAGCCCTGCGCGCACACGCGGCCGTTGCTGAGCATGGCCAGGGCATCGACGCGCTGCTGCAGCTCGGCCAGGATGTGCGAGCTGATGACCAGGGTCACGCCCTGCGAGCGCAGCAGGTCGAGCTGGTCGTAGAAATCGCGGATCGCCGACGGGTCCAGGCCGGTGGTGGGCTCGTCGAGCAACAGCAGTTGCGGGTCGCCCAGCAGGGCCTGGGCAAAACCCAGCCGCTGGCGCATGCCCTTGGAGTACTCGCGCACCGCCCGCCCGCCGGCCCGGGTCAGGCCGACGCGATCCAGCAGGGCGGCGCATTGCGTCTGCGGCGCGCCCTTGAGGCGCGCGAAAAAGCGCAACGTCTCCAGCCCGGTGAGGTTGTCGTACAGCACCAGGTTCTCGGGCAGGTAGCCCAGGGCGCGCCGCGTGGTGCGGAAGTCGGGGCCGTTCACCGCGCAGCCGTTGACGCGGATGTGGCCGTGGCTGGGGGTGATGAGGCCGAGCACGAGCTTGAACAGCGTGCTCTTGCCGGCGCCGTTGTGGCCGATCAGGCCGAAGAGCTGGCCGCGTGGCACCCGCAGGCTCACGTTGTCCAGCGCCAGCAGCGGCGCACGCCGGCTGCCGTAGGGTTTGGTGACGCTCTCGAGATGCAGGGCCTCAGCGGAAATGCTTGTCACGCCATGTGCTCCAGTCGGGGTGTTTCGGCGCCATGGCCGGATGGGGGTCGATCACGCTGGGCACGCGCAGCACCGGGAACTGGTGCCCCAGCACGCGCAGGGCCTGCACCGCGGGGCTGCCCAGCAAGAGTTGAATGGAAGGGTGGCGCCACTGCAGGCGGTCCACCAGGTCGTTGGCCTCGTAGGACAGGTCGCCGATGCCGTTGCCGTCGCGGTCCCAGCCCAGGTAGTTGCTCCAGTGATTGCCCTGGCCGGGCGTGGGCTGGCCCCAGGGTTCGTCGCGCGCGCCCACGTAGCGCACCTGCTCCCGGTTGGCGATGAAGTCGTTGCCCACCACCTGGTTGCGCGTGGACCCGGCGGACAGGTGCACTCCGACGCGGTTGTCCATCACCAGGTTGTTGCGCAGCGTCACGTACTCGACGTCGTAGATGAAGAAGCCGCGGTCGTTGCCGGCCACCACGTTGTTTTCGATCACCGAGTCCTGCAGGGTGCGCAGCATGATGCCGTGGTCGGAATTGCCCCAGGTGCGGTTGCCGCGCACCACCTGGTCGCGCACCTCCATCAGGGCCAGACCGCCGCGGTTGTAGAAGCTGTCGTTGTCTTCCCACAGGTTGTGGTACGAGTTCATGTAGTGCGAGCCGTAGCGGCTGTGGTGCAGCCGGTTGCCGCGGAATTCGGCGTTGTGCGACACGTCGACGTACAGCGCGTCGCGCACGAAGCTGATGTCGTTGCCGGTGATGCGCGCGCCCTGCGTGTTGTAGAGCTGGATGCCGTTGCCGCGCTGCGAGGAGTTGAGGTCGCGCAGGCCGGTGATGCGGTTGTGTTCGATGCGCACTTCGTTGGCCTTTTCGATCCACAGGCCGAAGAGGTTGTAGGTCAGGTCGCAACGCCGCACCACGGCCCGGTGCGAACCGGGCTGCACATAGATGCCCGCGTGCTGGCTCTTCAGGCTGGTGCCCGAGTCGCGCACGATCAGGCCTTCGATCAGCACGTCGGGTGAGGCGACGCGGATGGTGTCGCCGCGCTGGCCGCCGCTGAGGGTGGGGCGGTTGATGCCGCGCAGGATCAGGGGCTTGTCGATGCGCAGGTTGACGCTGTAGAAGCCGCGCGCCACTTCCACCACATCGCCAGCGGCGGCCCGCGCCACGGTGGCCTGGATGTCGCCGCCCGGCTCGACCCGCCACACGGCGGACCACGCGGGCAGGGCCAACGCCACCAGCCACACGCCGGCCAGCCGTTGGCGCCAGGATGTGTGGGTCTTCACGCCAGGTGCCCCAGGGTCTTGAGCGCGAGGAACAGCGTCGCGCCGATCAGCAGGTTCTTGAACCCGACGTAGCTGAGCATGTCCATCCCGTTCGCCACGCGGTAGCGCGCATGCCACCAAGGGCCGTCCTTCACGTAGCGCTTGCCCGCCATGCGGATCAGCACCTCGTAGACGCTCCAGCCGAACCACCAGCCGATGATGGCGCTGGCCGACAGCCGCCCGTCGGCCGCCAGCAGCCAGGCCACGCTGGCGGCCAGGGCCAGCGAGAGCCCGGCGAACTGCAGGGCGCGCTGGTGCTTCCAGCCGTCGCGGCTCCAGGGCCACAGGTGGTGCAACACCTCCTGCCACAGGCCTTTGAGGCCCGGGGCGCGGCCGCCGGGCCAGGGCTGGGCGGGCGCGGTGGGCATGCGCGGATCGGGGCCTTGCGCCGCCCGGGCGCCGACGGGCGAGACCGGCTCGATGGGGATGAAGTAACCGTCGCGCCCGATGGGCGTGATGAGCAGGCCGTCGCGCTCGCGGCGCTTGCGCTCCTTGGCCAGCGGCGGGCAGCCTTTCTGGTCGGTGTAGAGCACCATGCAGTCCAGGCAGTGCAGGCATTCGCGGTGGTCGATGCGGCCGTCGGCGTCGATCGCCTGCGCGCCGCAGCCCACGGCGCAGGCCTTGCAGCTGTTGCAGTCCTGCTTGCGCTGCAGGCCGAACCAGCGGAAGGTGCTGGGCATGGCCAGCGAAGCGCCCAGCGGGCAGATGTACTTGCAGTAGGGGCGTTCGATGAACAGCGACAGGCCCAGGATCACCACCACGAACAGACCATAGGGCCAACTGCGGTGGGTGATGCCGACCAGGAAGGTGGTCTTGAAGGGCTCCACCTCGGCCAGCACCTCGGCCAGGCCCATGGAGAACATCGACACCACCAGCAGGCCGAAGAAGATGGCGTACTTCAGCCACTTGAGCCGGTCGTGCCAGACCTGCGGCAGCTGGGTCTGGAAGCGCTTGAGACCGATCACGCGCCCCACCTTGTAGAGGGCTTCGGAGAGCGAGCCGAACGGGCACATCCAGCCGCAGAACAGCCCACGCCCGAACAGAAACACGGTGGCGATGATGAAGACCCAGAAGACGAAGATGAACGGGTCCGACAGGAACAGCGACCAGGTCCACTGGAACAGCAGCGCGTGGAACCAGGTCAGCACCTGGGTGATGGAGGGCTGCGCCATGAGACCGAAGCCAACGAAGCCGATGCTGAGCGCCCAGGCCAAGTACTTGAAGGCGTTGACCGGCCATTTGTTCTTGTGGGTCGAGCGCCGCGTGAGCTTGTCGCGCAGGGCGTAGACCACGGCCACCGCCAGCAGCAGGGCGCTGAAGAGGGCGATCTGAATGGCGCGCGATGTCCAGATGCGCACCCAGGGCGCGTCGGGCTCGGTGACCACCGGGCGCCCGCCTTCGAGCAGATCCGCCGCCAGCCAGTATTTCGATTCGAAATTGGCGAAGCTGCGGTGGCCGGTGGCGCGGTCCACGCGGTTGCCCAGGAAGGCCAGCTTCCAGGGGTAGGCCGCCGAGAACGAGCCGGCCCGGATGACAAAGATCGCCGACTCGCTGAAGGCCGGCGCGCCCGCGGCCTGCAGGCCATAGAGGTTGAGGTAGTCGAGGTCGCGGAAGGTGAACGAATCAGCACCCTGTTTCACCTGGACCCGGTCGTACAGGCCGCCGCGCACAAAGC
Source organism: Hydrogenophaga sp. (assembly GCF_018780075.1). Classification (GTDB taxonomy): domain Bacteria; phylum Pseudomonadota; class Gammaproteobacteria; order Burkholderiales; family Burkholderiaceae_C; genus Hydrogenophaga. The sequence goes on from NZ_JADMKB010000043.1 coordinate 31,002, forward strand.
CGGAGCCCTTGAACGACTCCACGCCCGCGGTGCGCACCACGAAGAGTGCGTGTTCGCCCGGTTGCAGGCGCTCGCGCAGGTTGGCGAAGCTGCGCTCGCCCAGCAGGCTGGTGCCAATGTCGGGGTGGTTGAGGTCGCCGAACCAGAGTTCGATGAAGGGCGCGTCGCCGCGCGGCAGGCCCACCTGTTCGGGCGCGACGCGCAGGGTCTGCACGGCGCCCATCTGAACCAGCTCGGCCCAGCTGTAGCGCTGCTGGCGCGCGACGAAGCGGGCCGGGTCGCGCCGCGTGGGCTCGATGATGCCGACCTGGCGGGCCACGGCCGAGCCCGAGAGCTGCATCACCTGGTTTTGTGCGATCACGGTCACGGTGGCGCCCGAGATGGCGTCCACCCCGAGCACGTTTTGATCGGGGCGAGAGGGCCCCACTTCGATCTGGTCGGCCACCGACTTGCCGAGGTACTGGTGGTTGAAGTCAAGCAGGGCTTTTTCAGGGATGCCCAGCAGCAGGATGGGCTCGGAGTGCTTGAGCACCTTGATGCCCACATAACGGCCCTGCGCGTCCATGCCGATGAGGGTGACCACCGGCTTGCCGGAGTAGGCCGGGATGTCGGTGATGTCGGTCGAGAGCATCACATAGCCCAGCACCGTCTTCTTGCCCGGCTGCTGCGGGTCGGCGTCGCCATAGGCTTCCACATACGGTGGCTGGCCCATGCGTTGAGAAAAGCTCTTGGCGCCCGGAAACACGTCCGCACAGGGCACGAGGGCGCACAGGTCGGGGTTGGTGGCCAGGTCGGCGGGCAGATGGGCTTCGTAGGCCTGCGCCCGTGCGTCGTTGCCGAGCGTGCTCAGCAACAGGGCGGCGGCGGTCAGCGCGGCCGCGAAAAGGCGTGCAATCGACATCGTTGGGTCCAGGGGGCGGGGTCCGATGCCAGCGCCACACGGCGCCGGCATCGGACCCGGCAAGGCAAGACCTCCCCAGCTGGGGAGGGGTGCGAAGGCTTATGCCTCCACGATCATGCGGGTGCGCATCTCCAGGTGCAGCGCGTGGCAGAAGTGCGTGCAGTAGCACCAGAACACGCCCGGCTGGTCGGCGATGAACGTGACCGAGGCCGTCTCCTGCGGGTTGACGATGAAGTTCACGTTGTGGTTGGGGATCGCGAAGCCGTGCGTCAGGTCTTCGATCTTGTCGAGGTTGGTGAGGATCAGCGTGACCTCGTCGCCCTTCTTGACCTTGAACTCGCGCAGGCTGAACGCCGGGGCCTGCGAGGTCATCTTCACCGTGACCTTCTTGCCGTTGCGGAACACGCCGGACTCTTTCGGGTCCTTGATGGCCAGCGGGAATTCGTCGAGCGAATACACCTGCTTGGGCTGGAGCAGCTCGCGTTTGAAGATGATGAAGTCGTGCGGCTCGCCCCGCACCGGGTGGTCGGCCAGCAGCACCATCTTGTCGCCCGAGATGTCGATCAGCTGCTCGTTTTCGGCGTGCAGCGGGCCCACGGGCAGGAAGCGGTCCTTGGAGAACTTGCAACCCACGGCCAGGTACTTGCCGTCGGCGGCCTTGGTCTCGGACTGGCTGGCGTTCAGGTGGCCCGGCTGGTATTGCACGTCGATGCGATCGACCACGTACTTGGCGGCCTTGTCGCCGGCGTGGAACTTGATCGCGGCGTCCACGTTCCATTTCACGACCTGGCTGTCGAGGAACAGCGTGGTGTAGGCGTTGCCGCGGCCGTCAAAGGCGGTGTGCAGCGGGCCCAGGCCGATCTCGACCTCGGCCACGATGGCCGCGTCCAGCTTTTCCAGTTTGCCGTCGAACCAGTCGAGCACCTTGGCGAGCTCGATCACGGTGGCGGTGGGTGAGAGCTTGCCGGCGCAGATGAAGTACTTGCCGTCCGGGCTGGCGTTGACGCCGTGCGGGTTCTTGGGCACGGAGACGTAGGCGGTCAGCGCGGTCTTGGGGTCCTTGTTGGCCTCGTGCGTGCCATCGACCACCGGCACCTTGGAGGTGCCCACGGTCTTGAACTTGCCGGCCTTCACCGCCGCTTCGATGCGGGCGATGTTGAAGAACAGGCAGGCATCGCGCTCGGAGGACATCATGTCCTCGTAGGTGACGCCCATCTCGATGTTGTACTGGTTGGTGGCCGCGAGCTTGCCGTCGTAGGACGTGGCGGTCAGGTCGCAGTTGCCGTCGATCAGCACCTGCCAGCGCACTTCCATGCTCTCGGCGTCCACGCAGGTGAACATCGAGCGGTACTGGGTGCCGTCGTCCACGCCGGTGTTGGGCAGCGGGATGGAGAATTCGGCGCCGCAGAACACCCGCGTGGTGTAGTTGATCGCCGGGTCCACCGGGTCGGCCTTGTCGGGGAAGATGCCGTGGAAGCCCTGGACGTTGGGCAGCTGCGTGATCTTGTCGCAGATGAAGTAGTCCAGGCGGATGCGCGCGATGCGGGCGTTGATCTTGTCGTTGATCCAGGCGTAGCGGCCGTCGTAGTTGCCGTCCTTGTAGGAGGCGTGGGTGTGGTGCGAGTCGCCCACCGTGTAGCGCAGCGAGCCATCGGGCTTGGTGCCCATGATCTTCTTGGACTCGTTGGTGATGCCCCAGCCCACCAGCGCGTCGGGCACGAAGCAGGGGATGCGCATGAGTTCACGGCCCGAGGGCAGGCCGAGCACGCGCATGTCGCCGGTGTGGCCACCGCTCCACAGACCGTAGTAGGTGTCGAGTTCACCGGGTTTGAGGTGTGTGGCGTTGGTGCCGGCGTGTGCGGCATCGGGGGCCGCGGCCGGCGCTGCGGCGGGGGCGTTGGCGGCACCGGATTCTTTGTCGGTGCAGGCTGCGGCGCCCATCGTCAGTCCCGCCAATGCGGCGGTGTTGAGGAAACGTCGGCGACCCCATGCGGTGGTGTCTTTGGAAGGCAAGCTGCTGTCGCTTTTCATGTGTGAACCTCTTGGGTTTGGGTTTGGAAAGTGGGTGGGCCACGCGCGGGGGGCGGCATGGCAGCGGGAGCGGGAGGCACGTGACTGGCTACCCGGGCCGGGAGCGTGAGTGGAGGCAGGCCGACCGCTGGCAGCGTGGCGGTGGGCGGGCTCGGCAGGGCAGCGGGCAGGCAGAGCCAGCAGACGGTGGTGTGCGTGGGCCCCGTGTCGGGGCTGTCATCGGCCTGAACCCACTGGGTGCCGCTGCTGCTGCAGACCTCGGTCATGCCCTGGAGGGTCGGGATCGGCGATGAAAAAACGATTCCCCAGCAGAGCACCAGGCAGAGCAGAAGCCATCGCTGCACTGCGCGTGTGGGTCTCGGGAAATGCGTCATGCGCGGACTATAGGTCCGATATCATGCACATGAAGTGAATATTTAGGTGCGTTTGACCTGCGTCAATGGAATGGCCTCTTGAACCCTGGCGTGCGGTGCCGCAACGACCGCCTTGCCGCACTGTGAGCCTGGCTGCGCTACTTGGGGCGGGGGCGTTTCAACGACGGCTGCACCGCCTGCAGCCGGCCGGCGCGCAGCTCGACCACGGCCTTGGCCACGGCCCGCGCCAGGTTGCGGGCCTCTTCCTGCAGGGCTTCGTCGCGGTCCAGGGCCTCGTGGCTGTTGGCGTAGGGTTCGTAGTAGCCGATGTAGCGGTCCAGCCGGGCCATCACGCCCGCATCGAGAAAGCCCATCCAGTCCAGCCAGTCGCACAGCGAGCGCCGCGCCCCTTCGATGCCGGCCACGTCACCGTGCACCAGCACACCGTAGGCACGGCCGGCCAGGTGCTGCGGGTAGTCCCAGCCCTTCATCTCCAGGGCTTTGGCCTTGGCGGCGTTTTTGCCCGCGGTCGCGGTGGGGTCCGGGTTGCCGCCATCGGCACACACCATGCGGTCCATCATCAGCTTGAGCGGGCTCGGGCTCTGGTACCAGTAGACCGGGGTGACGATGAGCACGGCGTGCGCCGCGGTCCAGCGCTCGTAGATTTCGGCCATCCAGTCGTTGGTCTGGTTCAGCGCGTGGTTGGGGTAACAGCTGCAGGGCCAGTGGCACAGCGGCATGGCCGTGGACAGGCAACCCTTGCAGGGGTGGATCTTCAGGCCGTACTCGGAGGTGAGCAGGCTCAGGTCCAGCACATCGGTCTGCAGGTCCAGCGGCTCCAGCACCTCCCGGGCGATTTCCATCAGTCGAAAGCTTTTGGAGATTTCACCTGGGCAGGTGCCGTCGTTGCGCGCCGAGCCGCAGACCAGCAGCACGCGTGAAGTCGTTGCAGGGTCGGCCCACAGCAATTGAGCGGCGTCCAGCCGTTTTTTGGTGGCGACCCATTCGTCGGACAGCAGGTAGTCCGGGTTGGCGTAACCGTCGCCGGCCTTGTGGGTGAACGGCGCCTTGCGGCCTTCGCTGAAGGCGGCCCAGGCGATGGCTTCCAGGCGGGCAATCGAGGTCTCTTCCGCGCGGAACGCCGGGTCCTTGAAGGAGGCCCGGAAGCGCTCGGTGAACTGCGCCCGTGCCAAAGGGGCGGGCGCCTGCCCCTTGCGAATCTGGATCATGGTGGGTCCCTTGGCGGCAAGTGCCGAGGGGTTCAATCTGGGCGCATGGACCGTCGGTGTCTGTGCGATGCCGCACAGATCGCCGGCAGGCCCGCCGTGCCGCGTCAGCGGGGCCGTGTCAGGCCGGGGCCCACCACCAGCCCGCCATCTTCATGCCGAGCACCGTGAGCATCAGCGAGCCCAGCAGGTGCAGGCCCGCGGTGCCGATGGCCAGCAGGTAGCGCGCGTGCTGCAGCATGCCGACCACCTCGACCGAGAAGGTGGAGAAGGTGGTGAGCGCGCCCAGAAATCCGGTGATGGCGGCCAGCCGCCAGGCCGGGTCCAGCTGCGTCTGGCTGTGGAAGAACACCACCGCCACGCCCACCAGCCAGGCGCCGATCCAGTTGGCTGCCAGCGTGCCCCAGGGCAGCACGGCGTGCCCCTGGTTGAGCCACAGGCTCAGCTGCCAGCGCGAGAGCGCGCCGACGCTGGCGCCGAGGCTGATGGCGATCACTTGCAGCATGGGTATTCGCTGGTCCGGTGGTGGTCGCTATCGTGCCCAGCGCACACCGTGGAACCGGCTTGGCCGGGCCACGGGTGTGGTCCCCCTGGGGGGAAGGCGCGCAGCGACGCAGGGGGGTGCATGTTTCAGAACGGTGGATCGTCGTCGCCGACGGCGGTGACGGCCTCCTGCTTGGGTTTGGCCGGTGCCGCGGCCGGGGCGTCGGGCATCGCCATGCCGGGCACGATCTCGCCGCCCAGGGCCTCGATCAGTTCGGGGATCAGCTTGTTCAGCTCGCCGGTGCTCAGCGCCACGTCGGTGTCGAAGCCGCTGTCGCCGTCGTCGGCGCGGTCGTCGAACACGCCTTCGAGGAACGCGAGCTTCTTGAGCTGCATGGACTCGGTGAGCACGAAGCCGATGCGGCCCTCCCAGCTCATGGCCAGGCGCGTGGGCAGCTTGCCCTCGGTGATGTGCTTGCGCACCTCGTCGGTGGCGAGGTTGTGGCGGGTGAACTTCACGACGCTCTTCTCTTCGTCGCCCGACTTCAGCTCGCACTCGCGCTCGACCGAGAAGCCGCCGGGGGCGCCACCTTCGTCTTCGTCCGACACCGGTGCCGAGAGCCACGAGGTCATGGCGGTCTGCGGCGTCACGGCGGTCTGCAACAGGGTGAGGGACAGGTCGTTGAACACGTTGACCAGGGCGGTCACCAGCTCGTCGGCCTTGCCCTGGCTGCTGGCGTCGGTGACCAGCAGGCCGTTGGCCAGGTCGATCCAGACCCACACGGCCATGCGGCGCGGAAAGGCCTGCGGCAGCAGGGAGAGCAGCGCGTCTTCGCGCAGTTCTTTCATCTGCTTCTTGCCGGGCTTGCGGCCGGTGGTGGCCTCGATGTGCTCGGCTTCTTCGTCCGCCTTCTCGCGCACGACCGAGCCGGGCACGGCCTTGCTCTCGATCATCAGTTTGAGGATGCGCTGCCCGGCCACGGACTCGGCCAAGGGGCCATTCGCCTCGCCGCGCGGCTCGACCCAGCCCACGGCCTTGTCCTGCGTGGCACCGCAGGGCACAAAACGGGCCGCGTCGAGCGCGGCTTCCATGGCTTCCAGCGTCGCGCCCCAGCCGGGCGCGATGCGGTAGATCGTTACATTCTTGAACACGGAATTCCTTGGGTTGTGCCGGTGCGTTTTGGACCGGCGCCCCCTCCCGTCAGCGGGAGAGGGTTGGGGTGAGGGGCTTTGATGATACCCAGCCCAACCCCGGGGTTCAGACCAGCGCGGGCAGCGGTGCGAGCCGGTAGCCCGCCGCCTCCAGCGCCTGCCGGATCTGCTGTGCCGAGGCCACGGCGTCGGGCCCGTCGCCGTGCACGCAGATGCTGTGAATGGGGGTCGGCAGGTGCTGGCCGTCGGCGGTGACGATGCCGCCGGCGTCGAGCATGCGCAGCACGTGCTGCACGCAGGCCTGGGCGTCGTGCAGCACGGCGCCGGGCTGCGAGCGCGGCGTGAGCTGGCCGTCGGCCTGGTAGCTGCGGTCGGCGAATACCTCGCGGCCCACGCGCAGGCCCGCCGCCTCGCCGGCCGCTTCCAGCGCCGAGAGGGCGGGCGCGAGCAGGATGAGCTCTTGGTCCAGCGCCCGCACGGCGCGCGCCACGGTGGCGGCCACTTCGGCGTCGGCGCAGGCGATGTTGTTGAGCGCGCCGTGCGGCTTGACGTGCGTGACACTGCCGCCTTCAGCCGCGGCCATGGCCTGCAGCGCGCCCACCTGGTAGAGGATGGTGGCTTCGAGTTCTTTGGCCGACAGCTGCATGGCGCGGCGGCCGAAGCCCTGCAGGTCGGGGAAGGCCGGGTGCGCGCCCAGGCTCACGCCGTTGGCCAGCGCGAGGCGCACGGTCTCGCGCATCACGACCGGGTCGCCCGCGTGAAAACCGCAGGCGATGTTGGCGCTGCCAATCACCTGCAGCAGCGCCGTGTCGTCGCCCATGCGCCAGGCGCCGAAGCTTTCGCCGAGGTCGGCGTTGAGGTTGATGGTGGGTTGGGTCATGGTCAAGCCTCCTGCCGAGCCGCCTCAAAGGAGGCTTGTGCCACCTTGGGGGGTCGTGAGAACACGAAGTGTCGAACGTGGGGGTGCATGGTGTGCTCCTGGTCAGGGGTCGGCGCGCAGCATGCCGTCGATCAGATTGGACGTGTACAGCGCGGTTTCGTCCACCGTACCGGGCGGCAGGTAGGTCTCGCGCGCGTTGAGCCAGCGTTGCCAGCGCGCGCGTTCGTCGTTCAGCACGCGCTGGGCCTGCTCGAGGTCCACCGCTTCGAATCGCACGCGGGTGCCGGGACGCAGGTGCGCGAGCCGCGGCAGGTCGGCGCTGATCACGGTGGCGATCTTGGGGTAGCCGCCCACGGTCTGGCCGTCGGCGAGCAGCACGATGGGCTGGCCGTTGGCGGGCACCTGGATCGCGCCGGGTGTGACGCCGTCGGACACGATGTCCGCCGCCGCAGCGTTGACGTGCGCCAGCGCCTCGCCCAAAAACCGCAGGCCCATGCGGTCCTGCGCGGCGGTGGCTTCCCAGTCTTGGCCCAGGAACTGGGCGATGGCGTCGGGGCTGAAGTGGTCTTGTTGCGGCCCGAGCAGCACGCGCACCGGGCCCTCGCTGGCCGTCCACGGCGAACGGCAACGCCACTCCCTCGGGTCGGCATGGCCCCAGGCGCCACAGGGCAGCGGATCGCCCGGTCGGAAGGCGCGGCCCAGCACGCCGGCCAGGCCCGCGCGCCAGTAGCTGGAGCGGCTGCTGAGCTGGGGTTCGACCAGCAACCCGCCGGCCACGGCGAGGTAGGCACAACCGCTCTCGGCCGTGCCGAGCAGCAGCTGGTCGCCCTCGCGCAAGGTGGCGCTGTGCCAGGCGGGCAGGGGGCTGCGGCCGCCGTCGGCCCGCAGGCAGGTGGCGACGATGCGGCCCGCCAGCGCCACACGCACCGGTCCGGCCTTCACGCGCAGCACCGTGCCCGTGCCGCGCAGCTCCAGCACGGCGGCGTCCGCGGGGTTGCCGAGCAGGGCGTTGGCCGCGCGGGCCAGCGGTCCGTCGAGCCAGCCCGAGAGCGGCATGCCGTGGTGCCGGTGGCCCGCGCGGCCACCGTCCTGCACGGTGGTGCCGATGCCGGGTTGAACGATCTCCAGAAGTCCGTTCACGGGGAAACCTTCGTCCAGCGGACTGCTTGGCGAGCTGGGCTCATTGTTCGGGCGCCTTCAGAAACGTCTCACGCGGCAGGCCCCGCGCGATGTCGATGGCGAGCCGGTCGTGGGTCGCGCGGTCCACCGCGAAGCAGCGCACGCTGTCGCCGGCTGCGAGCAGGGCCGGCTGCTCGGCGTGGCGCAGGTCGAACAGCACCACCGGCGTGCGGCCCAGCAGATTCCAGCCGCCGGGGCTGTCCCACGGATAGACGGCACACATCTCGCCGGCCACGGCCAGCGACTGCGCGGGCACCTTCTGGCGCGGCGCGGGCAGGCGGGGCATCTGCAGTTCTGGCGGTACGCCGCCCATGTAGGGGAAGCCGGGCTGGAAGCCCAGCATGTAGACCCGGAAGGTCGCGGCGAGCAGGCGCTGGATCACCTCGGCCGGCGACAGCCCCTTGGCTTCGGCCAGGCGCGGCAGGTCGGGCGCGCAGTCGGCGTCGAAGCACACCGGCAGGTGCCAGAGGTGGCCGGGCTGCATGTCCTGATGCCCCTCTTGCGCCAACGCCTGCAGCCGTTCGCCCAGCGCGACCGCATCGACCTCCAGCGGGTCGTAGTGCACCGTGAGCGAGCGGAAGGTGGGCACCACATCGGTGATCGATGCGAGCAGCGGTTCCGCGCCACGCCGCTGCGCCACCCGCTCGGCCAGGCCCATCACGCGGGCGTTGATGGCCGGGTCGATGGCGCTGCCGAACTCCAGCGTCCAGGCGCTGTCGCCGAGGGCGAGCAGGCGGGGGGGCGTGTCAGGACTCATGGGAGGTGATTTGCGACAGGGAGACCAGGGCTCGGCGGCGGCCCCTCACCCCAGCCCTCTCCCCAGAGGGGCGAGGGAGCCAGGCACGAGACGCGCAGCGGCAGAGGCTCCCACATACAGCCGGAGCGCGTGCCCCCACCCAGAGCAGCCGTGGAACCGGCTTTGCCGGGCCACCAGCTGCGTCCCCCTCAGGGGGGAAGACGCGAAGCGGCGCAGGGGGGTCTTCACAGTACCGGGGGTGTTCACAATGACGCCGCGGACCGCGCCGCCTGGTCGTACATGCCCGAGAGCACGCGCAGCAGGCGCGCCAGCTCGCCGATGTCCTTGTTGAGCCCGTCGTCCGCGTGCAGCGCCTGGATCAGGCATTGCTCGCGGATCTCGCGGTAGCGTTGCACGCTGACGCTGCCCGCCTCGGTGGCGGCGTAGGTGACCTCTTTGCCCGACTTGCTGGACACCACCACGCCCAGGCTCACGAGCTTCTTGAGCGAGTAGTTGACGAGGTGGGTGTCCTCGATGTTCATGATGAAACAGATGTCCGAGAGGCGCTTGTCCCGCGCGCGGTGCGAGACGTGGTGCAGCACCAGCACGTCCAGCGGCATCAGGTCTTTCAGGCCGGCGGCCGACATGCAGTGCACCACCCAGCGGTGGAAGGCGTTGCTCGCCACGATCAGGCCGAACTCGAACTCGCTCATCTCCGCGCTCTGGGGCGAGACCAGGTGCGCCGACGACACGATGTGCGAGCCGGGCGCCTTCGCGGCGGGCGTGGATGTTGCTTTGGGTGTCTTGGCCATGGGCGCTCCTTCGATGGCCCGAAGTTTAGATTTTTTGCTGATGATTTGCCAACGATTTGTTGACGATAAGGGAAAACACCCATCACAATCCGGCGGCCCGGCGCCTACATTCCGTGCACCCTTTCCCCGCAGGACGTCCCTGCAATCTGTTCCACCTCACCCACCGGAGCTCCCATGAAACGTCGCGCTTTCCAACTCTCGATGGCCGCTGCCGCCGTCGCGTTGTCCACCTCGGCCTTCGCCCAGGCCAAGTGGGACCTGGCCACGGCCTACCCGGCCACCAATTTCCACACGGCCAACATCAGCCAGTTCGCGGCCGACGTGGACAAGGCCAGCGGCGGCAAGCTCAAGATCACGGTGCACGCCAACGCCGCGCTGTTCAAGGCGCCCGAGATCAAGCGCGCGGTGCAGGGCGGTCAGGCGCAGGCTGGCGAAATCCTGATGGCCAACTACCAGAACGAATGGGCCCTCTTCGGCGCCGACGGGCTGCCGTTCCTGGCCGACAGCTACGACGAATCGGCCAAGCTCTGGAAGGTGCAGCGCCCGGTGGTGGAGAAGAAGCTGGCCGAGCAGGGCATGATGGTGTTGTACGCCGTGCCATGGCCGCCGCAGGGCGTGTACAGCAAGAAGCCGCTGAACAGCGCGGCCGACCTCAAGGGCATCAAGTGGCGCGCCTACAGCCCGGCCACTGCCCGCATCGCCGAGCTGGTGGGCGCACAGCCCGTCACCGTGCAGGCCGCTGAAGTGAGCCAGGCGTTTGCCACCGGCGTGACCGAAAGCATGATGTCCAGCGGCTCCACCGGCGCCGACGCCAAGCTGTACGAGCACGTGAAGTATTGGTACGACACCCAGGCCTGGTTGCCCAAGAACGCGCTGCTGGTGAACAAGAAAGCCTTCGATGCGCTGGACAAGCCCACGCAGGACGCGGTGCTGAAGGCCGCCGCCGACGCCGAGACCCGCGGCTGGGCCGAGAGCAAGAAGGCCAACGGCGAGAGCCTGGACAAGCTCAAGGCCGGTGGCATGCAGATCCTGCCGGCCCCGGCCGCGCTGAAGACCGACATGAAGAAGGTCGGTGACACCATGCTCAAGGAGTGGCTGGAGAAGGCCGGTCCTGAAGGCCAGGCCATGGTCGACGCGTTCCGCAAGTGAGCCACGACGGCACCATGCGGCGCACGCTCAATGCCTTGTACGACGGCTGCGCCTGGCTCGCGGCGGTGTTCATGATCGGCGTGCTGGTCATGGTGCTGCTGTCGGTGCTGGGCCGGCAGTTCAATTTCCACGTGCCGGGCACGGACGCCTACGCGGGCTACACCATGGCCGCGGCCGGCTTCCTGGCGCTGGCGCACACGCTCAAGCGCAACGAACACATCCGCGTCACGCTGGTGCTGGGCAAGCTCACCGGCCGCGCCCGCCAGGGCCTGGAGCTGTGGTCGCTGACCGCAGCGGTGCTGCTCTCCGGGCTGTTCGCCTGGTTTGCGGTGCGGCTGGTGTGGCAGTCGCACGAATTCAACGACATCTCCACCGGCAACGACGCCACGCCGCTGTGGATTCCCCAGCTGGCGATGGCGCTGGGCACGCTGGTGCTGTTCGTCGCCTTCGTGGACGAATGGGTGCTCGAAGCCCGTGGCCAGCGGCAACGCATCGACGGATCGGAGACCCGACATGAATGACATGGTCGTCACCGGCTTTCTGATCGTTGCCCTGTTTGCGCTGTTGGGCAGCGGCGTCTGGATCGGCCTCACGCTGGCGGGCGTGGCCTGGATCGGCATGGAGCTGTTTTCGTCGCGCAGCGCGGGCGACGCCATGGCCGTCACCATCTGGGGCTCGGCCAGCAGCTGGACGCTGACCGCGCTGCCGTTGTTCGTGTGGATGGGCGAGATCCTGTTCCGCACCAAGCTGTCGGAGAACATGTTCAAGGGCCTGGCGCCCTGGGTCAACGCGCTGCCGGGCCGGCTGCTGCACACCAACATCCTGGGCAGCACCATTTTTGCAGCGGTGTCGGGCTCGTCGGCCGCGACCTGCGCCACCATCGGCAAGATGACGATTCCCGAGCTGACCGCGCGCGGCTACCCGCCGGAGCGCGTCATCGGTTCGCTCGGTGGCGCGAGCACGCTGGGCCTGCTGATCCCGCCGTCGATCGTGATGATCGTGTACGGCGTCGCCGCCGAGGTGTCGATCGCCAAGCTGTTCGTGGCGGGCGTGATTCCGGGGCTGATGCTCGCGGGGCTGTTCAGCGGCTACCTGATGGTCTGGTCGCTGCTCAACCCCGACAAGATCCCCGAAGCCGATGCCGACATGAGCTTCACGGAAAAACTGCGCGCCTCCAGCGAGCTCATTCCGGTGGTGCTGCTCATCGGCGGCGTGATCGGCTCGATCTACGTGGGCGTGGCAACAGCCACCGAGGCGGCCGCCATCGGCGTGGTCGGCTCGCTGATGCTGTCGGCCTACCAGAAGTCGCTCAACTGGCAGAACTTCAAGGACGCGCTGCTGGGGGCCACGAGGCTGTACTGCATGATGGCGCTGATCCTCGCCGGGGCCGCCTTCCTCACCCTGTCCATGGGCTACATCGGCCTGCCGCGTCACCTCGCCGAGTGGGTCGGATCGCTGGGCCTGTCGCCGGGCCTGTTGCTGATCGCGCTGGCGCTGTTCTACATCGTGCTGGGCTGTTTCCTCGACGGCATTTCCATGATCGTGCTGACCATGGGGGTCATCGTGCCCACGGTGCAGGCCGCGGGCATCGACCTGATCTGGTTCGGCATCTTCATCGTGATCGTGGTGGAGATGGCACAGATCACGCCGCCGGTGGGCTTCAACCTGTTTGTGCTGCAGGGCATGACCCAGCGCGAGATCAACTGGATCGCCAGGGTCTGCCTGCCTTACTTTTTCCTCATGGTGCTGGCGGTGTGCCTGCTCTGGTGGTTCCCCTCCATCGTGATGTGGCTGCCGGGGAACATGTGACCGTTGTGTTCAGGCCCGCAGAAAGCGCTGTGGCCTGAACGGGCGCGGGTCGATGGTGGTGGGCTCGCCCAGCATGAGTTGGGACAGCAGCTCACCGGTCCCCGGTCCCGTCGAGAACCCGACGTGCTGGTGCCCCAGCGCCAGCCAGACACCGGGCCGGCCGGGGCATTCCCCCACCATCGGGCGGCTGTCGGGCAGGGTGGGGCGGCTGCCCAGCCAGTCGGGCTCGGCCGTGCGTTCGCCCATCGCCAGCGCCTCGCGCGCGGCCCGTTCGGCGGCGTTCAGTTGTCCAGGTCTCAGTGGCGCGTGTTGCGCGTTGAGTTCCACCCCGGTGGTCAGGCGCAGCCCTTGCGCCATGGGTGCCAGCACGTAGCCTGCCGCCGTGTCGTAGACCGGGCGGTTCAGCGTTGCGCCGTTCACCGGGTTGAGGTGCCGGTGGTAGCCGCGCTCGAAGCCCATGGGCAACTTCAAACCGAGCTGCTGTCGAAGGAAGTCGCGCGACCACGGGCCGAGCGCGATGACCACGTGATCGGCACGCTGGGTTCCCCCGCCGGCCGTGTCGACGCTCCAACCATCACCATCCCGGTGCAACCGAGTGGCCTCGGAGGTCATCACCCGTCCACCCAGTTCCACCAGCCACCTCGCGTAGGCGCGCACGACCTCACCGGGGCTGTCCACCGAGCTGGCGTCTTTCACCCACAGGGCCTTGCGGAAGATGGGTTGCAGGTGCGGTTCCAGGTCGTGCAGTTCGTGCGGGGCCAGCACGGCGGTGGCCACACCGAACCGGGCCAGGGTCTCGCGCCCGAAAGCGCCCGCCCCGAACCCCGTCTCGCTGCGGTAGAGGAACAGCCAGCCCTCATCTCGCCGGCGGTGCGCGACACCGGCCGCCGCCATCCACGCTCGGTGCACGGTGCCGGAATGACGGATGAGCGCGTCGAGTGCCGTGGTGGTGTCGCGAAAGGCCTGTTCGCGCGCATGGGCGAGGAACGAGAGCCCCCAGCGCCATTGATCCAGCAACCCCAGCGGGTGGTATCGAAAGCCCGGGCTGCGCCCGCGCAGCAGGCCCGGCAGCTGCGACCACAGCCGGGGGTGGTTGAACGGCATGAGCGAGCTGCGCGCCAGCACACCCGCGTTGCCGTGCGAGGTGGCGGCACCCGGCCCCAGCGGGTCGATCACGGTCACGTCCAGGCCGCGTTGGCGCAACGAGAGCGCGCAAGCGATGCCCACCATGCCTGCGCCCAGCACCACCACCTGTTGTCCCAGCCTTGCCTGCGTCATGCTCCAATGATTCCTTCGTTGATGCTTTTCCACCCTCAGCTTATCGCCATGACGAGCCCGCCGACCACGACCGAAGGATTTCTGGGGGTGATCATGCTGGACACGCGCTTCCCCCGTCCGCCCGGCGACATCGGCAGCCCGGCCACCTGGGCGCGCGCCAGCATCCCGGCGCGCTTCATCACCGTGCCCGGTGCATCGGCCCGGCGCGTGGTGCAAACCCAAGACCCGGCGCTGCTCGGACCCTTTGCAGACGCTGCACGATCGCTGGCGCACCAGGGTGCCCGGCTGATCACCACCAGTTGCGGGTTTCTGGCCGCGTGGCAAACCGAACTGCAGGCGGCGGTGGACGTGCCGGTGATCACCTCCAGCCTGCTGCAATGTGTCGGCCTGTCGTCCCCGGGCATCGTCACGTTCGATGCCGCTTCGCTGCACGCCGACCTGCTGCAGCGGGCGGGTGTCCCGGTGGGCACGCCGGTGGAAGGTTTGCGGCCGGGCTGCGAACTGCAGTCGCGCATCCTGAGCGACGACACTGAGCTGGATCTGCAGCACGCATCGGATGACGTGGTGGAAGCGGCGGTGCGGCTGGTGGCGAGGCATCCCGAGGTGAAGCACGTGGTGCTCGAGTGCACCAACATGCCACCCTACCGACATGCCGTGGCGCAGGCGACGGGGCGGCCTGTGCACGATCTGGAAACCCTGCTGCTGGCCACATGGAGGGAGCAGCGAACAGCAAACTGAGAATCGAAAAGAGGGGGCGTTCTACCCAGAACGCCGCGGAACCGGCTTCGCCGGGCCGCCAGCGTTGCCCCTCGGGGGTGACGCGAAGCGGCGCGGGGGGGCTACAACTCCTCTACGCGCCGAGCCGGGTAACTGTCCCAGCTCTGGCAGCCGGGGCAATGCCAGAAGTGTTGCCGCGCCTCGAAGCCGCAGGCTGCGCAGCGGTAGCGCTTGAGCGGCGCGCTGGCCTGTTCCAGTGCGGACTGGACCCGCTTCTGGGCGGTGGGGTCGGAGAGCGTCTCGCCACCCAGCCACTGCGTGGCAATCACCAGCGAAGGTTCTCGCTCCAGGTGGGCGAGGTAGTGGGATCGGGCTGCATCCGGGCTCAGGCGGGCCAGGGCCTCGGTGATGTCCAGCGAGGGCGCGTGCGCCTGTGCCGCGTGCAGCAACTGGAGCGCCTCCGCCTGGCGCCCGACCAGCTTGGACAGGTCCGCCAGCGGTAGGGCCGCCAGCGGCATGCCTTGGGGGGCTTCACTGGCCATCTTCTTCAGGGTGTCCATGGCCCCCGACGTGTCGCCCTGCTGGGCCTTGAGCGCCGAGAGCGCCAGCCAGCCGCGCGCCTGTTGAGGCGCTCGGTCCACGGCCTTGCCGAGCAGTCGCAGGGCCTCGGTGACATCGCCTTTGCTCTGGGCCAACTCGGCCTCTTCGCACAGGTAGTGCGACAGGCGCGTGCTGAAGCTGCCCTGGTTGGCGTCTTCCAGCCGCTGGGCGATCGCCTGGGCCTGCGGCCAGTCGCGCGAGCGCTCGCTGATCGCGAGCAGCGCCAGCAGGGCCTCGCCTTCGAAGGCCGACCCATCCAGCTTGTGCAGCGCCGACTCGGCACGGTCCAGCAAACCCGCCTTCAGAAAATCGAGTGCCAAGGCATGCTGGGCACGGTCGCGGTCCTTGCGGTCGAGGTCGGCGCGCGCGAGCAGGTGTTCATGGACCCGGACCGCGCGGTCGTAGTCACCACGGCGGCGGAACAGGTTGCCCAGCGCAAAGTGCAACTCGGCCGTGTCGGGGTCCCGCTGGACCGCTTCGATGAAGGCGTCGATGGCCTGATCCTGCTGCTCGTTCAGCAGGTGGTTCAGGCCCCGGAAATAGGCCTTCGGCGTCTGCCGGCTTTCCATGCGCCACTGGCGCAGGTCCAGGCGCGAAGCAACCCAACCGAGCGCGAACGCCAGAGGCAGGCCCCAGAGGAGCCAGGTGAGATCAAGATCCATGGGTGGTGGTCTGGGGCGGGCCGACAGCATCGGGGACGGTGGGCAGCGGCGTCACGACCGTGGGCGTGGGACGCCGTTGCTTGCGTGCGCGCAGCCACAGCGGCAGCATCACCAGGACACCCAGCACCACGCCCAGCAGCAGCACACACAGCAGCACCAGCACCAGCGGCGCCTGCCAGCTGGCACCGAAGAACAGGTGCAGCGTGACGGGTGCCTGGTTGTTCAGCGCGAAGGCGAACAGCACAAAAAAAATGGCTGCGTTGAGCAGCCACATCAGGTATTTCAAATCATCCCCTCTGTGGTGGGGCGATTGTAGCGATCAGGTCGGCGTCTTCGGCGCGCGGCCCAGGATCTCGGCGGTCTTCTTGTCCACCTCTTCGCGCAGGGCCTTGCCCGGTTTGAAATGGGGGACGCGTTTCTCCGGAATCATCACGCTTTCACCCGAACGCGGGTTGCGCCCGATGCGGGGTGAGCGGCGGTTCACGGAAAAGCTGCCAAAACCCCGGATTTCGATCCGGTGGCCTTTGACCAAGGCCTCGCCCATCGCATCGAGGATCGCTTTGACGGCAAACTCGGCATCGCGGTGGGTGAGCTGGCTGAACTTGCCGGCCAGTGCTTCGACGAGGTCGCTGCGGGTCATGTCTGAATCGAACCGTGTTCGGGTCTGGATGGCGCATCACAGGGCTGGCGCGCAGGGTGCGCGCCAGCCACTGATCAGGCTTCTCAGTTGTTGTTGTCCAGCTTGGCGCGCAGCAGGGCGCCCAGGCTGGTGGTGCCGGCATTTTCACGGGCCGACTGCTGGCTCAGGGTCTGCATGGCTTCGTTCTGGTCAGCCATGTCCTTGGCCTTGATCGACAGCTGGATGTTGCGGGTCTTGCGGTCCACGTTCATCACCACGGTCGTCACTTCGTCGCCTTCTTTCAGCACGTTGCGCGCATCTTCCACGCGGTCACGGCTGATTTCGGAGGCACGCAGGTAGCCCAGCACGTCTTCGCCAAGATCGATTTCAGCGCCCTTGGCGTCCACGGTCTTGACCTTGCCGGTCACGATGGAGCCCTTGTCGTTCACCGACACGAAGGTGGTGAACGGGTCACCGTCGAGTTGCTTGATGCCCAGGGAGATGCGCTCGCGCTCCACATCGATGGCCAGCACGATGGCTTCGACTTCCTGACCCTTTTTGTAGTTGCGTACGGCGGCTTCGCCGGTTTCGTTCCACGACAGATCGGACAGGTGAACCAGGCCGTCGATGCCGGCGGCCAGACCCACGAACACGCCGAAGTCGGTGATCGACTTGATCGGGCCCTTGACGCGGTCACCACGCTTGGTCTGCTCGGCGAACTCGTGCCAGGGGTTGGCACGGCACTGCTTCATGCCCAGCGAGATGCGACGCTTGTCTTCGTCGATGTCGAGCACCATGACTTCGACTTCGTCGCCCAGCGACACCAGCTTGGACGGGGCCACGTTCTTGTTGGTCCAGTCCATTTCGGAGACGTGCACCAGGCCTTCGATGCCTGGCTCCAGCTCGACGAACGCGCCGTAGTCGGCGATGTTGGTGATCTTGCCGAACATGCGCGTGCCTTGCGGGTAGCGGCGGCCAACGCCCATCCAGGGATCGTCGCCCATCTGCTTCAGACCCAGGGAAACGCGGTGCTTCTCGGTGTCGAACTTCAGGATCTTGGCGGTGATTTCCTGGCCAGCCGTCACCACTTCGCTCGGGTGACGGACACGGCGCCAGGCCATGTCGGTGATGTGCAGCAGGCCGTCGATACCGCCCAGGTCCACGAACGCACCGTATTCGGTGATGTTCTTGACCACGCCGTTGACGATCGCGCCTTCTTTCAGCGTGTCCATCAGCTTGGCGCGTTCTTCGCCCATGGAGGCTTCCACCACGGCACGGCGGCTCAGCACCACGTTGTTGCGCTTGCGGTCGAGCTTGATGACCTTGAATTCCAGGGTCTTGTTTTCGTACGGGGTCAGGTCCTTGGTCGGACGGCTGTCGACCAGCGAGCCCGGCAGGAAGGCGCTGATGCCGTTGACCATGACCTTGAGGCCGCCCTTGACCTTGCTGGAGGTCGTGCCGGTGACGAAGTCGCCGGATTCGAGGGCCTTTTCCAGGGCCATCCACGAGGCCAGGCGCTTGGCCTTGTCGCGCGACAGCAGGGTGTCGCCGAAGCCGTTTTCCACGGAGTCGATGGCGACGGAGACGAAGTCGCCGACCTGCACTTCGAGTTCGCCCAGGTCGTTCTTGAACTCGGCGAGCGGCACATAGGCTTCCGACTTCAGACCGGCGTTGACCACGACGTGGTTGTGTTCGATGCGAACGACTTCCGCGGTGATGACTTCGCCTGAGCGCATTTCAGCGCGTTTCAGGGACTCTTCGAAGAGGGCGGCAAAAGATTCAGACATGCAGTTTCCTAGAGCCACTCAGCGTCGGGGCGCAGCACCGGTTGTACGGTTGGCGCGGATTCGACGGATGGGCGGCGTTGACATGCGGTACGGGGTACCGCGGGGTTAAGTGAAAGAACCATTCGGCCTGCGGGCAGTGAGCGCCCGGCGGTGCCGTCTGGGCCATCAGGAATGGTGTTTTCAGCTGCCCGAAAACACCGTTTTGCCTTGCCACCAGTCCAGCACCTGCAGCACCGACTGTTCGATGGTGAGCGCGGAGTTGTCCAGCAACAAAGCATCTTCGGCCGGCTTCAGCGGTGCGTGGGCCCGGGATGTGTCCCGCAGGTCGCGCGCCGCCAAGTCGGCCAAAAGGTCTTCGATGTTAGCAGCAAATCCCTTTGAAATCAACTGCTTATGCCGCCTTTGCGCGCGTTGTTCGGCGCTGGCGGTCAAATACACCTTCAGCGGCGCGTCCGGGAAGATCACGGTGCCCATGTCGCGCCCGTCGGCGACCAGGCCAGGCAGGCGCCGAAAGCTCAGCTGCAACGCATGGAGCGCGGATCGGACCTCGGGATGCTGGGACACCCTGGAGGCCATGCCACCGGTGGACTCCAGCCGCAAGGGGTCGGTGATGTCGCGGCCGGCAAGGTACACCCGGTGATCACGGAACACCAGGGGCAGCTCTGCGGCCAGTCGGGCCAGGGGGGGTTGATCGTCCAGATCGATGCCCGCGTCCTGCGCCGCCAGGGCGGTGGCCCGGTACAGGGCACCCGAGTCGAGCAACTGGTAGCCCAGCCGTTGGGCCACCTCAGAGGCCAGTGTTCCCTTGCCTGATGCCGTGGGGCCGTCGATGCAGATCACCGGGATGGCATGGGCCGGCGTGTGGCTCACGTCGAACAGGGTCTCGAAATAGTCCGGGAAGGTCTTGGCCACGCATTTCGGGTCTTCGATCCGCACCGGCAGGGCGTCCGGATTGAAGGCCACGAGAGAGAAGCACATGGCCACGCGGTGGTCGTCGTAGGTGTGGATGCTTCCCGTGCTCCATCGCGTGGGGGGCGTGATGCGGATGAAATCTGTCCCTTCTTCGACCGTGGCGCCGAACTTGCGGCACTCGGTCGCCATGGCGGCGATCCGGTCGGTTTCCTTGACGCGCCAGCTGGCGATGTTGCGCAAGGTGGTGGTGCCGTCGGCGTAGAGCGCCATGACGGCCAGCGTCATGGCGGCGTCAGGGATGTGGTTGCAGTCCAGGTCGATGGCCTTGAGGGGCCAGGCTCCGCGCCGGATGTGCAGGCGGTTGGCTTCGCCCGTCACATCGGCTCCCATCAAGCGGGCGGCTTCGACGAAGCGGATGTCGCCCTGGATCGACGCTAGCCCCACGCCTTCGATGGTGATGCCCTGGGTGCCGGGTGTGGCTGCGGCGATGGCACCCAGCGCAATGAAATAGCTTGCCGAAGAGGCATCACCTTCGACGTGGATCAGGCCGGGCGAGCGGTATTTGCAACCCGCAGGGATGGTGAAACGCGACCAGCCATTGCGCTGCACCGTGACACCAAAGCGCTCCAGCAAATTGAGCGTGATCTCGATGTAGGGCTTGGAAATCAGTTCGCCCACCACGTCGATCACCACGTTGTGCGATGTGGCCACCAGCGGCAAGGCCAGCAGCAAGGCGGTGAGGAACTGGCTCGACACGTCGCCCCGAACGCGGATCGGCTCGTCCAGGTTCAGCGACTGAGGAGTCCCGTTGCCCAGGCGCAATGGCGGGTAGCCTTCTTGGCCCGTGCAGTCCACAGGGCACCCCAGCTGGCGCAGCGCGTCCACCAGATCACCGATGGGGCGCTCGTGCATGCGCGCGACGCCGCTGAGTTCGAACTGGCCGCCCTGGGTGCTGGCGAGCAACGCGAGCGCGGCGGTGAGTGGGCGCATCGCCGTGCCGGCATTGCCCAGAAAGAGAGGTGCCTGCCTGACGGGCAGCGCACCGCCCAGGCCGTGCACGCGCAGCACACTGTCGGTTTGCGGTTCGATGCGGCATCCCAGCTGACCCAGCGCCGTCAGCATGACGCGCGTGTCGTCCGAATCCAGCAGATCGGCAATGTCGGTGTGGCCGACGCTCAGCGCGGCGAGCAAGAGCACGCGGTTGGAAATGCTCTTGGAGCCGGGCAGGCGGACCGTGCCGCCAGCGCTGCTCAACGGCGGAAGATCAAGATGTTCAATGGCGTACATGCGACGACGGTCGGTGCTCAGCTTTGCGGCTTGTGGGTGCTCATGCGCCAGTGGGACCGGGCGTGGCTGGCTTTTTCGATCAGCGATTCCAGGGCATCGGCGTTGCCAGCAGAGATCGCCGTTTCGAAGGCGTGCAGGGCACGCTGGAAATGTCGGGACTGCGCAATCAGTTCCTCGCGGTTGGACGCGAGGATGTCGCGCCAGACGCTGGGGTCGCTCGCGGCGATGCGCGTGAAGTCGCGAAAGCCGGGGCCGGCCAGCGACAGAAATTCCTTCGCCTGGGCCTGCCCGGTGATGCCGTTCATCAGCGCAAACGCAATCATGTGGGGCAGGTGGCTCACGGCCGCGTAGGCCGCGTCGTGCGCCTCGGGTGACATCTGTTCCACTTGGCAGCCCAGCGCGGTCCACAACCGTGCGGCCTTGTCCAGTTGGGCGGTGAGCGTGCGTTCGATGGGTGTGAGAATGACCTTCCGGCCCGCGTACAGGTCGGCATCGGCGTGCTCCACGCCCGCCAACTCCTTGCCCGTGATGGGGTGGGCGGGCACGAAGATGCCGACCTGGTCCTTGAGCACGCGGCGCGCGGCGTCGATCACATCGCGCTTGGTTGAGCCCACGTCCATGATGAGCGTGTCTTTGCTCAACAGATGCCGGATGGCCTTGAAGGTCGCTTCGGTGGCCGACACCGGCACCGCGACCAGCACCAGATCGGCACCCGACACCGCCAGCAACGCCGAAGGGGCCTCGATGTCGATCACCCCCATCTGCCGGGCTCGCTCGGTGGTGGAGGGCGATTTGCTGTAGCCGACGACGCGCTTGACCAGGCCCGCTTTCTTCAGCGCGAGCGCAAAAGAGCCTCCCATCAGGCCGCAGCCAATGAGACCGAGCTGTTCGAATTTCACAGGGGCGGGAGTGGTCATGTCATTCACTGACCGGGTAAGCACCCAGCACCTTGTAAAAGGCGCAAAGGCCCTGGAGTTCTTTGAGCGCCGCCGCCACATGAGGTTGCGACGGATGGCCGGCGATGTCGATGTAGAAGTAGTACTCCCACTGACCCGACTTGGCTGGGCGAGACTCGAAGCGCGTCATGGACACGCCGTTGTTCTTCAGTGGCACCAGCAGGTCGTGAACCGCGCCCGGGCGGTTGGGCACCGACACCACGAGGCTGGTGCAGTCCTTGCCCGAAGCTGGTGGCATGGCCAGGGTCTGCGGCAGGCTGATCACGGCGAAACGCGTGCGGTTGTAGGCCTCGTCCTGGATCGCATGCGCCACGATGTGCAGCCCAAACTGCGCGGCGGCGCGTTCGCTGGCCAGGCCGGCCCAGGCCGGGTGGGTCGCGGCCAGGCGGGCGCCCTCGGCATTGCTGGACACCGCCCGGCGTTCGGCGTTGGGCAGATGCTGGCTCAGCCAGCCCTGGCACTGGGCGAGCGCCTGTGGATGCGCCATGACGACCTCGATGCCGTCCAGGTGGTTCACCTGGCGCAGCAGGTTGTGGCGCACCAGCAGACTCACTTCACCGACCACGTGGACCGGCGAGCGCAGGAACAGGTCGAGCGAGCGGGCCACCACGCCTTCGGTGGAGTTCTCCATGCCCACCACGCCGTACTGCGCGGTGCCCGCTGCGGTGGCGTGGAACACCTCGTCAAAATTGGCGCAGTAGATCAGGTTGGCTGCGCTGCCGAAAAACTCGATGGCGGCCTGCTCGCAGAACGTGCCTTGCGGTCCGAGCACGGCGACGCGTTGGGGTGCTTCCAGCGCCAGGCAGGCCGACATGATCTCGCGCCAGATGGATGCCACATGCGCGTTCTGCAACGGACCCTGGTTGGCCTTCTGGATCTTTTCGATGACCTGGGCCACGCGGTCGGGGCGGAAGAACGGCGAGCCCTCGGCGCGTTTGATCTCGCCGACCTGTTCGGCCACCTTGGCGCGCTGGTTGAGCAACGAGAGCAGTTGCTGGTCCAGCGAGTCGATCTGGACCCGCAAGGTGCCCAGCGCTTCGGATTGGGAGGGTTGGGTCATGCTTGTGTCTGTTCAAAATCCCGCATGTACGTCACCAGTGCCTGCACACCTTCCAGCGGCATGGCGTTGTAGATGCTGGCGCGCATGCCCCCCACCGACTTGTGGCCCTTGAGCTGCAGCAGCCCGGCCGCTTTGGCCCCGGCCAGGAAGGCGTCGTTGCGCGATTCATCGCGCAGGAAGAAGGGGATGTTCATGCGAGAGCGGCAGTCCTTGGCCACCTTGTTCAGGTAGAACCCCGAGCCGTCGATGAAGTCGTACAGCAGTCGGGCTTTGGCCATGTTCTTCGCTTCCATCGCGGCGATGCCGGTGAGCGCACCTTCGGTCTGGGCCTTGAGCCACTGGAAGGTCAGTCCCGCCATGTAGATGCTGTAGGTGGGTGGCGTGTTGTACATCGATGCGTTGTCGGCCACGGTTTTGTAGTCGAACGCGCTCGGGCAGATGGACAGCGCGTGACCCAGCAGGTCTTCGCGGACCACCACCAGGGTCACGCCGGCAGGCCCGAGGTTTTTCTGCGCGCCACCAAAGGCCAGGCCCACACGAGACCAGTCCACCGAGCGCGAGGCAACGTGAGAAGAGAAGTCGATCACCAGCGGGGCGTCGCTGCCCAGGGCCTTGAGGTCGGGCAGCTCGTGGAACTCCACGCCGTGGATGGTTTCGTTGCTGCAGAGGTGCAGGTATTGCGCGTTGCTGCTCAAGCGCCAACCGGCGGGTGAGGGCAGGGTGGTGTGGTGGTCGGCCTCGTTGCTGCCCACCACGTTGGCAGCAGCGTACTTGCGCGCTTCCTTGGCCGACTTCTGGCTCCAGCTGCCCGTGACCACGAAGTCCACCACGCCGCCCCGAGACAGGTTCATCGGCACGATGGCGTTTTCAGCCAGACCTCCGCCCTGCATGAACAGAATGCGGAAGTGGGCCGGCACCGCCAGCAACTCGCGCAAGTCCGCTTCCGCCGTGGCCGCGATGGACATGAACTCCTTGCCCCGGTGGCTCATCTCCATCACGCCCATGCCGCTGCCTTGCCAGTCCAGCATCTCGGCCGCCGCCTGCTGCAGCACGGCCTCGGGCATGGCGGCCGGGCCGGCCGAGAAGTTGTAGGGGCGTGTCATGCTTCGGTGCCCGCGTCGGTGTCGTCTCCAGCGTCGGTCGCATCCGGTGCATCACCTGCATCGGCCACGTTGGCGTCGTTCTCCACGATGCGCTGCAGGCCCGACAGCTCCGCGCCATCGTCCAGCGCGATCAGCGTCACGCCCTGCGTGGCGCGGCCCATTTCGCGGATCTCGCTCACCCGCGTGCGCACCAGCACGCCCTTGTCGGTGATCAGCATGATCTCGTCGTCGCTGTGCACCAGCGTGGCGGCCACGACCTTGCCATTGCGCTCGCTCTGCTGGATCGCGATCATGCCCTTGGTGCCACGGCCGTGGCGGGTGTATTCACTGATCGGCGTGCGCTTGCCGTAGCCGTTGATGGTCGCGGTCAGCACGCTTTGCTGCTCGTCTTCGGCCACCAGCATGGCAATCACGCTCTGGCCGTCTTCGATCGTCATGCCGCGCACACCGCGGGCATTGCGGCCCAGCGGACGCACGTCGTTTTCGTCGAAACGCACGGCCTTGCCACCGTCGCTGAACAGCATCACATCGTGCTGCCCATCGGTGAGCGCCGCGCCGATCAGGAAGTCGCCTTCGTCGAGGTTGACCGCGATGATGCCGCCCTTGCGCGGGTTGTTGAACTCGTCCAGCGAGGTTTTCTTCACGGTGCCCATGGACGTGGCCATGAACACAAAGCGGTTGTCGGGGAAGCTGCGCGCTTCACCGGTCAGCGCCAGCACCACGTTGATCTTCTCGCCCTCCTGCAGCGGGAACATGTTGACGATGGGGCGGCCGCGCGAGCCGCGCGAGCCCGCCGGCACTTCCCACACCTTGAGCCAGTACAGGCGGCCGCGGTTGGAGAAACACAGGATGTAGTCGTGCGTGTTGGCGATGAAGAGCTGGTCGATCCAGTCGTCTTCCTTGGTGGCGGTGGCCTGTTTGCCGCGTCCGCCGCGCTTTTGCGCCCGGTACTCGGAGAGCGGCTGGCTCTTGATGTAGCCGCTGTGACTGAGCGTGACCACCATGTCGGTGGGAGTGATCAGGTCTTCGGTGGACAGGTCTTGCGCGCTGTGCTCGATCTCGCTGCGGCGAGCGCCCAGCTTGGTCACGCCAAACTCCTGTTTCACAGCGGTCAGTTCTTCACCGATGATGGTGGACACACGCTCGGGCCGGGCCAGGATATCGAGCAGATCGTCGATTTCGGCCATCACGTCCTTGTACTCGGCGACGATCTTGTCCTGCTCCAGTCCGGTCAGGCGTTGCAGACGCATCTGCAGGATTTCCTGGGCCTGCGTTTCGCTCAGTCGGTACAGGCCATCGCCCTGCATGCCGAACTCACGTTCCAGACCGTCGGGGCGGTAGTCGTCGGCGTTGACCACGCCGCCATCCAGGCGGCTGCGGGTCAGCATCTCGCGCACCAGCTTGCTGTCCCAGCTGCGCGTCATCAGCTCGGCCTTGGCCACGGGCGGGGTGGGTGACTCGCGGATGATGCGAATGAACTCGTCGATGTTGGCCAGCGCCACGGCCAGGCCTTCGAGCACGTGGCCGCGTTCGCGCGCCTTGCGCAGTTCAAACACCGTGCGGCGCGTCACCACCTCGCGGCGGTGCTCCAGGAACACCTGGACCAGGTCCTTCAGATTGCACAGCTTGGGTTGGCCGTCGATCAGGGCCACCATGTTGATGCCGAAGGTGTCCTGCAACTGCGTCTGTTTGTACAGGTTGTTCAGCACCACCTCGGGCACTTCGCCGCGCTTGAGTTCGATCACCAGGCGCATGCCCGACTTGTCCGACTCGTCCTGGATGTGGCTGATGCCCTCAATCTTCTTTTCATGCACCAGTTCGGCAATGCGCTCCTGGAGCGTCTTCTTGTTCACCTGGTAGGGCAGTTCGTCCACGATGATGGACTGGCGTTGGCCCTTGTCGATGTCCTCGAAATGGCACTTGGCGCGCATCACCACACGGCCTCGCCCTGTGCGGTAGCCATCTTTGACGCCATTGATGCCGTAGATGATGCCGCCGGTAGGGAAGTCGGGTGCCGGGATGATCTCCATCAGCTCGTCGATGGACGCTTCAGGGTGCTTGAGCAGGTGCAGACAGGCGTCCACCGACTCGTTGAGGTTGTGCGGTGGAATGTTGGTCGCCATGCCCACCGCGATGCCGCCCGAGCCGTTCACCAGCAGGTTGGGGAAGCGTGCCGGCAAAACCAACGGTTCTTTTTCCGAGCCGTCGTAGTTGGGACCGTAGTTGACGGTGTCTTTGTCGATGTCGGCCAGCATTTCGTGGGCGATCTTCGACATGCGGATTTCGGTGTATCGCATGGCGGCGGCGTTGTCGCCGTCCACGCTGCCGAAGTTGCCCTGGCCGTCCACCAGCATGTGACGCAGCGAAAAGTCTTGCGCCATGCGAACGATGGTGTCGTACACCGCCGAGTCGCCGTGTGGGTGGTACTTACCGATCACATCACCGACGATACGGGCCGATTTCTTGTACGGCCGGTTCCAGTCGTTGTTGAGCTCGTGCATGGCGAACAGAACGCGACGATGCACCGGTTTCAGGCCGTCGCGCGCATCAGGCAGTGCGCGCCCCACGATCACGCTCATGGCGTAGTCGAGGTAGCTTCGGCGCATTTCCTCTTCAAGGCTGATGGGCAGGGTTTCTTTGGCGAACTGTGTCATGAGCGGTGAAGAGAGGTCCGTGTACAGCCTGTGGGCAACCGCTCATTTTAAATGACAGGCTGGCATGTGACTTGCCGCTGTGCTTGTTGTGTTCCGGCAACGATCGCGCTAATTGTCTGAACTGGGGTGACTCCCGTGTCCCTCCGCCCTGATTCTTGTTTCACACGCTTGTGGCACAATAATTTCAGCGTTTCAAGTGGTGGTCACTTCAAGCGTGATTGTTGACATCCAGCCCGTCCGCGGCTTACTCCAAGAGGAAAACCATGAAAAAACTGAACACAGTGGCAATGCTGTTTGCAACCGCCGCCATGGCATCGGCCGCCTTTGCAGCGCCTTCCAGCGGTACCGCAACGAACGACAATTGGCGCAGTGGCCATGGCAATCTTCAGTGGAAAAACGGCGACGGATCGCTCTGCTGGCGCGATGCCAACTGGACCCCAGCCACCGCTGCCAAAGGCTGTGACGGCGCCATCGTGCCTGCACCGGCTCCTGCCCCCGCACCTGCTCCCGTTGCTGCACCGGCTCCTGCCCCCGCACCTGCTCCGGCACCTGCCGCAGCGCCTGCCGCTCCGGCCGCCACCAAGGTCACCTATGCCGCCGATGCGTTCTTTGATTTCGACAAGTCCGTGGTCAAGCCCGAAGGCAAAGCCAAGCTGGACGATCTGGCAAGCAAGGTCAGCGGCATCAACCTGGAAGTGGTGATCGCCGTCGGCCACACCGACTCCAAGGGCACCGCTACCTACAACCAGGCCCTGTCCGTTCGCCGCGCCGAAGCTGTGAAGGCTTATCTGGTGAGCAAGGGCATTGAAAGCAACCGCGTGTACACCGAAGGCAAGGGTCTGACCCAGCCTGTGGCCGACAACGCTACCTCCGAAGGCCGCGCCAAGAACCGCCGCGTCGAAGTGGAAGTCGTCGGCACGCGCACCAACAAGTAAGCTTTGCTGGCTGCGTTCCCAACGCATGGCCCCAGGCGCGAAAGCGTCTGGGGCCATTTTCGTGGCCTGTTGGTGTGTCGAGCGGGTGTTTTCTGGTGTGCGGCGGTGTGGATCGGTTGCGCCGTGTTGGCGTGGAGAACCGCTCATTCGGAGACACGCCCCTCCAGGAACTTCTTCCCTGTGGTCCGCGCCATAGGCGCTGACTGCCAGGCGATCTGGTCCATCAGGCCTGCCACACCGGTGGTGGTGATGCTGATTTCGCCGCGGATGGTCTACAGCATGTCCGAATGGCCTCGCATGAGGTCGGCTGCTTTGGCAGCGGGCTTCGAGGTGGTGACCTGGAAAGCGCCGGGGATTGCCCCTCACGAGTGGGTCCAAGCCGTTCGGGCGGCTCGCTGGACACCCCTGCAGAGTGCCTCGATCGGAGAGGCGCCGTCGACGTGTTCCGAGTGGTTCCAAGGCCTCAATCACTTCCCCTTCAGCTCCGTTGTTCTGGATGATCAGATTCACGGGTGGCCGATCTGGGGTGTGCTGCCCGATGCGGCTTGGGTTGCGTCGCTGGCGCTGCGCCTGGAAGCCCTGAAGGATGCGCGCATCCGCAACAAACTGAAATTCCCATGATGCCATCGGTTGATGCGGCCTGTGTTCATCTTCTGGCTCTGCTCATGGCCTTGGCCGTGCCGGCCCAGGCCCGCGAGCCCAACAACGTCTGCGTCGACGCCGTGAGCTATTTGCCTCTGGACGCCGAGATGGTGGGGTTGGACAGCAATGGCGTTCCTGCATTGGGTACCTACGAACGCATCAGCCCGGATGGGCGCTTTGTCCTGCGCTCGTTTTCCGGCGCGAGGTTGGGCGAGGTGTCGCTGATCGAACTGCCGGCGGACACGGCCGGTCGGCTTGCGGTGTACAGAACGCCGCTCAGCAACGAGGCGTTTCCGGTACAGGGCACCTGGCGCTACGTGGTCGATGTCGATGGGCGCCACTTTCGGTTCGCCGATGTGGTGCAGCAGCAAGAGCAGGCGAAACCACGGTTTCAAGGCGGCATGCGCGGTTTCTATGCCGCCGCTGCAGAGTTGACGCGGGTCAAGTCCGACGACAAATCTCTGGTCTGGATTCGTTCCATGAGCTGGCCGCAGGGCGACCGGGGGGGGCAGGGCACTGGACCGCTGCAGGTGCGCACGATGGGTGTGCGTGATCAGGGTGACCTGGTGGAGGTTGTGTCGGACAGCGGTCCGCAATTCATCTGCGGGGCGCGGGGCAGTGTCGATGGCGGGGTGTACACCTTGCCCATGATTTCGGTGGACGGGCTGGAATTTTCGGCGATTCCCATCAATCCGCGTGTCGGACAACCCAGCATGCGGGTTTACGGACTGGCGAACGACGCACTTGCCGCTGCGCACCCCTGCGATCTGCGCGTGGACTTGCATGCTGCGCCTGGCAAGGCGGTGTTTGGCTTTGCCGGTGCCCGATCGGCGATGTTGATCTACACGGACAACGCCAGCGTGTACTTCGTGGACCGGCATCCTGCATTGCGCGACCAGGTGTTTCGCATCGAAGACACGCAAACCCAAGTGCTGGCCAGTGCGTTTCCCGGTCTGACCCGAGATGGACGCATTGTGTTTGGGGCCAGCTGGAAGGAGTGCCCCTCCCGCGGGGTGTGCCTCGATCGTGCGGGTTATGTGGTCGCCGACCCATACCAAAACCCCGACTACCGCCAGCAACTCCAGCGATTGGGGCTGTCGCCGGACAAGGCCTGCATCACGCGGCGCGATGTCCTGCAAGAGCGGCGGCGCTTTGCGACGCAACACGGACTCAAGCCCTGAAGCCGTGGGAAAATCCTGGGCATGAACCCCGTCAATGCCGATCCGGCCGAACTCGCCAAGTTTTCCGACCTTGCTCACCGCTGGTGGGACCCCGAGAGTGAATTCCGTCCCTTGCACCAGATCAACCCGCTGCGGCTGGCCTGGATCGAGGGGTTGGCCCCGCTCGCGGGTCGGAGGGTTCTCGATGTGGGTTGCGGTGGCGGCATCCTGTCGGACTCGATGGCACGCAAAGGTGCCGACGTGACCGGCATCGACCTCTCCAGCAAGGCGCTCAAAGTGGCGCAGCTGCACGCGCTGGAAGCCGGAACCCACCAGGTCAGCTACCGCGAAATCAGCGCCGAGGCGATGGCACAGGAGCAGCCAGCGTCGTTCGACGTGGTTACCTGCATGGAGATGCTCGAGCACGTCCCCGACCCAGCCTCCGTGGTGCGCGCCTGCGCCGCGCTGGTGAAGCCCGGTGGATGGGTGTTCTTCTCGACCATCAACCGCAATCCGAAGTCTTTCCTGTTCGCCATCGTCGGTGCAGAGTACCTGCTGCGGATGTTGCCCAAGGGCACCCACGAATATGCCAAGATGATCCGTCCGAGCGAGTTGGCGCGCTACTGCCGTGCGGCCGATCTGACGCTGGAGCACACACGTGGCATGGAATACAACCCGCTGTCCCAGCGCTATTGGCTGAGTGACGACACCAGCGTCAACTACATGATGGCCACACGCCGACCATGAGCGTGGTGTTTCGTGGCATACGGGCCGTGTTGTTCGATCTGGATGGCACCTTGATTGACAGCGCTCCCGACCTGGGGGCTGCCGCCAATGCGATGCTGGTGCGCCGGGGGCGCGAAGCCATTTCTCTCGATCAGTACCGGGCATTGGCTGGTTCGGGTGCACGGGGCATGTTGCGGGTGGCTTTTGGCATCGATCCCGGGCAAAAGGACTTTGAGTTGCTCAAGCAGGAGTTCTTCTCCGAGTACCAAGCGTGTCTCACCGCAAGCACCCAAGCCTTTGACGGCGTCAGCGGCATGTTGGCGGCGCTTGGGCATGCTGGTTTGCCCTGGGGCGTGGTCACCAACAAAGGGGCGCGATTCACGGGGCCCTTGACCTGCGCCATGGGACTGTTTGCCACCGCGGCCACCGTCATCAGCGGCGACACGACGCCACACGCCAAGCCTCATCCAGCGCCGTTGTTTGAGGCCGCCCGGCGACTGGCGCTACCGCCGGAAGCATGCCTTTATGTGGGTGATGATCTGCGCGACATCCAGGCCGGTCAGGCAGCAGGCATGAAAACGGTCGCCGCGATGTACGGTTACCTGGGTCAAGGGACCGATGTGAGCAGTTGGGGAGCGGACGCTTCAATATCTTCTCCCGCCGACCTCTTGCAATTGCTCGAACTGCCTTAAACTTGATGACTCTGGGGCTGCACTGGTTTCGACGTGGGTTCGGACACGCAGCAGGGCATGTCGAGGTT
>NZ_JADMKB010000157.1 GCF_018780075.1 Hydrogenophaga sp.
TCAACGCCGGCATCCCGGTGAAGATGCTGGAGATGAAGCAGGAGGCGCTGGACCGTGGTGTGGCCACCATCCGCAAGAACTACGAAGCCCAGGTCAAGAAGGGCAAGCTCAAGCAGGACAAGTACGAGCAGCGCATGGCCCTGCTCACCACCACGCTGAGCTACGACGAGATCGGCTCGGCCGATCTGGTGATCGAAGCCGTGTTCGAAGAGATCGGCGTCAAGGAAGCGGTGTTCAAGGAACTCGACCGCGTGATGAAGCCCGGCGCGATCCTGGCTTCCAACACCTCCACGCTGGACGTCAACAAGATCGCCTCCTTCACCAAGCGCCCGCAGGACGTGGTGGGCCTGCACTTCTTCAGCCCGGCCAACGTGATGAAGCTGCTGGAAGTGGTGCGCGGCGAGAAGACCGCCAAGGACGTGATGGCCACCGTGATGACCGTGGCCAAGAAGATCAAGAAGACCGCGGTGGTCTCCGGCGTGTGCGACGGCTTCATCGGCAACCGCATGATCGAGCAGTACGGCCGCCAGGGCGGCTTCCTGCTCGACGAAGGCTGCACGCCCGAGCAGGTCGACAAGGCGATGGAGAAGTTCGGCATGGCCATGGGCCCGTTCCGCATGGGCGACCTGGCCGGCAACGACATCGGCTGGGCGATCCGCAAGCGCCGCTACCAGGAAAAGCCGGACATGAAGTACAGCAAGACGGCCGACCTGCTGTGCGAGAAGGGCCGCTACGGCCAGAAGACCGGTGCCGGCTGGTACGACTACGTGCCGGGCAAGCGCGACGCGATCCCGAACGCCGAAGTGGTGAAGATGATCGAGGACCACCGCAAGAGCCTGGGCATCACGCCGCGCAAGATTTCCGATGAAGAGATCGTGCAGCGCCTGGTGTATTCGCTGGTCAACGAGGCCGCGCACATCCTGGAAGAGGGCATCGCCAACAAGGCCAGCGACATCGACGTGGTCTACATCTTCGGCTACGGCTTCCCCGCGCACCGCGGCGGCCCGATGATCTACGCCGACACCGTGGGCCTGTTCAACGTGGTGCAGAGCATGAAGCGCTTTGCCAAGAACCCGCTGGACGACGCGAAATTCTGGGAGCCGGCCCCGCTGCTGGCGAGCCTGGTGGCCGAAGGCAAAACCTTCAACGCCTGAGCCCAAGAACCCACACAAGGAGAACATTTCATGACCAACGCCGTCATCGTTTCCACCGCCCGCACCCCCCTGGCCAAGAGCTGGAAGGGCGCCTTCAACATGACCCACGGAGCCACCCTCGGCGGCCACGCGGTGCAGCACGCCGTGCAGCGCGCCGGCATCGAAGCCGCCGAAGTGGACGACGTCATCATGGGCTGCGCCAACCCCGAAGGCGCCACCGGCGCCAACATCGCGCGCCAGATCGCGCTGCGCGCCGGCCTGCCCATCACCACCTCGGGCATGACGGTCAACCGCTTCTGCTCGTCCGGCCTTCAAACCATCGCCATGGCCGCGCAGCGCATCATTGCCGGCGAGGGCGACGTGTATGTGGCCGGCGGCGTGGAGAGCATCTCCTGCGTGCAGCAGGAGATGAACACCCACATGCTGGCCGACCCATGGCTGGCGAAAAACAAGCCCGAGATCTACTGGAACATGCTGCAGACCGCCGAACAGGTGGCCAAGCGCTACAACATCGGGCGCGACGCCATGGACGAGTACGGCGCTGCCAGCCAGCAGCGGGCCACGGCAGCACTCGAAGCCGGCCTGTTCAAGGCCGAGATCGCTCCCATCACCGTGACCGCCGGCGTGGCCGACAAGGTCATGGGCCTCACCACCAAGCAGGTGACGGTGGAGAACGACGAAGGCATCCGCGCCGGGACCACGTTTGAAGGTATCCACGGCCTGCGCTCGGCCCTGCCAGGTGGCCTGGTCTCGGCCGGCAACGCCAGCCAGTTCAGCGACGGCGGTGGCGCCTGCGTGCTCATGAATGAAACCATGGCCGAGAAACGTGGCCTGACGCCCCTGGGCCGGTTCCTCGGCTTCGCGGTGGCCGGTTGCGAGCCCGACGAGATGGGCATCGGCCCGGTGTTCGCCATCCCCAAGGTGCTCGCGCGCCTGGGCCTGAAGGTGAGCGACATCGACCTGTGGGAACTCAACGAAGCCTTCGCGGTGCAGGTGATCTACTGCCGCGACAAGCTGGGCATCCCGGGCGACAAGCTCAACGTCAACGGCGGCGCGATTGCGGTGGGCCACCCCTACGGCGTGTCGGGCCAGCGCCTGACCGGCCATGCGCTGATCGAAGGCAAGCGCCGCGGCGCCAAGCGCGTCTGCGTGACCATGTGCATCGGCGGCGGCATGGGCGCTGCCGGCGTTTTCGAAGTGCTCTGAACATGGCAGAACCGGTCACGGTCAGCCCCGAGGTCTTCCTCGCCATGGGCCGCGAGGTCCTGGCGAAGCAGCCCTTCTCGGTGCTGATCGGGGCCGAGTTGGTGGCGTTGTCGCCTGGGCATTGCGAACTGCATGTCCCGATCACGGAGGCGGTTCAGCAGCAGCACGGCTTTGTGCACGGCGGCGTGCTCAGCTACGCCGCCGACAACGCGCTCACCTACGCGGGCGGCACGGCGCTGCGCGTGCCGGTGGTGACCTCCGAATTCAAGATCAACTACCTCCGGCCGGCCATCGGCGAGCGTCTGATCGCGCGCGCTGAAGCCGTGCACACCGGTAAAACGCAGGCGGTCTGCCGCTGCGATGTGTTCGTGCTCAAGGACGGCGTGGAAAAGCTCTGCGCTGTGGCCCAGGGCACCATCGCCGCGCTGCCGGCGGCCTCGGCCTGAGCGGTTGGTGGCGCCGGGGTTCACCCCATGGCCCTCTCGCGCCAACCGCGCCACACTGTCGGGATGACCACCTACCGCATCGGTTGCGGTGCCGGCTACGCCGGTGACCGTATCGACCCCGCACGGGACCTGGCCGAACGCGGCGAACTGAACGCCCTGGTGTTCGAGTGCCTGGCCGAACGCACCATCGCGCTGGCCCAGTTGCGCCGTGCCCACGATCCTCAAGCCGGCCACGACCCCATGCTCCAGGCGCGCATGCGCGCGGTGCTGCCGGCCTGCGTGCGCCACGGCGTGACCGTCATCACCAACATGGGCGCCGCGAACCCGATGGCGGCCGGTCAGGCGGTGCTGGCCGTGGCTCGCGAACTGGGCCTGCCGCGCCTGCGCGTGGCGGTGGTCACCGGCGACGACGTGCTGCCCTGGATGTTGTCGAACGATGTGCCGCTGATGGACTCGACCGACAGCGTGCGCTCGCTGGACGGGCGCCTGGTCTCGGCCAACGCCTACCTCGGCGCCGACGCCCTGCTGCCCGCGCTGCAGGCCCATGCGGACGTGGTCATCACCGGCCGCGTGGCCGACCCTTCGCTGTTTCTGGCCCCGCTGATGCATCACTTCGGCTGGGCCGCGGACGACTGGCCCTGCCTGGGCCAGGGCCTGCTGGTGGGCCACCTGCTCGAATGCGCGGCGCAGGTGAGCGGGGGCTACCTGGCCGACCCGGGCCATGTGGACGTGCCCGACCTGCACCGCGTGGGTTTCCCGCTGGCCGAAGTGTCCGCCGATGGCGGCGCGGTCATCACCAAGCTGCCGGGCACCGGCGGCCGCGTGGACCGGCTCAGTTGCACCGCGCAGTTGCTTTACGAAGTGGAAGACCCGGCGCAGTACCTGCAGGCCGATGTGGTGGGGGACTTTTCACAGGTCCGCTTCACGCCGCTCGGCCCCGACCGCGTGCAGGCGCAGGGCGCCAGCGGCCGCGCGCGCCCCGAACAGTTGAAGGTGACGCTGGGCTACCGCGACGGGTTCATCGGCGAAGGCCAGATCTCCTACGCCGGCCCGGGTGCGCGGGCGCGCGGCGAACTGGCGCTGTCCATCCTGCGCCACCGGCTGCTGGAGGCCACGCTGTCCCACGGCCTCGCTGGCTTGGAACACCGCGCCGAGCTGATCGGTGTGAACGCGATGCACGGCCCTCAGCTCGGCGCCGACCGCGAGCCCTACGAAGTGCGCGTGCGCCTGGCGGTGCGTTGCGCGACGCGCGCGCAGGCCGAAGCGGTGGGGCAGGAGGTGGAGGCGCTCTACCTCAACGGCCCGGCCGCCGGGGGCGGCGTCACGGAGTCGGTGCGCGAGGTGATCGCGGCCGCTTCGGCGCTGGTGCCGCGCAGCGCGATGCGGCCGCGCTGCGACCTCCTTGAACTCCACCCGGAAGCCTGACATGTCCACAGCCTCCACCGATCCCCAGGCACCGCGCACCCTGCGCGACATCGCGCTCGCGCGCTCGGGAGACAAGGGCAACCGCGCCACGCTCAGCGTGATCGCGCTGGACCCGGCGGACTACCCGGTGCTGGAGCGCCTGCTCACCGCCGAGCGCGTGCGGGCCCACTTTGCCGGCGTGGTGCACGGCCCGGTGCGGCGCTACACCTTGCCCGGTCTGGCGGCGGTGCACTTCGTGATGTTCGATGCCCTGGGCGGCGGCGTCACGCGCTCGCTGGCGCTCGATGCCCACGGCAAAACCTTGAGTGCGGCGGTGCTGGATCTGCCCCTCTGACCCCTACACTGACCCCGACTTTTGACAACCACCCGAAGGAGACTCTGATGCGTTCTGTGTTCCGACTGCTTGCCACCACCGCCGCCGCGCTGGCGTGTTCATCCGCCGCGCTGGCGCAGGCCTGGCCCGACAAGCCCATCAAGGCCGTGGTGCCCTTCGCGGCGGGCAGCGCCACCGACACCATCGGCCGGGCCTTTGCACAGAAGATGCAGGAAGCCCTGGGACAACCCATCATCATCGACAACAAGCCCGGCGTGAACGGCATGCTGGGTGCCGACGCGGTGGCCAAGGCCGCGCCGGACGGCTACACCATCCTGATCGGCACCAACAGCACCAACGCGGCCCTGAAGAGCCTGATGAAGCAACTGCCCTACGACCAGGACAAGGCCTTCGCGCCCGTGGCCTACATGGGCTCGGTGCCGCTGATCATGGCGGTCAACAACGAGGTGCCGGCCAAGACCCTGCGCGAGCTGGTGGACCTGGCCAAGGCCAAGCCCACCTTCGTGACCTTTGCCAGCGCCAGCACCTCGCAACTGGTGTCCACCGAGATGATGGCGGGCATGGCCGGCATCCAGCTCACCAACGTGCCCTACAAGAGCGGCCCCGCAGCCATGACCGACCTGATCGGTGGCGTGGTGCAGATGTTCAGCGCCGACTTCGCCGTGATGCTGCCGCAGGTCAAGGCGGGCAAGGTGCGTGGCCTGGCCGTCACCTCGTCCAAGCGTTCGCCCGCCGTGCCCGAGCTGCCCACGGTGAACGAGGCCCTGGGCCTGAAGGACTACGAACTGATCGCCTACTTCGCGGTGTTCGCGCCCGCGGGCACGCCGACCGACATCGTGGCCAAGCTCAACAAGGCGGTGAACGACGCGGCCAACAGCAAGGAGGTGCAGGAGAAGTTCGCCGGCATCGGCTTCGCGGTCGAACCCGGCACCCCCGCCGACCTCGCCAAGCGCAGCGTGGCCGAGACCGCCAAGTGGGCCAAGGCGATCAAGGACGCGAAGATCGAGCCGCAATAAGGACCGGTCGAACTCCGCTGGTGGCGCCAGGGGCGTTTCTCAGGGCGTCGACCGCGCCCAGCTCGCCATCAGGGTGTTGGACGGCTGGTGTTCGTCCAGCAGCTTGCGCGCCGTCTCGATGCCGGCCACCGGCAGGCCGGTCGGGTCGAGTCGGCCGATCTGCACCAGCACGCTGGCCTGGTCCCAGTAGATGTGTTCGTGGTAGAGCTTGTCACCCCGGAACTTGACGATGGCCACCAGCGGGATTTCAACGCGTCGGCCGGTGGGCGCGATGCCCGGCAGCATCCAGTCGATCTCGCAGGTGTGGGTGAAGCAGAACAGCAGCTCGTCGACGATCTGCGTGGCACCGATGGTGCGTGAGATCGGCACCAGCGTGGTGTCGGGCGGGTTGCTGTTGACGAAGTGGTGCTGGTAGAAGCGCGACAGCATGGTGTGGCCCACGCCGCCGGTCATGGTAGGAATGTGGTTCACGTACGGCTCGGCCACCATGGTGGCCATGGTGGCGGCCACGTCGCGGGTGGCGAACTCGTGTTCGCAGTGTTTGTCCCACAGGGCCGAGAAGTCGGGATGGGGGCCCATGACGGCCTTGAAGGCGGCCACGCTGCGCTGGTGCGCCATCAGCGCGGAGGGCTTGTGGAAGTGGTCGCCGCCCTGCCGCGCAAACGCGTGGTCCACGCCGGGGTACACGTACAGCTCGGTCTGGTCGCGGCCTGACAGCGCCGCCAGGATCGCGGCGCGTGCCTCGGGCGGGCAGAAGGCGTCGTTTTCGGCGATGTGCAGCACCAGCCTGCCGCGCAGGCGCTGGGCGTCGTCCAGCGCCTTTTCAATGCCCACGCCGTAGTAGCCGACGGCCACATCGGCATCGGTGTGGCAGGCCGCCAGGTAGGCCAGCTTGCCGCCCAGACAGAAGCCCAGCACACCGGCCTGGCCCGTGCACTCGGGGCGCTGGCGCAGCGCGTTCAGGCTGGCCTGGATGTCGGCCACGCCCAGGGTCTCGTCGAAGCCTTGGTACAGGCCGAAGGCGCGCTGGAAATCGGCCTCGGTGTAGCCCAGCTGAATGCCGGGC
This sequence comes from Hydrogenophaga sp., assembly GCF_018780075.1. GTDB lineage: Bacteria > Pseudomonadota > Gammaproteobacteria > Burkholderiales > Burkholderiaceae_C > Hydrogenophaga. The sequence goes on from NZ_JADMKB010000157.1 coordinate 6,648, forward strand.
TGCTGGCGCCAGAACAGGTCGGGCACCAGCACCACATAGCCTTCTTCGGCGTACTGGTCGGCCACGGCGCGCATGGTGGCGTTGACGCCAAAAATCTCCTGCGCGAGCACGATGCCGGGGCCATGGCCCGAGGGTGGCAGGGCGAGGTGGGCGTCGAAAGATCCGCTGCCGTCGCTGGCTGGGATGCGGATGGTTTGGGTGGTGGGCGTCATGCGGTTTCTCCAAGGTCTGCGAGGGTGGTGTATTGGCCGTCCGAGTACAGCAGCGGCGCTTCGTTGCGGGGGCTCAGCAGCACCGCCTTGATCTCGCCGATCATGGCGGCGTGGCTGTGGGCCACCATCATTTCGTCGACCACGCAGTCGAACACGGCCAGGGCGTCCAGCAGCACCGGCGCGCCGGTGGCCAGCGTGCCCCAGCGGCCGGGCTCGAAGCGTTGCGCCTGCGGGGTCGGCGCGCCGCCGAACTGCTGCGCCAGGTCGAGGTGGCGGTAGGCCAGCAGGTTCACGCTCATGCGCCGGCTTTCCGCGATGGCGCGGAAGGTCGAACCCTTGAGGTTGACGCAGGCCAGCAGCCGCGCCGGTTCGGCCGAGAAGGAGGTGACGGCGGTGGCGGTCAGGCCGGCCAGGGTCTGGCCATCGTGGGTGGCCACCAGTGTCACGGCGCCGGTCAGGCGGCGCATGGCCAGGCGGAAGTCGGACAGCGGCAGGCTGGCGCTGTGGCGCAGAGCCTGCAGGGGAGGCAGCGTGCCCAGTTCTGCCGCGGTCACTGGAGTACCTCCGCTCTTCGAGCTGCGGTGCGAGCTTGCTTGGGGCGGCCCGGCGCTGTGTTCATTGGAGTACCTTCGCCCTGCGGGCTGCGGTGCGAGCTTGTTTGGGAACGGCCCGGCGCAGCGCTCATGCCGGCACCGCTTCCAGGTAGGCGTCGACCTTGTCCGGCGTCATGAAGAAGTTCACGAAGTCGGTCGGGTTGTTGAAGCCGTTGGCGATGCGACGGGCCACCCGGGGTTCGCCGCAGGCCGCGCCCAGCACCTTGAGCACGTGGGGCGGTGGCGGCGACAGCAAGGCGTTGGTCCAGTCGGTGGCGAAGTGGCCATAACTTGCCCAGAAATCTTCGAAGGTCTGCTGCATGAAGGCGGCGTCAAAGGGCTTGTCGCCGTGCGCCACGATCGCCAGTTCCACCGCATTCGCAAACTTGGCCGCGTTGTTGGAGCCCTGGCCGGTGATGGGGTCGTTGAGCATCACCGCGTCGGCCATGCCCATCACCACCCGGCCGCTGGGCAGCTGGCCCACCGGCTGGCGCACCGTGGGGGCGAAGCGCCCGGCGAGGATGCCGTTGGCGTCGGTCAACTCCACCTGCGTGCAGCGGGCCGCTTCCCAGGGCAGGAACCTGGCCAGGATGTCTTTGGACCGGGCCAGGTGCTGGGCCGGCGTCGCCACATCGCCCCAGCAGTCCATCGGGCCGCCGGGCACGCCCTCGAACACCATGATCTCGCAGGGGCCACTGACCGTCAGTGCCGGGAACACGAAGTACTCGCCCACGCCGGGGATGAGGTTGAAGTTGACGGCCGAGTACTCGGGGCGGGGCGCCATGCCGTGCACATAGGTCAGCGCCAGGGCGCGCTGCGGCTTGTCGTAGGGGCTGCGGCTGGCGTCGCGCTGAAACATCTGGGCGATCGCGCCCTTGCCGGCGGCCACGATCACGAGATCGTGGTCCTGCGTCCAGCGCTCCAGGTCGTCCATGCCGGCTTCGTGCATCAGCAGCTCGCCGCCCAGGCGGCCGAACTCGGCCATCCAGCCGGGCACCTTCACGCGCTGGTCGACGGACTGCGCCTTGTGGTCCAGGCGGTGGCCCCAGCTCATGGCCTTTTCGCCGGGCAGTTCGGGGTGGGGCACGGTGAAGGAAATGCCCTCGACCGGCGGGCAGTCGGGCTCCCAGAAGTTGAGCCCGCGGTCGCGCTCAAGCTGCAGGCTGTCGTGGAACATGCACTGGCTGGACAGCACCTTGCCGGTGCGCAGGTCCTCGGGTGTGCGGTTGCTGGTGATGCTGACGCGGTAACCGCGCTGGAGCAGGCTGATGCCCAGTTGCAGCCCGGCCTGGCCGGCGCCGACGATCATGATCTTGCGCATGGTGTTGTCTCCTGGTGGTGTGGGGGAAAGCAGGGTTGGTTGGAGCACCTTTGCCCTGCGGGCTGCGGTGCGAGCTTGCTTGGGAGCGGCCCGGCGCGGCGCTCAGTCCATCAGCTTGGGGATGGCCGGTTCGTGCGATTCGGGGCCCATGGCCGAATAGCCGCCGTCGACGGCGTAGTCGGCGCCGGTGACAAAGCTGGCGTGGTCCGAGCACAGGAACAGCACCACCTGGGCCACTTCGTCGGGGTCGCCGACGCGCTTCAACAGGTGGAAGGGCGCGGCCACGCGGTCGGTCTTGGCGCGGTCGCCGTGGGTGAGCTGGTTCATGATGGCCGACCAGGTCCAGCCGGGCGACACGCTGTTGACCCGGATGTGATCGGGTGCCAGGTCCATGGCCATGTTGCGCGTCAGCTGCACCAACGCGGCCTTGCTGACCGGGTAGAGCCAGCGACCGGTTTGCGCCACGCCGGAGGAGATGCTGGTGAAGTTGACCACCGCGCCAGCCCCGGCCTTCTGCATGTGCGGGTGCACCGCCTTGAGCATCATCACCGCGCTGGCCACGTTCACGTCCAGGGCTTTGTGCCAGTCGGCGCGGCCCGACCGCAGCCCCTCGTCCACGTACGAGCAGGCCAGGTTGATGAGGAAGTCGACGCTGCCGAAGCGCGCGGCGGTCTCGTCTGCGCAGGCCGTCACCTGGGCGTCGTCGGTGATGTCGGTGGCGCGGAACCACACGCCCTCGCCGCAGGCATCGGCCACCGCCTGGCCACTGGGGATGTCGATGTCGGCCAGCGTGACCCGCACGCCCTGGGCGTGCAGGGCCCGCACCACGGCGGCGCCGATGAGGGTGGCGCCGCCGGTGACAATGGCGGTCTTGCCGGACAGTCCGAGAAAAGTGGCTTGGGGCATGGGGGTCTCCTGGGCTTGAAACAACGCCGCGGGTGGCGGTGGGGCCAATGTAGAAACCGGCCGGCCCCGGTGGCATCCCGTTTGCGCAGCCACCGTCCCAAAAGCGAGAAATTGCGGGCCGAGCCTTTTCACGGCGGGCCGTCGCGGGAAAATCCCGTGGCGCATCGGTGCGTGATTTGTTAGTTTTGGCGCCATGTTGTCGCCCTACCGTTACCCGCTGGCCAGCCACGCGCTGTTTCACACGCGGGACGTGGACCAGGCGCGCGAGGCGGTGGCGCGTGTGTTCTGCCCTCACATGCTCAACCCCTGTGGGTCGGCCGTGGTGCTCGACGCGCGCCACCACAGCGCGCCGGTGTGTCAGGACGTGAGCCTCAACTACGTGCAGTACGGCCCGGCGGTGGACATCGAACCCGGGCAACTCGGCAACTTCTACCTGCTGCAGATCCCGTTGCGGGGCAGCGCCGAGGTGAACTGCGGCGGGCAGCAGGTCACGGCCCGGCCGGGCATGGCCTCGTTGCCGTCCCCCACCGAATACCTGAAGATGCGCTGGGCCGATGACAGCCCGCACCTGATCCTGCGCCTGTCGCAGGGGGCCGTGGTGCGGCAGGTGGAGCAACTGTCCCAGACCGCCGTGCACCGGCCGCTGGTGTTCGGGCTGGGCCTGGCCATGGACACGCCGGCGCTGGCGCCCCTGGCCGGGTTTGTGCGTTACCTGGCCGAAACCCTGGAGGTGGACGCCGGGTTTGCCGGCTCCGCCCTGGCCCAGCAGGCCGAGGCCTACCTGCTCAGCACCCTGCTCATGCAGGCGCCCCACAACTACAGCGAGGCCCTGTGTGGCGACACCCGGCGCCCGCTGCTGCCGCGCGCCGTGCGGCGGGCGCAGGACTTCATGCAGGCCAACGTGACACGGCCGTTGACGCTGGCCGACCTCTGCGGGCACCTGCACGTGAGCGCGCGCAGCCTGCAGCAGGCCTTCGTTGCCCACACCGGCGAGTCGCCCATGGTGTACTGGCGCAACCTGCGCCTGGACAAGGTGCGCGCGCTGCTGCGCCGGGCCGCCGGCCAGGCGTCGACCGACGTGACCGTGACGCTGGTGGCCGCCGAGCATGGCTTCCTGCACATGGGCCACTTCGCGGCGCAGTACCAGCGCCGTTTCGGTGAGCGCCCGGTGGACACCCTGAAGACGCCGCGTGCTGTCATGCAGGGGTCAAGCCCACGCGCCTGAGCGCATTACAGTTGGCGCTCCCTGATCGAGGAGCCCCATGAGCTTGCGTCCCACCATCGACTTTTTGCTCCACGACTGGCTGGGTGCCGAGGCGCTCAACCAGCGTGAACGTTTTGCCGACCACTCGCGCGAAACCTTCGACGCCGTGCTCGACACCTGCGAGCGCATCGCGCGCGAAAAATACGCGCCGTTCAACCGCCTGGTGGACACGCAGGAGCCGCATTTCGACGGCGAAAAGGTGATCCTGCCGCAGGCCACGCACGACGCGCAGAAGGCCTACGCCGACAGCGGCATGTTGAGCGCCGCGCAAGACCACGACATCGGCGGCATGCAGCTGCCCTACACCGTGGAGGCCGCGGCCAACGCCTTCTTCGCCATGGCCTCGGTCAGCATCGGCTCGGGCATGTTGACCACCGGCAACGCCAACCTGCTGATGAAGCACGGCACCGAGGCGCAGCAGCGCGTGTTCGCGCTCAACGAGTTCAGCGGCCGCTTCTCGGGCACCATGTGCCTGAGCGAACCGCAGGCCGGTTCCTCGCTCAGCGACGTGGTCACGCGCGCCGTGCCCGACGGCCAGGGCAGTGAGGCCGACCCGCTCGGCCCGCGGTACCGGCTCAAGGGCAACAAGATGTGGATCTCGGCCGGCGAACACGAGCTGACCGAGAACATCATCCACCTGGTGCTGGCCAAGATCCCGGACGAACACGGCAAACTGGTCCCGGGCGTGAAGGGCATTTCGCTCTTCATCGTGCCCAAAAAACTGGTGGACGCCGAAGGGCAACTGACCGGCGAGCGCAACGACGTGGCGCTGGCGGGGCTCAACCACAAGTGCGGCTGGCGCGGCACGACCAACACGCTGCTCAATTTCGGCGAAGGCAAGTACCCCGTGCGTGGCGAGGCCGGCGCCGTGGGGTATCTGGTGGGGCAGCCGGGCAAGGGCCTGCATTGCATGTTCCACATGATGAACGAGGCCCGCATCGGCGTCGGCATGGCGGCCACCATGTTGGGCATGGCGGGGTACCACGCGTCGCTCGACTACGCGAAGAACCGCCCGCAGGGCCGACCCATTTCAGCCGGCGGAAAAGACGCCGCCGCGCCGCAGGTGCGCATCATCGAACACGCCGATGTGAAACGCATGCTGCTGGCGCAGAAGAGCTACTGCGAGGGCGCGCTGGCGCTGGAGCTGTACTGCGCGCGCCTGGTGGACGAGCAGCACACCGGCAGTCCTGAAGCGGCCGACGACGCGCGCCTGCTGCTGGAGGTGCTCACGCCCATCGCCAAGAGCTGGCCCAGCGAGTGGTGCCTCGAAGCCAACTCGCTGGCGATCCAGGTGCACGGCGGCTACGGCTACACGCGCGACTTCCCGGTCGAGCAGTACTGGCGCGACAACCGCCTGAACATGATCCACGAGGGCACGCACGGCATCCAGGGCATGGACCTGCTGGGCCGCAAGGTGCTGATGGAAAACGGCAAGGGCCTGCAGCTGCTGGCCGGCCGCATCAAGGCCACCATCGAGCGCGCGATGCAGGTGCCCGAACTCGCCGCGCACGCCAGCGCGCTGGGCCAGGCCCTGCAAGACGTGGGCACCACCACCCAGGCCGCCTGGGCCACCGCCAACCCGACCGAGGCCCTGGCCAACGCCGTGCCCTACCTGCAGGCCTTTGGCCACACCGTGCTGGCCTGGATCTGGCTCGATGTGGCACTGGCCGCGCGGGCCGCCAGCGAGAGCAGCGCGCGCACCGGGCGCCTGGCCGCCGCGCGCTTTTTCTTTCACTACGAGCTGCCGAAGATCGGCGCCTGGTTGCAGGTGGTGCGCGAACGCGACCTGACCTGCGCCGAACTGCCCGAAGACGCTTTCTGATTCCCTCCATTTCCAACATCCCAGGAGACATCGATGACCCGAACCGTGACCCAACTCTTTGACCTCAAGGGCAAGACCGCCCTCGTGACCGGCGGCTCGCGCGGCCTGGGCCTGCAGATGGCCCACGCCCTCGGCGAGGCCGGCGCCCGCGTGGTGATCAGCTCGCGCAAGGCCAGCGACCTGGAAGAGTCCACCGCCGAGCTGCAGGCCGCGGGCATCGACGCGCGCTGGATCGCCGCCGACTGCTCGCTCGAAGAAGACATCCGCCGCCTCACCAGCGAAACCCTGCAGCGCGTGGGCGAGGTGGACATCCTGATCAACAACGCCGGCGCGGCCTGGGGCGCGCCGGCCGAAGACCACCCGCTCGAAGCCTGGGACAAGGTCATGAACCTCAACGTGCGCAGCTACTTTCTGCTGAGCCAGTTGATCGCCAAGGCCAGCATGATCCCGCGCCGCAGCGGCAGCATCATCAACACCGCCAGCATCGCCGGCCTGGGCGGCAACCCCTCGGGCATGAAGACGATTGCCTACAACACCTCCAAGGGCGCGGTCATCAACTTCACCCGTGCGCTGGCCGCCGAGTGGGGCGAACATGGCATCCGTGTCAACGCCATCTGCCCGGGCTTTTTCCCGAGCAAGATGACGCAGGGCACGCTCAAGGCCATGGGCGAAGAGAAGCTGGCCTCGCACGCCCCGCTGCGCCGCCTGGGCGATGACGAAGACCTGAAGGGCCTGACGGTGCTCTACGCGTCGGACGCGGGCAAACACATCACGGGGCAGTGGCTCGCTGTCGATGGTGGCGTTTCAGTCATCACAGGAGGTTGAGTGGAGTTCTCGGTTCACATTCCTTTCGTCGAGCTGCTCGGCTTCGAACTGCAGAGGTTCGAAGGCGGTGAAGCGGAGATCGCCTTCGCACCGAAGCCCGAGCACGAGAACTCGTTCAATGTGGTGCACGGCGGCGCCAGCATGACCCTGCTCGACGTGGTCATGGCGCACGCCGCGCGCTCGGTGGAGCCGGCCATGGGCTGCGTCACCATCGAGATGAAGACCAGCTTCATGCGCGCGGCCAAGGGGTCGCTGCTGGCCAAGGGCAAGCTGCTGCACCGCACCGCCACCATGGCCTTCACCGAAGGCAGCATCTTTGATGCCGCCGGCAAGCTCTGCGCGCACGCCACCGGCACCTTCAAGTTCGTGCCGCGCCTGCCGGTGGGCAAGTCCACCAACGCCCTCAACACCCTGAAGACCGACTGACCTGCCGGTTCGACCTCACCCACGGAGACACACCATGCCCACCAACCCACAGATCGTTCTCGACAACCGCCCGCAAGGCGAAGCCACCGTCGGCAATTTCAAGCTCGTGACCACCGAGACGCCGGCGCTGACCGACGGACAGGTGCTCGTGCGCCACCACTACCTGAGCCTGGACCCCTACATGCGCGGCCGCATGAACGACAGCAAGA
>NZ_JADMKB010000054.1 GCF_018780075.1 Hydrogenophaga sp.
TCTCGTCCCAGACCACGCGGCCGATCATGATGTTCTCCGGCCCGCCGAGCAGCGAAGGGATCACGAACTCGCCCACGGCGGGGATGAACACCAGCATGAAGCCCGCGACGATGCCGGCCTTGGACAACGGCACCGTCACCAGCCAGAAGGCCTTGAAGGGCGAGGTGCCCAGGTCGTAGGCCGCTTCGAGCAGGCGGAAGTCCATCTTCACCAGGTTGGCGTAGAGCGGCAGGATCATGAAGGGCAGGTACACGTAGGTCATGCCCACCAGCATGGACACGTTGGTGTAGAGCATCTGGATCGGTTCATTGATGATGCCGATGCCCATGAGCAGCTGGTTGATGACGCCCTGATCCGCCAGGATGCCCTTCCACGCGTAGACGCGCAGCAGGAACGAGGTCCAGAACGGCAGCATCACCATCATCAGCAGCGCCGGGCGCACGCTGGCCGGCGAACGCGCGATGAAGTAGGCGAACGGGTAGCCGACCACCAGGCACAGCACGGCGGTCCACAGCGCGTACCAGATCGAGCGCAGGTAGGCCTCGATGTAGATGGTCTTGAACAGCTCGCCGCCTTCCGCGTCGCGGAAGATGGTCCAGTAGTTCTCGTACTTCAGGCTCAGGATGCCCGTCACCGGGTCCCAGATCGGCTTGAACGGGTTGATGCTCTCGCCCTGGTCCACGAAGCTGATGTACAGCAGGATCAGGAACGGCAGCAGGAAAAAGACAAACAGCCAGACGTAGGGCACGCCGATGACGAAGCGCTTGCCGGGCATGGGAAGCGATGAAGTGGCCATCAAGAACCTCCAGAAACTACAAACCTAGGAGAGCAAGGCATCCGAACCCAGAACGCCGCGGAACCGGCTTTGCCGGGCCGCCAGCGTTGCCCCCCTCCGGGGGGTGACGCGAAGCGGCGCGGGGGGAGACTGACAGCTATCAGTCCCTCAAGACCACCGCCGCGTTGTCGTCCCACCAGAAATACACGTCGTCTTCCCAGGTGATGTCCGACAGGTCCTGGCGCGTGGTGTTGGCTTCGGTGACGCGCACCTTGGAGCCGTCGCCGGCCTTGAGGATGTAGGTGGTGTAGGAGCCCAGGTAGCCGATCTCTTTCACCTTGCCCTGGAACAGGTTGAACGACGCGCGCTCGGGCCGGGTCTTGCTGATCTCGATCTTCTCGGGCCGCACGGCGATCGACACCGGCATGTTCAGCGTGCCGCTCACGCCATGGCCCACGTGCACCTCGCCGATGGCGGTGGTGGCCGCGCAGCGGTCGGGCTCGTCCACCGTGAGCTTGCCGGCAAACAGGTTCACGTTGCCGATGAAGTCGGCCACGAACTTGTTGCGCGGGTGCTCGTAGATTTCTTCGGGCGTGCCCACCTGCAGCACGCGGCCCTTGCTCATGATGGCGATGCGGCTGGCCATGGTCATGGCCTCTTCCTGGTCGTGCGTCACCATCACCACGGTCACGCCCACCTTCTCGATGATGTTGACCAGCTCGAACTGGGTCTGCTCGCGCAGCTTCTTGTCCAGCGCGCCCAGAGGCTCGTCGAGCAGCAGCAGCTTGGGCCGCTTGGCCAGGCTGCGCGCCAGCGCCACGCGCTGCTGCTGCCCGCCCGAGAGCTGGTGCGGCTTGCGCTGGGCGTAGGGCGTGAGCTGCACCAGGCCCAGCATCTCGTCGGTGCGCTGCTGCACCTCGGCCTTGGGCAGGCCTTCGCGCTTGAGGCCAAAGGCCACGTTCTCCCAGATGTTGAGGTGGGGAAACAGGGCGTAGGACTGGAACATCATGTTGACCGGTCGCTCGTAGGGCGGCATGGCCGCGACGTCCTGACCGCCGAGCAGGATGCGCCCCGAGGTCGGCTTCTCGAAGCCGGCGAGCATGCGCAACAGCGTGGACTTGCCACAGCCCGAGCTGCCCAGCAGGGCAAAGATCTCGCCCTTGCCGATGGAAAGCGACACCTCGTCCACGGCCACCGCCTCGTCGAAGCGCTTGACCAGTTTCTCGGTGACCAGATAACCCGTCTGGGTGCCCGTCTCAGCCATGTTCAGTCCTTGTTGTTGTGATGTACAGATAAGAAAAAGGGCTGTTCATACGGTGTGTACGAACAGCCCTGGATCAGGTCTGGTGAAAACCGGAACGCTTACTTGCCCTTCTTGAAGCTGTTGTAGGCGTTGGCCATGGCTTCACGCGCTTCGTTGGTGAAGCTGCTCGGCGGGATCATCTTGGCGAAGTAGTCGGACTCCACAAAGATGGTCTTGTTGCCGGCGATCTCGGGGTTGATCTTGTCCATGGCGGCCTTGTTGCCGGTCGGGTAGCTCATCTCGTTGGCCATGGCCGCGGCGTTCTCCGGGCGCAGGTAGAAGTCGATGAAGGCCATCGCGTTGTTCGGGTGCTTGGCGTCCTTGGTCACGGCCATGGTGTCAAAGAAGATCAGCGCGCCGGTGCTCGGCAGCAGGGCTTCGATCACGTCCTTGGAGCCGTTTTCCTTGGCGCGGCCGGCGGCGATGTTCACGTCGCCCGACCAGCCGATCGCCACGCAGGCCTTGCCGCCCGCGATGTCGTCGATCATGGTCGAGCTGAACAGGCGCACGTCCTTGCGCACCTTGGCCAGCATCTCGCCGGCGGGCTTGTAGTCGGCCGGGTCGTTGGAGTAGGCGTCCTTGCCGATGTAGTGCAGCGCCACCGGGATGATCTCGGTGGGCGAGTCCAGGTAGGCGATGCCGCAGGACTTGAGCTTGCTCGTGTACTCGGGCTTGAACACCAGGTCCCAGGCGTTCTCGGGCATGGGCATGCCGCCCAGCGCCTTCTCGACCTTGGTCTTGTTGATGCCCACGGTGGTGAAGCCCCAGGCCCAGGGAATCAGGTGCTTGTTCTCGGGATCGGCCTTGACCAGCGTGGCCATGATGGCCGGGTCCATGTTGGCCAGGTTCGGGATCTGGTCCTTCTTCAGCGGCTGCAGCAGACCGCCTTCGATCTGACCCTTGGCGAACACGGTGCCGGGCACCACGATGTCGTAACCGGTGTTGCCCGCCACCAGCTTGGCGTGCAGGGCTTCGTTGGTCTCGAAGGTGTCGTAGTTGACCTTGACGCCGGACTCTTTCTCGAAGGCGGCGATCATGCCTTCGGGCACGTAGTCGGGCCAGTTGTAGATGTTGAGGACCTTCTCGTCGTCGTACACCGGGCCGGCGGGCGCAGCCGGGGCCGCGGGCGCTGCAGCGACCGGTTCGGCCGGGGCCGCTGCCGGCGCCGGCTCTTCTTTCTTACCGCAGGCAGCGAGCAGGATCGCCGAGATGGCCAGGGCCAGAACTTGTTTCTTCATGGTGAGGAACGCTCCTGAAAACGGGATGAAACCCGACGGTTGATACAAACACACCGGCTGCGCTGCACGCCCTACCGGCAAGCAATTTGCAGACCAACTTTATCCCCAGTTTGGGGCAGCGAAACACTGTAACAAAGAATCGGGCCTCGGCAAGCGTCAGGCCAGCTGACCGGCGCTGCGCAGGTCGTCCAGCGTGGCGTCCAGGCACTGGCGGATCAGCACCATCATCTCGTCGATCTGGGCGCGCGTCATCACCAGCGGCGGCGCGATGATCATGCGGTCGCCCACGGCGCGCATGATCAGCCCGTTCTTGAAGCAGTGGCCGCGGCAGATCATGCCCACCGACAGGTCCGGGTCGAACATCTGCCGCGTCGCCTGGTTCTTCACCAGCACCAGGCCGGCCACGAAGCCGCAGGTCTCGGCGTCGCCCACCAGCGGGTGCTGTTTCAGCTCGGCGAAGCGCTCGGCCAGGTAAGGGCCGATGTCGTCCTTCACCCGGCCCACCAGGTTCTCGCGCTCCATCAGCTCCAGGTTGGCCAGCGCCACCGCGCAGGCCACCGGGTGGCCGCTGTAGGTGTAGCCGTGGTTGAACTCACCGCCCTGCTCGATCAGCACCTTGGCCACGCGGTCGCCCACCATCACGCCGCCGAGCGGGATGTAGCCACTCGTCACGCCCTTGGCGAAGGTCACGAGGTCGGGACGGTAGCCGAACTTTTCGTAGGCAAACCAGTGGCCCAGGCGGCCGAAGGCGCAGATCACCTCGTCGGAAATCAGCAGGATGCCGTACTGGTCGACGATGCGCTGGATCTCGGGCCAGTAGGTCTCGGGCGGGATGATCACGCCGCCCGCGCCCTGCACCGGCTCGGCAATGAAGGCGGCCACCTTGTCCGCACCCACTTCGAGAATCTTGGCTTCCAGCCAGCCCGCCGCGCGGCGGCCGAAGTCGGCCCGGCTTTCGCCCGGCAGCGCGTTGTCCCAGAAGTGCGGCTGCTCGATGTGCGTGATGTTCGGGATCGGCAGGTCGCCCTGCGCGTGCATGCCGCTCATGCCGCCGAGCGAGGCGCCGGCCATGGTGCTGCCGTGGTAGGCGTTGTTGCGGCTGATGATCACCTTGCGCTGCGGCTGGCCCAGCAGGTCCCAGTAGCGGCGCACCATGCGCACGTTGGTGTCGTTGCTCTCCGAGCCGCTGCTGCAGAAGAACACGTGCTCGAAGCTGCGCCCGCCGACCTTGGGCGCGAGGGCCGCCAGCTTGGTGGCCAGCTGCACCGCCGGCACGTTGGTGGTCTGGAAGAAGCTGTTGTAGAACGGCAGTGTCATCATCTGCTGGTAGGCGGCGTCGGCCAACTCCTTGCGGCCATAGCCCGCGTTGACGCACCACAGCCCGCTCATGCCGTCGAGGATCTTGTGGCCCTCGGAATCCCACACGTAGATGTTGTCGGCGCGCGTGATCACGCGCGAGCCGCGCGTGGCCAGGTCGCCGTGGTCGGTGAACGGGTGCAGGTAGTGCGCGCTGTCCAGCGCCTGGATGGCTTTCGTGTCCTGCTGCTCGGCGCGGCGGACCAGGGCGGGGGGGGCAATGAGGGTGGAAGTGTTCATCACAGTCTCACGAACGAAGGGTTTGATTCGAGAACGCCGCGGAACCGGCTTTGCCGGGCCGCCAGCGTTGCCCCCTGGGGGGTGACGCCGCAGGCGGCGCGGGGGGTTACACGTGTAATAGCAGGTGCTCGCGTTCCCAAGGCGAAATCACCTTCATGAACTCGTCGAACTCCAGCTCCTTGATCTCGGTGTAGATGGTGATGAATTCCTTGCCCAGCACATCGTGCAGGTCGGTCTCGCGGCGCAGCCAGTCCAGCGCTTCGCCCAGGCTGCGCGGCAGCGCATAGGGCGAGAGGTAGGCGTCGCCCTTCATCTCGGGCTTGGGCTTGATCTTGTTCTTCAGGCCCAGGTAGCCGCAGGCCAGCGTCATCGCCATCGCCACATAGGGGTTGGCGTCGGCACCGATCACGCGGTTCTCCACGCGGCGCGCCTCGGGGCTGGAGATTGGCGAGCGGATGCCCACCGTGCGGTTGTCGTGGCCCCACTCGATGTTGATGGGTGCCGCGGTGTGGCGCGAGAGGCGGCGGTAGCTGTTCACGTACGGCGCCACCAGCACCATGGCGGCCGGGATGTAGCGCTGCAGGCCGCCGATGTAGTGGTAGAACGATTCGGAGGGCGTGCCGTCCTCGTTGCTGAAGATGTTCTTGCCGGTGGCCTTGCTCAGGATGCTCTGGTGCACATGCATCGCCGAGCCCGGCTCGCCGGCGATCGGCTTGGCCATGAAGGTGGCGTACATGTCGTGGCGCAGCGCGGACTCGCGCACCGTGCGCTTGAAGAAGAACACCTCGTCGGCCAGGCCCAGCGGGTGGGCGTGGAAGAAGTTGATCTCCATCTGCCCCGCGCCGGCCTCGTGGATCAGCGTGTCCACGTTGAGCTTCATCTTGTCGCAGTAGTCGTAGATCTCTTCGAACAGCGGGTCGAACTCGTTCACCGCGTCAATCGAATAAGCCTGGCGCGAGGTCTCGGCCCGGCCGCTGCGGCCGATCGGTGGCTTCAGCAGCGTGTTCGGGTCGGTGTTGCGCGCGGTCAGGTAGAACTCCAGCTCGGGGGCGACCACCGGGTCCCAGCCCTCGGCGGCGTAGAGGTCGCAGATCTTGCGCAACACGCTGCGCGGCGCGAACGGCACGAGCTTGCCTTCGTGGTCGAAACAGTCGTGGATCACCTGCGCGGTCGGGTCGGTGGCCCAGGGCACGATGCGCACCGTGCTCGGGTCCGGGCGCAGCTGCATGTCCTTGTCGGTCGGGTCCACCACGTCGTAGTACGGCCCGCTCTCGGGAAACTCCCCCGTCACCCCCATGCCCACGATGGCCTGCGGCAGGCGCATGCCGCGGTCTTCGGTGAACTTCTCGCGCGGCAGGATCTTGCCGCGCGCCACCCCGGTCAGGTCGGGCACCAGGCACTCGACCTCGGTCACGCGGTGCTGGTTGAGCCAGTTTTCGAGGTCGTTGAAGGTTTGAACGGTGGGGGCTGTCATGTGCCGGTCCTTGTCTGTCGTTGTGGTTGTCTGTCGGGTCGAAATCAGGCGCCGATGCCCGCGCGGCTGCGCGCCAGGTCGGCCGCCTGCAGCCGCAGGTTCATGCGCTGGCGGCAGGCGTGGCCGAAGGCGTCAAAGATCGCGGCGTAAAACGGCGTCTCCCAGCAGCGCCATTCGGGGTGGAACTGCACCGCGTAGGCGAAGGTGCGCGCGCCCTTCACCGCAAAGGCCTCGACCACACCGTCGGGCGCATGGGCCATGGCTTCGAGCCCGCTGGCCAGGCGGTTGATGCCCTGGCCGTGCAGCGAGTTCACCAGGGTCTCGGGACCGCCGGCCCAGGTCTCGAACACGCTGCCCGGCGCGAGCCGGATGGCGTGGCGCGGCGCGTACTGCTCGTCAAACGGCGCGGTCTTGGGCTCTCGGTGGTCCGTCAGGCCCGGGACCTCGTGCACGCGCTGGTGCAGCGTGCCACCCAGCGCCACGTTGATCTCCTGGAAGCCGCGGCACACGCCCAGCAGCGGCACACCCACGTGCACACAGGCCTTCACCAGCGCCAGCGTGAGCGAGTCGCGCACCGGGTCCAGCGGCAGGCTGGGGTCGGCCACGTCCTCGTCGAAGTGGGAGGGGTGCACGTTGGACGGCGAGCCGGTCAGCATCACGCCGTCCACCAGGGGCAACAGGTCGGGAATCTGCTCGGCGTCGGCCAGCGGAAACATCACCGGCTGGGCCTGGGCCCCCACCTTGACGGCGCGGGCGTACTTGTCGCCCAGCAGCAGAAACGGCATCTGGTGCCCGTGGTCGCCCATGAGGCGGTGGTCGGCAGGCAGCCAGACCATGCAGGGCGGCGGCTTGTTCATGGAATCTCCAATCGCTTCGGCTTGATTGTGGCGAGACAATTGGATCACAATCGGAGCCAGTTGGCGCCACCTCATGGTGCCAATTAGAGCTACCCCCTGCGCCGCTTCGCGTCTTCCCCCTGGAAGGGGGACCACGCTGGTGGCCCGGCAAAGCCGGTTCCACGGCGTGCCCGGTCAAAACACCTCATCCTCCAACACACATGCTGTCTGAGTTTCTACTGACCGAGATGACCCGCCTGGGCGCACACGACGCCCTGCCGCTGCACCGTCAGCTCTACGAGGCGCTGCGCCGCGCCATGCTGGACGGCAAGCTCGGGGCGGGTGAGCGACTGCCGTCGAGCCGCGACCTCGCGCAGGACTTGAACCTCTCGCGCAACACCGTGGTCGCCGCGATCAACCAGCTCAGCGTCGAGGGTTACCTGGAGAGCCGCGTGGGCAGCGGCACCTACGTGAACGACAACGTGCCGCGGGTGAACGCCGGCGCCGCCGCGCGGCCCCAAGCGCGCGGTGCGCCGACCCCCGCGCCCGGGCGGCTCTCGGCGCGCGGCCAGGCGCTCGCCACCACCTTCTGCGCCACCCAGCTGGAAGTGCAGCCCTTCACCCCCGGCATCGCCGACTTCAGCGCCTTCCCGCTCACGCTCTGGCAGCGCCTGCAGAACAAACACTGGCGCATGACCTACCCGGACATGCTCGACTACAACGACTCGGGCGGCTACGCGCCGCTGCGCCGCGCCATCGCCGACTACCTGCGCGTGTTCCGCAGCGTGCAGCTCGACGCGGACCAGGTCATCGTCACCACCGGCACCCAGCAGTCGCTCGAACTCTGCGCCCGCCTGCTCGCCGACCACGGCGACACCGTGTGGGTCGAAGACCCGGCCTACTGGGGCGCGGCCAAGGCCTTCATGGCCACGGGCCTGTCCATCCACCCGGTGCCGGTGGACGACGAAGGCATCCACCCCGGCGCGGCCGACAACGCCCACCCGCCCCGGCTGATCTACCTCACGCCCTCGCACCAGTACCCCACCGGCGCGGTCATGAGCCTGGCGCGGCGCCACCAGCTGCTCTCCACCGCGCGCGCCCACGGCGCCTGGGTGCTGGAAGACGACTACGACAGCGAGTACCGCTTCTCCGGCCCGCCCATCAGCAGCCTGGAGGGGCTCGACGTGGACGGCCGCGTGCTCTACATGGGCACCTTCTCCAAGGTGCTCTACCCCGGCATCAAGCTCGGTTACCTCATCGTGCCCAAACCGCTGGTGGTCGCCTTCAAACAGGCCCACTACGACCTCAACCGCCCGGGCCAGATGCCGCTGCAGGCCGCGCTGGCCGAGTTCATCGAGATGGGCCACTTCAGCAGCGCGCTGCGCCGCGCCCGGCAGAGCTACGGCGAGCGCCGCGCCGCGCTGCTCGAAGCGCTCAAACCCGTGCTGACGCAGGACACCTTCATCAGCGGCGCCGAACAGGGCCTGCACCTCTGCCTGCGCCTGCCCGCGCAGGTGGACGACCAGGCCCTCGCCCAGCGCATCGCCCAGCAAGGCCTCACCGTGCGCCCGCTCTCGGCCTACTGCCTGGCGCGCCACGACCTCAAGGGACTGGTGATCGGCTACGGCTACGCGCCGCTGAGCGAGATCCAGCGCTGCGGGCCGGTGCTGGCGGCGGCGGTGCGGCAGATCGGCCCCCCCCGCTGAACCCGGGTTGGCCCCCATTTCAATCCACAGAAGGCAGCCCCATGCACATCGCCATCCTCACCTTCCAGGGCTTCAACGAGCTCGATTCCTTCATCGCCCTCGGCGTGCTCCACCGCATCAAGCGGCCGGGCTGGCGCGTGTCGATCTGCTGCCCCGAGCCCACCGTCACCTCCATGAACGGCGTGGTGGTGCACGCGCAGTCCACGCTGGCCGAGGCGGCGACGGCGGACGCCGTGCTGATGGGCAGCGGCATGCAGACGCGGGAGGTGGTGGACAACCCCGCGATCATGTCGGCCCTGCGCCTGGACCCGGCGCGCCAGCTCATCGGCGCGCAGTGCTCCGGCACGCTGGTGCTGGCCAAACTCGGGCTGCTCGGCGCCGTGCCCGCCTGCACCGACCTCACCACCAAGCCCTGGGTGCAGGCCGCCGGTGTCGAGGTGCTGAACCAGCCGTTCTTTGCGGCGGGCAACGTCGCCACCGCCGGCGGCTGCCTGGCCTCACCCTACCTCGCGGCCTGGGTCATTGCCCGCACCGAGGGTGAAGCGGCGGCCCGGGCGGCCCTGCACTACGTGGCGCCCGTGGGCGAAAAAGACGCCTATGTCGAGCGGGCCATGGCCCATCTGGCGCCGTACCTGGAGGGCGCTGCAGCGCCCGCGGCCTGAGGTCGGACATGAGCACCCCCGGCTATTCCGGAACGCCGCTGGTCAAGAAACTGGGTTTCAAGCCCTCGGGGCGCGTGTGCGTGATCGGTGCACCGGACGGCTACGAGGCCTGGCTCCACCCGCTGCCGGACGGGCTGGTCTTTGAACCGCAGGCCCATGCCCAGACCGATCTTGTCCACCTCTTCACCACGGAAAAAGCCGAGCTGGCGCGACAGCTGAGCGACCTGCGCCAGCGGCTGAACCCCACGGCCGCGCTCTGGGTCTCCTGGCCCAAGAAGGCGTCCAAAGTGCCCACCGACATCACCGAAGACACCATCCGCGAACTCGCGCTGCCCCTGGGCTGGGTCGACATCAAGGTCTGCGCGGTCTCGGACGTCTGGTCGGGGCTCAAGCTGGTGGTTCGGAAAACGCTGCGGTAGCGGCCCGCACCCCCGGTGCGCGGCCCGTGTGCCAGCGCACAGACAACGCCCCCGGGACCGCGCAAGCTCGTGACAAACCCCAACGGAGACTTGTCATGAACACCCCTTCAAGCACCTTGCTGGCCCTGGCCTGCATCGCGTTCGCCGCGCCCGCCGCCGCCCAGGCCACCTTCTATGAGAACGGCAACTTCCAGGGCCGATCCATGCAGGCCAACAACCAGGTCAACCGGTTCGACCGCTACGGCTTCAACGACCGCAGCTCGTCGGTGGTGGTGGTCGGCAACCGCTGGGAGGTGTGCGAGGACACCAGCTTCCGGGGCGACTGCGTGGTGCTGCGCCCGGGGCGCTACCCCTCGCTCGCGGCCATGGGCCTGAACGACCGCGTCTCGTCCGCCCGGGTCCTCGCCCGCAACGCCCGCGTGGACGACGACCGCTACGCGCCCCTGCCCCTGTCGGCCCAGGCCACGTTCTACGAACGCCGCGATTTCGGGGGTGAGTCCTTCACCACCACGGACCCGGTGACCCGCTTCCGGCGCCATGGCTTCAACGACCGCGCCACCTCGGCCGTGGTGATCGGCGCGCGATGGGAGGTGTGCGAAGACAACCGCTACCGGGGCGACTGTGTGGTGCTGCGCCCGGGGCGTTACCCCTCACTCGCCGCCATGGGCCTGAACAACAGCATCTCTTCGGCGCGCGCCGTGGAGCGCAGCGACCGCACCGACAACCGTTCGGACAACCGGCGCGAGGCGCCCGAGCCGGTGGCGGTCTACGACAGCCGGCGCCGCGGTGGCGAGCGTCTGTATGAGGCCGAGGTGACCTCGGCCCGCGCCGTGCTGGCCACGCCCGGGCAGCAATGCTGGGTGGAACGCGAACAGCTGGGACAGGCCCAGACCAACGCCAACGTGCCGGCCGCGCTCGCGGGCGCGCTCATCGGCGGCATCCTGGGCCACCAGGTGGGCGGCGGCAGCGGCAAGGACATCGCCACCGTGGGCGGCGTGATCGCCGGCGCCGCGCTGGGTGCGAACGTCGGCCGCGACGGCCAGCCCGCCACGCAGGACGTGCAGCGCTGCCGCGACGTGCCCGGCGGCGCACGGCCCGCGTTCTGGGACGTGTCCTACAACTTCCGCGGGCAAGACCACCGCGTGCAGATGACCAGCGCCCCGGGCCAGCGCATCACGGTGAACGAACAGGGCGAACCTCGCCAGCAGTGATGAGGCCGCGCTGTCGCCCGAACGGTCACAGCGCGTCTTTCAACCGGTGCCACAACATGCCCAGCGCCAGGCTGGGCGTGCGCATCAAAGCCCCGCCCGGAAACTCGCGGTGCTTCAGGCGGGCGAACACATCGAAGCGCCCGGCCTGCCCCGCAATGGTCTCGGCCACCAGCTGGCCGGCCAGCCCGGTGAGCGCCACGCCGTGGCCGCTGAAACCCTGCAGGTACAACAGGTTGTCGCCCAGCCGCCCGAAGTCGGGCGCGCGGTTCATGCTGATGTCCACGAAGCCGCCCCAGACGAACTCGACCGGTGCGTTTCGGAGCGCCGGGAACACCTCGCCCATGCGCTGCGCCATCAGGCCCTTCAGGTTGGGCGGCGTCATGGCCGTGTAGCTCACGCGGCCGCCAAACAGCAGCCGCAAGTCGGCGCTAAAGCGGAAGTAGTCGAGCACGAAGTTGTTGTCGCACACGGCCGCGAGGTTGGGGATCAGTTGCTCGCAGAGCGCCGGGTCCAGCGGCGCGGTGCCGATCATGTAGGTGCCCACGGGCATGATGCGCGGCGCGATCTCGGGCGCCACCTTGGGCCCGTATTCCGGCAGCATGCAGTTGCCCGCCAGCACGCCGAAGCGTGCCGTCACCTGCCCCTGCGGCGTGCCCGCCACCAGGCGGCTGCCGCGTGTCAGCGCAGTGACCGGCGAGCCCTCGAAGATGCGCACGCCCGCCGCCTGCGCCGCGCGCGCCAGGCCCAGCGCGTACTTCAGCGGGTGCAGGTGGCCCGAGGTGGTTTCGTGAAAGGCGGCCACATAGCGCGGGCTGTGAATGAAGCGCGCCACGTCGGCGCCCTCGGCCCACTCGCTCGCGACGCCGCGGGCATTGTGGTCGTCACACTCTTCGCGCAGCGCGCGCGCCTTTTTCGGCGAGTCGGCCACGTAGGTGTAGCCACGGCGCCAGTCGCAATCAATGCCGTGTTGTGCGATGCGCCGCTCGATCAGCTCCACGGCCTCGACCGACATGTCCCAGGCGCGTTGCGCATCGGCCGCGCCGAGCTGTTGTTCGAACGGCCCCTGCCCGCTCGCGTAACCCACGATGGCCTGGCCACCGTTGCGCCCGCTCGCGCCCGAGCCGACGCGGTCGGCCTCCAGCACCACCACCGAAAGGCCGCGTGCGCTGAGCTCCAGCGCCGCACTCAGCCCCGCGAAGCCCGCGCCCACGACCACCACGTCGGCCTGCACCGAGCCCTGCAGCGGCGGGCAGGGCTCGGGCCGCTGCACGCTGGCCTCGTAGTAGCTGGTCTGGTTGAGCTGGGTGTCAGAGCCGACCAGGGAACGCTGGAACATGGTCAGGCCCTCGTGCCGAGATGGCGCGCCACCTGTGCGCTCAGGTAGGTCCACACGAACGTCGCCGCCGCGTTGCTGGTGAGTTCGGCGTGGTCGTAGGCCGGGGCCACCTCGACGCAGTCCATGCCCACCCAGTGCAGGTCGGCCAGCTCTTCCATCAGCGTGAGCACCTGCGAACTCGTCAGGCCGCCGGGCTCGGGTGTGCCGGTGCCGGGTGCGAAGGCCGGGTCGAGCACGTCGATGTCCAGCGTGAGGTAACACGGCCGCTGGCCGATGCGCGCGCGGATCGCGTCGATCACGGGTTGCAGCCCCGCGCCGTCCCGCCCGCGCAGCGCGCGCGCCGTGAAGATCTGCCCGCCCTGGTCGGCCACGTACTCCCGCGCGGCGCGCTCGCCGCTGGAGCGGATGCCGATCTGCACCGTGTGCGCCGGGCTGATCAGGCCCTCCTGCAGCGCCTCGTAGGTCCAGGTGCCGTGGCCCGAGGGCTCGCCGAAATGGTCGCTCCAGGTGTCGCAGTGCGCGTCGAAGTGCACACAGGCCAGCGCCTCGCCGTGCCGCGCTTTCGCCGCGCGCAGCAGCGAGAGCGTGACGGAGTGGTCGCCGCCGAGGAACACGCAGTGGTGCTTCGCCATCAGCGCCGCCGCCTGCGACTCGATGGCGCGGCGCACCTCGGGCAGCGGCGAGGCGTTGGGCAGGCGCATGTCCAGCGCGTCGCCCAGGTGCGCGGCGGGCGACACGTCGAACACCGGGTGGATGCCGTCGCACAGCATCAGGCTCGCCGCGCGAATGGCCTGCGGCCCGAAGCGCGCGCCCGGCCGGTTGGTCACCACGCCGTCGTACGGCACACCGGCGATGGCGAACGGCTGGTCCGCCAGCGGCTCGCAGGCGAGGAAACGGTTGGTGTTGCTGGCGAAGGCGAAGTGACCGGTGGCCATGGGGGTCCTTGGTGCGGCAGGCGGGCAAATTGGATCCATAAGATACCAAAGACACAGCCACATCGTGAGTCCAATTAGCCCCCCACCCCGACGTCCACCCACCCGCGAGCGCCGCCTCCGCCCTTGGGCCAGAATGCCTCCAGCCCTGCCCCAGCGCAGCGCCTATCCATCACACCCCCGAGGACACACCATGAAGCTCTATTACTCCCCCGGCGCCTGCTCGCTCTCGCCCCACATCGCCCTGCACGAAGCCGGCCTGGCGTTCGAGGCCATTCCCGCGCCCACCAAAACCCACCAGCTGCCCGACGGCACCGACTACTACACCATCAACCCGCTGGGCTATGTGCCCTACCTCGTGCTCGACAGCGGCGAAGCCCTGCGCGAAGGCCCGGCCATCGTGCAGTACATCGCCGACCAGGCGCCCGAGAAGCACCTCGCCCCCGCCAACGGCAGCATGGCCCGCTACCAGCTGCAGAGCTGGCTCAACTTCATCGGCACCGAGCTGCACAAAAGCTTCAGCCCCATGTTCAACCCTGCCATGCCTGCCGAAGCCAAGGCCCTCGCCGTCCAGCGCCTAACAAGCCGCCTGACCTGGCTCGACGGCGAACTCGCCGGCAAGCTGTACCTGATGGGCGACACCTTCACCGTGGCCGACGGCTACCTGTTCACCGTCACCAACTGGGCCAAGCCCGTCGGCCTGGACATCAGCGCCCTGGCGAACCTGACCGCCTACCGCGCCCGCGTGGGCGCCCGCCCGGCGGTGCTGGCGGCCATGAAGGCCGAGGGGCTGATCAAGTAAGCCAAGTACGCCGCCGCCGATTGAAACCACCAGGGGCTCCGCGGAGCCCCTTTTTCATGGCCAGGCCGCCACACTGTTCACGGCACCGCCACCGGCGTTGCCACGGTCACCTTAACGGCACCTTAAACTTTCGGGTTTTTTGCCGCGGGCCGCGAACCACGCCAGCACAGGCCGGCGTGCACCCGCAGACCCGCCCGAAGACGGGGTTCTGCACCCTCCCCGTCCCAGTGAGCCGGTCCGAACGGACCTGCCCCTCCCACCGAGCGCCACCCATGAACCTGATGAATTACGTCGAACTGCTGACCCGGTTCCTGTTTGATCTGGGGGCCATGCTGATCCTGATCTTCCTGATCTATTACCCCC
Organism: Hydrogenophaga sp.; assembly: GCF_018780075.1. GTDB lineage: Bacteria > Pseudomonadota > Gammaproteobacteria > Burkholderiales > Burkholderiaceae_C > Hydrogenophaga. The sequence goes on from NZ_JADMKB010000054.1 coordinate 14,654, forward strand.
GGTACAAACACAAGGAAACCGCGATCTCGGCGGCGCTCTTCAACATCTTCATCTTCGCGGTGCTGGCGATCCTCTCCAACCTGGAGTTCGGCATGGCCGCCGGTTTCGGCCTGTTCGCCATCCTCGCGCTGTTCACGCTGCGCTCCGAGCCGATCAGCAAATCGGACATGGCGTACTTCTTCGGCAGCATCTCCATCGCCGTGATCTCGGCCATCGACGGCACCAGCCTGACGCTGACCGCGATGCTGACCGCCGCCGTGCTGCTGGGCGTGTTCATCATCGACCACCCCGAGATCCTGAAGTCCGTCAACCAGATCGACGTGAAGCTCGATTCGATCCCCGAGAACTTCATGTCCAACCCCGAGGGCTTCAAGACGCTGCTGTCGGAGCGCCTGGGGGTGGAGGTGCTGTCCTACCGCGTGCGCAGCGTGTGCTACGTGACCGAGGTCATCCAGGCCGAAGTGGACTTCCGCCCCAAATGAGCCCCATCGAAGACCGCCTCGCCGCGTTCCAGCGGATCGGCCTCGCCGAGCTCAACCAGCGCGCCGCGCTGATGACCCGCAAGGACAACAAGTACCTGCTGACCGGGGCGCAGGTGCTCGGTTTTCTGGGACAGGTCGGCGACCGCTTCGATGCGCTGGACATTGGCGGCAAGACCGCCTTCAGCTACCACAGCGCCTACTTCGATTCGGACTCGCTGCACTGCTTTCGCGACCACAACCAGAACCGCCGCAAGCGCCTCAAGGTGCGCTACCGGCACTACGAAGACACGCAGCAGTTCTTCATGGAGGTCAAGCTCAAGGGCAACGGGGGCGAAACGTCCAAGCTGCGCCGGGCCATCACCCCGGCGCATTTTGAATCGCACGAACTGCCCGCCGAGCTGGACCAATACCTCAAGTCGGTGGCGAAAGACCACCACCAGCGCGAGCTGCCGCACCGTTACCGCAAGACGCTGCAGGTGCGCTACCAGCGCACCACCCTGATCGCCCAGGCCAGCCCCGAGCGGGTCACGCTCGACAACCAGCTGCACTTCGCCCAGAGCCACCGCGAGATCGCCCTGAGCGGATCGCTCTGGGTGGTCGAGGTGAAGTCGCCCAAGGGCGTGTCGGCGACCGACCGCGTGCTGAAGGACCTGGGCGCGCGGCCCGCGTCGCTGTGCTCCAAGTACTGCGTGGGTCTGTCGCTCACCTCGCCTGCGCAGCGGTCCAGCCGCTTCACCCCCACCCTCAAAAAGATCGCGGCACTGGGCTGATGTGCCCCCGCGGCCGGCCCAGCCCCGGCGGTCGCTCGACCCCCCTTGTATGACCCTCCACCGCCCCGCCATCGCCCTGCTCGCCGCGCTGCTGCTGTCGGCCTGCGTCGATTTCAGCGCCAGCGAGCCCACGGCCAACCCCCTGCCGCTGGACGAGCCCCGCTTTTCGCACGACAGCGGCTTCTACGAGGCCGACATCAGCGTCGGCCTGTCGCACCCCGATCCGACGGTGGCGGTGTACTACACGCTCGACGGCTCCGAGCCCGACCCGGGCAACGTCAACGGCACCACCTACCGCTACAAGCTCCAGTACCCCAGAGAGCCGGGCGACCCGTTCGGCGCGTTCCACGAGCAGACCTACCAGAGCCTCCGCTACAAACACCGCATCGCCATCGCCGACCGCTCGACGCAGCCCGACCGGATCGCCCGGATCTCGACCACGCACCACGACGTCGAGCCCTATTACGTCACCCCCCTGGCGGACCTGAGCGCCGGCGAACAGCGCCTGAACGGGCTGGTCGGTTCGATCAACCGGGCGTTGCCGGGGCCGGTTCAGCTGCCCACCATCGCCCCGCGCCCCCAGGCGCGCCTGCTCAAAGGCACGGTGCTCCGGGCCATGGCGGTCAAAAAGGGCGGCGCGCGCAGCGCCGTGGCCACCGCCACCTACTTCGTCATGCCGCGCGACACCTTCACCCTGCCCGTGGTCTCGCTGGTGGCGCAGGAGGACCTGCTGTTCGACCACGACAAAGGGATCCTGGTGGCGGGCAAGGCCTTCGACGACTTTCGCCGCCAGCACCCGGGGCAACCCATCCGCGGGGGCAACGCCCCCGCCAACTGGCACGCGCGGGGCGACGACACGCCCGCCCACTTCCAGTTTTTTTCCGCCACCGACGAGCCTGAAAGAGCCCGCATGGACCAGCGCGTCGGCGTGCGGGTGCACGGCGGCTTCAGCCGCTCCAACGCGAGCAAATCGCTGCGGCTCTACGCCCGCAAACGCTATGGCAAAAACAAGTTCCAGCACCCGGTGTTCGGCGAGGACTACAACCACAAGAAGCTGATCCTGCGCAACTCGGGCAACGACTTCCAGAAAACCATGTTCAAGGACGCCGCCGCGCAGGCCGTGGTGAAAAGCCTGAACATCGAGACCCAGGGCTACCAGCCGGTGGTGACCTTTCTCAACGGCGAGTACTGGGGCATCCTGAACGTGCGCGAGCACTTCGACACCGACTACTTCTCCGAGAAGTACGCCATCCCCGAAAAGGACATCGAGCTGGTCGAGAACAACGCGGTGATCGAGGGCGACCCGGCGCACTGGAAGCAGGTGATGACCTTCTTCGAGAAGTCCGATCTGCGGCGCGAGGCGTCGTACCGGCAGGCCGGCAGCCTGATCGACATCGACAGCTTCATCGACTACCAGATCGCCAACATCTTCATGGGCAACGTGGACTGGCCGCACAACAACGTCAAGGCCTGGCGCTACCGGGGCGACAGCGCCCAATACACCAGCAAAGGCGTGCTCGACGGGCGCTGGCGCTGGCTGCAGTACGACGCCGACCTGGCCCTGACGATGCCCGCCACCAACACCCTGGCCGGCGCGCTGGACCCGAGAGGCACCAAGAATCTCGATGGTGTCGAGTGGTCCACCCTGCTGCTGCGAAGGCTCATGGAGAACCCGGACTTCAAGGCCCGCTTCATCAACCGATTCGCCGACCTGCTCAACACCGTGTTCGACCCCCGGCGCACCTCCGCCGTCATCCAGCGCATGCAGGACCACATCCGGCCGGAGATGCCGCGCCACCTGGCGCGCTGGAAAGTGCCCGCCACAGTGGACGAATGGGATCAGCACGTGCAGAAGATGCGCAGCTTTGTGCAGCAGCGCCCCGCCATCCAGCGCGCGCAGCTGATGGGGCAGTTCGGGCTGACAGGCACCTACCAGCTGACGGTGGCCTCGCCCGACGCCACGCAGGGCTCGATCCGGGTCAACTCCCTCCAGACCCGCGACCTGTCGGAGCGCAGCGGCCAGGACGGCGCGTGGACCGGCACCTATTTCGCCGGGGTGCCACTCGAACTCGAAGCGGTGGCCAAGCCTTGTTACGCGTTCAAGCGCTGGCAGGGCATCGGCGCAACCAGCGCCACGGCGCGCGTCACGGCAAGCCAGGGCCTGTCCGTCCGGGCCGAATTCGAGCCCGTGTGCGCACCCTGACCCCGACCGGTCACAGCGCCCGCTGACGCCAGGCCAGCGCCGCGCCCGCCCACAGCGCCACCGCCGAAAACACCAGGCCACGCGCCAGGCCGCCGGCACCGTCGGCGATCAGCCCCACCACCGTGGGGCCCGCGATCTGGCCGGCCGCGAAGACCACCGTGAACGCGCTGATGCCCGCGGCCCATTGCGAGGGCGGCAGGTTGTGCCGCACCAGCGCCGTCGTGCTCGCCACCACCGAGAGGAACACCCCGCCAAACAGCAGGCCCGAGGCCATGACCAGCGGCCAGGCGCTGGTGAGCGCGGGCAGGATGGCGGCAACACCGAGCAGGGCGTTGAGCAGGGCGAGCGCGCGACCGTTCCGGTGGCGGTCCAGCAGCCCCGCCCAGATGCGCGACGACGCCACCACCGCCACGCCCAGCAGCGCGTAGAACGCGGTCACCGCGCCCGGGCTGGCGCCCTGCTCGCGCAGCAGCGCGATCACGAAGGTCATGTAGCCGATGTAGCCCACGCCGAAGCCCGCGTAGCCCAGCAGGCCGAAGGCAAAGTCGTTCAGGCGGAACACGCGCCGGTCCGGCGTCCCTGCCGCCGCGGCCTGCGCCGGGGTGGCGGCCTCGTGCCGCGCGAGCACCCGCGCCGGCCAGACCATGAGCGCGGTGGCCAGCGCACACACCAGCGCCAGCGCCCACCACGCCCAGGCCCAGGCGTGGGCCTGCCCCCGGGCCGCCTGCAAGACCAGGGGAACGACCAGCGCCGAGGCCACAATGCCCAGGCCGGTGCCGCCGTAGTAGAGCCCGAGCAGGAAACCGCTGCGCGCGGGCTGGCGTGCGCCCAGGCGCGCCGCCAGCAAACCGCCAGTGCTGAACACCAGCGCGCTCGCCACACCCGCCAGCGCACGCTGCCCCATCAGCGCCCCCGCGCTCGTGAAAAAACCGCTGGCCGCCATGAAGAGGGTGGCGAACAGCGCGCCGGCCATCAGCACGCGCGTGGGCGACGTGCGCCGCAGCAGCCACGACATGGCCAGCGCCCCGATCAGGTAGCCCACGGCGTTGGCGGTGTTCATGGCGCCGGCCAGCGTGTAGCTCCAGCCGAGGTCGTCGCGCATGGGCGGCAGCAGCAGGCCGTAGGCAAAGCGGGTGATGCCCAGCGACACGGCGGCGCCGAGCGAGAGCGCGAGCGCCAGGCGCACGTAGGGCGTGCGGTCCGGGGGCTCGGGTGTCAGGGCGGCGGAAAGGGTGCTGCGTGGCATGGCCGGGCCATTGTGGGCCAGGGCGGCGCGCCCGCGTGTGGTCTGCGGGACAGCGCGGGCCGCCTCCGCCGGGGAGCGCCTACTGGCCCAGGCCGACCGGCGCGGGCGCCATCATCACGATGCGGGTGAACAGGCGGTCGAACTGCGGGTCGCGCGGCACGCGGTGGTTCAGCGGGTCCTGGTTGGTCGCAAAGGCGGCGTTGAGCGCGTGCCAGTCGGCCTCGCTCAGGTGGTGCTCGGCCTCGGGCAGCACGATGGTTTCTTCCAGCCGCATGTGCTCCAGGTAGAAATCCACGTAGCGCGTCACCTCGTCGATGAAGACCGGGCGCCGCGCCTCGCCCAGCAGCTCCCAGGCCAGCAGCAGGTGCATGATCTTGCGCACCCGCGCCTCGCCGCTGGCGTGATCGCGCTCCAGCTGGTCGATGGTGGCCATGACATGGGGCGCGGCGCGCACCACCCGGGGAAACAGCAGGTCCGATTCCTTGGGGTGGTGGTGGGTCTCGGGGAACTCGTCGATGTAGAACAGCATGGCCCGCAGCACATCGAAGAACCGCGCCGAATCGTCCTGCCCCTCGTGCACCGGCCCGCGCCGGACCATCTGCATGAGCGACTGCAACATGGCGGCCAGGGTGGCGTGTTCTTCGCGAATGACGCGCAGGGCTTCGTGGGTCATGGTGTTGTCTCCGGCAGGCGGTCCCGACCGTTCGGTCGGTGAATGGTTCCGGGACTGTGCCCGAGCACGCTCCCCTCAGCCTTGACCCATGTCAAGCCTGCCCCTGAGCCTGCCCCTGACAGGGGTTGCTTTTACATCCGGTTGCAAACCAAAGTGTTAGCATTTTCGCCCACTCCGGGCCGCCGCTGGCCCTGTCTCTGCTGTCACACACCCACACCATGAAGCCGATCCGAATCGCCCTCCTTGCCCTGTCCCTCGGTGCCGCCAGCTGCGCCACGGTGGCCAACGAAACGCTTGAAGCCCCACCCGCACTGGGCCAGCTGGAGAGCAAGACTTACCTGGAGTGCATGAAAAAAGCCAATGGGCGGCTGGAGCAAGGCAACTGCATCAACGAAGAGATCAAGTGGCAACGAACCCAGATGAACCAACTCTTTGGACGCCTGTCGGCCAAACTCAATGAAGCACAGCGTGTTGAACTGGCCAAATCACAGAAGGCATGGGAAGTGTTTCTGGATGCTGAAAGCCGGTTTTCGGTGTCCTTCTATGACCCACTGGGAGGCGATTCAGACCTGACCGTCGGCACCAACAAGATCCTGTGGATCACCCAGCGTCGCCAGCAGCTGTACCACCACCTTGATCTTTGAAATCGCATGTGGGCTGAGAAACTGAAAATCAGAGGAGGGAAAACATGCGTCAAATTGATATCAAAGACCCCGCGCAACGTAACGGCGCGATGTACTTTGTGGTGGGGCGAGGCACAGAAGGTGGCAACGCGGCGTTCCGGCTGTCCGTGGCTGCGAACAAATGGGGCGATCCGTCCTCGGTGATTGCCAACAGTGGCTATTCCCTCGGAACGATTCAGGTGGATCTTGGACAACGCGGGACATGGCCTCTTGGGTCCGTGAAGCAGCGAGCCTCGAATCCGGGCGAAACGACATATGTTGACGCCATCATTGGCCGCGCATCTGCTTTCGCCAGAGAAAACCAGCTGCCTTTTCCAAGAGATGCCACAGGGCTGGCTGCGTTGCGCAGCGACCTACTCTCCCATGGCAACGGTCTTGAGGGCCGAACAGAGATCCGGTTCATCTCAGACGAACACCGTGCCACGTTCAATGCCTGGGCCAGTTCGGACACCGGTAAGCAATGGATTCATCAAAACATCGACTTTCCGCAGATCCAAGCGATCGCAGACTCTTCACAGCAGGTGATCGACCGCTATGGGTCAAACATCTCCGAAGAGCGCAAATTCGAGGTGATGTGCATCTTGGCCAAATCTGCCAACCAACACCCTCTGACATACAACAAGCTGGTCGAGTCCCTCAAAAGCGGTGCCGACTACGAAGGGATCATTCAGGTCGTCGATTCGAGCACCAAGAAATACAAGGGCTATCACGGTGACAAAGCCGGCGAACTCGCCCGCCAATACCAGGAGAACTTCCAGAAACCCGGCAACGCCGTCGCGATGGAAGAGGCGCACCGCCAGGTTGCGAGCAGTGGCTACCGACCCTCCGATGAAAACAACATCCCCGAGATCCAGACCGCTCTCGCCGCCTATCGGCGCGACGTCAACGACCCGTCGGTGCTCGACCGCGGCGACAAGGGCGACGATGTGAGGCTGCTTCAGCAGGCCCTGCAGCGGGAGGGCAAGGCGTTGAAAGACGATGGCGGCTTCGGCGCAGGAACCGAGCGCACGCTCACCGACTTTCAGCGCGAGCACCGGCTGGCGCCTTCTGGTTTCGGCGACCACGCCACCCTGAAAGCACTGGGCCTGGCGCCGGCACTGGACGCCCAAAGCAGTGCCGCGCTGGACCGCATGATCGATTCACTGCAAGCGGGTGGGCGCTTCACCAACAACCAGATCGCCCACATCGCCGAGTCGTCCCGGAACTACCTGCTGGAGCACCGCGCGGCCTTGGGCGAAGTCACCCACATCCAGCTCCGCAACGATGGGCAGAAGATCCTGTTTCTGAACGATTTCAAGCAGATGCGCGAACTCGACACCCAGCAGGCGCTCAACGGTCATGTGCCCGCACGGCCCCTGGTCGAGGCACCGGTCACTGGGCCCACGCCGGCAACGGAGCGCACGGCCGAAGCCGTCCGCCACTGAGCCAGCGCCTGGTTCCCCTCACCGCCCCGGCTTCCACCGCTTGAGCAACAGCGCGTTGCTCACCACGCTCACCGAACTCAGCGCCATCGCCGCGCCCGCCAGCACCGGGCTCAGGTAGCCCAGCGCGGCCAGCGGGATGCCCGCCGCGTTGTAGGCGAAGGCCCAGAACAGGTTCTGGCGGATCTTGCTGACGGTGCGGCGCGAGATGTCGAGCGCGGCGGCCACCATCATCGGATCGCCGCGCATCAGCGTGATGCCGGCGGCGTGCATCGCCACGTCGGAGCCGCCCTCGCGGCCGCCCATGGCCATGCCCACGTCGGCCGCGGCGAGCGCGGGCGCGTCGTTCACCCCGTCGCCCACCATGGCCACGACATGGCCCCCGCGCTGCACCGCTTCGCGGGTCGCGGCCCCCTCCAGCGGCTGGTCGGTTTTGGGGCGGCCCGGCGCCGGGTCGGTCCGTCCTTCCCGAAGCCGCTGCACCACCGCCGCCTTGTCGCCCGGCAAGACCTCGGCAATCACCTCGCCACCGTCGGCGTTGAGCCCCAGGGTGCGCGCCATGGCGTCGGCCGCGCCCTGGTTGTCGCCCGACACCATGAACAGCCGCATGCCCTTGGCGCGCAACTGCGCGAGCGCCTCGCGGGCGCCGGGCTTGGGCTCGTCGCCGAAGGCCAGCAAGGCCAGCGGGGTCCAGGGCGAGGTCTCGTCGGTCTGGCTGGCCAGCAGCGACACGGTGGCGCCCGCGCCTTGGCGCTGGTGCACCGCCAGCGCCAGCGGCCCCATGGGCACGCCCAGCTCGTCCATCCAGCGCAGGCTGCCCAGCGCCAGCGTGACGCCGCCCACCCGCCCCAGGCTGCCGCGCCCGGTGACGGCCTGCACGTCCTGGGCCGCGTCGGGCGCGGGCAGGCAGTCGCGTGCACCGGCCGCGTCCATCACCGCACGGGCCAGCGGGTGGGCGCTCTGCGCCTGCAGCGCGGCCGCCGCGCGCAACACCGCCTCTTCGTCCACCCCCGGCACCGCCTCGATCGACAGCAGGCGCGGACGCCCGAGCGTGAGCGTGCCGGTCTTGTCGAAGGCCACCGTGTCCACGCGGTGCGCGATCTCCAGCGCCTGCGCGTCCTTGATCAGGATGCCGTGTTTCGCCGCCACACCGGTGCCGGCCATGATGGCCGCGGGCGTGGCCAGGCCCAGCGCGCAGGGGCAGGCGATCACCAGCACCGACACGGCGTGCAGCAGCGCGACTTCCACGGGCGCGCCGTTCCAGAGCCAGGCGCCCAGCGTGACCAGCGCGATCACCAGCACCACCGGCACAAACACCGCCGCCACCTGGTCGACCAGCCGCTGCACCGGCGCCTTGCCGGCCTGCGCGTCCTGCACCAGCGCGATGATGTGCGCCAGCACGCTCTGCGCGCCCACCGCGCGCACGCTCACCTCGACCGAGCCTTCGCCGTTGAGCGAACCCCCGGTGACGTGGTCGCCCGGCTGCTTAGGCACCGGCATGGCCTCGCCGGTGAGCATGGATTCGTCGGCCTGCGTCTGGCCCAGCAGCAGCTCGCCGTCGGCGGCGAAACGCTCGCCCGGCAACACGCGGATGATGTCGCCCGGCAGCAGCTCGTCCACCGCCACGTCGGTGATCTCGATGCGCTTGATGCCGTCCGGCAGCAGGTGCGCGCGTTCGGGGCGCAACGCGTGCAGCGCGCGGATGGCGCTGGTGGTCTGGCGCTTGGCGCGCGCTTCCAGCCACTTGCCCAGCAGCACCAGCGTGATCACCACCGCCGAGCCCTCGTAATACAGGTGCACCATCTCGCCCGGCTCGGCCTTCAGCCACAGCCAGGTCGAGAGCGCCCAGCCCGCCGTGGTGCCGATGGCCACCAGCAGCTCCATGTTGCCGGTGAGCGCCTTGAGCGCGTGCCAACCCGCCCTGTAGAAGCGCGCGCCGAGCCAGAACTGCACCGGCGTGGCCAGCGCGAACTGCACCCAGGCCGGCAGCATCCAGTGCTTCCCGAACAGGTCACCGACCATGGGCAACGCCAGCGGCGCCGACAGCAGCGCGCCCATCAGCACCGGCAGCAGGTCCAGCGGAATGCCGTGCCAGCGCTCGCGCTCCTCGTGGTCCATCGCGTCCATGGCACGCGGCTCGTAGCCGGCGTCGCGGATCGCGCGCTTGAGCAGGGCGGTCGCGTGGGTCGCGTCGCTGCCGCTCACACGGATGCGCGCCGACTCGGTGGCCAGGTTCACCGTCGCTTCGCTCACGCCGGGTTGTTTCTTGAGGGCCTTCTCCACCCGCGACACGCAGGAGGCACAGGTCATGCCGCCAATGCCCAGGTCGATCTGGAAGGCGGAGGGGTCGGAGGTTTCTAAGGTGGCTGTGTTCATGGAAACAAATCAGAGGGGTAGCAAGCAGCTGGCCTCTCAGAAGAAAGGAAGTCCAGCTCCGGCGCACGTGTCTTCATTCGAGGATGCCGGGGAACCGGCTTTGCCGGGCCACAGGCATCACCCCCTGGGGGGTGACGCGAAGCGGCGCGGGGGGAATCCCTGAGTTATAAGCTTTACCCCCATGGCAAGGTCAAGCCACAAGGTGTATCTTCCGGCGACCAAGGCTTGACCTTGACACCATGTCAAGCTGCAGCATCGGGTTTTCAACCCAGGAGTTTCACCATGAACCAGACCCTCACCGTGCAAGGCATGACCTGTGGCCACTGCGAAAAAGCGGTCACCACCGCCATCAAGACGCTGGACCCGAAAGCCGAAGTGACGATCGACCGCAGCCAGAACCGCGTCGAGGTGCAGAGCGATCAGCCACGCGAGGCGCTCGCCGCCGCGATCCGCGAAGAAGGCTACGCGGTCGCGGCATGAAGACTGGCGCAGCGTCAGCGGTCGATGAGCCCGCGCTCGACGGCGGCATGGCCTGGCCGGTCAGCATCGGCACCGCCGCCTCGCTCAGCGGCATCTCGCCCAAGATGCTGCGCCACTACGAATCGCTGGGCCTGCTGGGCGAGGTGGCGCGCACCGACAGCAACTACCGCCAGTACAGCCTGGCCGACGTGCACAGCCTGCGCTTCATCCGCCGCGCGCGCGACATGGGCTTCGGGCTGGACGCGATCACCGAGCTCGTGGGCCTGTGGCACAACCGGCGCCGCAGCAGCGCCAGCGTGCAGCGCATCGCACAGAAGCACCTCGACGAGCTGGGCCAGCGCATCGCCGCGCTGCAGGCCATGCAGCGCACCCTGGGCGAGCTGGTCTGCCACTGCCCCGGCGACGACCGCCCCGACTGTCCCATCCTGGACGACCTGGCCCATCCCTGAGGGATGTCGCCCCCACGCTCCGCCGCTGCGCGGGTCGCTGCCCCCCAAGGGGGTTGTTTCGCCTTGGGGCGGCCCGGCGACGAAACCATGCCCCCACACTCCGCCGCTGCGCGGGTCGCTGCCCCCCGAGGGGGCTGATCCGGCTTGGGGCGGCCCGGCGCCGGATCGCTGACCCCCACGCGTCCCGCGCCTTTCGGCGCAGACTGGGGCTCCGCCGCTGCGAAAACGGAACATATCTTTACAAACCCGCAGCACAAGGCCGCAAAGCGCTTACACGGCACTTCCACACTGGAGCCATTCCAGAGACAGCCCCTCGCTGAGATCCCTGGAACGGCTTTTTCCACCTCTCAGGAGTGATCCATGAAACTGTTCAACAAACGCACCCTCATCGCCGCCTCGCTCGCGGCCGCCTTCGTCGGCCTCTCGGCCACCGCCATCGCCCAGAACGCCGGCGGCCCGGGCATGTCACCCGACATGCACACCCAGCACATGGCCCAGCGCGCCACCGAAGCGGGCAAGGGCCAGGGCGACATGGCCGGCAAGATGGCCCAACGCATGGAGCAGATGCAAAAGCGCCACGCCGAACACCAGGCGCAACTCAAGACCACGCTGAAGATCACGGCGGCCCAGGAACCCGCCTGGAACGCCTACGTGGCCAGCACCACGCCCACACCGCGCATGGGCAAGACCGCCGGCGAAGACTGGTCCAAGCTGACCACGCCGCAGCGCCTGGACAAGATGCAGGCCCACAAGGCCGAGCGCGACGCCCAGATGACCAAGCGCATCGACGCCGTCAAGACCTTCTACGCCGCGCTCACGCCCGAGCAGCAAAAGGTGTTCGACACCCAGGGCCACAACGGCTTCCACCGCGCTGGCATGAAGGGTGAACACGGCATGGGCGGCCAAGGTGGCCACGGCGGTCACCACGGCATGCGCGGCCAGGGTGGTGAGCCGGGTTGTGAAGGCCCGATGCAGAAACGCGGCTGATCCGCTCAGCGCCGCTCCCAAGCCCCGGCCCGTCCGGGGCTTTTTTGTGGGCGCCCGGCGGGCGTTGCCCGCTTGACCTGAGTCAAGCCCCGGCGCAGGGTCGGCGCGTAAGCTGCCCCGCCATGGACTTTCACCTCATCATCGTGGGCGCCGGCCCGGCGGGCCTGTGCCTGGCGCGCGCCCTGCGCGACAGCGGTCTGCGGATCTGCCTGATCGAACAGCAATCTCTCGACGCCCTGCAGCACCCCGCCTTCGACGGCCGCGAAATCGCCCTCACCCAGCACAGCGCAGCGCTGCTGCGCAGCCTCGGTCTCTGGCCGCTGCTCGGCGACGCGAACATCGCGCCGCTGAAGGACGCGCTGGTGATCGACGGTGGCGTGGGCACGCGGCAGTCGCGCATGACGATCAGCCACGCGCTCAGCACCCAACCCGAGCTGGGCTTCCTGGTCGCCAATCACCACATCCGCCGCGCCGCGTTCGAGGCGGCGATGGCAGAGGGTCCGGGCCAGCCGACCTTGCGCTGCGGCGAGCAGGTGACCCGCATCCAGACCGACGCCCACTCAGCGCAGCTCACCCTGTCCAGCGGTGAAACGCTGACCTCCGCGCTGGTGGTCGCGGCCGACAGCCGCCACTCCAGCACCCGCCGCGCCATGGGCATCGCCGCCGACATGCACGACCACGGCCGCACCATGCTGGTCTGCAACATGACGCACGCGTTGCCCCACCACGAGACCGCGTGGGAGTGGTTCGACCACGGCCAGACCCTGGCCCTGCTGCCCATGAACCCCTGCCCGCAGACCGGCCTGCCGCGCTCGTCCGTCGTGCTGACCCTGCCCAGCCAGGCCCTGCAGCCGCTGATGGACCTGCCGGAAGACGCCTTCAACCGCGAGATGACCCAGCGTTTCGGCGGCCTGCTGGGCCCCATGACCCTGGCCAGCACGCGCCACGCCTACCCGCTGGTGGGCGTCTGGGCCCGCCGCCTGGTCGCGCAGCGCTTCGCGGTGGTGGGCGACGCCGCCGTGGGCATGCACCCGGTCACCGCGCACGGCTTCAACCTCGGCCTGCGCAGCATCGAGGCCCTGTCCGGGGCGCTCATCCGGGCGCAGCAGCGTGGCCAGGACATCGCTTCGCCCGAGCTGCTGGCGCGCTACCAGCGGACCCACCAGCGCGCCAGCCGCGGCCTCTACATGGCCACGCACGCCCTGGCCACGCTCTACACGAGCGAACAGACCCCGGCACGCGTGCTGCGCCAGGTGCTGGTGCAGGCGGGTGAACGCTTCACACCGTTCAAACGTTTGGTGGCTGGGTCCCTGACGGGGCTTCGGTAGGCCCCCCCCCCGCGCCGCCTGCGGCGTCACCCCCCAGGGGGCGATGCGAGTGGCCCGGCGGAGCCGGTTCCACCGCATCCTGCGACGAAGGCACGCGCTCCGGCAACTGTTTTTGAACAGTCCAGTGCCGTTTCGCATTTCCGTTCAGTGGCCGATGTGCGTTTGGCCGCGTTCTGGATGGCGGTCGCGCTCCCGAACCATCGCTTTGAAAAGTCTTGTTGCCCTGCATCAAGACGCGCGTCAGCATTCGGGTCTAGATTGATGCAAGTCAATCGGCACGGGTGCGCAGCCACCTGGCCGTTCATCACCGCCCGAGGAGACCACAACGACATGCTGTCCGCCTACATCACCCACGCCGACTGCGCCCGCCACGACATGGGCGCGCACCACCCGGAATGCCCCGAGCGCCTGGGCGCCATCAACGACCATCTGCTGGTCAAGGGGCTGCTCGACTACATGATTCCCTACGACGCGCCGCTGGCCACCAAAGAGCAGCTCAGCCGCGCCCACGCCTCGCTCTACGTGAGCGAGATCTTCGAGGCCTCACCGGCCGAGGGCCTGCACGCGGTGGACCCCGACACCAACATGTGCCCCCAGACACTGACCGCCGCCCTGCGCGCGGCCGGCGCGGCGGTGCAGGCGACCGACCTGGTGCTCGCGGGCGACGCGCCCACCGCCTTCTGCTGCGTGCGCCCGCCTGGCCACCACGCCGAGCGCTCGGCCGCCATGGGTTTCTGCTTCTTCAACAACGTCGCCGTGGGCATGCGCCACGCGCTCAACGTGCACGGCCTGGAGCGCGTGGCCCTGATCGACTTCGACGTGCACCACGGCAACGGCAGCGAAGACATCTTCCGCGGCGACGAGCGGGTGCTGATGTGCTCCATCTTCGAAAAAGGCCTCTACCCCTTCAACGGCGAAAACGCTGTCGGTCCGAACATGGTCAACGTCGGCCTGCCCAGCCGCAGCGGCAGCGACGCCTTCCGCGAAGCGGTGACCAGCCAGTGGCTGCCCGCGCTCGACGCCTTTGCGCCGCAGCTGATCTACATCTCGGCCGGCTTCGACGCCCACCGCGAAGACGACATGGGCAACCTCGGCCTGGTCGAGGCCGACTACGCCTGGGTCACCAAAGAACTGATGAAAGTCGCCGACAAACACTGCCAGGGCCGCGTGATTTCGTGCCTGGAGGGCGGCTACGTGCTCAGCCCCCTGGCGCGCAGCGTGGCCGCACATGTCAGGGTTTTGATCGGTGCAGATTGATGCGCCCCCCTGCGCCGCTTCGCGTCTTCCCCCCCGGGGAGACCACGCCCTGGGACCGGCAGAGCCGGATCTTCGGCGTGTGCTGAATCCGGTCACGCGCTCCGTTGACAACAACACCTCCTATGGACAAACACTACCTCACCCCGCTGTTTCAACCCGACACCATCGCGGTCTTCGTGGGCCACCACGACAACCCCGACGGGCAGACCGCCCACGCGCGCAACCTGACCGCCGCGCTGACCGCGCAGCGCTTCACCGGCAAGTTCGTTTTTCTCGACATCCACACCAGCGGCACGCTGGCCGAGCTGGCGCAGACGCGCGCCGACCTCGCCATCATTGCCCTGCCACCCAACGAGGCGGTGGCGGCGCTGGAGATCGCCGGGCGCATCAAGTGCAAGGCCGCGCTGGTGATCGGCAGCGGCGCCAACGCCGATGTGGCCTCCGACATGCACCAGGTGGCGCGCCGCCACGGCATGCAGCTGCTCGGCCCCAACAGCCTGGGATTCCAGCGCCCGCGCATCGGCCTGAACGCCAGCGTGGCCGGCCCGCTGACCCGCGTCGGCCCGCTGGCCCTGGTGTCGCAGTCGGGCGCTCTCACCTCGTCCATCCTCGACTGGGCGAGCCAGAACGGCGTGGGCTTTTCCACCGTGGTCTCGCTCGGGCCCAAGACGGCGGTGGACATCGCCCAGGTGCTCGACTTCCTGGCCTCCGACGCGCAGACGCACAGCATCGTGGTCTACATGGAAGGCATCTCCAACGCGCGCCGCTTCATGAGCGCCCTGCGCGCGGCGGCCAACGCCAAGCCGGTGGTGGTGCTGAAGGCCGGCCGCAAGCCCGCCGGCAACGAGGCCGCGCAGACCCACAGCGGCGCCATCGTGGGCAGCGACGACGTGTTCGACTCGGCCCTGCGCCGCGCCGGCGCGGTGCGCGTGCGTTCCTTCGTCGAGCTGTTTTCCGCCGCCAAATGCCTGGCCTCGCGTTACCGCCCGGTGGGCAAGCGCCTGGCCATCGTCACAAACGGCGGCGGCCCGGGCGTGCTCGCGGCCGACTGGGCCAGCGAGATCGGTCTGCAGCTGGGCAAGCTCTCGCCCGAGGCGGTCGCGGCCCTGCAGCCCCAGATGCCGGCCCTGGCCACGCTCCACGACCTGATCGACGTGTCCGAGGAGGCCACCGCCGAGCACTACCGCGCGGCCATCGACGCCGCCGGCCGCGACCGCTCGGTGGACGGTGTGCTGGTCGTGCATTCGCCCAAGGCCGGTGTGAACGCCGCCGACGTGGCCCAGGCCATGGCCGAGCTGAAAACGCAGCTGAGCAAGCCCCTGCTGTGCTGCTGGATGGGCGACGCCTCGGTGGGCGAGGCGCGTGAGGTGCTGGCCAAGGCCAACATCCCGAGCTTTCGCACGCCCGAGGCCGCCGTGGGCGCCTTCGGCAACATCGCCAGCTTCTACCAGAACCAGCAGCTGCTGCAGCAGACGCCGCCGCCGCTGTCCACCCTGGCCCAGCCCGACATCGAGGGCGCGCGCCTGCTGATCGAAAACGTGCTGACCGAGCGCCGCAAGGTGCTGACCGAGATGGAGTCCAAGGCCCTGCTCTCGGCCTTCCACATCCCGGTCACCCAGACCATCCTGGCGCGCAGCGCCAACGAGGCCATGATGATCGCGACCCAGCTGGGTTACCCGGTGGCGCTCAAGATCGACTCGCCCGACATCAGCCACAAGAGCGACGTCAACGGCGTGGCGCTCAACGTCATGAACGCCACCGCCGTGCGCGACGTCTACAACACCATGCTGCAGGCCGTGGCCAAGCTGCAGCCGGGCGCCAAGATCAACGGGGTGACGATCCAGAAGATGGCGCAGAGCAAGCGCGGGCGCGAGCTCTGCATCGGCCTGGTGACCGACGACCCCTTCGGCCCGGTGATCGCCTTCGGCGCCGGCGGCACCATGATCGAGCTGATCAACGACCGCGCCATGGAGCTGCCGCCACTCAACCAGTTCCTGGCGCGCCGCCTGATCGAGCGCTCGCGCGTGGCCGAGACCCTGGGCGAGTGGCGCGGCGCCAGCGCGGTGGACATGGACATGCTGGAGCACGTGCTGCTGCGCGTCTCGGAAATGGTGTGCGAGCTGCCCCAGCTGCGCGAGATGGACATCAACCCCATCATCGTGGACGAAAACGGCGCCGTGGCGGTGGACGCGCGCATCGTGATCGAGAGCGCGCCCGCCACGGCCCGCAACTACGCCCACCTGGCCATCCTCCCCTACCCGGCGCGTTACGAGCAGGTGTGGCCGCTGCGCGGCGGCGGCGAGTACACCATCCGCCCGATCCACCCCGACGACGCGCAGATGCTGCAGGACCTGGTGCAGAACCTCTCGCCCGAGAGCCGCTACTACCGTTTTGTCTCCAGCATGACCGAACTGCCGGCCTCCATGCTCTCGCGCCTGACCCTGATCGACTACGACCGCGAAATGGCGCTGGTGGCGATCCACCGCACCCGGCAGGCCGGCGAAGACGGCGACATGGTCGAGACCGAACGCATCGTGGGCGTGTCGCGCTACATCACCAACCCCGACAAGTCGAGCTGCGAGTTCTCGCTGGTGGTGGCCGACGACTTCAACGGCAAGGGTCTGGGCTCGCGCCTGATGCTCAGCATCATGGAAGAGGCCAGGGACAAAGGACTGGCCGAGATCGAGGGCCTGGTGCTGGCCAACAACCCCGGCATGCTCAAGCTCATGAAGGGCCTGGGCTACCAGATCAAGCCCTTCCCGGAAGACCCGGACTTCAAGCTGGTCACGCACACGCTTTGAAAGCCCCCCTGCCGCGCTTTGCGCGACCCCCCTAGGGGGCGGCACTGGCCGTCCGGCGAAGCCGGCCCGGCGGTGCCCTGGTGGCGTTGCTTCATGCGCAGGGGTGGTCAACACCCCATGAAAAACTGAACGCCGTTTAAAAACGCCCCAAGGCAAGCCTTGTGGGCGTTTTTTTTATCCCTCTGCTATCTCTCTATAGCTTTAATAAAAATAGCAGTAGTAGTAGAGGGCGCGTTTTTTTGTGGACAAGCGGGTTTTCCTGAAATTTTTCAAGCACTTGCACCGCAAAAAAGGCTGTTGAGCGGGGGCTGTTGCCCGTGTCTTGAAACGGGGACAAATCCCGGTTTTGCCCACACTCTGTGGATAACCAATGGGTTGTTGGAAATTTATACACAGCCTTGTGCAGAACCCTCTGAGGGGACTTCGGAACCTGTCGAAGCCCCGTTTTTCAAAAAACAGTGTTCAGGCCAACGATGGGGTTTCGGTTTTCGGGTTGTTCTGCTACTAGCTCTTACTGTCTTATTTATAAATAGTCGTAGTAGTAGAGGGCGTCATTTTTTGTGGACAAGCGGCTTTTCTTTCGCGGAATCAAGCACTTGCGTCGCCAGAAACCGTGTGCAGAGGGCCCTGTTGCTGGCGCGCCCCAACGGGGACAACTCGCGAATGTGTCCAGGCGATGTGGATAACTACATGCTTCTTAAAAAGTTATGCACAGCTTTGTGCAAAAAACCGCTGGTCTGGCGTTAAGACGTGCCCCGAGCTGACGCCGGTCACCCCCGCGCGGTGTCAAACTGGCCGAACGTCAGTGAAGGCGAGCCAGCAGCGCAAAACCGGTTGCCATACCCAGGCCGTGCAGCAGGGTGGCGGCCACGGTCAGCGCCAGCGCAGGCTTGAGGCGTTCGGTTTGGTGGCGGTGGCGCCAGAGCAGCCACGTGGCGCCCAGCGAGAACGGCAGCGACACCAGGCCCCAGAGGGCTTCCCGGGGCGGGATCAACAGCCCCACACTGAGCACCAGCCATGAGTGGGCACAGACCACCAGCCAGGTGTACAGCCCGGCGGCCCAGGTGGGGCCCAGCCGCACCACCAGCGTGCGTTTGCCCACCCGGGCATCGGCGCGCGCGTCGGGAAACCCGTTGATCAGCAGCAGCGCCGCCACCATCAGCGCAAAACCCAGGGCCGCGCTGGCCGGGATCACGAAAAACTGGCGCCGCTGCACGTAATCGGCCCCGATCGCGACCAGAAACCACACCAGCGCCACCGCCAGCTCGCCCAGGCCGCGCGACATCAGCTTGAGCGGCGGGGCCGAATACGCCCAGGCCAGCAGCAGCCCGGCCATGCCCAGCCCCAACACGCCGCCCCCGGTCTTCACCGCCAGCAGCAGGCCGGCGGGCACCAGGAGCAGCAGCAGGCCTTTGGCCAGATCGGCGGTGTCGCGCTCGCTCACGTGCCCGTTCTGGATCAGCCGCGAACCGCCCGTGAACGGAAAAATGCCCCCGGTGTTGGTGGCATCGGCGCCGTTGCGCGCGTCGTGCAGGTCGTTGAGCACGTTGCCCGCCGCGTGGGCCAGCACCGCCAGCCCGGTGGCGGCCAGCGCCAGCCAGGGGTCCAAGCCGCAACCGCAGGCGGCGGCGGTGGCCGTGCCCAGCGCACAGCCCACCACCGTGAGCAGCAGAAAGGCCGGGCGCGTCATGCGCACCCAGGTCCGGAAGGCGGGTGTGGTGCGGGGTGGCGCGGCGGCGGGTGTCATGCGACGCCAGTATGGGCGGTCCGGGGCCGGTTGGCCTTGACGTTTGTCCTGCGGCACGCCGGCGCCGACCCCCGTCACATGTGGACACGCGCCCGTGCCAACAGCGCAGGGGGTGGCTGGTAAACTGCCCGCTGCATCGCCGGAGGGTCTCCGGCGTCATCCAGCCTCCGCACGGATACATGTCCACCATCCTCAGCGCCAGCGCTCCCACCGCCTTCGAAATCAAGAGCGCCAACCTGCCGCTGGTGGCCCTGCTGCTCAAATCGGCCGACCTGTCCCGCCTGAGCGCCGAGTTCGCCCAGCGTTTCGGCGACATTCCCGACTTTTTTGACCACGATCCGCTGGTCATCGACCTCTTTCCCCTGCAGGCCGCCGACCCCGGCGCCGCCGTCGACTTCGCAGCGCTGGTCGGGCTGTTGCAGGCGCACCGCCTGAGCCCGCTGGCCGTGCGCGGCGGTGATGCCGACCAGATGGCCCAAGCCGCGTCGTTTGGCCTGATCGCGGCGCCCGACGCGACGGTGCACCGCCCGATGCCGGCCGCGCCCGTCGAGGTGGCGCCAGCGCCCGAGCCCGCCGCACCCCCGGCGCCCGCCGCGGGCGCGATGGTGATCGACAAGCCCCTGCGCTCGGGCCAGCAGGTCTACGCGCGCGGCCGCGACCTGGTGGTCATGGCCATGGTGAACCCCGGCGCCGAGGTGATCGCCGACGGCCACATCCACGTCTACGCCCCGCTGCGCGGCAAAGCCATCGCCGGCGCGCGCGGCAACGCCGACGCGCGCATCTTCGCACTCGCCATGTCGCCCGAGCTGATTTCCATCGCCGGCATCTACCGCACCAGCGAGAAACCCTTGCCCCCCGAGGTGCAGGGCAAACCCGCCCAGGTGCGCCTCACACCCGGCCCCGACGGCGACAAGCTCGTTGTTGACGCCATCTCGGTCTGAGGCCGATGCCTCCGACCCCCGATTCCTCCCCGATCCAGAAAGACCCCCTCACCATGACCAAAATCGTTGTCGTCACCTCCGGCAAAGGTGGC
Organism: Hydrogenophaga sp.; assembly: GCF_018780075.1. Lineage (GTDB taxonomy): Bacteria > Pseudomonadota > Gammaproteobacteria > Burkholderiales > Burkholderiaceae_C > Hydrogenophaga. Next base: position 34,590 of record NZ_JADMKB010000054.1, read on the forward strand.
GTGGGCAAAACCACCACCAGCGCCAGCTTCGCCTCCGGCCTCGCCCTGCGCGGCCACAAGACCGCCGTGATCGACTTCGACGTCGGCCTGCGCAACCTGGACCTGATCATGGGCTGTGAGCGGCGCGTGGTGTACGACCTGATCAACGTGATCCAGGGCGAAGCCAACCTGAACCAGGCGCTGATCAAGGACAAGCAGTGCGACAACCTGTTCGTGCTCGCGGCCAGCCAGACGCGCGACAAGGACGCGCTCACGCAGGACGGCGTGGAAAAAGTGCTGTCCGACCTGTCGGAGATGGGTTTTGAATACATCGTCTGCGACTCGCCCGCCGGCATCGAGACCGGCGCGCTCATGGCCATGCACTTCGCCGACGAAGCGCTGATCGTGACCAACCCTGAAGTCTCCAGCGTGCGCGACTCCGACCGCATCCTGGGCATGCTGGGCAGCAAGACCAAGCGCGCCATCGAAGGCAAGGAGCCGATCAAGGAACACCTGCTGATCACGCGCTACAACCCGACGCGCGTGGCCGACGGCCAGATGCTCAGCCTGGAAGACATCCAGGACATCCTGCGCATCAAGCTGATCGGCGTGATCCCCGAGAGCGAGAACGTGCTGACCGCGTCCAACCAGGGCATGCCGGCGATCCACCTCAAGGGCACCGACGTGGCCGAGGCCTACAGCGACGTGATCGACCGATTCCTCGGCGGCGAGAAGCCCCTGCGCTTCATCGACGCCGACAAGCCGGGCTTCTTCAAGCGCCTGTTCGGGGGGAAGTGAGCCATGTCCTTTCTGTCCTTCTTTCTGGGCGAGAAAAAGAAGACCGCCAGTGTCGCCAAGGAGCGGCTGCAAATCATCCTGGCGCACGAGCGCAGCGGTCGCAGCGCTTCGGAGCCCGATTACCTGCCGGCGCTGCAGCGCGAGCTGGTGGCTGTGATCAGCAAGTACATCAAGATCAACCAGGACGACATCAAGGTCCAGCTCGACCGCCAGGACAACCTCGACGTGCTGGAAGTCAAGATCGAGCTGCCCGACCGCAAGTGAGTCCCGGGGCCTCCAAAGGCCCCGTTTTCATTTTCCGCATGCCCCGCATCCAGTTCGATTTGCCCGACCGCTTCGTCTTCGCGACGGAGATCCAGATCTACATCAGCCACGTGAACCAGGGCGGGCACCTGGACAACGCCCAGCTGCTGACCCTGGTGTCCGAGGCGCGGGTGCGTTTCTTCCAGTCGCTCGGCCACCGGGAATCCGATGTGGCGGGCTGCCCCATCGTGGTGGGCGACCTCGTGGCGCAGTACAAGTCCGAGGGGTTTCACGGTGAAACCATGCGGGTGCGCATGCTGCCGCACGACGTCAGCCGCTGCGGCTTCGACCTGGTCTATTGCATGGACTGCGTCGAGACCGGTCGCGAGGTGGCGCGCGGCAAGATCGGCATCGTCTTCATTGACCGCGCGGCGCGCAAACCGGCCCCGGTACCGCCGGCTTTCCTGGCCCAGCTCGCCGCGCTGCAGCCGGTGGCCTGAGCGGCTTCGGCAGACCGATGGGCCGGTCTATCATGGCCGCATGCTGATCGAAACCCTGGGTGCCGCCCGCGACATGGGCCGTCTGAACGCCATCCTCGGCGTGCTGATCCGGCACGGCTTTGGCGACAGCGTGCGCCGCCTTGGCCTCGCGGACCGGCTGGAGCAGGCGGGCCACGCCATCAAGTGGGACCACGCCGCCGACCTCGCCCGTCTGGAACCGCCGGTGCAGCTGCGCCTCACGCTCGAAGAGCTCGGCCCCACCTTCGTCAAGCTGGGTCAGATCCTGGCCGGCCGCGCCGACCTGTTCGGCCCCGACTACATCGCCGAGTTCGAAAAGCTGCACAGCAACGTGCCCGCCCTGCCGCTGGAGCAGCTGCGGCCCCAGCTGCGCGAAGACCTGGGCGGTGAGCCCGAAGACGTGTTCGCGCGCTTCGATGTGGAGCCGCTGGCCGCTGCGAGCATCGCGCAGGTGCACCGTGCGCAGCTGCACGACGGCCGCGAGGTGATCGTCAAGATACGCCGCCCCGGCATCACCGACATCATCGAGGCCGACCTGCGCCTGCTCGCGCGCCTGGCCGCGCTGGCCGAAGCCGAGCTGCCGGCCCTCAAGCCCTACCGCCCGCAGCAGCTGGTGCGCGAACTCGCGCGCTCGCTGCAGCGCGAGCTCGATCTGGCCAGCGAATGCCGCAGCGCCGAGCGCATCGCCGCCAACATGGTCGCCCTGCCCTGGATCGTGGTGCCCAAGGTGCACTGGGCGCACACCAAGGAGCGCGTCAACGTGCAGGACTTCGTGGGCGGCATCGCCGGCCACGACCTGGCCCGGCTCGACACCGAAGGGCTGGACCGCAACCTGCTCGCGAAGCGCGGCGCGCAGGCCGTGCTGAAGATGATCGTGGAAGACGGTTTTTTTCACGCCGATCCGCACCCTGGCAACGTGTTCTACCTCGACGGCAACCGCATCGCCTTCATCGACTTCGGCATGGTCGGCCGCCTCTCGGCGCACCGGCGCGAGGAGCTGCTGCAGCTGCTGCTGGGCCTGGTGGAGCGCAACCCGCAGACGGTGGCCGACGTGCTGCTCGACTGGACCGGCGACGACCACGGCCTCAACCTGAGCCTGCTCGAAACCGAGATCGAAACCTTTGTCGACCAGTACCACGGCGCGCCGCTGGCCGAGCTCAACCTCGGCCAGATGCTGGCCGACGTGACCACCATCCTGCGCGAGCACCACCTCGGCCTGCCGTCCGACATGGCCCTGCTCATCAAGGCCTTCATCACGCTCGAAGGCATGGGCCGCGGGCTCGACCCGGGCTTTCACATGACCAGCGAGGCCCTGCCCCTGCTCAAGAAGGTGGTGCGCGCGCGCTACGAGCCCAAGGTGGTGGCGGGCCGCGCGTGGCAGACCTTGCGGCGCACGCTGGCCGTGGCCGAGCAGCTGCCGCACGACGTGTCGCGCCTGCTGCGCAACGCGCGCCGCGGCAAGGTGCATGTGGGCATCGACATCGCGCACCTCAAGCGCGTGGGTGACCAGATCGACCGCGCCGCCAACCGCCTGACCATGGCGCTGGTGATCGCCGCGCTCATCATCGGCTCGTCCATCGTCATGACGGTGCAGGGCGGCCCCACGCTGTTCGGCTTGCCCGCGTTCGGTTTCATCGGCTTCGCCAGTGCGTTTGCCGGCGGCCTGTGGCTGGTGCGCGCCATCTGGCGCAGCAGCAAGGGGCGCGATCTGCCCGACGGCGACTGACGCCCGGTCCCGCCCCACCCCCACCGAGGAGTCACCGCCGATGATCGTGAAACACATGCTTCCCTTTGTGCTGGCGCTGGGCCTGCTGGCCGGCTGCGGCACCACGGTGGTCAACCCTGTCACCGGCCAGGCCGAGCGCACCACCATGGACGAGTCCGCCGAGCTCGCCGAAGGCCAGAAGGCCCATGCCGAGGTACTGAAGGAGTACGGCGTCTACCAGGACACCCGCCTGCAGGCCTATGTGAACGAGGTCGGGCAGAAGCTGGCAAAACAATCGCACCGCGCCCACATCCCCTGGACCTTCACCGTGCTCGACAGCCCGGAGATCAACGCCTTCGCGCTGCCCGGCGGCTACGTCTACGTCACGCGCGGCATCCTGGCCTACATGGAAAACGAGGCCGACATGGCCGGCGTGATCGGCCACGAGATCGGCCATGTCACCGCGCGCCACGGCGCCCAGCGCGCCACACGGCAGCAGACGGCCGGCCTGGGCGTGCTCGCCGCCACCGTGCTCGGCGCCGTGCTCGAAAGCAAGGCTGGTGTGAGCGGTGGCACCGAGATGTTCGGCCAGATGGCCCAGGGTGTGGCCGCCGGCTACGTGGCGAAATACAGCCGCGAGCAGGAGCTGCAGGCCGATGCGCTCGGCGCCGAATACCTCGCGCGCAGCCAGTACGACCCGCGCCACATGATCGACGTCATCCGCGTGCTCAAGCTGCAGGAAGCCTTCGCCATCGACGAAGCCCGTGCCGCCGGCCAGCCCGTGCCAGAGCGCGACAGCTGGCTCTCGTCCCACCCCAGCAACGACCAGCGCCTGCAATCCATCCGCCAGAACGCCGCCAAGTACCAGGGCACCTACGCCTCCGATGGCAGCCAGCGTTTCATGCAGCTGATCGAGGGCCTGCGCTTCGGCGAAAGTCCCGAGCAAGGCCTCACGCGCGGGCAGAATTTCTACCACCCCGCCATGGGCATCACCATGGCTGCACCCACCGGCTGGCGCATCGAAAACGCCGCCGACGCCCTCACTTTCACCAGCCCCCAGGGCGACGCGGCGCTGCGCGTGCTGGCCGTGCCGCCCAACGCCGGCAACACCCACGACGACATCATCCGCAACGCCCTCCAGCCCAGCGAAGGCACCACGACGCGCGGCCAGATCAACGGGTTCGCGGCCACCCATTTCGTGGGCGCGCGCAAGGGGGGCAACGGCCAATCACAGGCGCTTGAAGCCACGCTCGTGACCGGGCCGAAGCAGAACACCTTCGTGATGCTCTACCTCTCGGCCGACCCGGCCGCGCGCCAGCGCGCCATGCCCGGGATGATGGCCGCCGAAAAATCGTTCCGGGCGATGAACGCCGCCGACCGGCAGGCCGCCCGCCCCTGGGCCGTGCGGCTCGTGCCTTTCCCGCGCGGCGGTTTCGCCGAGCTGGCGCGCCAGTCGGTCGTGTCTGAAAAGCGCTTGCAGTTGCTCAACGGCACCTATGGCCGCGCCGACCCGCCGCTGGGGCAGGTGGTGAAGGTGGTGACCGCAGAATGAGCGTTGCGCCAGACCGCGGGAGCGCACACCAGGAGGGACCGGACGCCCCGACCCTGTTCCGTCCGCCGGCCAACGACGGACCCAGCGGCCTGACCATCGGTCTCGTGCTCGCGGCGCTGGTGTTCGGCGCTTACGCGGCGTTCAACTGGCAGGTCTCGCCAAAGACCCCCGTGCCCGCTCCGTCGCCGTCACCCCAGAGGGTCACCGCGGAATTGACCCCCGGCCCGCCGGCCCCGCTTGCGGCCGCTTCGGCGCCCGCACCCGACACCTCAAACGCAGCCCCCCCACCGGCGGGCCCGCAGCGTTGCGACCGCACAGGCCTGGTGCTCTACACCGACCAACCTTGCCCGGGCGGATCGACGTCCCGTGGCGTGGACGTCTCCGACCCGCTCAACGCTGGCGGTGAGAGCATCACGCTCTACCGCTGCAAAGGGGCGGAGCAATTCTGGTCCCGCGTGCATTGCCAGCACCGCGGCGCCTACGTGGTCCGGGCCTACACCGTGCCGGCCGACATGCCCCTGGCCGACCAGATTGCCTTTGCGGACCACCGCATGGCCGATCTTTCCCCCCCACCGGCCCCTCAAGGCGGCGCGACCGTGGCGGCCCGGGCACCCGACGACGACAAGGCCTGGCGTTGCAAGCGCCTCAAGGAAGAGATCGCCGCGCTGGACGCCTACGCCCGGCAGCCTTTGCCGCCGGGTGAACAGGACCGGGTGCGTTTTGAGCGAAGAACCGCCACGGATCGGCATTTCCGCCTGCGTTGTTGACACAGATATTCCGCATCGTGGTACATTAGCGGGTTCGCCTTGGGCGACCGAGCACGTCAAGCGTCTGAAGATGCCCTGGCGCACCACCCCCGGCAGAGGGGTGGCCGGTCCAGCCCCTCCATCGCGAGCCGCGCCTGCTCCGCTCCCTCCTTCGAGGGCGGTAACGTCGCAAAACCTTTCCCTGCTGTTGTGCCGATGCCCCTGCCGAGGGTCGTGCGCTGGTCCCGACGGGTTGCCTGCTTGGTCTTGCAACATGGCGGTCCCTGGTTTTTCAGTTGGGCACCCCGGCGCCTGGGGCTGCCACATGTGTTTGTATGGGCGCTGACGGGTTCTGCTGCTTTGGCGGTGGTCCCAGCCCTTTGATGTTTTTGATGATTCATACGATTTCCACGACCACGCCTTCGCAAGGTCTTTCTTCTCTCACCCTGGGCCAGTACCGTATTGCGGCTGGCTCTCGCCCGCTGGACAGCGGGCGTTTTGCCGCTCAGGTGTCCATCGCTAGCGGCTCCGGCAGCGCCTGTACCGCCCGTGTCATGCGTTTCCACGATGATTTCGCGACCCACGACGCCGCGGCCGACTACGCCGTGGCACAGGGCATTGACTGGGTGAACGACGCACTGCGCGCCCGTGCCCGACCCGGTGCCGTTGCGGCGCCTCAGATTTGTATTTGAAGCAAAGGAGCCACACATGGCCAAGGAAGAACTGATCGACATGATGGGCATCGTCAACGAGGTGCTGCCCGACACGCGCTTTCGTGTGACGCTGGACAACGGTCACCAGCTGATCGCCTACTCCGCCGGCAAGATGAAGAAGAACCACATCCGCATCCTCGCGGGTGACCGGGTCTCGCTCGAACTCTCGCCCTACGACCTGACCAAGGGCCGGATCAATTTCCGCCACATCGAAGGCCGCGGCCCGATCGTTCCGCGCAAGCCGCGCTGATCGAGCCGCCCCTTTCGACGGCGGCCGGGCTCACATGCCCATGCCGCCGTCCACCGGCAGGCCCGCGCCGGTGATGAAGCGCGAGGCGTCGGAGCACAGGAAGACCACCGCGTCGGCCATGTCGCTCACGGTGCCCAGGCGACCGAGTGGTGTCTGTCCGATGATGGCGCCGACGGCCTCTTCCGGCGTGGCGAAGAGCCCGGCCGTGACCACGTCGCCGGCCAGTTGCATGCCCATGTCGGTCGGCACCAGCCCCGGGTAGACGCAGTTCACCCGCACGCCGTACCCCAGCTTGCCCGACTCCATCGCGGCCACGCGCGTGAGCCGGTCCACGGCCGACTTGGTGGCCGAATAGCCCGCGATCGCGGGGAACGCAATGGTGGACGCCACCGACGACACGTTGACCACCACGCCGCCCTGCCCGGCGATGCCGCCCGGGCGCATGGCGCGAAAGGCGTGTTTGAGACCCAGCGCCGTGCCCACGATGTTGACGTCGAGCATGCGACGCAGCGTGTCGGGGTCGATCTCGGTCACCAGGGCGGTGACCTCGATGCCGGCGTTGTTGATCAGGATGTCGAAACCACCGAAGGCGGCGTGCGTGGCGCTCACGGCCGTGAGCCAGCCGGCTTCGTCGGTCACGTCCAGCTGCACAAACGCGGCCTGGGCACCGGTGGCGGTCAATGCGCTCGCCGTGTCCCGACCCTCGTCCTCCAGCACGTCGCCGATCATCACCGCGGCCCCGGAGGCGGCCAGCGCCACCGCCATGCCGGCGCCGAGGCCCCGCGCGCCTCCGGTGACCAAGGCCTTGCGGCCCCTGAGATCGAAAACTGGCATGCAACCCTCCTGTGTCTGAATGAACGAAGGCCCAGGCGTTGCCCGGGCCGACGGCACTCTAGCCAGAACGTGGGCGTCGGGGGCGAAACCCCCTGTCGACATTGACGCAGCCGCCCGCCAGGGCGAGCGGTGGTTCAGCCCGGTGTGAGCGCGCGCCGGGCCCGCACCGCCGCGGCCAGGCCTTGCAGCACCGGCACGGTCTGCTCCCAGCCGATGCAGGCGTCGGTCACGCTCACGCCGGCTTGCAGCGGCTGGCCGGGCACGATGTCCTGCCGGCCTTCGTTGAGGTGGCTCTCGATCATCAGGCCGGTGATGCGCGCGTCGCCCGCCGCGATCTGCTGCGCCACCTCGGCCGCCACCTCGATCTGCTTGCGGTGCTGCTTGCTGCTGTTGGCGTGCGAGACGTCGATCATCACCTGCTCGCGCAGGCCGGCCGCCCGGAGCAGCGCGCAGGCCGCGTCCACGTCGGCCTTGGAATAGTTGGGCGCCTTGCCGCCGCGCAGGATGACGTGGCAGTCCGCGTTGCCGCGCGTCTCGAAGATCGCGGCCTGGCCCATCTTGGTCATGCCCATGAAGGCGTGCGGTGCCTGCGCGGCCTGGATGGCGTCGCTCGCGACCTTGATGCCGCCGTCGGTGCCGTTCTTGAAACCCACCGGGCACGAGAGGCCGCTGGCGAGCTGGCGGTGGCTCTGGCTCTCGGTGGTGCGCGCGCCGATGGCGCCCCAGCTCACGAGGTCGCTGATGAATTGTGGCGAAAGCAGGTCCAGGAACTCGGTGCCGACCGGCAGGCCCGCGGCCAGCACGTCCAGCAGCAGCTGGCGCGCCAGCTCCAGCCCTTCGTTGATGGCGAAACTGCCGTCCAGGTGCGGGTCGTTGATGTAGCCCTTCCAGCCCACCGTGGTACGGGGTTTTTCGAAATACACGCGCATGACGAGGAGCAGCTCGTGCTTCAAGGCCTCGGCCTGTTCTTTCAGCCGCTGCGCGTAGGCCATGGCCTGGTCGTGGTCGTGGATGGAGCAGGGGCCGACAACGACGATGAGGCGGTCATCCTGCCCGTGCAGCACCCGCGAGAGCGCGGCGCGGCTGCCCTCCACCAGCGCCTGAGCGGCCGGCGGCGTGGGCAGCCACTCCTGCAGCAGGGCGGGCGTGATCAGCGGGCGCACCGCGCCGATGCGCAGGTCGTCCACGCGGGTGGTGTCGTGGGTGGACAGGGGGGTGGCGGTGTGGACGTGGTGGGGCATGCCGAGATTGTCGCAGCCCACCCGGTGCACCCGGTGGCGTCAATCAGCCGCCGGTTTGCGCAGGTGCCGGTACACGAGGCCCCGGGAAACACCCAGCTGGCGGGCGGTCCTGGCGACGTTGCCGCCGTTGGCCTGCAGGCTGCGAACGATCAGCGCCTGCTGGGCTTCGGCCAGCGACGGCGCACCTTCGGGCGGGATTGCGGCCGGCGCAGGCGCGGTACCGTTCGCCTCGGCGGCCTCATCGGCTTCATGGCGCTGCGCGGGTGCGTCGCGTTCGTGCGGTACCGACGTCGCCGGTGCCACGGGTGCCGGAGCGGCCGACCAGCCGACGCCGTGTGGGACGTCCACCCCGTCGGGCACACGCAGTTCGGCCTTCATCCAGATGCCCAGCCCGCTGGGCAGTTGCACCAGGCGCGCACTGTGCGCGCCACACAGCGACAGCAGCTGCCGCATCTCCAGCCCGAGCAGCTCGCCCACGCCGCCTGGCGGCTGCGTGGGGCTGCGGCCCAGCAGGCTGTGGCCGGTGGCGTTGAGCCAGACCACTTCGCCGTCGGTGGACACGCCGGCCAGCCCCTCCATCGGCGTGCCCAGCAAGGCCGGTGCGGCCTGGAAATGCAGCACCAGGTGCCGGTCCGACTGGGCCTGCAGCAGGCGGTTTTCGATCGAGGTGGCGAACACGCCCACCACCGAGGCCGCGTCAAAGCCGAAGCCGCGCGATTCGGTGGACAGGTCGAGCACGCCCACCAGCCGGCCCTGCACGTCACGGATGGGTGCGGCCGCGCAGCGCATGTCCTGGAACATGTCGTAATAGTGTTCGCAGCCCAGCACCGTGCTGGCCAGGCCGGTGCGCACCACGATGCCGGGCGCGGTGGTGCCGATGTGGCCCTCGGCGAGGTTGACGCCCACGCGCGAGGCGACGTCCAGCGTGCCCTGCCCGGGCTCGCGCGCACCGTGGGTGACGTGCACGATCACCCCGGTGGCGTCGGTCAGCAGCACGCGGCACTGGGTGCCCGTCAGCGACGCTTCGAGCTGGTTCAGTTCCAGCTGCGCCGCATCGAGCAGCTCGCGGTTGCGCGCCAGCGTGGCGTTGAGCGAGGCGCGGCTCACCGGGTCCAGCGAGGGGCATTTGTGGCGGGTGTGGCCGAGCGACCGGCTGCGGCCCCACGACTGGATCACCGCCTCGCTCACCAGACCCGAAGGGCGCACATCCTCGTCGAAGAAGCGCTGGCGCGCGAGCGCGGCGCGCTGCTCCGGGGTCTGGAAAAACGGTTGCGCGGGCAGACCTTCGGTGGACAGCGTGCGGGGTGCGGTGCGCATGGGTGTGGGGAACAGGGGGGCGGAGAGCCCGAGCTTCCAAAGCGGGGCGGCCTGAAACAAGCGGGTAAACCCGCAGCGCTGTCGCGGGGGCAGCGGGTGTTCCACGGCAGAACACTTCCATGACCGGGAAAACCCGGGCGTGTGCGCAAAGGTGCAATTTCCCAAAATGAGAGGGCTTTCACAACAACGACGGTTCCACCATCCCCACAGGAGACAACGCATGGTCACGACATCCCGGATTCTGGGAGGCGTCGCATTGGCGGCCCTCATCGGCTCGGTCCAGGCCCAGAGCCTTCAGGACCTCCAGCGCGACAACGCCACGCCCGGCGACGTGCTCACCTATGGCATGGGCTACAACAACCAGCGCTACAGCCCGCTCAAGCAGATCAACGCGAAGAACGCCGGCAAGCTGCGCCCGGTCTGGGCCTACAGCCTGAACAACCCGCAGGGCCAGGAGTCGCAGCCCATCGTGCACAACGGCGTGATGTACGTGACCACGCACAACAGCACCGTGGCGCTCGACCCGGCCACCGGCAAGCAGATCTGGAAGCAGGACATCGAGCTGCCGCAGGACGTGTTCAAGATGGCCTGCTGCGGCATCCTGAACCGGGGCGCCGCCATCCTCGACGGCAAGCTCTACCGCGTCACGCTCGACGCGCACGTGATGGCCATGGACGCCAAGACCGGCAAGCAGCTCTGGAAGAGCAAGGCCGCCGACTACCAGAACGGCCAGGCCATGACCAGCGCGCCGCTGATCGCCAACGGCGTCGTCATCACCGGCATCGCGGGCGGCGAGTACGGCACGCGCGGCTTCATCGACGGCTGGGACCCGGCCACCGGCAAGCACCTCTGGAAGTTCTACACCACCGCAGCGCCCGACCAGAAAGGCGGCGACACCTGGCCCGGCGACACCCACCAGAAGGGCGGCGCGCCGACCTGGCTCACCGGCGCCTACGACCCGGACCTCGACATCGTCTACTGGGGCACCGGCAACGGCGGCCCCTGGAACCCGAACGCGCGCAAGGGCGACAACCTCTACATCGCCTCGGTCGTGGCCATCCGCCCCAAGACCGGTGAGCTCGTGTGGCACTACCAGTTCAGCCCCAACGACCCGTACGACTACGACGCCACCGAGGTCGGCATGCTGGTCGACATGAAGATCGGCGGCAAGGACCGCAAGGTGCTCACCCAGGCCAACCGCAACGGCTTCATGTACGTGCTCGACCGCGCCAACGGCGAGCTGCTGGCGGCCAACCCCTACGTGAAGGTCAACTGGGCCGAGCGCATCGACCTCAAGACCGGTCGCCCGGTGCCCACCGAGATCGACAAGAAGGCCCGCGCAGGCGAGGACGTGGAAATCTTCCCCAGCGTGGTCGGCGGCAAGAACTGGACGCCCATGTCCTGGAACCCTGCGACCGGTCTGGCCTACGCCAACACGCTCAACATGAGCTGGCCCTACCAGCTGGCCAAGCCCGAGTACAAGAAGGGCGAGTGGTACCTGGGCGTGAATTTCCGCGGTGTGAACATGCCCAAGAACGAGCCGCACGGGTATCTGAGCGCCATCGACCCGATGACCGGCAAGAGCAAGTGGCAGATGCCCTGGCCCGCCCAGCCCAGCATGGCCGGCACGCTCTCGACCGCCGGCGGCCTGGTGTTCACCGGCGCGGCCACGGGCGAGTTCATCGCGGTCGACGCGGTCAAGGGCAAGAAGCTCTACGAGTTCCAGACCAGCAGCGGCATCATCGGCCTGCCCGTGACCTTCGAGCACAAGGGCAAGCAGTACGTGAGCATCGTCTCGGGTGCCGGCGGCGTGTGGGCGCTGCTGGGCGACGAGCGCATGAGCCAGGTCCCGGCGGGCGGCTCGGTGTGGACCTTCGCTTTGGAGTAACCACGTCCCCCCCGCGCCGCCTGCGGCGTCACCCCCCGGGGGGTGACGCCTGTGGCCCGGCGGAGCCGGTTCCACGGCATCCTTGACGCAGACACGTGCGCCGGTCGGTGCGACCGCGGCGCTCTTCTTTCTGGAACCCGATTGATGATTCGATTTGTTTTCTGTGCACTGGCCCTGATGCTGTCGGGCTCCGTGCTGGCGCAGTCGGCCGGCACGCCCGATGCCCAGGCCGTGAGCGTTCCACCCGCCGTCCCTTTCACCGCCGAGGCGGTGGAGAAGGGCCGTGAGCAGTTCCACCGCACCTGCGCGCAGTGCCACGGTCGCAACATGGTCAACGCCGGTACCACCGTCTACGACCTGCGCAAGTTCCCGACCGAGCAGCGCGAGCGTTTCTACACCTCCGTGATCAACGGCAAGGGCAACATGCCGTCGTTCAAAGGGGCGCTGGAGCTGGAGTCCATCGAGCTGCTGTGGACCTACGTCGCGACCCGTGGAGGCAAAGAATTGTGAGCACCCTCCGCCAAGCAGGAAACACCCCCCGCGCCGCCTTCGGCGTCACCCCCCTCAAGGGGGGCAGCGTCAGCGGCCCGGCGAAGCCGGTTCCGCGACGCTTCTTGGCGGTGCTTCTTCGTTCGCGGCGTTGGGGTGTGGCCGTGGCTTTGTCGGCTGTGGGCGCGCTCGCGAGCGCTGAGCCGCTGACCGTCTGCATGGCCGAAGACAACCCGCCGTTTTCGCTGGCGCGCAAGGGGCAGGTCACGGGCTTCGACGTGAAGATCGCCGAGGCCGTGGCGCGAGAGCTGGGGCGCGAGCTGAAGGTGTTGCCCTTCGAGCCGGAGTTGGAGAAAGAGGCGATGCTGACGCACGAGGTCAACGCCCTGCTGTCGGCCGGGCTGTGCGATCTGGCGAGCGGGTTCCCGCTGCTGAAGTCCGACCTCGGACCGCCCACGCGCGAACGCTTCAAAACGCCCGATTACCCCGGCGCCAAGCGCGCCCGCGAGCGGCCCTTCGAAACGCTGGGCACGCTGGTGGCGAGCCAGCCCTACCAGGGCACCGCGCTGGCGCTGGTGCAGCGCGCCGGGGATCCGGCCGCGCGTTCGCTGGGCGATCTCGTTGGGCGCAAGGTCGGCGCTGTGGCCGGCACGCTCGAAGGCACGCTGGTGGCCATGTACCGGGGCGGCGCGCTCACGCCGGGCATGGTGTCGATGGGCCAGCGCGACGACGTCTGGGCGGCGCTGGAGAGCGGTCGCGTGGACGCGATGCTCGTGCCCACGGCGGCCTTCGACGCACACCGCCTGCGCCGGCCCGCCAGCACCCTGCAGGCGGGCCCGGCGCGGCCGCTGGGCATCAACCTGGGCTGGGTCGCGCTCTCGGGCAAAGCCGACCTGCTGGACACAGTGAACCGCGTGGTCCAGCGCAGCGGCGCCAGCGGTGAACTGCAGCGCTGGGCGCAGGAGAGCGGCCTGCAGTGGCAGGCCCCGACGTTGCCGGCGGTCACCGGCAACCTGTCGCTGGCGGGGTTGTTGGGCGACTGAATCTTGCTTCTCGTGGGGTGTCGTGTCGCCCGTTGCGCTGGGCGTGCGAAGACCTCGCGCCAGGCCGATGGCGCCATCTGCGTTCTCCGGCCCACGCCTCATTCGCGGCTGCCAGCGCGCAAGCAAACCCCACAAGGTGTTCGCGAAAGGGTGCAAACGAACAGGCGCGCCAGCCCGCGAGCGTGGGCCGGAGAACGTCTGCCCGCACCCTCGGCTCTGCACACATGCCTCGAAAGAAAAGATCCCCACAGCGCAGCGCAAAGCGCTGATGGGCCGGCCTCAGGGACGGCGGTAGGCGGTGGGCAGGCGTGCCCAGTAGGCGTTGTTCAGGCGGTCCAGCCGCACCGTGCCGCCGGTGGACGGCGCGTGCACGAAGCGGCCTTCACCCACGTAGATGCCGGCGTGAAAAGGCCGGCCGCTGCCGAAGATCACGAGGTCGCCGGTGCGCAAGTCATCGGCGTCCACCGACTCGCCGAAGCCGGACAGCTGCGCCACCGTGCGCGGCGGGGCGACGCCGGCGCGGTGCTTGTACACGTAGCCGATCAACCCGCTGCAGTCGAAGCCGCTCTCCGGCGTGTTGCCGCCCCAGCGGTAGGGCGTGCCCACCAGGCCCAGCGCGTGGATGGCGATGTCGCTCGACTGCTCGGCCGAGAGCGCGTGGTACGCCGGACCGCGCGAGGGTGGCGTGCTGCCGCAGCCCGCGATCAGCAGGGCGGCGGTCAGGGCGAGACTGGGCAGGACACGGCGGGTCATGGGTGCCAAGCGTAACGGATGGGCCGTCGCCGGCCCAGCGTGCCGCCCCATCAGATCAGCCCTCCGCGGTAGCGGCCACCGCCGGTACCGTCCGGGGCGGCGCCACCAGCCGGTTGGCCACGCTCAACACGGCCCGCACCGAGGCGGTGACGATGTTGCTGTCCAGGCCCACGCCGAAGGTCGCGCCCGGGGTGCCGGCGAGCCCCGCTTCCACGATCGCCAGCGCCTGCGCCTGGGCGCCCGCGCCGGTGGCCCGCTCCTCGTAGCCATGCACCTCCAGCGGCAGGCCCAGGGCGTCCACGGTCGCGGCAATCGGGCCGTTGCCCTGCCCTTGCAGCGTCTGGCGAACGCCTTCGATCGTGACGTCCAGCTCGATGCCCTGGCCGTCCTCCGACAGCCGGTGCGCATGGCAGGTGATGGCCTGCGCCGCCGCAGGCTGCGCCATGCCCGGGTCGAGGTAGGTGGCCTGGAACAGCGCCCACAGCGCCGGACCGCTCATCTCCGTTTCGCTGGCGTCGGTGTGGCGCTGCACCACCGCGCTGAACGCCACCTGCAGGCGCCGCGGCATCACCACGCCGCGTTCGCGCTCCAGCAGGAAGGCGATGCCGCCCTTGCCCGACTGGCTGTTGACGCGGATCACGCTGTCGTAGGTGCGGCCGAGATCGGCCGGGTCGATGGGCAGGTAGGGGATCTGCCACAGGCCCTCGGGATCGTGCGCCGCGAAGCCTTTCTTGATCGCGTCCTGGTGCGAGCCGGAGAACGAGGTGAACACGAGGTCACCCGCGTAAGGGTGGCGCGGGTGGATGGGCAGGCCCGTGCAGGCCTCCGCCACGCGCGCCACGCCGTTGATGTCGGAGAAGTCGAGGCCCGGGTGGATGCCCTGGGTGTAGAGGTTGAGCGCGACCGTGACGAGGTCGAGGTTGCCGCAGCGCTCGCCGTTGCCGAACAGGCAACCTTCCACGCGCTGCGCCCCGGCCAGCATCGCCAGCTCGGCCGCGGCCACGCCGGTGCCGCGGTCGTTGTGCGGGTGCACCGAGAGCACGATGTGCTCGCGCGGGCTCAGGCGCCGGTGCATCCACTCGATCTGGTCGGCGAACACATTGGGCGTGGCGTTTTCCACCGTGCTGGGCAGGTTGATGATCACCTCGCGCCCCGGCCCGGTGCCCCAGGCGGCGATGGCCGTCTGGCAGGCCTTGAGAGACACCTCCAGTTCGGTGGCGCTGAAGGTCTCGGGCGAGTACTGCAGGGTCCAGCGCGTCTCGGGCCGGGCGTCGGTGAGGCGCTTGAGGAGCGACACGTGGTCCTGCACGAAGGCCATCACCTGCGTCACGTTCATGCCGGACACCACGCGGCGCCAGACCCGGGCGGTGGCGTTGTAGAGGTGCACGATCGCGCGCGGTGCGCCGCGCACGGCGTCCACCGTGCGTTCGATGAGATCGGCGCGCGCCTGCGTCATCACCATCAGCGTCACGTCATCGGGCACCAGGTCTTCGTCGATGAGGCGGCGCACGAAGTCGTGGTCGGTCTGCGAGGCCGCCGGAAAACCCACCTCGATCTCCTTGAAGCCGATGCGCACCAGCTCCTGAAACAGCGTCATCTTGCGCTCGACGTTCATGGGCTCGAACAGCGCCTGGTTGCCGTCGCGCAGGTCGGTGGACAGCCAGACGGGGGCGTGGGTGAGGGACTGGGACGGCCAGGTGCGGTCGTGCAATTCGACGGGGGCAAAGGCCTGGTACTTGCGGGCGGGCTGGGCAATCATGAACGGCTCCACGAATCGGGGGATCTGAAAAAACAAAGGCGACATCCCCTGCAGCCCTCCATGGTCATGGAGGCTGGTTCGTGGGCCGGGGTCAGGGGGAAGTCGGGTGTTGCGCTTCAGGCAACAGGAAAGGCGAACGCAGGCAGACCCCGGCCGAGCACTAGGCTTAGCGATAGGGTGGACAGGGACGTGCGGCGTTGCATGGCGCAAATCGTAGCACGGGCCTTTGGGGGAAGGCCCACCGGCGGATGGGCGGCGCGGTTCGCGCGCTCGCTGGGCGCTCTCGCCCGACGCGAGGGCGGCTCAGCGGGGGCGCGAACCGCGTGGCGCGGCGGGGCGGGCCAGCAGCTTGGCCACGGCCGCCTTGGTGCAGCGCTGCAGGCCCATCAGGTAGCCGTGGTCGGGGTCGGCCACGCCGTGGCGTGTGCGCAGGTCGTGCCGCATGCGGTGCAGCAGCTCGGTCGCCATCTCGGCGTCGGCCAGCGCGCGGTGGGCCTGGCCGGTGCGCGGCAGGCCGAAGCGGTCCACCAGCGAACCCAGCTTGTGGCTCGGCGCCTCGGGGTAGAGCCGGCGCGACAGCAGCACCGTGCAGGCAAAGGGCTGCAACGCCGGCTGGCCGCACAGCGCCAGCTCGGCCTGCCAGAAGCGGCGGTCGAACGACGCGTTGTGCGCCACCATCGGCACCTCGCCGACAAAGCGTGCCGCGTCGACCATCACCGTCGCCGCCGGCGGCGCGGCCTGCACCATGGCGTTGGTGATGCCGGTCAGCTGCGTGATGAAACCGGGGATGTGCACCCCCGCGTTCATCAGGCTCTGGTAGCGGTCCACGATGCGGTCGCCCTCGGTGATCACGATGGCCACCTCGGTGGCGCGGTCGCCCATGCCGGGTGAGATGCCGGTGGTTTCAAAGTCGATGACGGCGATGCGGTTCATGCGGAAGCTCGTGGGGTGGCGCGGGGCAGTTGAAGGACGAAGCGCACGCCGCCGTCGGCGTTGGCGTTGGCGGCGGTGATCGTGCCCCCCATTTTCGCCATGTAGGTGCGCGCCACGAACAGGCCCTGGCCCCGGCTCTCGCCGGGCGCGCTGGCGTCGGTCACGCCGTATTCGAAGATCGACTCCAGCCGCTCGGGGTCGATGGCCGGGCCGGTGTTGTGGATGGCGAAGCCGGCCATGGCGCCGCGGTCGTCGAGCGTGAGGGTGATGGGCGATCCCGCCGGGCGGTAGCGGTCGGCGTTGCGCAGCACGTGGGTCACCACGTCCTCCAGCGAGTGCTCGCTGGCCTGCACCCACACCGGCGCGCCGGCGGCGTCGAAGACCACGTTCTGGATGCCCGCGTAGGGCGCGTTGACCGCCACGTGCGTGAGGAAATGGTTCAGGTCCAGCGTGTCCATCTCGACCGAGGCCGAGGTGATGGCCTCGCTCGGCGACGCGCTGCCGTAGAGCACGCGCACGGCCTGCTGCATGCGGTGCACGTAGCGGTGGCTGGGGTCGGCGGCGTCGCCGTGCAGCACCATCAGCGACTGCAGCGGCGACATGATCTCGTGGCCCACGGCGTGCCACATGTCGCGCTCCTGCTCGTTGCGGATGTGCTCGCGCCGCGCGCCCTCCTTGATGCGCTCCAGCAGCGTGGCCAGCGTGTTGGCCAGGATGCCCAGCTCGTCGCGCCCGCCCAGGTCGCTCACGTCCAGCTCGCCCAGGCGGCGCTCGATCTGCGGGTCCTGCATGTTGTAGCGCAGCGCGGCGGCGCGTTTCGTGAGCGTGGCCACGCGGCGGATCAGGCCCACTTCGATGACCAGCCAGGCCAGCGCGATCGCCGCCAGCATCGCGCCCACGAAACCGCTCATGCGCGTGGCGCCCGCGCTCAAGTCCCGGTCCACGCTGGCCAGCTCGCCGCTGAGGCTGAGCTGGTAACGCCCGCTGGAGGTGGCCACGGTTTCCTGCGCCTGCACCTGCGTGCGGGTGTCGGCCGAGGGCAGCCGCAGGATCAGGCGCGTGAGCCAGGGCGCCGCCACCTCGATGCCTTTGTCCTGCCCGCGCAGCTGCGTCACCAGCTGCGGCGCCCCGCTGCCCAGGCGCTCAATGCGCAGCACCTCGCCGCCCGCGAGCGTGGAGCCCAGGTGCTGCAGCGAAAAGGGCAACACCGCGTCGGCGCGCGCGCTGTCAAACAGCATCCGCCCGTCCGCGCCCAGCCACTGCAGCCGCAGCCGGGTCTGGTTCAGGTCCGCCGGCGGCCAGTGGCGCGACAGCGCGGTGTACAGCGCCTGGCGCCAGCTTTCGATGGGCACGCGCAGCGAGAGCAGCGTGCGCCGCGTGCAGCCGGGCAGCGCCTCGGCCGGCAGGGCGCAGCCCGGCTCCTGCCACAGCCAGCCCCGGAAATCGCGCACCGGCAGCGAGCCCTTCACGAGCGCAGCGCCCTCGCCCCGGAAGCCGGTCAGGCGCCCGCGCAGGCCGCCCTCGCCGTCCTGCGCGGGCGCGTCGCCCGGGGCCTCGAAGGGCGCCACCCAGCGCTCCGTGCCCTGGGCGGTGTCGGCGCGGATCACCGCGTGGCTGACCACGCCCAGGTCCAGCGTGCCGGGCTCGCGCGCCACGGCCGGCGGCAGCACCAGGTCGGCCACCAGGTAGACCACGCCGCCCGCGTAGGCGCTGTTGCCCACGCCCACGCAGAGCTGCCCGCCGTCGTCGGGCCAGTGCACGGCGCAACCGCTCATCTCCACCGCCTGCCGCGCCTTGAACGGGTCGGAATAGTCCAGCGCCGAAAACGGCAGCACCACCGGCGTGAGCCCGGCGCCCGAGGGCGCGGCCGCGTCGGCGTTGATCAGCGCGAGCTGCCCCGTGGGGTGGCGCAGCTGTGCGGCCATGGTCGAGAGCGTCTGCCGGAAACCCGCCTCGTAGCGCTCGCGGGCGCGCTGCTTCTCTTCGGCCAGCAGCGTCAGCGCCAGCACCACCACGGCCAGCGCCAGCAGCAGGAACACCCCGTGAAAAACGATGCGGCGGCGGAACGCCGACAGCGGCAGCCGCGGCAGCGCCAGCGCGGGCAGCGAAGGAAGATCCAGCGGGCCAAATTTCATTTCAATTGGCCCGGCGGCCGTCGGAGCGCTGGCATCCGTCCAGTCGCACCGCGGAACCGGCTCTGCCGGGCCGCGGGTGCGGTCCCCCTCCCGCCGAAGGCGAGAGAGGGGGCTGAGGACCGCGGCTCCCAAGCCTGCCTGCGCAGGCTTGGACGGGACGAAGAGGTATCGCCTCTGGCGATGCCGCGGCCTGCAAGGCGAGCGAAGCGGCGCAGGGGGTGTTCATTTCCCTGTCCAGCGGAAGCCGCGCATGGGGACGTTTTCAATGGCGTCGAACGCTGGGTCGAGGTCGCGGAAGGCGTCGCGGATGCTGCTCACGTGCTTGCGCACGTTGTCGCGGTTGCGCCCGCTCTTGACCACCTCGTACAGCTCCTCGTAGCTCACGGTCTGGCCCTTTTTCTGCACCAGCGTGGCGAGGATGCGCTGCGCGGTGAGCGGCAGGTTGATGCGCTGGCCGCGCCAGGTGGGGCTTCGTTGCCACAGCGGGTCCAGGCTCAGCTCGTCGGCGGCCGGCGCGGGCTCGGCGGTTTTCTGTGCCTTGGCCGTGCGCAGGATGTCGAGAAAGGTCTCGACGAACTCGGCCTCGTCGAAGCTGGTCTTCTGCAGGTAGTCCCAGGCGTCGAGGGCCTTCATGATGCTGCGGTAGATCGCGGCCGGCATGGCCGAGACCACCAGCACCGGCGTGCCCTGGTGCAGCTTGTTGATGGTGTTGATGATGGCCACGCCCGCGTGCCGCTCGCGCCCGAGTTCGATGTCCAGCACCACCAGGTCGTAGCGCTCGCGGGCCAGCGCGGCCTCGGCGCTGTCGCGGTCGAACCACTGGTGGACCGTCAGCTCGGGGCGCGCGGCGCTGATCCAGCCCGCGAGCTGGTGGCTGGTGGGGCGGTCGTCTTCGATGACGGCGATGGTGTGCATGGCGCCCATTATCGAAGCGCCACCGAGCCGGCCGCTGTGAGTTTTTCTTCCGGGGCCGGCGGCGAAACCACCCGGCGACCGCATTGAGACTTCCGCGCCTTCCCGGAACGATGCAGGTCATGGAGAAGCCCACGGTGGGCGGCTCCGGTTCACAGGAGAAATTCCATGTTGCTGCGTCTCAAGTCCCTGACCCGTTCCGTCCGGATCGCCCTGGCCCGCCTGGTCCGCCGCGCCGCCCCG
This sequence comes from Hydrogenophaga sp., assembly GCF_018780075.1. Classification (GTDB taxonomy): domain Bacteria; phylum Pseudomonadota; class Gammaproteobacteria; order Burkholderiales; family Burkholderiaceae_C; genus Hydrogenophaga. The sequence continues at coordinate 54,641 of NZ_JADMKB010000054.1, forward strand.
GGGGTGTCGTCGGGCGACGACGCGTCCGCTGTGCGCCCGCTGCGCGCCCTGCCTTCTGTGTCCCTGCGCCCCGTCCTGCTGACCCTGGGCGTGACGGCGGCGGCGCTGGGCGCCGGTTACGTGATCGTGAAGCACCCGCCGGTGCAGCAGCTCGCCCCCGGCCACCTCGCGCTGCGCACCAACCAGCTCACCGGCGACACCACCGTCTGGCGCAGCGGCCCGGTGTGGGCCCTGCCCGGCCTGTACCAGGTCACCCGCTACCCGCTGCAGGACCAGACCTGGCACGCCGCCAGCATGGCCAGCGCCGACGGCCCCTCGCCCGCGCAGTCGGTCGAGGGCCTGTCCATCGGACTCGACCTGAGCGTGCGCTACGCCATCGACCCGGCGCGCCTGACGGCGGCCAGGGCCGCGTCGCTGCCGGCGCAGCTCGACACCCAGATCGTCGAGCCGGCGGTGCAGGCCACGGTCTACAAGATCATCGCGCGCCACACCGTGCGCGAAATCTTCTCGTCGCAGCGCACCCAGATCGAGCAGGACATCGAAGCGCAGGTCCGCGTCAAGCTGGCGGCCGACGGCCTGCTGCTGCGCTCCATCCACATCGGCAAGATCGACCTGCCCGAGGACTACCGCCGCGGCATGGAGGTGCTGCTGACCGAAGGCCTCTCGGCCGAGAAGATGCGCTACACGCTGGAGCTGCGCGAGAAGCAGGTGAAAGAAAGTGAACTCACCGCCAGCGCCGACAAGGCCCGCCGCGAGATCGCCGCCGAAGCCGCCGGGCGCGAACAGGTGATCGCCGCGAAGGCGCAGGAAGAGGCGATGAAACACGTGCTGCCCTTCAAGCAGCGCCAGATCGAGCAGCGCAAGCTCGAAGCCGAGGCCCAGCGCGTGAGCCGCGTGCAGCAGGCCGAGGGCGAAGCCCAGGCGCGCCGCATCGAGGCCGCGGGCGAGGCCGAGGCGCGGCAGAAGCTCGCCGACGCCGAGGCCTACCGTCTCACCCGCGTGGGCAAGGCCAACGCCGAGCAGATGGCGGCCGAGGGCGCACTGATCACCAAGCACCCGCTGCTGATCCAGAAGACCATGGCCGACCGCCTGAGCGACAAGGTGCAGGTCATCATCGCCTCGCCCCACACCGGGGGTTTCATCGGCAACAACCTGCTGGGCAGCGTGGCGCAGGCGCAGACCGCCTCGACCGAAGCGCAAGCCGACAGCGCGGAGCAGTGACCATGAAACAGCTTGGCAACTTCCTGTTGGCCGCCGCGGTGGTCGCGGCGCTGGCCGGTGTGGTGTGTGTCTCGGCCCGCGCCGCCGAGCCGGTGGCGGGGGTGGCCCTCGTCACCCGCGACGCCGTCACCCTGCGCGCCGCGCCGCGCGACAGCGCCGCCGCACAGACCGTGCTCTGGCGCGGCGAGGTGATGGAGATCCGCGCCGAGCGCGGCGACTTCGTGCAGGTCTGGGACCACCAGCGCGAGCGCGGCGGTTACGTGAAGCGCTCGCAACTGCTGCGCGTGGGCAACGGCGAGCAGGCCGCGCCCGAGCTGCTGGCGCTGCTGGGCTTCGTGAGCGAACAGCCAGGCTCAGAAACCCTGGGCTTGGCGCTCGCGGCCGCCGCGATCCAGGCCCTGCCTGCCGCCGCGCTGCAAGGTGCCGACGGCGCCAACGTGCTTGACGCCATCGGCCGCCAGGCCGAACGCCTCGCCGAGCGCGCCTCGCAAGGCGCGCAACGTTCGCAGGACCAGGCCATGCTGACCGCCCACCTCGACGTGGCGCGGCGCCACGGTGTGGGCTTCGAGAGCATCGAAGACGGCGAACGTGTGCGCGTCTGCTACGAGGGCGACGCCCACCGCCGCCTGCTGGCGATGCCCGCCGCCAGCGCCGAGCAGCAGGCCCGCGCCGCGCTCGCGCTCACCCGCCCGGAGTGCCAGAACCCCCAGGCCCGGCCCGGCGAGCGCGAGGCCGCCGACCAGGCCCGCGCCGCCCTGCTCGACCGCGTCAATACATCCACCCTGGCCACTCACTGGCGCGCCCGACTCGCCACCCGGCAGGCCAGCGTCTGGAGTGGCCTGGCCTTCGCCCGCGCCCAACGCGGGGACGCCACCGCCGCCCGCAGCGCCGCCGAGCGCGCGCTGCAGGCCATCGCCCGCGTGGACCGCGCCGAGCTGGCCGACGACGACCTCACCCGCTACACCGAAGCCGCCCTGCGCGCCAACGCCGTGCGCTGGGCCGCCGGCAGCGGCGTCGCGCCCGCCGCCGCGCTCGCCATCACCACCCGCCAGCTGGACGACGGCCAGACCTGCGCCAGCCTGATCGACCCGCGCCAGAAAAACGCCCAGCCCCTGGCCGAGCGCTGCTCCTGGGGCGTGGTCTGGGCAGCGTCGGCCTCGGTCAACCGCGAAGGCAACGCCGCCGCGCTCGCGGTGCAGCCGGTGGACGGCTGGCGCGAGCTCTGGGTGTTCCGCAAAACCGCACAGGGCTGGACCGTCGAAGTCTTGCCGCCCGCCGCGCTCAACCCCGGCCTGGGCTACGCCGAGCTGGCCGGCTGGGTGCCCGGCGGGCGCCAGATGCTGGTGGCGCGCGAAGCCCTCGCGGAAGGCCGCACGCTGCGCCGCTTCGAGGTGGTGGAGCTGAACACCCTCACCCCGCAGCGCACCGCCTTCGAACCCGACGCGCTCGGCCCTTTCGCACGCTGGCCCGACGCCGCCTGGAAGCGCGACTCGCTGGCGCTGCGCTGAGTCCGCATCGACTGTCGATGGTGTGCCGCACCACCCGCAACCGGAGAAGCGCCCCAGCCAAGGGGCACAGCCGGGCCGGCTTCGCCGGACGGCCAGTGCGCCTTGCAGGCCGCAGCCTCGCCAGAGTCGAGGCTTCTTCGGGCCGTCCAAGCCTGCGCAGGCAGGCTTGGAGCCGCGGCCCTCAGCCCCCTTCAAGGGGGTCGCGCGCAGCGCGGCGGGGGCGACTCCAACATGTAGGCCTGGGCCTGGGCGATGGCCACCGTGGCCGACGGGATGTAGTCGAAATTGCCCTGGCGCCCGAGGCTTTCAATGCCCATGTCGCTGAGGGCCTGCACCAGGGCGGTCTTGCGCGCCTCGGCCGACTGGTCGTACACCGGGTAGGCAAAGTCCGTCACGAAGCTGCCCAGGCACTCCAGTTCACCCTCGAAGAGGCCGGCCTGGGCCGTGGTCGCCCGAAAGTCGGCCACCACCGTGTCGATGCCCGGCAAGGTGCCTCGAACGGAAACTTCGAGGCTGAAGAATTCCCAGCCGTCGGCGCGGCCGTAGTAGTCGGAGTGCATGGTCAGGCGCTTCCACAGGCCGTCGGCCGCGAAGTTGTGCAGGATCAGCGCCGCAAAATGCCGCTGGCCGCGAAACCGGAAACACGCGGTGATCATGGCGGTGGACTCGGGCGCCGCCGCCGCGTCCAGCCCCAGCAGGCGCGCCACCTTGACCAGCGGGAGCGTGTTGATCAGTCGCGGGGCCGTGAACGTCCCGGCTTCGGTGCGCACCTCAAAACCTTCCGCGGTTTTGCGGAGCGATGAGGTGCCAGCGCTCAGCACGGCGTCGGCTCCCAGGGCCTGGAGGCTCGCCAGGGCATGGCCGTACATCGCCTGAAAACCGTCGCGCGATCGGGCGAAACACCGCAGCGGCGTCGGGCGCACCGCCAGGCCCAGCCGCCGTCCGGCCGAACGCACGAGGCGCGCGACACGCGGTGCGAGGCTGGCGTTCTGGGCGATCCATTTCATGCGGCGCAAGGCAAACGGGTAGCTGATCTCTTCGGCCGAAAACCCGTAGAAGCGGCGCATGTAGCCGGAGAGACCGCTGTCGCGGAACAGCTTGCTGCCGATGTGCGCCCGGGCAAAATCCGCGGCCGAGGCCTTGCGGCGCCAGAACAGCTTGTGCACCAGCACGTCGGCGATCGCCACGAGCTGGTAGGGCAGCGGCCTGCCGAAAAACTCCTCGCGCATGTCGAACGGGTAAGCGCGGACCTTGCCTTGCGGCGTGACGCGGGCGATGCTGTAGTTCACCGGCGTCCAGTGGGCCTCGATGCCGGGGAACAAGCCGAGCAAGGGACTGTCCGACCAGAAAAAGATGGCGCCGACATCGAAGCTGCAGTCCCCCATGTCCTTCGACAGGTGGTTGCCCCCGGCGCCGGGGTAGTCCTCGATGACCGCCACGCGAAGGGCCGAGGGCAGCAGCGCGTGGGCCGCCGTCAGGCCGGTGACCCCGGCGCCCAGAATGATCACATCGTGGTGTTGACTGGTCACGGGGGCCCTTGGTGTTCGTCACCGGACGTTACCAGAACCTGTGCCCCGCGTGCCGGGCCGCTGCCGTCAGGCCTTCTTCAGGAATTCCGACTTCAGCAACATCGGGCCCAGCTCGGTCTTGCAGTCGACGTTGTGGCCGTCGTGGCCATCGACCAGGCGGATGCCCTTGATCTTGCTGCCCTTCTTGAGCACGGTGGACGAGCCCTTGACCTTCAGGTCCTTGACCAGGATCACCGAGTCGCCGTCGGCCAGCGGGTTGCCGTTGGCGTCTTTCACGGTCCCGGCGCCGGCCGCTTCTTCGTCGCTGGCGGCGGCGGCCTGGGGCCATTCAAAGGCGCAGTCGGGGCAGACGAAGTTGCTGCCATCGGGGTAGGTGTTTTCAAGGCCGCATTGCGGACAGGCTGGAATGGTGTGGGGCATGTGCCCAAGAATATCAGGCGGCTTTCAGCCAGCCCAGACCGTCCGAGGTGCCGCCGGCCACCGCGCCGCGCGCCGGCCGGTATTCACACCCCACCCAGCCCTGCCAGCCGCAGGCAGCGGCGACTTCGTCGATCACGCTGAACAGGTAGGGGTGGTGCAACTCGCCCAGGTCGGGCTCGTGGCGCATGGGCACGCCCGCGATCTGGAAGTGGCCCACGCGCCCGGTGGGCAGGTACTGGCGGATCTTCATCGCCACGTCGCCCTCGACGATCTGGCAGTGGTACAGGTCGAACTGCACCTTGAGGTTGGGCGCGCCGATGGCCTGCACGATCCGGTGGGCCTCGTCCTGCCGGTTGAGAAAGAAGCCCGGGATGTCGCGCGTGTTGATGGGTTCGATCAGCACGTCGCGCCCGTCGGCGCGGGCCAGTTCGGCGGCCCAGGCCAGGTTGGCTTCGTAGGTGGCCTGCAGCGCGGCGCGCTCGGCCTCCGCCGGTGCCAGGCCGGCCATGACGTGGATGCGCGGGCAGTTGAGCGCCTGCGCGTACTCCAGCGCTTTCGCAAACCCGGCGCGGAACTCGGCCTCGCGCCCGGGCAGGCAGGCCAGGCCGCGCTCGCCCGCGCCGACATCGCCCGGTGGCGCGTTGAACAGCACCAGCTGCAGGCCGTGGTCCCGCAGGCGCTGCGCGATGTCGCTGGCGGCGAAGGCGTAGGGAAACTGGCACTCGACACCCTGAAAACCATCGGCCGCCGCGGCGGCAAAACGGTCGAGGAAGGCGTGCTCGTTGTAGAGCATGGTGAGGTTGGCGGCGAAGCGGGGCATGGTGTTCGGTCGGGACAGGGGAGGCTCGGTGCGCACCGGTGGGCCGGCACGGTCTGTTCTGGATCATGACACCGGCTGCCAGGGCGCGAACGCCCGGCGGCGCACCAAGATCGGTCCTGGGCCCCGGCGTGTGGCCACCCCATGCCGCGCTTTGGTGCGTCGCGCGGGCGTGGCCGGCGCGCGGGGCCGACAAAGCCCTGGCACGCTCCATGCATTGACCGTTGCAGCATGGAGAGCGGTCTGCACGTGGTTGGCAGCGGCTCGTGCGTAGGTCCACTAGGGTTCCGTCCACCGTCACAGGTGGGGTCTGGTCCGAGAGTGGTCCGGCCTGATCGCAGGCTCCACGGAGGGACAAAAGCCCGGGAGAACGACGTCTGATCGTGTTCTCCCTGCGCCTTTCACCCACCACCGGAGCTTCACATGACATTGGCAGGCCTCTTCTCTTCCTCTTCTGTTTCGCCGTCCCCGCTGGGGCGCTGGCTCAAGCCCGCCGTGGGCGCGGCGCTCACCCTGGCCACCGCCTCGGCCTTCGCGCAAACGCAGATGAAAATCGCGACCGTGGTCTGGATCGGCTACGGCCCGTTCTATGTGGCCGACGCGCTCGACCTCTACAAGAAACAGAAGCTCAAGGTCTCGCTGCAGGTCTTCAGCGACCCAGCGCTCATTCCCGCGGCCATCGCCTCGGGCGCGGTGGACGGCGGCATGCTGACCTACGACCAGGTGGTCGGTCAGGTGGCCGGCGGCAAGGCCATGAAGGTGGTCATGCCCATCGACTACTCCAACGGTGGCGACGCCATCGTGGCCGACGGTTCGATCAGCAAGGTGGCCGATTTCAAAGGCAAGAAGATCGGCTACAACCCGCTCTCGCCGTCCGACTTTTTGCTCTCCTACGCGCTCAAGACCGTCAACCTGAGCGAGAAGGACATCAACCCCGTGAGCATGACGCCCGAGGCCGTGCCGGCCGCGATGGCCTCGGGCGCGCTGCCGATCGGCGTGACCTACGAACCCAGCCTGTCGCAGATCCTCGGCCAGGGTGGCGGCAAGAAGTTCAAGGTGGTGTTCTCCTCGAAAGACGCACCGGGCCTGATCGCCGACGTGCTGGTGTTCGACGACAAGGTCATCAAGGC
>NZ_JADMKB010000149.1 GCF_018780075.1 Hydrogenophaga sp.
ACAAGGAATACCAGATCCTGCGCAACGCCTCGCTGGCGGTGCTGCGCGAGATCGGTGTGGACACCGGTGGCTCCAACGTGCAGTTCTCCATCAACCCGGCCGATGGCCGCATGGTGGTGATCGAGATGAACCCGCGCGTGTCGCGCTCCTCGGCCCTGGCCTCCAAGGCCACCGGTTTTCCGATCGCCAAGGTCGCGGCCAAGCTGGCCGTGGGCTACACGCTGGACGAGCTGCGCAACGAGATCACGGGCGGCGCGACGCCGGCCAGCTTCGAGCCGAGCATCGACTACGTGGTCACCAAGATCCCGCGTTTTGCGTTCGAGAAATTCCCCACGGCCGACAGCCGCCTGACCACACAGATGAAGTCCGTGGGTGAGGTCATGGCCATGGGCCGCACCTTCCAGGAAAGCTTCCAGAAAGCCTTGCGCGGCCTGGAAGTGGGCGTGGACGGCATGAACGAGAAGACCCAGGACCGCGAGATCCTGGAGCGCGAACTCGGCGAACCCGGCCCCGAGCGCATCTGGTACGTGGGCGATGCCTTTGCCGCCGGCTGGACGCTGGCCGAGGTGCACCAGTTCACCAAGATCGATCCCTGGTTCCTGGTGCAGATCGAAGAGATCGTGAAGATCGAACTCAAACTGGAGCAGACCAGCCTCGACGCCATCGACGCGGACACCCTGCGCGGCCTGAAGAAGAAGGGCTTCTCGGACCGCCGCCTGGCCAAGCTGCTCAAGACCACCGACTCCGCCGTGCGCGCGCGCCGCATCGCCCAGAACATCCGCCCGGTCTACAAGCGCGTGGACACCTGCGCCGCCGAGTTCTCGACCGACACCGCCTACCTGTATTCGACCTACGAAGGCCACGGCGACGGCGAGTGCGAAGCCGAGCCGACCAACAACAAGAAGATCATGGTGCTGGGCGGTGGCCCCAACCGCATCGGACAGGGCATCGAGTTCGACTACTGCTGCGTGCATGCCGCGCTGGCGATGCGCGAAGACGGGTACGAGACCATCATGGTCAACTGCAACCCCGAAACCGTGTCCACCGACTACGACACCAGCGACCGCCTGTACTTCGAGCCGCTGACGCTGGAAGACGTGCTGGAGATCGTCGACAAGGAAAAACCCGCCGGTGTGATCGTGCAGTACGGCGGTCAGACGCCTCTGAAGCTCGCGCTCGGACTGGAAGCCGCGGGCGTGCCCATCATCGGCACCAGCCCCGACATGATCGATGCCGCCGAGGACCGTGAGCGCTTCCAGAAGCTGCTGCACGAGCTGAAGCTGCGCCAGCCGCCCAACGCCACGGCGCGCGCCGAACCCGAGGCCCTGGAAAAAGCCGCGGCCCTGGGTTACCCACTGGTGGTGCGCCCGAGCTATGTGCTGGGTGGCCGTGCGATGGAAATCGTGCACGAGCAGCGCGACCTCGAGCGCTACATGCGCGAGGCCGTGAAGGTGAGCAACGATTCGCCGGTGCTGCTGGACCGTTTTCTGAACGACGCCATCGAGTGCGACGTGGACGCGATCCGCGATCACACCGGTCGTGTCTTCATTGGCGGTGTCATGGAACACATCGAACAAGCGGGCGTGCACAGCGGCGACTCGGCCTGTTCGCTCCCTCCGTACTACCTCAAGCAAGCCACGATCGACGAGCTCAAGCGCCAGACCGCGGCCATGGCACAAGGCCTGAACGTGATCGGCCTGATGAACGTGCAGTTCGCCATTCAGGAAGTGGACGGCCAGGACGTGATCTATGTGCTGGAGGTGAACCCGCGCGCTTCGCGCACGGTGCCCTTCGTCTCCAAGGCCACGGGCATCCAGCTGGCCAAGGTGGCCGCGCGTTGCATGGCCGGCCAGTCGCTGGACGACCAAGGCATCGGCGCCGAGGTGACGCCGCCTTACTTCAGCGTCAAGGAAGCGGTGTTCCCGTTCGTCAAGTTCCCCGGTGTGGACACCATTCTCGGCCCCGAGATGAAGTCCACCGGCGAAGTCATGGGCGTGGGCAAGACCTTTGGCGAGGCTTTCGTGAAGAGCCAGCTGGGTGCCGGCACCAAGCTGCCGCGGCCCAAAAAGGCCGACGGCAGCCCGGCGGGCAAGGTCTTCCTGACCGTGAAGAACGGTGACAAGCCGCGTGCGGTGGAGATCGCGCGCGCGCTGGTGGCCATGGGCTTCGAGCTGGTCGCCACGCGCGGCACCGCCGCCGCCATTGCCGCGGCAGGCGTGCCGGTGGTCGCGGTCAACAAGGTCACCGAAGGCCGCCCGCACATCGTGGACATGATCAAGAACGGCGACATCAGCCTGGTGATCAACACGGTAGAAGAGCGCCGCAACGCCATCGCCGATTCGCGCGCGATCCGCACCTCGTCCCTGCTGGCCCGGGTGACCACCTTCACCACGATCTTCGGCGCCGAAGCGGCCGTTGAGGGCATGAAGTACATGGACAGCCTCGGCGTGATTTCCGTGCAGGAGATGCACGCGCAGCTGGTGGCTTGATGCGCCTGAGGGGCTTTCCCTCTTGAACCCGACGGGCATGGACGCTAGATTGCGTCCATGCCCGTTGCGCCTTCTGCCCCTGCCCACCACCTGCGCGAATGGACCACGGCGCAGGCCCGTCCCGTCGAACGACTGGACTACTGGGTGGGTGCGATCTGCGAGGCCTTCCTGGAGATGGACTGCAGCTCGCGCGCGGCCGACTGCTTCGAAGGCAGCCTGACGCACCTTCCGCTGGATCGCCTGGCGGTCAACCAGGTACAGGCCTCGACGCAGGACGTGTACCGCACGCCGGCCTGCATCGCGCGCAGCCAGGCGTTTCCCTTCTACCTGATCGCCCAGCTTGACCACCCCTGGCACGTGAAACAGGGCGGGCAGGTCTTGCACCTTCGGCCCGGCGACGCGGTGCTGGTGGACGCTTCGCGGCCTTACGAACTTCACTTTCCGCATTCGGTGGGTTGCCTGTCGGTGCAGATGCCGCGTGCCTGGGTCGGTGAGTGGCTGACGGCGCTGGAGGTGCCGACCGCGCGCGCCATCCACCGCGAGCAGGGTTGGGGGGCGGTGCTGTCGGCGCTGTGTCTGCAGCTCGGACGCAACCCCGCGTTGGCCGCGCACATGGCGCCGGCCTGGGTGGAAGACCAGTTCGGTGCCTTGCTCGCTGCGGCGCTGGAGCCGCAGCCTACGCTAGCCCGTGCCGCCACACGCGACCTGCACGCCCGCGCCGTGGCCTGGATGCCTGAACGGCTGGATCGGTCCGGGCTGCGAGCGGCCGATCTGGCGCAGCACCTGGGTGTGTCGCCGCGCAGCCTGCACCGTGCGTTTGCCCGGACGGGCGACACGGTGGCGGGGCGCTGGCGCCAGCTGCGCCTGGGCCATGCCCGGCAGCTGCTGTCGCAGCGCCGGCTCGCCGGCTTGTCCGTGGCGGAGGTGGGCCGCCGCTGTGGTTACACCGACGCGTCCCATTTCGGGCGCGACTTCCAGCGCGATGCCGGCGTGACGCCGCTGCGCTGGCGCCAGCAGCACCCGGGCGGCTGAGTCCCCCTGGCGCATGGCGGCCAGACGGCTGGCGCGATCCGGCCATCGGGTCGCACCCCAGATCGGTAGATTGGTGCTCAGCAGGGACGCCCCTGCACAACGCCCACCTTCTGGAGACACGCATGACCGATACCTATGTTCTTGTTCACGGCGCCTGGCACACGGGCGAACTCATGGAACCCGTCGCTGTGCACCTGCGCGAGCGCGGGCACACGGTGCACTGTCCGACGCTGGCGGGCAACCGCCCGGGTGACGACCGTGCCACCACCGGTCTGGCCGAGGCGGCGCAATCGTTGATCGACTTCCTCGACCAGCACGACCTCCAGGACGTGCGCCTCATGGGCCACAGCTACGGCGGCATGGTGATCAGCCACGCGGCCGACCGGGTGGGCCACCGCATCCGCCGCCTGGTGTACTGGAACGCGTTCGTGCCGCTGGATGGTGAGAGCCTCAACGACCTGGTGCCGCCGCACTACGTCGCGCTGTTCGACGGCATCGCCGCGGCGAACAACGGTGCCGTGATGCTGCCGTACCCGATCTGGCGCGAGGCCTTCATCAACGACGCCGATGCCGCGCTGGCCGAACGGGCGTTTGGCCAGCTCAACCCGCATCCCTACAAGACCTTCACCGACAAGGCTCGGCTGACGACGCCGCTGGCGGCCATGCCCATGGGCAAGAGCTACATCAATTGTCAGCAGGACACGGCCTTGCCGCACAGCCTGCCCTGGCACCCGCGCCTGTCGGAGCGGCTGGGTCTGTTCCGGCTGGTGGAGTGCCAGGGCAGTCACGAACTGTGCTTCACCGATCCGGCCCGGTTGGCCGACGCCATCGAGCGGGCGGGTCGCGACTGAGGCGGCCCGGCGACGGCATCCGGGCGGATCGATTCAGGGCATAATTTCGGGCAGTGAAGCCGCCGACCGGAAACGTTCGGCGGTTTGCCTTTTTCCGGGTGGCCTGTGCTGCCCAACGGGCCCCGATCGGGGCCGCCCCTGATCTGGAGTTCCCGATGTCCACTTTCCCCATCACCAAGCGCGGCGCCGAATTGCTCAAGGCCGAGCTGCACAAACTCAAGACCGTGGAGCGTCCTTCGGTGATCCAGGCGATCGCCGAAGCACGCGCCCAGGGTGACCTGAGTGAAAACGCCGACTACGACGCCGCCAAGGAGCGCCAGGGCTTCATCGAAGGGCGCATCGCCGAGATCGAGGGCAAGCTCTCGGTCGCCCAAATCATCGACCCGACGGCGGTGGATGCGTCGGGCCGCGTGGTCTTCGGCGCCACGGTGGATCTGGCCGATGAAGGCACGGGTGCCGAAGTGACCTACCAGATCGTGGGCGAAGACGAGGCCGACCTCAAGCTGGGCCTGGTCAACATCAGCAGCCCGATCGCACGCGCCTTGATCGGCAAGGAAGAGGGGGATGTGGCCGAGGTCCAGACCCCGGGCGGCACGCGCCGTTTCGAGGTGGTGGCGGTGCGCTACATCTGATCCGGCGCCCATGCCCTGGCAGCGCCTGTCCGTGATCGTGGCCGCCCTTTGGTGGGGTGGCATCAGCGCGCTGAGCTTTGTCGCCGTGCCCACCTTGTTCGCCAGCCTGGGCAACCCCGCTGTGGCGGGCCCGGTGGCGGCCCGGCTGTTTTCCCTTCAGTGCTGGGCCGGGTTGTTCCTGGGTGTGGTGTTGATGCTGATGCTGCGCCGGCAGCGCGCGCTGCTGGCGACGGAGGTCTCTCCAGAGGGACTGTCCGAGCTGCGCGGGTTGCTGGTGACCTTGGCGGTGGTCTTGCTGGCCATGTTGCTGGCCTTGGTGCAGGAGTTTGGTGTGGCGCAGAAGATCGTCAGCGCGCGCGCCACCGGCGGGAGTCTGCGGCTCTGGCATGGCATGGGCTCTGTCCTGGTGCTGGGGCAATGGGTGTGCAGCGGGTGGGTGCTCTGGCGACTGGCCCGCCGCGTGGCGTTGCCGCCGCGCCCATGAACCCGTTGCGGCGCCTGTCTGGCCCGCTGGCGGTGCTGCCGCCCCCGGTCGCCAAGGTGCTGCTGGTGGTGCTCGGCGTCGTGTTGGCGGCCCGGCTGCTGGGCCTGACCTGGCTGCTCTCGGTCAATGTCCCGTTCTCTGACCAGTGGGCCCTGCTCACGCGGCTGTACAACGGCTTCCAGTGGAACGACGTGCCGGCGGCTTTCTTCTGGCAGCACGGGCCGCACCGGCAAGGCCTGGCCTTCGCGCTGGCGTTGCCGGTTTACCACTTCAGCGACTGGAACGTCCGGTGGGAGAGCCTCTGGATGGCCTGCGTGCAACTGGCGTCGGGCGCCCTGGCCTTGCGTTTGCGCCGGCGACTGGTGCCGGGCCCCTGGTCGGTCTGGGACGCACTTCTGCTGCTGCCGTTCTGGGGGGTGGCCGGTTTTGAAACCATGTGGGTGGCGCCCAATGGTTCTCACAGCGTGGTTCCCCTGTTCCTGCTGATGCTGCTGGTCAACGTCTGGCTGTGGGCGCCGGGTGGGGCGCGCACGGCCACCCTCGCGGTGCTGGTGGTGGGGCTGGGGTTCACGGGCTTTGGTCTCACGGCGCTGCCCGCTCTGGGCCTGGTGTTGGCCGTGGCGGCGTGGCGCGGTTCGGCGACCCAGCGCGGGCATGCGCTGGCGCTGGTGGCGGCCTGCCTGCTGACGCTGGCGGCGTTTCTGGTGAATTACCGGTTTGTGGTGTCGGCCGAGGGGTTTCAGGTGTTCCGACCCAACCCGCTGGACTACCTTCAGTTCGTGGCAGCCATGCTGAGCTACTTCGTGCTCATGGTGCAGCGCATGTCGTGGTGGTTCCTGTACCCGGTCGGCACGGTGTTCCTGGCGTCGATGCTCGCGGTGTTCGGCTGGGGGCTGAAGCGTCTGTCCGTTCGTGAGACGGACACCGGCACGCCGGCGTCACACCGCTTCTGGCAGGTGTGTGTGATCCTCGTGGGCTGCAGCCTGGTGTTTGCGCTGCTCACCGCCTACGGACGGGTTCAGCTGGGTGTCGAAGCGGCCATCGCCTCGCGCTACACCGCGTTGACGCTGCCGGCCTGGGCCGCGATCTGCCTGGTGCTGTTCCGCCATCGCGGGCGGACCGCCCCCGTGTTGCTGGCGTTGCTGGTGCTGTTCCTGCTGCGCACCGTGCCGGAAACCCGGCTGGCTTACGTGCAGGGACGGTATTACGCGGCGGTGAAGCTGTGCTGGATGGCGCACTACCGCGCCACCGGGGGCAGCGTGGCCCAGGCAGACGAACGCCTTTTGCAACAGGACGACCTGCACGCCTACCAGGCCGGATGGATGGGGCGGCAGGCGCAATGGGACTTCATGGAGCGGCAGCGGCTGGGACCGCTCGCGCCATTGGCCAGTCCAGCGCCACTGCTCGGTCTCCAACCCGAGCCATGCAGGTTGCTGAGGGTGCCCTGACGCGGGCCGTTGCTCAGGACGCCGACCCGATCATCCGGCGAAGCGTTCCGCCGATTCCAGCGTGTTGACCATCAGCATGGTGATGGTCATGGGCCCCACGCCGCCAGGCACCGGGGTGATGTGGCTCGCCACCTCTTTCACGCCCGCAAAATCCACGTCGCCGCAGAGCTTGCCTTCTTCGTTGCGGTTCATGCCCACGTCGAGCACCACCGCGCCGGGCTTGACCATGTCGGCCGTCAGCACGTTGCGCTTTCCCACGGCGGCGACGATCACGTCGGCCTGCAGCGTCATGGCTTTCAGGTCTTTGGTGCCGCTGTGGCAGATGGTGACGGTGGCGTTCTGCTGCAGCAGCATCAGCGCCATGGGTTTGCCCACGATGTTGCTGCGGCCGATCACCACTGCGTGTTTGCCCTTGAGCTCGCAGCCGATGCTCTCCAGCATCTTCATGCAGCCGTAGGGTGTGCAGGGCCAGAAGCCGGGCAGGCCGGTCATCAGCGCGCCGGCGCTGGCGATGTGGAAACCGTCCACGTCCTTGGCCGGCGAAATCGCCTCGATCACCTTCTGCGCGTCGATGTGCGCCGGCAGCGGCAGCTGCACGAGGATGCCGTGGATGGTGGCATCAACATTCAACGCCTCCACGCGCGCCAGCAGTTCCGCTTCCGTCATGCTCGCGGGCCAGGTTTCCAGCACCGAGTGCATGCCGGTGTCTTCGCAGGCCTTGACCTTGTTGCGCACGTACACCTGCGAGGCCTGGTTGTCACCCACCAGGATCACCGCCAGGCCGGGCGTGATGCCCTTGGCCTTGAGCGCGGTCACGCGCGCGGCCACATCGGCGCGCAGTTGGCGGGAGAGGGCGTTGCCGTCGATCAGTTGGGCGGTCATGGGGGTGTCTGTGCAGTGGTTGAAACGGAAACGCCCGCCGGTGAGGGCGGGCGCCGTGGCAAAGGGTGGGGTGGTGTCAGGCTTTGGCGGGCGTCTGGCCCAGCGCGATCTTGAGCAGGTCGGCCACGGTGTTGGCGCCCAGCTTTTCCATGATGTTGGCGCGGTGCGCTTCCACGGTCTTGATGCTGATGCCGAGGTCGTCGGCGATCTGCTTGTTCAGGCGGCCAGCGACGATGCGTTCGAGCACCTGGGCTTCGCGGCCGGTCAGCTTGGAGAGCAGGGCGTCGCGGCTGGCGGCCTGCTGGTGGGTGGCGAAGGCTTCCTTGGCCGTTTCCAGCATGCGCTCGACGAGCACCACGAGCTGGTCTTCCTTGAACGGCTTCTGGATGAAGTCCAGCGCGCCCTTCTTCATGGACTCCACCGCCATCGGCACGTCGCCGTGTCCGGTGATGAAGACGATGGGCAATGGCGACTGGCGCTCGATCAGTTTTTCCTGGAGTTCCATGCCGGTCATGCCACCCATGCGGATGTCGGCGATCAGGCAGGCCACCTCGCGGGCGTCGTATCGGCTGAGAAAGGCTTCTGCGGATTCGAAGCACCGGACCCGGTAGTCCTTGCCTTCGAGCAGCCACTGCAGGGAGTCTCGAACGGCCTCGTCGTCATCGACGACATAGACGGTGCCTTTTTTGGGGATCAAACTCATCTCGCTCTTTCTGTGTCCGGCAACGACGCCGTGGTGGGCTCGGTGGTTTCCAGAGGCGGTGTCAATCGGGACTGCACCGGTATCCAGAAGCTGAAGCAGCAACCCACCACCTCTTCACCATTGTAGATGTTCTGCACTTGCATCCTCCCGTGGTGAGACTCCACGATGCTGCGGCACAGCTTGAGGCCGATGCCCATGCCTTCGCTCTTGGTGCTGTAGAAGGCTTCGTAGATGCGCTCGATCATTTCGTCGGGCACGCCGTTGCCGGAGTCGCGCACGGAGAACTCGACCACTTCCTGGTTCTCGAGGCGGCGCGGGCCGACCCTCAACTCCACGTACCGCTCGCCCGGTGGTCGGCCCGCCTGGGTGATGGCTTCGCCTGCGTTCTTGAGCAGGTTGATCAGCACCTGCTCGATCAGGATCGGGTCCACCATCAGCGTGGGCAGGCGCGCGGCGACGTAGGGCGACAGCCGGACCTGCTGACGCCGCAGCTCGATGTCGGCCAGCTCGATCGCGTTGCTCACCATGGTGGGCACATCCGAGGGCATCGGGTTGGGTTCGCTGCGTTTCACGAAGGCCTTGATGCGCTGGATGATCTGGCCCGCGCGCTGGGCCTGCCGCGCGGTCTTGTCCAGGGCATTCAGCAGATCTTCGTTGCTGATGCGCTGCTCGTTCAGGCGCGAGATCATGCCGTTGCAGTAGTTGCTGATGGCGGTCAGCGGCTGGTTCAGCTCGTGCGCCACGCTCGAGGCCATCTCGCCCATGGTGATCAGGCGGCTGGCGGTCTGGGCCCTTTCGTTTTGCAGCGCGGCCTGCGCTTCGGCGTTGCGGCGCGGCGTGATGTCGCTGGCGATCACCATCTGCGCGAGGCGACCGTCCACCCAGGTCAGGTAACGCGTGCGCACCTCCAGCCAGCGATCCAGCTCCTCCACGAACACCTCGGCGTTTTCCGCGCCCGCATCGGTGAGTGTTTCGGTGGGCATGCCGGCGAAGGCGTCCACCGCGTCACCGTTGTCCGGACTTGGCGTGGGCTGGTTGCCCGCGAGGTCCACCAGATGTCGATGGCCCAGGCCGCGCGTGCCGAACCAGAGGCGGTACATCTTGTTGGCGAACAACATCTCGTCGCTGCCCAGCGGCGCCACCGACACGGCCGAGTCCAGGCTTTCCAGCACGGTGGTGAAACGCTCGTACGACGCTGATAGTTCCTCGCGAATGCGCTTGGGCTCGGTGATGTCGGTCATCGAGGTCATCCAGCCGGTCTGGTGGCCCTTGGGATCGATCAGCGGTGACACGTACATGCGTGCGTCGAAGATGCTGCCGTCGCGCCGCTGCACCCGCACCTCGAAGCCGCCGGGCGTGGAGCGCCCGCGCAGCTCATCTTCCAGGCGGGCCGACAACTGGTCGTGGTCTTCGTCGGGCCAATAGGGGAAGGGCGCGGTGCGCCCCACCAGTTCACCTTCGGTCCATCCCGTCATGGAGCAGAAGGCCGGGTTGACGTAGGTGATGCGGCCCTGCATGTCGAGCGCGCGCATGCCGGTGAGCATGGAGTTTTCCATCGCGCGGCGGAAGTTGGTCTCGGACACCAGCGCCTGCTGGGCCTGCACGCGGCGGCGCGTGTGGCGCCAGGTGCCCAGCAGCATCCACACCGTCAACGCCGAGAGGGCGCCGATGACCCAGAAAAAGCCGCTGCCCACGATGTCCTGGGAGGTGCGGTAGCCCTGCGCTTTCAACAGCAGACCGTTGCCCACCGGCGAAACGGGCACCTCGTGCTCCAGCGGCTGCGCCGACCAGGGCAGCAGGCGCAACACGGTGCTCGGCGACTGCAGGCTGCCGGCCAGCACCCGCCCGCGGTCGTCCATCAGGGCCACGGCGTAGCGGGCCATGATTTCCGGCGGCATGCCAAAGCGCATGAGGCCATCGATCGAATACTCGCCCATCACCGTGCCGGCGAAGCGGCCCTGTTCGGTCAGTGGCACTTGCAGCATCAGCGTGGACTGGCGCGAGTCTTCGCCCAGCGGGCGCGAGTAGATGGGCTGGCGCAGATCGCGCGCCAGCTCGAACGAGCCATCCGTTTCGGCCGCGGTCATGGTGGCGCCCTTCAGTCGCATCAGGCTCACCGGCGCGCTGGGGGAGGTGTAGCTGGCGGCCACAGTGCGCCGTGCGTCCACCCAGCTGATCGCCTGAAGTTCCGGAAACTGGCTGATCAGGGTCTCGGCCTGGAACTCGAATTCTTCGGCGCTGATTTCCTTGTTGTCCACCTCGCGGGCGAGACGCATCAGCTGTTCCTGCCGTTCCAGCAGGCGCAGCCGCAGGCGCTGCTGTGCGTACTCCACGTCGCGGGTCACCGCTTCCTGTTCGCGCTCCAGTTCTTCGTAGCGCAGGTAGGTGATCGCCACCGCGATGGCCGAGAGAAAGAGCAGTACCGAGAGCAGGGGCGCCAGCGTTGCAAAACGGTCTTGGCGCGAGGGCGGCAGCCTGCGCCACCATCGGTTCCACCAGTCCAGCGGGGTGCTGTTCCCTGTTGGAATCACTGGTTTTTCGGGGGCAGATTTCATGCGCCGAGTTTACGTGTGGGCATCTTGATGCGAGCGGTGAAAAGCCCGTTGGCTGCTACAAGTTTGATATCTTTGTAATTTCACATAATAAAATTTGAAAGCACATATTGAAATTGCACGGGTTTTATGGAAAAATCCGTGACACTGCGGAATGACCGCCGTAAGCTCAATTTCAAACCAACAGGAGACAAGCATGTCAGCGTCAGACGCTCTCAATGGCCGTGGTGTGGGGGATGCCGATTCCCAGGAAACCCGCGAATGGATGGAGGCGCTGGCCGCCGTGATCGAGCGGGAGGGGCCAGAGCGCGCGCACTTCCTGCTGGAGCAGTTGCTTGAAGAAGCCCGCCAGAACAGCATCGACCTGCCGTTCTCGGCCAACACCGGCTATGTCAACACCATCGAGGCCAACGAAGAGGCCCGTTGCCCCGGCAACATCGAGATCGAAGAGCGCCTGCGCGCCTACATGCGCTGGAACGCCATGGCGATGGTGGTCAAGGCCAACCGCCACAACCCCGAAGACGGTGGCGACCTGGGCGGCCACATCGGTTCGTTCGCCTCGCTGGCCCACATGTTCGGCGCCGGCTTCAACCACTTCTGGCACGCCGAGAGCGAAAACCACGGCGGCGACTGCCTCTACATCCAGGGCCACGTGTCGCCCGGCGTGTATGCGCGCGCCTACCTCGAAGGCCGCCTGACCGAAGAACAGTTGCTCAACTTCCGCCAGGAGGTGGACGGCAAGGGCCTCTCCAGCTACCCGCACCCCAAGCTGATGCCCGAGTTCTGGCAGTTCCCGACCGTCTCCATGGGCCTGGGCCCGCTGATGGCGATCTACCAGGCACGTTTCCTGAAATATCTCCACGCTCGCGGCATTGCCAACACCGAGAACCGCAAGGTCTGGGTGTTCTGCGGCGACGGTGAGATGGACGAGGTCGAGTCGCTGGGCGCCATCAGCCTGGCCGCGCGCGAGAACCTCGACAACCTGATCTTCGTGGTGAACTGCAACCTGCAGCGCCTGGACGGCCCGGTGCGCGGCAACGGCAAGATCGTGCAGGAGCTCGAAGGCGAGTTCCGTGGCTCCGGCTGGAACGTGATCAAGCTGCTGTGGGGCTCCAACTGGGACCCGCTGCTGGCCCGCGACAAGGACGGTGCCCTGCGCAAGATCATGATGGACACGCTCGACGGCGACTACCAGGCCTTCAAGGCCAACGACGGTGCCTACGTGCGCAAGCATTTCTTCGGTCGCGATCCCAAGGCGCTGGAGATGGTGGCGCACCTGAGCGACGACGACATCTGGAACCTGCGCCGTGGTGGCCACGACCCGCAGAAGGTCTACGCCGCGTACCACAAGGCCGTGAACCACAAAGGCCAGCCCACCGTGCTGCTGATCAAGACCGTCAAGGGTTTTGGCATGGGCAAGTCGGGCGAGGGCAAGAACAACGTGCACCAGACCAAGAAGCTGACCGACGAAGACATCAAGATCTTCCGCGACCGCTTCAACCTGCCGATCCCCGACAGCGAGCTGCCCAAGCTGCCGTTCTACAAGCCGGCCGACGACACCCCCGAAATGCAGTACCTGCACGCCCGCCGCAAGGCGCTGGGTGGCTACCTGCCGCACCGCCGCACCAAGGCCGACGAGAGCTTCACCGTGCCCTCGCTCGAAACCTTCAAGAGCGTGATGGAACCGACCGCTGAAGGCCGTGAGATCTCGACCACACAAGCCTATGTGCGTTTCCTCACCCAGCTGCTGCGCGACCAGGCCCTGGGCCCGCGCGTGGTGCCCATCCTGGTGGACGAGGCACGCACCTTCGGCATGGAAGGCCTGTTCCGCCAGATCGGCATCTACAACCCCGCAGGCCAGCAGTACACCCCGGTCGACAAAGACCAGGTCATGTACTACAAGGAAGACAAGGCCGGCCAGATCCTGCAGGAAGGCATCAACGAAGCCGGCGGCATGAGCAGCTGGATCGCCGCGGCCACGAGCTACAGCACCAGCAACCGCATCATGGTGCCGTTCTATGTGTACTACTCCATGTTCGGCTTCCAGCGCATCGGCGATCTGGCCTGGGCGGCCGGCGACATGCAGGCGCGCGGTTTCCTGCTCGGGGGCACATCGGGCCGCACCACGCTCAACGGCGAAGGCCTGCAGCACGAAGACGGCCACAGCCACATCCTGGCCGGCACGATCCCGAACTGCATCAGCTACGACCCGACCTTCGCGCACGAAGTCGGCGTGATCCTGCACCACGGCTTGAAGCGCATGGTGGAGAAGCAGGACAACGTGTATTTCTACCTGACCCTGCTGAACGAAAACTACGCCATGCCGGGCCTGACCGCCGGCACCGAAGAGCAGATCATCAAAGGCATGTACCTGTGCAAGCCTGGCGCCAAGGGCGACCAGCGCGTGCAACTGCTGGGCTCCGGCACCATCCTGCGCGAGAGCATCGCTGCCCAGGAGCTGCTGGCCGCCGACTGGGGTGTGCAGGCCGATGTGTGGAGCTGCCCGAGCTTCAACGAACTGACCCGCGACGGTCAGGACGCCGAGCGCTTCAACATGCTGCACCCGACCGAGCCGCAGCGTGTGCCCTTTGTGGCGCAACAGCTGGAGAAGCACGCCGGCCCGGTGGTCGCGTCCACCGACTACATGAAGAACTACGCCGAGCAGATCCGTCCGTTCATGCCCAAGGGCCGTTCGTACAAGGTGCTGGGCACCGACGGTTTTGGCCGCAGCGATTTCCGCAGCAAGCTGCGTGAGCACTTCGAGATCAACCGCCACTACATCGCGATCGCGGCGCTGCGCTCGCTGGCCGATGAAGGCAAACTGCCCATGGCCAAGGTGGCCGAGGCCATCAAGAAGTACGGCATCAAAACCGACAAGATCAATCCCTTGTACGCATAAACATCCGGAGACAAGAACATGGCACTGGTAGAAGTGAAGGTCCCGGACATCGGTGACTTTGATGAAGTGGCGGTCATTGAACTGCTGGTTAAGGTGGGCGACACGGTCAAGGCCGAGCAGTCGCTGATCACGGTCGAGTCCGACAAGGCCTCGATGGAAAT
>NZ_JADMKB010000067.1 GCF_018780075.1 Hydrogenophaga sp.
GCACCGAACCCCAAGTATCAAGCGGCGCTTTCCGTGGCCTATGGGGCCGGACTGCGCGCCAGCGAAGTTTGCGCGTTGAAGGACACCGATATCGACAGTGAACGCATGACGCTGCGCGTGGAGCAAGGCAAGGGTCGCAAGGACCGCTATGCCTTGCTCTCGCCCGTGCTGCTCGAGCGGCTGAGCTATGCGTATTTCCGATCGACCAGCACAGGGGCATCAATGGCCAGATCGTCGGCAGATATCCATTCGACGGCGTCCAGTTTCAAACGAGTGCGTTGCTTGAAGATTTCATGAAGAGCCTTCTCGACCGTAGCCGCCTCAACGCCCGGGTTCAACACGCCGCGCAAGGTGACCGTTTCGCGATGTTTCTGCTTCGTGACCACCACTTGAGCGCGCTGCATATGCGGAACCTGCATCAACACCTCCTCGACGTTGCGTGGATAGATGAAGATCTCTCGGGCCTTTACAGCCTGTCCGATCCGACCTTTCAAGAGACTGATGCGGCTCACGAAGCCATCGGCTGATGCGACACTTCCACTCGCCACATCGCCGGTGCCAAAACGCACGAGGGGCCAGCCACGGTCCAAGGTGGTGACCACGATCTCACCGGTTTCGCCCAAGGGCAACGGGGTGCCCGTTTGCGGGTCGCAAATCTGGACCAGCCTTTCCGGCTGCACGGTGTAGCCCTCCTGATCCGTTTCCTCGTAGCCGATGAGGCCGAAGTCGCCGGTGGCGTATGCAGAAAAGATCTTGATGTCGTACCTCGTCTCAAGCGCGCGCCGCTTGCCCATCCAGTCACCCATTTCCCCACCGAGCAGCGCCGACTTGACCTTCCAGGCGCCGGGAAGCTGGTGGCCCATGTGCTCCAGGGTGTTGACCAGCGTGACGAAGAAGGCGGTGGAGGCGCAGATGCAGGTGACACCCAATTCCAGGATCAGTTGGGCCTGTTGTTCGGCGCCCCCCGGGCCGCAGGGGATGACGGTGGCGCCCGTGGCCGCGATGCCTTGGTCGAGCAGGACGCCTGCGGGCACCAAGTGGTACGACCAGGTGTTCAGCACCCGGTGCTGGGGACCGATGCCCGCACGCCGGAAGCTGTGGGCAAAACCGTGACCGTCTTGATCGTCGTTCAACTGTGGCTCGTAGATGGGGCCAGGTGACACAAAAATGCGCCGTATCGCCGCTTCGTCGGCGGCCAGGAAACCGCCAAAGGGTGGCGCCTTGCGCTGAAGGTCCAGCAGCGCGTCCTTGCTCGTGACGGGCAGGCGCGCCAGGTCGGCCGCACTGCGGATGTCCTGTGGCGTCATGTGCGCGCGCTCGTAGATGTCGCGGATGGCGGGCGCTCGGTCGTAGGCGTTTTGCTGCGCCGCGCGCAGCGCGTCGAGTCGATCCAGCGGCAAGGCATGTGTCATGGCCAGTCTCTCCGTCTATTGACCGATGAATCGCGGTGCGCGCTTCTCTTCGAATGCCAACAGTCCTTCGCGCTGGTCGGCGCTGTGCGAGTGCACTTCCGACGCGAGCAGTTCCAGACGCAACGCCGTCTCGACGGGTTGTTGCAGGCCATCATCGACCAGCGCCTTCATGCGCCTCAAGCCCAATGGGCTCTTGCTGGCGATCTTGTCCACAAGCGCTTGTGTGGCCGCTTCCAGTTCATCGGGACCGACCACCTGGTTGACCAACCCGGCTTCCACCAGCTCGTCGGCGCTGAGAAATTCACCGGTGAAAAGCAGGTACTTCGCGCGTGTGGGTCCTATGACGCGGGGCAGCCGCACCGAGCCACCTCCGCCGGGCAGCAAGCCGTAGTTGGCATGGGCATCGCCGATCTTTGCGCCGCGAGCGGCAAGCACCAGGTCGCAGCAGAGCACCAACTCGAGGCCACCGGCCAGGGCCAGTCCATTGAGCGCGGCGATCACCGGCTTGGGGAAGCTGTCCAGCCGGTTCATCGTGGCCTGGACGCTGTCGAGAAACAGACGAGGGCCGATCGATCCCGATTGCGATCGGACGTACTTTAGATCGGCTCCGGCGCAGAAGGCCCGGCCTGTGCCGGTGAGAACGACCGCCCGCACGTCCTGGTTCCCCTCGGCGTCGTTCAGGGCCTGATCGATGCTGTTGAGCACCTCCGGCGTGAGGGAATTCATTGCCTCCGGCCGATTCAGGCGGATCCACATGGCACCTTTTCGAACATCCACGACAACAGCGGGTGATGGCATTTGTTCTCTTTCCATGGTTTGATTTTTCATGAGCAGATTTTGCGATTCAACTCTTAGCTCGGTTGTTGGGGTTTCCATTACTACAAGGTCGTTTATTTTACTTTACAGTAAAACTGAATCAACCAGAAGAGCACCATGAACCAGATTACATCGCGTGGATCTCCGCTGAAGCGGGTCAAGGTCGTTGAGTTCGAGGGCATTGGACCAGGGCCGCTGGCTGGCTTGCTGCTCATGCAATTGGGGGCGGAGGTCACCGTGGTGGCGCGTCCGAGTCCCGGCGACTTGCCGAAGGATCTGACGCCGCGCGAGGATGGATTTCTGTCGCGCGGCAAGCGCCGGGTGGTCCTGAACCTGAAACAGGAAGACGACCGCACCCGGGCGCTGGAGATCGTCGCGGCCAGTGACGGATTGATCGAAGGCAACCGTCCGGGCGTCATGGA
>NZ_JADMKB010000038.1 GCF_018780075.1 Hydrogenophaga sp.
CGCATCAGCGAGCCGGTCTCGCCGCACCTGGAGATGACCGCGCTGTGCGACCGCGTGCTGCGCGCGGGCGGCCCGGCCCTGCTGTTCGAGCACCCGACCGGCCACACCCTGCCGGTGCTGGCCAACCTGTTCGGCACCACGGCGCGCGTGGCGCGCGCCATGGGCGTGGCCGACGTGGGCGAGCTGCGCCGTTTCGGCGAGGTGCTGGCGCGGCTGAAAGAGCCCGAGGCGCCGCGCGGCCTGCGCGAGATCGCCGGTATGGGCGACCTGCTCAAGTCGCTCTGGCACATGAGCCCGCGCGAGCTGCGCCACGCGCCCTGCCAGGCGGTGGTGATCGAGGGCGAGGACGTGGACCTGGCGCGGCTGCCGATCCAGCACTGCTGGCCCGACGACGTGGCGCCGCTCATCACCTGGGGCCTGGTCATCACGCAAGGGCCGCACAAGCCGCGCCAGAACCTGGGCATCTACCGCCAGCAGGTGCTGTCGCGCAACCAGCTGATCATGCGCTGGCTGGCGCACCGCGGCGGCGCGCAGGACTTCCGCGAACACGGCCGACTGCACCCCGACCAGCCCTACCCGGTGGCGGTCGCCATCGGCGCCGACCCGGCCACCGTGCTGGGCGCGGTGACGCCGGTGCCCGACAGCCTGAGCGAATACCAGTTCGCCGGCCTGCTGCGCGGCGCGCGCACCGAGGTGGCCGCGGCCATCGGCGTGCCGCTGCGGGTGCCGGCCTCGGCCGAGATCGTGCTCGAAGGCCACATCCACCCCGACCCGGCCCACCCCAGCGGCTGGCAGCACGCGCTCGAAGGCCCCTACGGCGACCACACCGGCTACTACAACGAACGCGCCGAGTTCCCGGTCTTCACGGTCGAGCGCATCACCATGCGCCAGGACGCCATCTACCACTCGACCTACACCGGCAAGCCGCCCGACGAACCCGCGGTGCTGGGTGTGGCGATGAATCAGCTGTTCATCCCGCTGCTGCAGCGCCAGTTCCCCGAGATCGTGGACTTCCACCTGCCGCCCGAGGCCTGCAGTTACCGCATGGCGGTGGTCAGCATCCGCAAGGCCTACGCCGGCCACGCGCGGCGCGTGATGATGGGCGTCTGGAGCCATTTGCGCCAGTTCATGTACACCAAGTTCATCGTCGTGGTGGACGAGGACATCGACGTGCGCGACTGGAAGGACGTGGTCTGGGCCATGAGCACGCGCATGGACCCAGCGCGCGACACGTTCACCATCGAACACACGCCCATCGACTACCTGGACTTCGCCTCGCCCGTCAGCGGCCTGGGCAGCAAGATGGGCCTGGACGCCACCAACAAGTGGCCGGGCGAGACCACGCGCGAGTGGGGCCGGGTGATGAGCATGGACCCGGCGGTGCGCGCGCGCATGAACGCGCTGGCCACGCAGCTGGGGCTGTGAGCCCGGGTCGTCACCAGACGAAGAACAGCAGGCCCCAGCCGCCGGCGATCAGCGCCGCGCCGGCACCGATCGTCAGCAGCGCCGCCAGCCGCCGGGGCAGCGAGGCGCTGTGCGCGGCGCTGCTGCGCCAGGCCAGCCACAGGCTCCAGCCCACCGCGCCCGCCAGCAGCGCGGCCCGCGCCGCGTCCACCCAGGGCAGCGCCAGGCCTTCGTGCCGCAGCATGGTCAGCGTGGTCATCGACAGCCCCAGGAACACGCCACAGCCACCCAGCGGCACATAGGCCAGCGCCAGGTGGTGGCGCGCCGCGGGGCGGCCGAGCCAGCGCGCCGCGACCGCGCACAGCGCGTACAGCGCGCCGCCCACGAGCAGCGCCGTGCCCAGGATGTAGCCGGTGATCAGGGCGCCGTCGAGCCAGCTGAAACTGTCGTTGTTCTGCGGGTAGTGGGTCAGCAGCCACCAGGGCGCGTTGTCGGTCAGCATCCACAGGCCGTTGTGTTCGATCAGCCAGTCGGCGGCGGCCACGCGCAGCGTGACGAACCAGGGGCTGGCGCTCCAGTGGAAGGCACCCATGGCCACGCCGATCAGGCCGAACAGCAGCAGCGCCGTGTCCCAGCCGGTGGCGGCGCGCTGGCCGTTCACCGCAATCTCCAGGCCCGGCGCCCGCAGCGCCAGCGACACCGCGTCGCGCTGGCCGCTGCAGCGGCCGCACATGTGGCAGGCCGAGCCGCCTTCCATGCGGCGGATGTCGATCAGCGGCGCGCAGTTGGGCAGCACCACGATGCCGCCGGTGCGCGCTTCCCAGCGCGCGCGGTCGACCCGGAAATGCAGCGGCGCCAGCCGTGCCAGCAGACCGAACACGCCGCTGACCGGGCACAGGTGGCGGCACCAGACCCGCTTGCCGCGCCCGTACATCAGCCCCACCCCCACCGCCGCGACGGTGGAGCCGCCCAGCACCAGCAGCGCCGCCTGCGGGTACTGGTAGACGCTGACCAGCTGGCCGTAAACGGTGGTGATGACGAAGGCGGTGCAGGGCCAGCCGCCCCAGCGCACCCAGCGCGGGATGCCGCGGCCGCGCCCGTGCTGGCTGACCGCTTCGCTGAGCGCGCCCTCCGGGCAGAACACGCCGCACCACACCCGCCCGACCAGCACCATGCTCAGCAGCACGAACGGCCACCAGATGCCCCAGAACAGGAACTGCGCGAACAGGCTCAGGTTGTCGAGGATGCGCGCTGCGTCGTCGGGCAGCGGCAGGAAGGCCGGCAGCACCACCAGCACGGCGTAGAACAGCACGATCGCCCACTGGATGCCACGGATCAGGCGGCCGTGGCGCCGCATGCCGTCGCCCAGGGCCACCATCGCGCCGGCCGGCCGGCGCGGTACGAAATGCAGCGGCGCCACACGCGCTGCGGTCGCCCCCGGTTCCACGGCACAGCGGGTGTTCACCGGTGCCTCACGCAGCGGCCCGCGCGGTCGCGGCGGTCGCCGACGCGCCCGGGCGCAGCAGCAGGGCCACGCCGACCCAGAACCCGACGTACGCCAGCACCGTGATCAGCGCCGGCTGGGCCCGGTAGCCGGTCAGGGCCGCGACCAGGCCGCCCACGGCGCCGCTGTCGTCCAGCCAGTCGGCGGTGTTCCAGACCGGGTCCACCAGCGTGGGCAGCACGTCCAGCGAGATCAGCCGGTCCAGCGCGTTGACCCACAGGGAGGCGGCCAGCAGCAACAGCAGCCGTTCGCTGAAACGGAAGAAGCTGCGCCAGGACATCCAGCGCCGGCCCGACTGCAGCAGCCAGAAGCTCGCCAGCGCCAGCGCCAGGCCCAGCAGCGCCGAGGCGGCAAAAGCCAGCCGGCCGGCGCCTTCGTGGCGGCCGGCCACGCCGTAGAGGAAGACCACGGTTTCGCTGCCCTCGCGCGCGATCGCCAGCGCCGCCAGCAGCGCGATGCCCCAGCCGCTGGCGCGCGCCAGCTGGCCGGCGGCCTGGTGTTCGAGGTCCTGGCGCAGGCCGCGGCCGTGGCGGCGCATCCAGCCCACCATCTGCAGGATCAGCGCCGCCGCCACCAGCACCATGCCCGCCTGGAACCACTCGCCGGCCTCGCCGTCGAGCAGGCTGGCCGCACCCAGCATGAGCAGCGCCAGCCCGAGCGCGGCGGCCAGCCCCAGCGCCACGCCGCCCCAGAGCCAGCGCAGGCCCCAGGCCCGGTCCGGCCGCTCGTTGAGCCAGGCGCGCAGGATGCCGACCACCAGCAGCGCTTCCACGCTCTCGCGCCAGGTGATGAAGATGACGTCGCCCATGTCCGGCCTTCGGTCAGCGAGCCACGATGGCGCCCTGGCCCGTGGTCTGGTGAAAATCGTCGAAGAAGCGGTAGCGCCCCGGCGCCATCGGCCGGAACACCAGGCTCGAGGTCACGCCCGGCGCGAGCACCTTTTCCTTGCGCAGCTCCAGGCTCTCGAACTCCACCGGGTCGCGCCCGGCGTTGGTGATCTCCAGCCGGAACTTCACCCCCTGCGGCACCACCAGTTCGGCCGGCTCGAACCGCCCCTCACGCGCCGTCAGCCGGAAGGTCGGCATGTCGTCCGCCCAGGCCAGCCCCAGCGCCGACAACATGAACAGAGCAGCCAGCCACCGGGTCAGCTGCCCGGCACGTCGAACCACCGAGGGAACCACCACACCATCGGAGCGCGTGCCTCCAAAGCCCAGGACACCGCCGGGCCGGCTCTGCCGGACGGCCAGTGTCGCCCCCTTGAGGGGGGCGCGCGCAGCGCGGCAGGGGTGGGCCATCACATCAATACCCGCCTTTCTTGCCCGTGCCCGCGTAGGTGAACTCGTAGCTCACGTCGAAGGGCTTGAACCAGGGGCCGACGCCGGTTTCCTTGTCGGTGTGGCGGCCAAAGTGCGCGGCGTTGCCGCCGGGCGGGTTGATGCGGAAGGTCAGCTTGTACTTGCCCGGGCCCATCAGCTTGACGTTGTCGCCATAGTGCGGGCCGTCGGAGGCCACCATGGGCATGAAGTGCCCGCTGACCTTCTCGGTCGTGCCCACTTTGACCAGCTCGAAATCGATGGTCAGGTGCGGCATCCAGGCGCCTTCCTCGAAGCCGTTCGGGTTGTCCTTGAGGGCGTGGATGTCGGCCTCCAGATGGACGTCCGACTCCTCGGCCTTGCGCATCATGCCCTCGGGCTCCATCTTGATCGGCGCCAGGTAGACCGCCGCGATCTCCATGCCGGCGAGCTTGTGCGGCTTGCCGATCGGGAATTCCTTGGCCTGGGCGGCGAAGGTCAGGGCGGCGCCGGCCGCGAGCGTGACGAGGAAGGTGAAGGGTTTCATGAAGGTTCCTGGGGGGGGTTGGGACACGGGCATCTGGCCCGGTGCGATGTGCATACTAAACACGAATCACTCTTATTTACTTGACACAGATCAAGCTTCGGGCCGTCCGGCCGCGGCCGCAGCGGGGCGTCTGCCGGCCGCGTTCCGGCGCTCAGCCCGCCTGTTCGGCGGCCAGCCCCGGCTCGGCGGCGGCGCGCCCCGGGGCCCGCCGCGCCTTGCGGGCCTTGACCCAGTAGGGGTAGAAGAACAGGCAGTAGCCGGTCAGGATCAGCCAGAACAGGGTGAGGCCACTCAGGACCATGGCGACGTACTTGGCGACATCGCCGAACACCAGGAAGGTGTGCACGTCCATCCACAGCTGGTCGCCGCGCAGCCCGTCGTTGAGCAGCTTGCCGCTGACCGCATCGATCTGCAGTTCCCGCGGCGAGCTGAAGGCGGAACCCGCTTCCAGGCGCACCTTCCACATGCGTTTGCCCGGGCGCAGCTCAAGGCGGTTGATGTCGTCCAGCGACTTGGCCTCCGGCAGCCGCAGGTCCAGCACGATCTCCGCGACGCGCTGCACCGGCAGGAACTGGCTGAACTCGCCTTTGTCGCCCTTGCGCGAGGCCGGCTTCAGGTATTCCAGGTCCTTCTTGAAGGTCAGGAACAGGCCCGACAGCGCGACCACCAGCAGCACCAGGCCGAGGCAGACGGACATCCATTTGTGGGTGAAGCGGGAGAACTTGGCGAAACGGGTCAGCGCATCCGGTTGGCGCTGCCCTGCGGAGGCGGGGATTTTCATGGTCTGAGGGTGGTGATTGATGCAAATGCAATTCATTCGCATTACGAATCATACCCAAACCACACCCCACTCTGGACGGGCCGCACCGCCCGGGACCGCCACCGCTCGGGCCCGACGCCCGACCCGGTGGCGGGCGCCGGCGGCCAGGGCCTGTTGTCCCGGTCTTTTCAGGTGCGAACCGGCCCTACCGGCATTCAAAGCGCGGAAACCGCGCCCCCAAGTCCGCCAGATCGCTCGCCGACAGGCTGTCCTGCGGCCGGCCCTGGCCACTGCAGGCCTGCAGCACCCAGCGCGGCACCGACAACGCCGCCAGCGCATCGGCCAGCCGGAACAGCCCGTCGCGGCCGAACAGGCCGGCGTGCCAGGTGGTGCGGCATTCCAGCGCCACGCCGCTGTCCAGCAGCAGGCGCAGGCTCTGCGCCGCCCGCGCGCCGCTGCCCGGCGTGCCCGTGACGGCGTCGTAACACTGCGCCGGCGCCTTGACGTCCAGGCCCACCCAGTCCAGCTGCGGCAGGGCCTGCGCCAGGCGCTCCGGGTACATGCCGCCGGTGTGCAGGCCGGTGGCAAAACCCAGCGCCCGCACCTCGGCCAGCGCAGGGACCAGGGCCGCCTGCAGCGTCGGCTCGCCGCCCGAGAACACCACGCCGTCGAGCAGGCCGCGGCGCTGCTGCAGAAAGGCCCGCACCGCCGACCAGGCCAGCGCGCCGGGCACGGCCGCGTCCAGCAGGGCCGGGTTGTGGCAGTAGCCGCAACGCCAGGGGCAGCCCTGCAGGAACACCACCGCCGCCAGCCGGCCGGGGAAGTCGACGCCGGTCAGCCGGGTCAGGCCCCCGATGCGCAGGGCACCGGCCCCCTGCGGCGGCGCATCGGGCAGCGCCTCAACCGGCACGGCCGGGTTCAGTGAAGAACTGCCGCTCGGCGTGTTCGCCCTGCTTGCCGCGGTTGAAGCTGCTGACCGGGCGGTGGTAGCCCATGACGCGGGTCCAGACCTCGCAGGGCTGGCGTTCGTCGTCGCGCAGGCTCAGGTCGGCGGTGGTGGGCGCGGCGGTGAATGGGGTGGATGGGTTCACAGGTTTTCCTCCTTGGGGGTTGACAAACGGGATCTCAGGCCGCCAGCCGCTGCTGGCGTTTGGCGGCCAGCTTCTCTTCGTCGCAGACCGGGCAGAACGGGTGTTCGCCGGCCAGGTAGCCGTGGGTCGGGCAGATCGAGAAGGTGGGGGTGACGGTGATGTAGGGCAGGCGGTAGTTCGTCAGGGCGCGCTGCACCAGGGCGCGGCAGGCCTCGCCGCTGGTCAGGCGCTCGCCCATGTAGAGGTGCAGCACGGTGCCGCCGGTGTACTGGCGCTGCAGCGGGGCCTGGCGCTCCAGCGCCTCGAACGGGTCGTCGGTGAAGCCCACGGGCAGCTGCGAGGAGTTGGTGTAGTAGGGCTGCTCGGGTGTGCCGGCCTGCAGGATCGTGGGCCAGCGCTTGCGGTCTTCGCGCGCGAAGCGGTAGGTCGTGCCTTCGGCCGGTGTGGCCTCCAGGTTGTAGAGATGACCGGTCTCTTCCTGGAAGGCGACGATGCGCGCGCGCACATGGTCGAGGAAACGCAGCGCGAAGGCCTGGCCCTCGTCGGTGGTGATGTCGTGCGCGTCGCCGGTGAAGTTGCGCAGCATCTCGTTGATGCCGTTCACGCCCAGCGTGCTGAAGTGGTTGCGCAGCGTGCCCAGGTAGCGCTTGGTGTAGGGGAACAGGCCCTGGTCCATCAGGCGCTGGATCAGCTTGCGCTTGGTCTCCAGGCTCTGCTTGCCCAGCTCCAGCAGGCGGTCGAGCGCGGCCAGCAGGCCGGCTTCGTCGCCCGCGTGCAGATGCCCCAGGCGGGCGCAGTTGACCGTGACCACGCCCAGGCTGCCGGTCTGCTCGGCGCTGCCGAACAGGCCGTTGCCACGCTTGAGCAGCTCGCGCAGATCGAGCTGCAGGCGGCAGCACATGGAGCGCACCATGTTCGGCTGCAGCTCGGAGTTGATGAAGTTCTGGAAGTAGGGCAGGCCGTACTTCGCCGTCATGTCGAACAGGCGCCGCGCGTTCTCGCTCTCCCAGGGAAAATCGGGCGTGATGTTGTAGGTCGGGATGGGGAAGGTGAAGACGCGCCCCTTGGCGTCGCCCTCGGTCATGACCTCGATGTAGGCGCGGTTGATCAGGTCCATCTCGACCTGCAGCTCGCCGTAGCAGAACGGCATCTCGCGGCCCGCGATCACCGGCACCTGTTCGCGCAGGTCTTCGGGGCAGACCCAGTCGAAGGTGAGGTTGGTGAAGGGGGTCTGCGTGCCCCAGCGCGAGGGCACGTTGAGGTTGTAGACCAGCTCCTGGATGCACTGGCGCACGGCGGCGTAATCCATGCCGTCCTGGCGCACATAGGGCGCCATGTAGGTGTCGAACGACGAGAAGGCCTGCGCGCCGGCCCACTCGTTCTGCAGCGTGCCCAGGAAGTTGACGATCTGCCCCACGGCCGAGGACATGTGTTTCGGCGGCCCCGACTCCACCTTGCCAGGCACGCCGTTGAGGCCCTCGTTGAGCAGGGTGCGCAGCGACCAGCCCGCGCAGTAGCCGCTGAGCATGTCGAGGTCGTGGATGTGAATGTCGCCCTCGCGGTGCGCCGCGCCGATCTCGGGCGTGTACACGTGCGAGAGCCAGTAGTTGGCCGTGACCTTGCCGGCCACGTTCAGGATCAGCCCGCCCAGCGAATAGCCCTGGTTGGCGTTGGCGTTGACGCGCCAGTCGGCGCGCGTGAGGTATTCGTTGATCGAGGATTCCACGTCCACCAGGGTCTGGCGGTCGGTGCGCAGGCGGGCGTGCTGCTCGCGGTAGACGATGTAGGCGCGCGCCGTCTTGAAGTGGTTCGCCGCGATCAGCGTCTGCTCGACCACGTCCTGCACCTGCTCGATGTGCGGCGCCTCGCCACGGAAGCGGTGGATCAGCACCTTGACCACCTGCGCGCACAGCAGCGCGGCCTCCGGCTCGTCGAACTCGCCGCTGGCGGCCCCGGCGCGGGCCAGCGCCGCGCCGATCTTGTGGGCATTGAACGGCTCGCGCTGACCACTGCGCTTGACCACCTCGCGCGGCAAACTGACCACCATGGCGTCCTCCATCGGGCTCTCCTCTTTCGGGGTTAAAACACTACCTATGGTGTGCACGATACCCATGACACGCTATATGTAGTTTGATGTGCGACAAGAAATCGCACGCCCCGGAGGCCCGAAAACGCCCAAAGACCGGCTTGATGCACATCAAGCCGGCGCCCTGGCCCCGGCCCTGCCGCCGGGGGAGGGAAAGCGCCTAGCGGCGCAGCCGGCAGGCGTCGCCGCTGGCCTGGCGGCGCACCTCCACGCAGTCCAGTTGCTGCGCGTAGCGCGCTTCCATCGCGCGCCAGATGAAGGCGCAGAGGTTTTCCAGCGTGGCCGGGCCGAGGTCGGCCACCTCGTCGAGGAAGCGGTGGTCCAGCGCCTGGCGCAGGGTCTCGATGTGGGCGCGCAGGTGGGCCAGATCGACCAGCATGCCGCTGTCCGGGTCGGGCTCGCCCGCCAGCGTGACCTCGGCGATGTAGGTGTGGCCGTGGATGCGCAGGCTGGGCTCGACATCGATCTTGCGGCGCAAGGTGTGGGCGGCCTCGAAATAAAAGCTCTGACTCAGTTCGTATCTCATCTCAATCCATCTCTCAACTCAATTCACAGGCCGCAGCCGGAAAGCGTGCCCCTTCCAGCACACGCCGAAGATCCGGCTTTGCCGGTCCAAGGGCGTGGTCCCCCTAGGGGGAAGCCGCGAAGCGGCGCAGGGGGGTCACCTGATCCCCAACACCTTGTGCGTCTGCACCGAGAGCCGCCAGCGCGGGTCGGCCAGGCACAGCGCGGTGGCCAGCTCGGTGTTGCGGCGCGCCAGTGGGCCGTCCATGGCCTGCAGGAAGTGGTGGTCGAACGGCAGCTCGGCCAGTGCCGCCAGATCCAGCCCGTCCTGCGGCACCACCACCTTCAACTCCTGCCCGCGGGTGAGCAGCAGCGGCGCGCCGGCCTTGGGGCTCACGCACACCCAGTCCAGCCCGGCGGGCGGCGCGAGCGTGCCATTGGTTTCCACCGCGATGGTGAAGCCGCGCGCGTGCAGCGCGCCGGTCAGGGCCTCGTCCACCTGCAGCAGCGGCTCGCCCCCGGTCAGCACCACCAGGCCGGGGGCCGCGCCGGCGGGCCACTGCCCGGCGATGGTGTCGGCCAGGGCCTCGGCGCTGGCGAACTTGCCGCCCAGCGTGCCGTCGGTGCCCACGAAGTCGGTGTCGCAGAAGGTGCAGACCGCGCTGGCGCGATCGGCCTCGCGCCCGCTCCAGAGGTTGCAGCCGGCAAAGCGGCAGAACACCGCCGCGCGGCCGGCGTTGGCCCCCTCGCCCTGCAGGGTGTAGAAGATTTCCTTGACGCTGTAGGTCATGGTGAAAGCCAGGTGGGCCGCGAAACAGGCGGCGCCCGGGGTTGTATCGAAGAGGCCGGTATTGTCCGCCACCGGGGCCCACGGGCCGGGCCGCTGTCGCGTGGGCGCTGACAAGCGGCCCGGCGCTCCACACAATGCCCGCATGGACTTTGAGCACAGCCCCCGGGCGCGGGCGCTCCAGCAGCAGCTGGAGACCTTCATGCAGCGTTACCTGCTGCCCCACAACGCGGCCTGGCACCAGGCGGTGCAACTGGGGCAATACCCGCCGCCGTTCCTGGACGACCTGAAGACCCTGGCGCGCGAAGAAGGCCTGTGGAACCTGTTCCTGCCCGGGCTGCGCGAGGACGAGCCGGGCACCCGCCTGGACAACCTGGACTACGCGCCGCTGGCCGAAACCATGGGCCGGCTGCACTGGGCGCCCGAGGTGTTCAACTGCAGCGCGCCCGACACCGGCAACATGGAGCTGCTGCACCGCTTCGCCACGCCCGCGCAGCGCGCGCGCTGGCTCACGCCGCTGCTGGACGGCACGATCCGCTCGGCCTTCGCCATGTCCGAGCCCGACGTGGCCTCGTCCGACCCGACCAACCTGCAGACCACGGTGCGGCGCGAGGGCGATGGCTTCGTGCTCAACGGCCGCAAGTGGTTCATCACCGGCGCGGCGCATCCGCATTGCAAGCTGCTGATCGTGATGGCGCGCAACGACGGTGAGGACAGCACCGCGCCCGACACCCAGCACCACCAGCACAGCATGGTGCTCGTGCCGCTGGACACGCCGGGTGTGGCCGTGGTGCGCAACATCAGCGTGGTGCACCACCACGCGCCCGAGGGCCACTGCGAGATCGTGTTCCGACAGGTGCGGGTGCCGGCCGACCAGCTGCTGGGCGACTGGGGCGCGGGCTTCGCCATGGCGCAGGCGCGGCTGGGCCCGGGCCGGGTGCACCACTGCATGCGCACCATCGGCCAGTGTGAACTGGCGCTGGCGCTGGCGACCGAGCGCGCGCTGGAACGGCGCAGCTTCGGCCACCACCTGGCCGACTACGCCAACGTGCAGGAATGGATCGCGCTCTCGCGCATCGAGATCGACCAGGCGCGGCTGCTGGTGTTGCGCTGCGCCTGGCTGCTGGACCACCCGGAGCGCGCCGAGCCGGCGGCGCTGCGCGCGCAGGTGGCCGCGATCAAGGTGGTGGCCGCCGGGCTGCAGACCCGCGTGGTCGACCGCGCGATGCAGATCTTCGGCGCCATGGGCCTGTCGCCCGACACGCCGCTGGCGCAGTTCTGGACCTGGGGCCGCGCCCTGCACCTGCTCGACGGCCCGGACGAGGTGCACCTGCGCAGCGTGGCGCGGCACGAGTTGGACCGGGCGCGGGGGCGCATGGGGTCTTCTTCCGCTTACTTCACGACACCGGAGCAGATGCGCGCGCCGCCGCATCTGTCCGCGTGAAAGACCCCCACGCTCCGCCACTGGCGCGGGTCGCTCTTCATCAGTCGAGCGATCCTGGCAGCGACAGATCGCCCGACGCCACCTTGAACACCTGGGCCACACACAGCAGCGGCGCGTGCACGCTGGCGTTCACCCGCAGGGCCGCGGTCACGCCGTCGAACTTCGCCGACTGCAGCGCCGACACGTTGTCGAAGGGCACGCGCACGTTCACGCTGTCGCGTGCGAACGAGGGGCTCCAGCCGGGGCTGTCGATCAGCAGCGGCAGGCCGGGCCAGGTTTTGGGCAGGCGCGGTTTGCCACCTTCAGGGATGTCGACCACCTTCAGCGCGCCCTTGCCGCAGGCCTCGTCCGGCTGCAGCACCACCCAGTGCGAGTGCCAGACGCCGCCGTCGTTCTTCAGGTGGCCGTCGCCGTTTTCGTCGAACAGCGGCGTGTCGTCGAAGTCGGGGTGGGCGGTGACGGCGAAGGCCAGGATGCCGGCCTTGGGCTCGAAGCCCACCTCGGCCGGGTCCAGGCTGGTGGGCCAGACGTAGGAGAACACCTGGCTGCCGGCCAGCTGGCCGGACTTCGTCGGCCGCGTGCGCCCGGCCTTGCCCGAGACCTGCATGTGGAACACCAGGGCGTTGTCCTCGGTGCGGATGCGGGTGTGCACCACGTCAAAAGGCGCGTGCACCGCCCGGGCCGGCTTGGTCGCGATGCCACCGGTGTGGGCCTGGCCGTCGTGGGCCAGGGCCGGGCCGGATGCGGCGAAGCAAGCCACACACAGGGCGGCACACAAGGAGGAACGGAAAGGAACGGATCGCATGGAAAACTCCTGGGTTGGGGATGGGAGCGGACCGCCCGGCGGCGATCCGTGGCACCCAGTGTCTGGCCATGGTCTGTTCAGATGGGATCATTTCGTACAGAATTCATACCCTTTCGTCCAACCCCTGGTATGAACTCCCCGCCCCCGCCCCCGCCTCCGCCCATTGACCGCCTGTCCGGCCTGCTGGAGCGCTTTCCCGTGCGCGCCGAGCTGTCCTTCACCGGTACGCTCTGTGGCGTGCAGAGCTTCACGCCGCCGCCGGGCATGGGGTACCTCCACCTGCTGCGCCGGGGCACGCTCGATGTCACGCACCCGCCACGACAGGCCGTGCCGATGCGCCTGCACCTGCGCGCACCCGCGCTGCTGTTCTACCCGCGCGCTATCGCCCACCACTTCCACAACCCGCCCATCGAAGGCGCCGACTTCACCTGTGCGCAGCTGTGGTTCGAGGGCGGCCAGGCCCACCCGCTGGTGCGCACCCTGCCCGGCGCCATCGTGCTGTCGCTCGATGAGGTCGAGGGGCTGGGGGCTTCGCTGGACCTGCTGTTCGCCGAGACCGGCCGCGTGCGCTGCGGCCACCGGCTGCTGGCCGACCGGCTGTTCGAGGTGGTGCTGATCCAGACGCTGCGCTGGCTGCTCGACCACCCGCGCGAGGCCGGCGTGCCGCCCGGGCTGGTCACGGGCCTGTCGGACCCGCGGCTGGCGCGGGCCATCGTGGCCATGCACGATGCCCCCGGCGAGCCCTGGAGCGTCGAGCAGCTGGCGGCGGTGGCCGGCATGTCGCGCACCAGCTTCTCCAGCCTGTTCCGGCAGCTGGTGGGCCAGACGCCGGCGGACTACCTGAGCGACTGGCGCATCGGGCTGGCCCAGACGGGCCTGGCGCGGGGCAGCTCCATCAAGCAGTTGGCCAGCGAGCTGGGCTACGCCAACCCCTCGGCCCTGAGCCGCGCCTTCGCCGCCAAGGTCGGGCACTCGCCGCGCGAATGGCTCAGGGGATCGTTGCCGCCGGCACCACCGGCGCGCTGAGCCCCATCGCCTCGGCCGCGATGTCCAGCGAGCGCAGGCGCAGCGCGGGGTCGAACACGTCGCTCACCAGCATGAACTCGTCGGCCTGCGTGGCGTTGGCGAGCTGCTGCAGGCCGGCGCGCACCGTGTCGGGCCCGCCCACCACCGCACAGGCCAGGAAGTCGGCGATGCCGGCGCGCGCCTGCGGGTCCAGCCGCTCCAGGAAGCCCGCCACCGGGGCAGGCAGTTGCCCGCGCTGGCCGGTCAGGATGCCGAGCACGCGCTGGTAGGTGCTGCTGGCGAGATAGTCGGCCTCGTCGTCGGTGGGCGCGGCGATCAGCGGCACGCCGACGATGGCGTAGGGCTTGTCGAGCACGGCGGACGGCTTGAAGTTGTGGCGGTA
The DNA here is from genome assembly GCF_018780075.1 of Hydrogenophaga sp. Classification (GTDB taxonomy): domain Bacteria; phylum Pseudomonadota; class Gammaproteobacteria; order Burkholderiales; family Burkholderiaceae_C; genus Hydrogenophaga. The sequence continues at coordinate 13,633 of NZ_JADMKB010000038.1, forward strand.
CAGGTCCAGCGCCTGCAGCAGGTAACGCGGCGCGAAGTGCGAGGCGAAGGCGTAGGGCAGGCCGCGCTCGGCCGCGAGCTGGGCCGAGAACAGGCTCGATCCCAGCAGCCAGATCGGCACGTGCGTGCCGGCGCCCGGCATGGCGATCAGCTTCTGGCCCGGCGCCGCATCGCCCAGCAGGCGCTGCAGCTCCATCACGTCGCGCGGAAAGTCCTCTTCCGTCTCGCGCCGGTCGCGGCGCAGCGCGCGCATGGTCATGGGGTCGGTGCCGGGCGCGCGGCCCAGGCCGAGATCAATGCGGCCGGGGTAGAGCTCGGCCAGCGTGCCGAAGGCCTCGGCCACCACCAGCG
>NZ_JADMKB010000008.1 GCF_018780075.1 Hydrogenophaga sp.
GCTGAGCTTCTTCATGTTCACCTACTTCACCGACCGCGACGGCAAGTTCCAGCTCTGCGCCCTGGCCGAATCCAGCTTCGACCCGTTGGCCCGCACCACCAAGTTCATGTTGACCGAAGAAGCCCACCACATGTTCGTGGGCGAGTCGGGCGTGAGCCGTGTGATCAACCGCACCTGCCAGGTGATGAACGAGCTGAAGACCGACGACCCGGCCAAGCTGCGCGCCGCCGGCGTGATCGACCTGCCGACCATCCAGCGCTACCTGAATTTCCACTTCTCGGTGACCATCGACCTGTTCGGCGCCGACGAGTCCAGCAACGCCGCCACCTTCTATTCCACCGGCTTAAAAGGCCGCTACGAAGAAGGCAAACGCGTCGATGACCACGTGCTCAAGGGCCAGTTCTACAAGGTGCTGAACGTTCAAAACGGCCAGCTGGTCGAAAAAGAAGTGCCGATGCTCAACGCGCTGAACGAAGTGCTGCGCGACGACTACATCAAGGACAGCATCGGTGGCGTGGAGCGCTGGAACAAGGTGATCGAGAAGGCCGGCATCCCCGTGCGCCTCACCGTGCCGCACAAGGCCTTCCACCGCAACATCGGCCTGCTCAAGGGCGTGAAGGTCGCGCCCGATGGCCGCGTGATCTCCGAGTCCGAGTGGGCCGCCAACCGCGACAACTGGCTGCCGAGCGAAGGCGACCGCGCCTTCGTGGCCAGCCTGATGGGCCGCGTGGTCGACCCGGGCAAGTTTGCCAACTGGATCGCGCCGCCGGTCATGGGCATCAACCGCCAGCCGGTGGACTTTGATTACGTGAGGTTTGCTTAACTGTTGATCCCCCCGCGCCGCTTCGCGTCACCCCCCAGGGGGCGATTCGAGCGGCCCGGCAAAGCCGGTTCCGCCGCATCCCCGGCGAGGGCACGCGCTCCGGAGATTGGCTCGCTGTTGCATTTCTTACCTTGCGAGCCTGCGAGCATGGGTCGGGGTGACCGACGCAGTGAGGTCAAGGAGGAGCCGGCCGCAGGCCGGCGGGGGACACGAACGGAGTTGGTCGCCCCGGCCCATGCGGCGCCACCACGAAGTCAGCAAAGGCACGAACGGAGCCAGGTACCCGGCCCATGCGGCGCCACCAAGTAGTCGAATCAAGTCAGACGCTAGACAATAGAACTCCCACCCAACATGGCGGAGACAACCCAATGGACATGGCCGTGACCACCATCAAGCAGCACCTGATCGATCCCGAGATCTGCATCCGCTGCAACACCTGCGAAGCCATCTGCCCGGTGCAGGCCATCACGCACGACTCGCGCAACTACGTGGTTGATGCCGAGAAGTGCAACTGGTGCAACGACTGCATCTCGCCGTGCCCCACCGGCTCGATCGACAACTACCGCACCATGCCGCGCATCAAGGCCTACTCGCTGGCCGAGCAGCTCACCTGGGACAACCTGCCCGCCGAGCTGTCGGCGGCCGAGCGCGCGGCGCTGGCCGGCGACGAGGCGGGTGATGTGGCTGTGGCCGAACCCGAAGCCGCAGAACCCGCCCCGGCCGACCCCACCGGCCAGACCGCCTTCAACTCCGCCCAGTACGGGGCCACCATCCCGCCCTGGAGCGCCGCCCACGCCTACACCAACCTCTACGGCCCCAAGGCCGCCGAGAAGACCGTCACCGCCACCGTCACCGGCAATGTGCGCGTGACCGAGGTCGGCAAACAGGTCGGCCACGACTACGACACCCACCACATCGTGCTCGACTTCGGGTCCATGCCCTTCCCCGTTCTCGAAGGCCAGAGCATCGGCATCGTCCCGCCCGGCACCGACGACAAAGGCCGGCCGCACCACGCGCGCCAGTACAGCATCGCCAGCCCGCGCAACGGCGAGCGCCCGGGCTACAACAACCTCTCGCTCACCATCAAACGCGTGCTCGAAGACCACGCCGGGCAGCCCGTGCGCGGCGTGGCCAGCAACTTCATGTGCGACCTGAAGGTCGGCGACACGGTGCAGGTGATCGGCCCGTTCGGCACCAGCTTCCTGATGCCCAACCACCCCAAGTCCAGCATCGTCATGATCTGCACCGGCACCGGCAGCGCCCCCATGCGCGCCATGACCGAGTGGCGCCGCCGCTTGCGCGCGTCGGGCAAATTCGAGGGCGGCAAGCTCATGCTGTTCTTCGGCGCGCGCACCCAGGAAGAGCTGCCGTACTTTGGCCCGCTGCAGAACCTGCCCAAGGACTTCATCGACATTGAATTCACCTTCAGCCGCACACCGGGCCACCCCAAGCGCTACGTGCAGGACGCGCTGCGCGAGCGCGCCGCCGACCTGGTGCCGCTGCTGCAGGACCCCAACGCCTGCTTCTACGTCTGCGGCCTGAAGGCCATGGAAGAGGGCGTGGTGCTCGCCCTGCGCGACGTGGCCACGCAGGCCGGGCTCGACTGGGACACCGTGGGCGCCGCGCTCAAGCGCGACGGGCGCCTGCACCTCGAAACCTACTGAGGCCCGGGTCCTGGCCTGCGCCGAGGGCATCCTCTCTCCAACGGGTCGCCCTCCCTGCAGTGTCGGGCGCGGGGTTTTGCAGCGCCACCTGCCCGTGGAGCGCCGCCCATGGCGTACATTGCGATCTTCTTATGCAAGCCGCCACACACGTCCTTTCTGCACCCTCAGGCCGCCCCTCGCTCGACGTGGACGTGGTCATGCGCCGCGAGCCCGTCACCGGCCCCATGGCGCGCTGGCAGACCCACCGCTGGGTGCTGGCCGACGTGTTGCCCACCGCCGAGCCCCGGCTGCTGCCCGTCGGGGCCGAGCCCGCCCAGCCCGGTGCGCCGCGCGAGGTGGAGCCGCTGCCCGGCGCCCAGGTGGTGGACGGCGCCAGCTACTGGCTGTTTCCCGGCCACCGCGTCGAACTCTTCCGCGACGACGCCGAAGGCCTGTTCCTCAACCTGTCCAGCCCCTTGCCCTGCTTCTGGGTGTTCTGGCGCGCCGACGAGGATCAACTGCAGGGCGCTGAGCCCATGGCCGTGCCGCAGATCGTGACGCTCAGCTACCACGACGCGGGCCGCTGGCTCGACGCCCAGGAGAAGGTGGAGCAGGTGCCCGCGCCCGAGGCCGTGGTGGACTGGCTGAGGGACTTCGTGGACCAGCACCGCCAGGCCGAACCCAAGCGCCGCCAGCGGCCCGCCAGCTTCAAGTCCCTGACCGACCGCTTCGGTCAACCCGCCCGCGTGAGCACCGACAAGTCGCTCCGGGGTCCGCGCGAAGGGGGTGGGGCATGACGCTGCGCATCGGCATCAGCGCCCGCCTGCTGCACGAGCCGCCACCCGGTCTGGGGCTGCCGCAAAAGCGCCTGCAGTTCCTCGAGAGTTCCATGGCGCACTGGGTCATGGCGCACGGCGCGATCGCGCTCATGGTGCCCTTTGTGGACGAAGACAGCCCGCACCTGGCTAACCGCGTGCCCATCGGCGAGGTGGTGGACCTGCTCGATGGTCTGGTGCTGCAGGGCGGCATCGACGTCTGCCCTGAAACCTACGGTGGCGAGCTGCTGCAGCCGGAATGGGCGGGTGACCCGGTCCGCGACCGCTACGAGCTGGCCCTGCTGCGCGGCTTCATCGAGGCGCGCAAGCCGGTGCTGGGCATCTGCCGTGGCGCGCAGCTGATCAACGTGTACCACGGGGGCACCCTGGTGCAGGACATCCCCTCGCAACGCCGGAGCCCGGTGCAGCACCAGGACCTGGCCCACTACGACCGCCTTCAGCACGAGGTCCAGTTCGAGCCCGGCCGGCTGCTGGACCGGCTGTACGGCCCCGCCCTGCACCGCGTCACCAGCATCCACCACCAGTGCGTGGACCGCCTGGGCGAAGGCCTGGTGGTCGAAGCCCAGTGCCCGCAGGACGGCGTGATCGAGGCCATCCGGGCCACCGGACCGGGTTTTGTGCTGGGCCTGCAATGGCACCCCGAGTTTCACCTGCTGCCGACCGAAGCGCGGCAGGGCCTGATCGACAGCGGGCCGGTGATGGAGGCCTTTCTGCAGGCCACGCGCGAGCGCGCCGACCGACTCCGCAAGCACCCATGAGCGTTTCCGACGACGACAGCTTCTTCTCGCGCTGGTCGCGCCGCAAAGCGCAGGTGCGCAGTGGCGAACCGGTGCCCGAACCCGTTGCGCCCCCTGCGGCCGCGGCCGCGGCCGCGGCCGTGGCGGTGTCCGCCGCCGTGCCCGTGGTGCCCGACCCACCGGTGGCCGAAGCCCAGGTGCCGCCACCCCCCACGCTGGAAGACACGCAGTCCCTCACCCCCGCCTCCGACTTCAGCCGCTTTGTCGCCAAGGACGTGCCGGCCGAGGTGCGCAATGCCGCCGTGAAAAAGCTGTTCGCCGACCCGCACTTCAACGTGATGGACGGGCTGGACATCTACATCGACGACTACTCCAAGCCCAGCCCGCTGTCGGCCGCCGACATGGCGAAGATGGTCAGCGCCCAGTTTCTGAAACTGGTGGACGACCCCGAAGACCCAGACAAGAGCAAAGACCAGAAGCCGCCCGTGGCCACGGCCGCTGAAGCCCCCGCCACGGACGCCAGCGCCGAGCCCCCGCCGGCCACCGAAGACACCCGTGCACCAGACGCGGCAGAACCCGAAGAGACCCCCCACGATGACCACGCTGATCTGCAACTGCAACCAGACCATGCCCCTGGACCCCAAGGCCCTGGGCCAGGCGCTGGATGAAGACCTGACGCTGCACACCACGCTGTGCCGCCGCGATGCCCCCGCCTTCCAGAAGGCCACCCGCAACGGCGATGAACTGGTGGTGGCCTGCACGCAGGAAAGCCGCCTGTTCTCCGAGCTGTCGGAGCAGACCGAAGGCGCGGTGTCGCTGCAGGCGCGGCCCATCCGCTTCGTCAACATCCGCGAGACCGGCGGCTGGGGCCGCGAGGCCGCGCAGGCCACGCCCAAGATCGCGGCCCTGCTCGCCGCGGCGCGCCTGCCCGAGGCCGAGCCGGTGCCCACCGTCACCTACACCAGCGAAGGCCGCCTGCTCATCATCGGCCCGCTGGAGCGCGCCGAAGCCATGGCCGCGCTGGTGAACGACGCGCTGGACGTGACCCTGCTGCCCACCGGCGGCAGCGGCATGCAGGCGCGCCAGTACCCGGTGCTCGCCGGCCAGCTGCAGAGCCTGCGCGGCTGGCTGGGCGCGTTCGACGTGGTGGTCAGTGACAGCAACCCCATCGACCTCGACCTCTGCACCCGCTGCAACGCCTGCGTGGCCGCCTGCCCCGAAGGCGCCATCGGGCTCGACTACCAGGTGGACCTGTCGCTCTGCCAATCGCACCGCGCCTGCGTCAAGGCCTGTGAGGCCGTGGGCGCCATCAACTTCCAGCGCGATGCGCAGGAACGCGAGGAAAAGTTCGATCTGGTGCTCGACCTGCGCGCCGCGCCCGGCTTCACCCAGCACGCGCTGCCCCAAGGCTACGTGCACCTGCCACCCACGGCCGACGCCATGGCCCAGGTGCGCGCCGTCACGCAATTGCGCGACCTGGTGGGCGAGTTCGAGAAGCCCAAGTTCTTCACCTACAAACAGAAGATCTGCGCCCACGGCCGCAACCAGAGCGTGGGCTGCAACGCCTGTGTGGACGTGTGCTCGGCCTCGGCCATCAGCAGCGACCTCAAGCGCAACCAGATCGTCGTCAACCCCAACCTCTGCGTGGGCTGCGGCACCTGCACCACCGTCTGCCCCACCGGCGCGCTGAGCTACGCCTACCCGCGCGCCAGCGAGCAGGGCGTCAAGCTGCGCACCTTGCTGGCCACCTACGCCAAAGCCGGCGGCCAGCACGCGGCCCTGCTGTTGCACAGCCAGGAAGCCGGCGCGGCGCTGGTGAACGACCTGGGGCGTTTGGCCCAGCTCGACAAGACCGTGCGTGGCGTGCCCGCCCGCGTCATCCCGCTGCCGCTGTGGCACACGTCCTCCACCGGCATCGACCTCTGGCTCACCGCCTTCGCCTACGGCGCTTCGCAGGTCTGGGTGCTGATGACCGGCGAAGAAGCGCCGCAGTACCACGAGGCCCTGCGCGAGCAGATGGCCGTGGCCGAAACCATCGTGCAGGCGCTGGGCTACAGCGGCCGCCACTTCAAGCTGATCGAAGTGCGCGACGCGCGCGACCTGCCCGCGCTCGACGCCGAGCTGAATGAGGCGCCGGCCCAAGGCGTCACCCGCAAGGCCAGCTTCGCGGTGCAACCCGAAAAACGCGCCACGCTCGACCTCGCGCTCGACCACCTGCTGCAGGACAGCGCCAGCCGCGCCACGCGCACAAAAGAGACGTTCATCTCGCTGCCCGCGGCCTCGCCCTTCGGCAGCCTGAACGTCAACCGCGACACCTGCACCCTGTGCCTGAGCTGCGTCAGCGCCTGCCCGGCCAGCGCGCTGCAGGACAACGCCGAGCGCCCGCAACTGCGCTTCATCGAAAAGAACTGCGTGCAGTGCGGCCTGTGCGCCACCACCTGCCCCGAAAACGCCATCACCCTGCAGCCGCGCCTGCTGCTGAGCGAAGAGCGCCGGCAGCCGCGCGTGCTCAACGAAGCGCAACCGTATCAATGCATCCGCTGCAGCAAGCCCTTCGGCACGCTCAAGGGCATTGAGGTCATGCTCGCCAAACTCGGCGGCCACGCCATGTTCCAGGGCGAGGCGCTGGAGCGCCTGAAAATGTGCGGCGACTGCCGCGTGGTGGACATCTATTCGAACCCGGGCGAGACCCGCATCACGGACCTGTGACCATGAACGACGCCATCCCCGTGTCTTCCGCCCTCGACGAAGAAACCGCCCGCGCCGAGGTGTACGGCCTGCTGGCCGCGCTGTTCTACGCACCGCCCAGCCCCGATCTGCTGGCCCAGCTGCGCGTGGCCGTGACCGAAGCACCCGCCGCCGGCGGCTTTCTCGAAGAACCCTGGCGCCAGTTCGTGGGTGTGGCCCGCGAGCTGAGCGACGCGCAGGTCGCCGTCGAATACGACGCCCTGTTCGGCGGCGTCGGCAAGCCCGAGATTTATCTCTTCGGCTCCTGGTACCTCAGCGGCTTCCTCAACGAAAAGCCCCTGGCCGCGCTGCGCAGCGACCTGACCGAGCTGGGCCTGTCGCGCGACGAGTCCATGAACGAAACCGAAGACCACATTGCCTGCGTCTGCGAAGTCATGCGCTACCTCATCGCAGGCGACGACGTGGAAATCGCCAACCTCACCCGGCAGCAGAAGTTCTTCGGCGCCCACGTGCAGACCTGGGTGCCCGCGATGTGCGAAGCCATTGCTGCGCATCCCAAGTCGCGCTTCTATGCCGCGCTGGCGGGCTTCACGGCTGCGTTCGTCAGTGTGGAGACGCAGGGGTTTGATTTGATGGGGTGAAGGGGTGTGAAGGGGTGTGAAGCGGTTGCAGACTGGTATTCAGACTGGGCGGTAGACATCCATGTCAGGGCGGACGCGCAGCTCACGCATGAAGGCGGCGGGCTCGAAGCCCTCGTGAGCGTAGTGCGCCTGCATTGCGGTTTTGGCGGCGGCCATCGCGTGTTCGCTGGACCACTCGACAATGGTGACGACGGCTATCGAGTCGCCCCGCTCCGTGCCTTGCAGCACCAGATTCTGCCGGCAGCCTTCGAGTTCGCCGAGCAGGCGCTGTGTGGTGCGCAGTCGCGCCATGAAGGGCTCAAGGGCGGTGGGCGGTACGTCGAAGCGGTCGACGCGAAAGGCGGGGTGGGCGGTGGTTGGGGTCGTCGTCATGGGTTGGCTCCAGTGAAAGTGCGCGGAATGTGCACCAAAGGGCATAGTCTGAAACCTCAGCTAAACTTGAGGTCAAGTGCCTTGTGTGGCGACCATGAAGACCAAACCACTCCATCCATCCGGACTGCCAGCCGAGCTGAGCGTCGGCGAGGTCGCGCGCCGCAGTGGCGTGCCGGTGTCGACGCTCCATTTCTATGAGGCACAGGGATTGATCTCGGGCTGGCGCACCGATGGCAATCAGCGCCGCTACGCGCGCGACGTGTTACGCCGCGTGGCGCTGATCCGTGTCGCTCAGGCCGTGGGCATCTCGTTGGCCGATGTGGCGGCCGCGCTGGCGTCGCTGCCCGAGGACGCAGCACCCTCACGGGCCGACTGGTCGCGCCTGTCGGCTGTCTGGCGCGATCAGTTGAACGAACGCATTGAACAGCTGACTCGCCTCCGCGATACGCTGGACGACTGCATCGGCTGCGGTTGTCTATCGATTGACCGCTGCCGATTGCGCAATCCCGCAGATCGGCTCGTGGCCGAGGGGTCCGGCCCGCGGCGCCTGCTTGTTCGGCGCTCCGCAGAAGACTCCCGTGTGAAGGCTACCCCGAGATCGTGAAGAGTGGGCTGCGCGGCGGGCGGTGGATACCACGCGTGAGTGTCCGCTTTGTGCCGCGTTGATCGCAAATGCGATGTACTGCTCAGGGGGGGCGAAACTCACCACCCGGCACCAAACCCCTCACCCCCCTGGCCGCCCATCCCGCGTGTTCACCGCCGCCGGCGCCTGCGGCTCCGTCAGCAGCCGCACGCTGAACAGCGCACCGCTGTGTCCGTCCTCCCGGTTGCCCGCGCCGATGCTGCCGCCGTAGCGTTCCACTAGGCCCAGGCTGATCCACAGGCCCAGGCCGTTGCCGTCGTTCTTGGTCGTGAAGAAGGGGCGGAACAGGCGTTCTTCCACGCCGGGTGCCAGGCCCGGCCCTGAGTCCTGCACCTGCAGCAGCGCGCCGCGCGCACCGTGTTCGTCGGCCCAGTCCTGCGTGGCCAGCCGCAGCGTGCCGCCCTGCGGCATGGCCTGGATGGCGTTGATCAGCAGGTTGATGATGACCTGCTGCAGCTCCTGCCGGTTGAAGCCCACGCGCTGCGTGGCGCGCAGGTCGCGCACGACCTCGATGCGCGTCTGCGCCAGCAGGTGCGCGACCAGTACCAGGCAGTCGTCCACGGTGCGGCTCAGGTCCAGCGTTTCCACATAGCCCGCGTATTCGGTGGGCCGCGCGTACTGCAGCAGTTGGGTGACGATGAGGCGCATGCGCTCGACCTGTTCGTCCAGCAGCTTGAGTTCGGCCTTCACCGGCAGGGCGTGACCGCCCAGCGTGTCGCGCATCAGGTCGAGGTTGCCTTGCATCACGGCGATGGGGTTGTTGATTTCGTGCGCGATGCTGGCGGTGAGCTGGCCGATGGCCGCGAGCTTTTCGCTCTTCACCAACTGCTGCTGCGCCAGTTGCAGCGAGGCGTTGCTGGCCTCCAGCTCGCGCGTGCGCTCGGCGACCTTGGCGTCCAGCTCTTCGGCCCAGCGGCGCAGGGCGGCGGTCTTGTCGTCGATCACGTCGAGCAGTTGGTCGAGGTGGCCGGCCAGCGCGCCGAGTTCGTCGCGTGCGGGCAGGGCGCCCACGCGGGCCGCCGACTCGCCGTCTTCCACGCGTTGCATGGTGCGGTTCATCTGTTCCACCGGCCGGAAGATGCTGCGCGCCCAGCGCACCGAGAACCAGGCCGAGACCGCCATCACGCCGAGAAAGATCAGGCCCATGAGCGCGAGCATGGCGTGGCGCACGAGGCGGAAGGGCGATTCGAGGAAGCCCACATAGAGCATGCCCACGCGTTCGCCCGCCGCGTCGAGCAGCGGGTCGTAGGCCGATACGTACCAGTCGTTCACCACGAAGGCGCGGTCCAGCCAGGTCTGGCCATCACCGAGCACGCGCTCGCGCACGGTCTGCGAGACGCGGGTGCCGATGGCGCGCTGCTCCTGGAACAGGCGCACGTTGGTGGTGATGCGCACGTCGTCGAGGAACAGCGTGGCCGTGCCTTCGCTGCCGAAGGGCAGGGCGCCCTCGGGGTAGACGATGCGGTTGATGTGGTCGATGAAGTCGAGGTTCTGGTTGAGCAGCAGACCGCCCACCAGCAGGGCCAGCGGCTGGTCGTTCGCGTCGTGCACCGGTTGCAGCGAGAGCACGACCATGGCGCGGTCTTCGATGCCGCGCGCGTCGGGCGCGGCGTTGCGCGTGGGCACCAGCGGGATGTGCAGGCGCGGCAGCAGCTGCGGCGCCATGGCGCTGAGTTCGTCGCGCGAGAGCCGCACGATCTGCGCCGCGCGTGGGCTCGCGCCGGGCGCGCGCGATGCCTCGAACAGCCGGGTGAGCGCGGCGGGCAGGGGTGTGGCGGGTCGGGCGCCCTGGGCGCTGGCCAGGGGCTGGCCGTCGGGCTGGTAAAGCAGCAGGAAATCGAGGTTCAGGTCTTGCCGGGCGGCGGCAAGCGGCGGGCTCAGCGGGGTTCCGGTTGATGCCATCTGCAGGGTGTGCAGCAGCCGCTGCGAACCCGCCACGCCACGTGTGCCGCTGCCGACCTCGATCAGCACCTGGTCGAAGTAACCGCGCGCCACCGCCAGGTCGCTGCGCACCTTGGTGATGAGCAGGCGGTCGTAGGTGATGTTGCTCCACACCGCGATGGCCAGCACCAGCAGCGGAAACACTACCAGCAGCGGCAGCAGCGCCATCGCCAGCAGCTTGTTGCGCACCGAGTTGGCGAGCCAGCCAGGCGTGTGGCGGATCATGTGAGGTCGATGCCGGCGCGAAGGGTTCCACCCGGGAACCCGGCGGAACCGGCTTTGCCGGGCCGCTTCGGGTTGCTCCCTTGAGGGGGTCGCGCGCAGCGCGGCGGGGGTGCCTTCACAAGCTGTTCCACTCGGCGACCCGCCGCTCCAGCGTGCGGCGCGACACGCCGAGCAATTGAGCGGCGCGCGTCTTGTCGCCCTGCACCGAGTCCATGACGGAGAGGATGTGCCGCTTCTCCATGGTGAGCAGGTCCATGGGGGCGGTGCTCGCGCCGGCCGTGGCGCGCTGCGCGTCACCGGGGTAGAGGGCGGACACGTTGAGCGAGCCCAGGATGAGCGAGCGCTCGATCAGGTTGCGCAGCTCGCGCACGTTGCCGGGCCAGTGGTACTGGTGCAGGAAGTCCATCTCCTGCGCGCTGACCTGCAGCGGCGCCACGCCCAGGGCGGGCGCGAGCTGGCCGACGAAGTGCGCCACCAGCGCGGGAATGTCCGACATGTGCTCGCGCAGCGGCGGCAGGTTCAGGTCCACCACCTGCAGCCGGAAATAGAGGTCCTTGCGGAAGCGGCCCGCGGACACCTCGTCGGCCAGGCGGCGGTTGGTCGCGGCCATGATGCGCAGGTTCAGCGGCACCAGCTGTTCGCTGCCCACCGGGCGGATCTTCAGGTCTTCGATGGCGCGCAGCAGCGTGGCCTGGATGGGCAGCGGCAGCTCGGCGATTTCGTCGAGGAACAGCGTGCCGCCCTGCGCGTAGTGGAACAACCCGTCGCGCGCCCGGGTGGCGCCGGTGAAGGCCCCGCGAGCGTGGCCGAAGAGCTCGCTTTCGATCAGCTCGGGCGACACGGCCGCGCAGTTGACCGGCACGAAAGGGCCCGCCGCGCGCGGGCTCTGCGCGTGCAGTTCGCGCGCCACCAGCTCTTTGCCGGTGCCCGATTCGCCCTGCAGCAGCACGGTGCTGTGGACGGAGGCCACTCGCGCGATCGACGTGCGCAGGGCCTGCATGGGGGCCGAGTCGCCCACCAGGGCCGAGCCGCCGGTGGCCGGCACCACCGCCCGGCGCAGCACGAAGTTCTCGCGCCGCAGGCGGGCGCGCTCGTGGCACTGCTTCACGGCGTTGAGGATCTGCGGCACCCGGAAGGGCTTGAGGATGAAGTCGGAGGCGCCGGCACGCAGCGCCTCGATGGCGGTGTCCAGATCGGCGAAGGCGGTGATCAGGATCACCTCGCCGGTGAAGCCCTGTTCACGCAGCTCTTTCAGCCAGGTCACGCCGTTTTTGCCGGGCAGGGAGATGTCGAGGATGACCAGGTCCACGTGGTGGCCGCGCAGCCACTCGGCGCCTTCTTCGGCGCTGCTCGCGCTCATGACGAAGTGGCAGCGCGGAGCCAGGGTCTTGACGAGGAAGTTGAGCATGCCCTGCTCGTCGTCCACGATCAGGATCGACCAGTCGGGCCAGCCTTCGAGGCTTCGTTCGGGTGCAGGGGAGAGAGAGGTGGAGTCCACCCGCCGGCATTCTACGGATGATGCCGACCAAATCACTTGGGTATTCCCCGGAATCCGACGGTTTCCAAGGTCGATGGGGAGGCGGTCTTGCCACCCCGCAGCGCGACAAATTGTCGCAAGGCCCGATGCCAGTTTGGCGCGAGGCGACCAGGCCGTCTGTTTCCTGTCTCAGGGTATTCCCTTTGGGCCCGAGGCTGGCTCCCCGCTCTTCGGTGTCCGTCAGCCCCCGCGCCGCCAGGTCAATAGGGTGGCACGGTTTTGGCTATGAAGTCGCTAGCACGCGCGGTGCGCCCGCCCGGCGCGGGCCCGCCGTGTGTCAAGGGGTTGCACGGCCCGGTGGGTGCAACCGATGGCCGCTTGCGCGCGGGTGGAGCGGCGGGTTAGATTCGCTTATGCAAAAAGCCCACAAGTCGCGTCAGGGGACGTGCGACGGGCGCTGTTCAACCAGGAGACATGCATGAACAAGCCGCAACCCGAGACCCACACCCGCCTGAGCCGGCGCACCCTGTTTGCCGGTGCGGGCACCGTGGGGGCGCTGGCCGCTGCGGCGAGCCTGCTGCCGGGCGCGCCCGCCGAGGCCCCGGTTGAAGCGGCCGCACCGCGCCCGGCGCCGGAACGCGGTGGCGGTTACGCCCTGACGGACCACGTCAAGCACTACTACAAGACCACCCAGATCTGAGCCCGTCGGAGAACCGCATGTTGCTGACCAAAAAATCTTCCGGCGCTGGCGCACAAGGCGCCCGTGCCCACAGCAGTTTCGTCCACAGCCTGCAGCGCGGCCTGTCGGCGGCCCTGCCCACCATGGACCGCCGCGCCTTCCTGCGCCGCTCGGGTCTGGGCGTGGGCGTCGGGCTGGCCGCGACCCAGCTGACGCTGGTCAAGAAAGCCAAGGCCGCCGAGGGCAAGTCCATCGACGGCAGCGGCAAGATCGAGGTCAAGCGCACCATCTGCACCCACTGCTCGGTGGGCTGTGCGACGGACGCCATCGTCGAGAACGGCGTCTGGGTGCGGCAGGAGCCGGTGTTCGATTCGCCCATCAACCTCGGTGCCCATTGCGCCAAGGGCGCGGCACTGCGCGAGCACGGCCACGGCGAGTACCGCCTGCGTTATCCGATGAAGCTGGTGAACGGCAAGTACGAACGCATCAGCTGGGACACCGCGCTCGAAGAGATCACCGACCGCATGAAAAAGCTGAAAGAGGCCAGCGGGCCCGACTCGGTGTACTTCGTGGGCTCGTCGAAGCACAACAACGAACAGGCCTACCTGCTGCGCAAGTTCGTGAGCTTCTGGGGCACCAACAACTGCGACCACCAGGCGCGCATCTGCCACTCCACCACGGTGGCCGGCGTCGCGAACACCTGGGGTTACGGCGCGATGACCAATTCGTACAACGACATGCAGAACAGCAAGGTCGCGATGTACATCGGCTCCAACGCCGCCGAGGCCCACCCGGTCTCGATGCTGCACATGCTGCACGCCAAGGAGAACGGCTGCAAGATGATCGTGGTGGACCCGCGTTTCACCCGCACCGCCGCCAAGGCCGACGAGTTCGTGCGCATCCGCTCGGGCACCGACATCCCCTTCCTGTTCGGCCTGCTGCACCACATCTTCAAGAACGGCTGGGAAGACAAGCAGTACATCAACGACCGCGTCTTCGGCATGGACAAGGTGCGTGAAGAGGTGCTGGCCAAGTGGACGCCTGCGGCGGTGGAAGAGGCCTGCGGTGTGCCCGAAGCCCAGGTGTTCAAGGTCGCCAAGATGCTGGCCGAGAGCAAGCCTGGCACGGTGGTCTGGTGCATGGGGCAGACCCAGCACACCATCGGCAACGCCATCGTGCGCGCCTCGTGCATCCTGCAGCTGGCGCTGGGCAACGTGGGCAAGAGCGGCG
>NZ_JADMKB010000183.1 GCF_018780075.1 Hydrogenophaga sp.
CCGATACCGATACCGATACCGATACCGATACCGATACCGATACCGATACCGATACGGACACGGACACGGACACGGACACGGATGCCGACGCCGACAACACGCTGCTTTCAGGGGCCGGCCTGGTGCTGGATTCCGCGACCGACTCCACCGGCGAATTGCTGGACGATGCGGGCCTGGGTGAGCTGAGTCCCGTCTTGAATGAGGTCGTCGATCCGATCGTGGGCACGGTGACCGAGGAGCTGGACACCTTGCTGATCGGTGAAGACGGCGACGGGGGCCTGACCACCGAACTGGTCGACCTGGGCCAGGAGGTGGCGGCCGTCGGGGAGGGCTCGCCCCTGGAACCGGTGACCGACCTGGCTGGCGATCTGGTGTCCGATCTGGGCACGACCCTGAACACCGTGTTCAACCAGGATGTGCTGGATTCGGAAACGTCGAGCTCCACCGGCAACGTCGGGGGTGACGCCAACCAGCTCGTCGACAACCTGACCACCAACGCGGACACGCTGCTCGACGGTCTGCTGGGGACCGAGACGCTGCTGTCGGATCTGACCGATGACACCAGCACCGCGCTGCTGGAGGACACGTTGGGCGAGGTGCTGTCGGGTGGCGATGCCGGCGACGCTTCGCTGCTGGACGGGGTGGTCGCGACCGTCGATCAGGGCACCGATGTCGTGGACACCCTGGCGGCCGAGGCGGGCCTGGAGGGCGTGACCGCGCCATTGACCGATGGCGTGGTGGACGCGTCGTCCACGGACCTCTTGAGCGCCGTGGACGACGCCCTGATCGGCACACCGACCGAGCCGGGCCTGCTGGACGAGCTGGCCAGCGTGGGCGACGACGTGGTGGAGACGGGTTCGAGCACGCCGCTGGCACCGGTCACCGATCTGGTGGGCGGCGCCGTGGGTGGTCTGGCGGACACGGCCGACGTTGCCCTGAACCAGGATGCCGCGAACTCAGAAACGGGTTCGTCGACCGAGACGGTGGCCGACCCGCTGGTGGACACCCTGGGTGGCCTGACCTCGGACTCGGACGCGCTTCTCGACGACTTGCTGGGGACGGAAAACCTGGTGTCTGACCTGGTCGATGGGGGCACGACCGCTTTGCTGGAGGACACCGTGGGTGGATCGCTGGACAACAGCGAGGGCGTGGGTGAGGCCATGCCGGGTGATGACACCTCGACGCAAGGCGCCATCACCCAGCCGCTGACCGACCTGACCCAGCTGGGGTCGGGCAGCCTTCTTGACCCCCTCACGGGCAGCCTGGGCGGCTAGGACGGTTCACAGACCGCCGTCTGGATGGCGGCCTTCGTTTCATGACCGATCTTCTTCCCTCGTTCTCGGCGCCTTGCCTGGCGGTGCTGCAGCGTTTCGACGCGGGTCGGCCGCGGGCACCCGGTGCCGGCCAGGAGGTTCTGTTTCTGTCGGTGAGCGATGGCAGCGAGCGGGCGCTCACCGTCTCGGGGCGCGGTGCCGATGTGTCTGCGGCGTGGCAAGACGCGTGGGCGAAGTGGCGCCAGCGCCAGGGCGGGGACGCCGCGGTCCCTCGCTGGGTCCGGGCGGACCGGGTGGTGCAGGTGCATGCCGGGACCTGGGGGCAGGTCCGGCGCCTGCTGGCCGGCACGAAGACCAACTACTTTGCGCTGGGCATCGCCTGGGACGAGGCGTTGACGCAGGCCTGCCTGCCCGAAGAGCTGTGGGCACACGCCTGCCTGTACAGCGGGGACATCAACGCCTGTGTGCCCAACGACGTGAACCTGCGCGCGTTTTCCAGGGCGAGGTGGGGCCGGGAAACCGGCTGGCCACAGGACGATGCGGCGCCGCTGTGGCTTTTTCAGACCAAGGGCGTCTTCGTGGAGGGCGACGGGCCGGTGCTGACACTGGACAACGAGGGCGTGATGGACCGGATCCGCCGCATCGGCCAGCCCGACGCCGCCATGGTGGCCGAGGCCGTGCAGCACAGCGCGGACTTCCTGGCACGCCAGGTGACGCCCTCGGGACGCTGGGTCTACGGCTGGTACCCCTGTTTCGACCGCCCGGTGCCGTCCTACAACGCGCTGCGGCACGCGAGTGCCGCCTATTCGCTGCTGGAAGCATGGGACCTGACCCGCCAGCCGGCGCATCTGGAAGCCGCCACACGGGCCATTGACCACCTGTGCCGGGAGCTCGTCCACCCGGTCGCGGTGCCGGCGGGGGAGGCCCCCGTGGCCTACCTGGTCGATGAAGAGGCCGAGATCAAGCTGGGGGGCAACGGGGTGGCCATTCTGGCCATCGCCAAGCGCATCGGGTTGACGGGCGAGCCCCGGCACCTCGACCTGATCCGACCGCTGGCGGAGGGCTTGCTGCGGATGCAGGATGCGACCACTGGCGCGTTCGTGCACGTGCTGACGTTCCCCTCGCTCGCGCTCAAGGAAGCCCATCGCACGGTGTACTACGACGGCGAGGCGGCGTTCGGGCTGCTCAAGGCCCATGAGCTGACCGGGGACCACCGCTACCTGGCGGCCGTGGGCCGTGCGGCCGAACACTTCATCCAGGCGCAACACTGGCGGTCACACGACCATTGGCTGGCCTACGCGCTCAATGAACTGACCCGGCATGCGCCGCAGGAGCGCTACTTTCGCCTCGGTCTGAAAAATGTCAGCCGGCACCTGGGGTTCATCCGGCAACGCATCACGGCCTACCCGACCTTGCTCGAGCTGATGATGGCCGCGAGGGCCATGCTCGACCGCATGGACTCGCTGGGGCTGGAGCCGCTGGCGCTGGACCCGGGATTTGACCGGCAGGCGTTCGACCTGGCCCTGCACCACCGGGCGCGCCATCTCTTCAGTGGCTACTGCTTCCCCGAGCTGGCGATGTTTTTCCGCCGCCCGGCCAGGATCTGCAACACCTTTTTCATCCGCCACTACAGCTTTCGGGTGCGCATCGACGATGTGCAGCACTGCATCTCGGGACTGGTCGCGTACCACCAGCGTTTTTTGTCGGGCGCCCAGGCACCGTCGCCATCGCCCGGGCCGGCGGTATGGGCCTCGCCATGACGCCCGGACGCGCCATCCGGCGTGCTGATGGCATGCCCCCAGAACAGTCCATCAACAGGAGTCCACCATGATCAAGCACCTCATCCCCTTGGCCCTCATTGCCGCCCTGGCGGGGTGTGCCGGTGTGCAGTCCACCGAGCGCCGCACCATCACCCATCACGGGGGGATGTCGATCGCCCGGCCGGCCCCGGCAGCCGTCTCGATGTCGCCACGGGACGTTGCGTCCGTGGTGGCACCCGCCAGTGTCCAAGGGAGCCCGCTGGGCATTGTGTATTTTGATTTCGACGAGTACGTCGTCGCGCCTCAGTACATCCCGGTGCTCGAAAACGTCACCCGCCTGCTCAAGAGCAAGCCCGGCATGAAAGTGATGCTGGAAGGGCACACCGATACCGAGGGATCGACGGAATACAACCTGGCGCTCGGCCAGCGGCGTGCGGAGGCCGTGCGCCAGGGACTGGCCCGCTTCGGTGCGTCGCAGGAGCAGGCCGAGGCGGTGAGTTTTGGCGAGGAGCGGCCCGCCCTGCAAGGGTACAACGAAGCGGTTGGGGCGCGCAATCGCCGCGCCGAGATATGGACGAAGCCCTGAGGCTGCACAAGCCACCGCAGCATGGGCGTGTTCTGGTGAGCCAATGCTGGACGGACGAAATGACGGCAAAACCCCCCGCTGTTTCTTCGTTCTCCGGCCGGCAGGAGGTGGTAACGTTTGGTCACAGGAGGGCCGGTGTGATGAACTCGTTCGGTAAATTCCTTTTTCCCGCGGCGCTGATGGCCTTGCACGGTGTCGCGGGGTCGGCCACGGCGACGAACACCTTGCTCGTCACCGCCACGGTGAGTGCCGCGTGCATCGTCAGCACGTCTCCCGTGGCGTTCGGGGTCTACAACCCCACTGCGGGCACCGTGCTGGATGGCACGGGCACGGTCTCCGTCACCTGCACCAACGGGACCAGCTACGCGGTATCGCTCGATGGGGGCGGCCAGGCCAATGTGCTGGCCCGTGCCATGTCCAATGTGCCCGACCTCTTGACCTACCAGCTCTACAGCGATGCCTCCAGGACGTCCGTCTGGGGCACCACCGGTGGCGATCTGGTCAATGCCACGGGCACCGGTCTGCAGGTGGATCACACCGTCTACGGGCGGGTGGCCGCCAGCCAGAACGTGCCGGTGGGCAGCTACACCGACACCGTCAACGTCACCGTCACCTACAACTGACGCCATGCGAAGCCTGTGGCGCCGCGTGATCCCGGTCGGCGCGATGCTGTGCACGTGGGCCGCGCAAGCCGGCAGTCTGTCCGTCATGCCGGTGGTGGTGGCCTTGTCGGGCGAGAAGGCCCGCGAGGCGATCACCGTCACCAACCAGGGCGATGAGCGGGTCACCACCCACGTGGATGTGGTGTCCTGGACGCAGTCGGCCGGCCAGGACGTCTTTGGCCCGACCGCCGATGTGTTGCACAACCCGGGCGTTTTCACGCTCGAGCCGGGGCAGACTCAGGTGATCCGGTTGGGATGGCGGGGGAAGGCGCCGCTCGATACCGAGCGCACCTACCGGCTCCTGCTGCGCGAGGTGCCCCCGGCGGCCCCGGCGCAGTCCCCGTCCGCGTCTCCCGCAGAGGCCTCGCCTGCCCGGGTGCGGGTGTTGCTGGAGCTGCGCATTCCCATTTATGTCGCGCCCCACAAGGTGGTCCACCGACCTGAATGGCAAACACGGCGCGTGGACGGCAACAGCGTCGAGATTCGTTTCCGGAACCAGGGCAATGTGCGCACGGTCGTCCGTGGCCTGCAGCTGAGCACGGCCTCGGGCGCGCCGGTGGGCCATCCGCTGGATGTGCATGCTGCGGTGCTGGCGGGTCAGGAACGGGCCTGGACCCTGCCCTTGCCCAACACCGGCGCGGAGGGTCTGGGCGTGGACGTGCGCGCCGACCCGGGCCAGCAACGCCTGACCATTCCCCGTTGATGTGGCACCACTGGCGCGTTGTCCGGACGGTCGCCCTGGCATGCGCGGTCCTGCTCAGCGCCGGCCCGGCGTGGTCACAACCACGGGACGCGGGTCGGGTCCTGATTCTGGATGTCACCGTCAACGGCCAGCGCCTGAACGGTGTGCAGGAGGTGGGCCACTCCGACGATGGCCGCTGGTCCCTGTCGTCGGCGCTCTGGGCTGAGCTGCGGTTGCTGGCTCCGCGGGTTCGGGTGAGCGGGGGCACATTGGACGGCCATGCCTGGCTCGATCAGATCGAGGGCGTGCAGGTGGTGTTCGATCCCGAACGCCAGTCCCTGACGATCATGGCGCCAGCGAATGCCTTTGCCATCTACCGGCTTGCCTCCGACGATCAGATGGCCCTGGCACGGGGCGCCAGCGGCACCGGCGCGTACGCCAACTACGAGTTGCAGGCGGGACACGCCCACGGACACACCGCCTGGACCGGCGGCCTGGAACTGGTGGGCTTTGCGCCCGGCACGCGCCTGACGGGCAGCGCCTACTACCGCAACCAGGAACGGGGCAGCGGGCGCTGGGTGCGCCTGGACACGGGCGTCGAGTTCAGCGACGCGCCCAAGATGCGATCCCTGCGGCTGGGCGACCAGATCACCAGCGCGGGGCTGTGGGGGCGTCCGGCCCGCATCGGCGGCATTGGCATCGGCACGCGCTTCGCCATGCAACCGGACTTCGTGCCGTTCGCCCTGCCCACCCTTCGCGGTGAAGCCGTGCTGCCCTCGACCATCGATGTGCTGGTCAACCAGAACCTGGTCACCTCCGGGCAGGTGCCCGCCGGGCCCTTCGAATGGAACCAGCTGCCCACCCTCACCGGCCGGGGTGATCTGCGCCTGAGCGTGACCGATCTGCTGGGGCGCAAGACCGAGATCGTGCAACCCTATCTGGTGAGCGACCAGCTCCTGCGCCCGGGGCTGGTCGACTTCGCACTCGAGGCGGGCCGCATTCGCGAGGACTACGGCCATCACAGCGGCCGCTACGGCCGCGATGTCCTGCTGGGCCAATACCGGCGCGGCATCGCCGAGCAGCTGACGGCCGAGCTCCGGCTGGAAACCCTGCCGGACCAGCGCACGGCCGGCGCCGGGCTGGTCTGGAAGATCGGCGACTGGGGGCTGATGCAGGCCACCGCCGCGGCCAGCGGGCGCGAAGGGCGAGACGGGCATGCCGGGTCCGTGGGCCTGGATGTGCCGGGCCGTGCGGCGAGCCTGCAGATCAGGTCCTCCCGGTCGAGCCGGTTCTTCGCGCAACTCGGCGCCGACAACCCGGACGCGGCCCGCCAGGCCACCGATCGCGTGGGGGTGCTGATGCCCTGGTCGCACGGGGGCATCGGCCTGACCTGGGTGGAACGCCGGTACTGGAACGCCGATCCGCAGCGCTTCTGGATCCTCAGCGCCAGCGCCTCCTTCGGCACCCGGCTGTTCCTGAGCGCCTACCTGCAATCGGCGCACTTCGAACACAGGCAACGGACCGTGGGGATCAACCTGGTCGTTCCGCTGGAGTCGCACACCCAGGCCTGGGCGCAAGCCAGTCGCTCCTCGGGGCAGACGACGGGGGGGCTGGGCTGGATGTCGAGCCTGCCACCGGGCCCGGGCTGGGCCCACCGGCTGTACGCGGAAACGGACGGGCGCCTCTCGGCCCGGCTGGAGCGCCGTGGCGCTTCTGCGGACTGGCGGGCCGACGTCGATGTGCGGGATGGGAACGTTTCTGTCGGCACCGCTGTCGGCGGTTCGCTGGTGCTGCTCGGCGGCCAACTGCGCCTGGCGCGGCGCATCGAGGGCAGTTTCGCGCTGGTCCAGGTGGGCAACCTGCCGGACGTCCCGGTGTACCGGGACCAGCACGAGGTGGGGCGCACTGGCGCGGACGGCGCCATCATCCTCAACGACTTGCGTCCCTACCAGACCAACCGGATCCACGTCGACCCCAATGATCTGCCCGTCGACGCGGTCTTCGAGCGCCTGCAGCTCAAGCTCTCGCCGGCCCTGGGCGCGGGGGTGT
Organism: Hydrogenophaga sp.; assembly: GCF_018780075.1. Classification (GTDB taxonomy): domain Bacteria; phylum Pseudomonadota; class Gammaproteobacteria; order Burkholderiales; family Burkholderiaceae_C; genus Hydrogenophaga. Next base: position 7,014 of record NZ_JADMKB010000183.1, read on the forward strand.
ACGCCGACATGGGCGTGCGCCGCGTGCAGCCTTGGACCCTGCGCATGCTCGGCCCCGACGGCCAGGTGGTGCCACCGGGCACGGTGCTGCAGGTGCTGGGCCAAGCCTCGGAGCGCACCGTCGGGTACGACGGAAAATTGTTCGAGCCCGATGGGGCGGCCCACCCGGTGTACACCGGGTCGGTGGCTGGCCGGCCCTGCCGGTTCCGGGCTGTGGTGGCGCCGGCTCCGGGCGAACCCGGTGTGCCCGTGCCCGTTCACTGTGAGGAGACCTCGCCATGAAAGCCCTTCGCGCCCTGTTGTTGTCCGGTGCGGCGCTCGCCGGAGCACCCCAGGCCCAGGCTCTGTGCCTGTTTTGCAGTTGCACGGTGAGCACCACACCGGTGGTTTTCGGGGCTTACAACCCCATCGGCGGCGCATCCGGTTCAGGCACGGGCAGCGTGCAGATGTCCTGCGCGGGCACCGTGGGCCTGTTCGTGGACTACAGCATCTCCCTGAGCAAGGGGGCGTACGCCACCACCTACAACGACCGCCAGATGGCCAACGGCGCTGCCAGGCTCACGTACCAGCTGTACGGCGACACCGGCTCGGGCGGCGCTTGTTCGGCGGTCTGGGGCGATGGCACGGGCGCCACCAGCACCGTCGGCGGCTCGCTGCTGATCGTGCTGCTGGGCTCCAACATCAACCGGCAGGTCTGCGGCACCCTGCCCGCCAACCAGGTCAGCGCAACGCCCGGTGGCTACAGCGACACGGTCCAGGTGGTGGTGACCTACAACTGACATGAAGGGCCGGGACGCCGCGCGCGCACCCCAGTCAGCGGCCAATGCCGCCCATCCTCCGGAACGGGGGTGTCACTCCGCGCCTTCAGCCACTTGGCGCGCGATCAGCTCCTCACCCAACCCCATCCGGTGCCACCGGATCACACGCTGAGACAGACGCGAGTGGTTGTGGTGGTCCTTGCCCCCGCCGGTGGCGCCATCCAGCAGCACGACGGGCAGGTTGCCCCGTGCGGCGGCGTTCACGAAGTCCACCACCGAGGCATAGGGAATCCGCCGGTCCTGGCGGTTGGCAATCAGGTACACCTTGCGACGCGCATCGGGTCGCGCGTCGGCAATGTGGTCCATCGGGTCGTAGACATTTCGCCAGTCTTGTCCTGTGCTGATGTCCGAGGTCGGGTTCGATCGCAGAAGGGATGCGCGAACCCTCACGGCAGCGGGTGCGCCGGAGGCCGCCACGGTGTCGATGTCGGTCCGCCCCGACACCACCATCGCCAGCGCCAGGTACGCGCCACCGCTCTGCCCGGCCAGGCTGATCCGGTCAAAACCATAGCGGGCCTTGATCTGGTCGATGGCTGCGGAGGTCACGGCGACCTCTTCGTGGGTGCGGCGCTCGCGCCGGTGGTTGAGCACCGTGCTGCCGTACACGCCCGGACGCGCCACGCTGATCGTGGGCATGCCCGAGCGCTGCTCGATCCGTTGGGCCTGCGCCATCTGCTGGGCCAAGCTGCCATCGGCAAGGCCGCCGGGTTCCACGCGGTCACCATGGAAGAAGAACAGAATGGGCTGACCAGGGGCGACACGCTGGCTCGGAAAGTAGCGGATGCAACCGACCACCTGTCTCGGTGCCTGACCGGGTCTGCTCACGTTCACCTCCACCCAAACCGCATGCTGCTTCGCCTCGCACTGGGTTCTGGTCAGCTGGGGTGGGCCTCGCCCGATGTCACGGGCGGACGAATCGAAGCGTTCCTCATGTGCATCCAGCGCCACCAGCGCATGGCTGGCGGTGTGCCCCGTCATCCACCACGTGCACGTCAACGCCACCAGCCGCAGCTTCGACACACATCCCCCCACAAGGCGCGAGACCCACTGATGTTCCGTCATGGTCAGCTTGGGCATTCTTTGAGGGAGTTCACTTCAGAGTGAAGGATGGATTGTGCTGGCGTTCGCTGTCAGGCCCGCGGGAGGGGCCTCAATAAAGCGCTCACCCACTGCTGTCCGGGATCCTTGGCAGGCAGAGGGATCAGGCAGAGAGTCGCTGAGCCCTTGATCGGAGGACCGAAGAGCGGGACAACTGGCGGCGGGCTTGCGCAAGCCGGGCGCGTTTCAGGAAGACGATGTCGCCCACAGCCCAGACCGCTGACCACCCGCTTCGTTGCGGAAAGGTCCACCCATCACGTGGGGTGGGGTAGCCTTCGCCCATGAACCAGACCAGTTTCGACTTTGAAGCGCCCTTGCCCGTGGCGCCCGCATCTGCGGCACCCGCCGCCCCACCCGCCGCCCCACCCGCCTTGCCGACGTTGGAAGACATGGCGCAGCGGTTGGAGCAGCACCCCGACTACCGCGTCCTGCGCCGCCTGCTGCCCTGCATGGACTTCGGGCCGGGCCCCGGCGGCGCGGGTCCCACCCAGCGCGTGCTGGTGCTCGACACCGAAACCACCGGGCTCTCGCACCAGAGCGACAAGGTCATCGAACTGGCCATGCTGCTGGTGCAGGTGGACAGCGCCACGGGCTTGCCGTTCGGGCCTGTCGAGGTGTTCGAAGGGTTCGAAGACCCGGGCATGCCGATCCCGAAGATCGCCCAGGAGGTCACGGGCATCAGCGACGACATGGTCCGGGGGCAGCGCCTGGACGACGCGCAGGTCGAGGCCATGGTGACCCGGGCCGACCTGATCGTGGCGCACAACGCCGGGTTCGACCGGCCGTTCGTGGAGGCCCGTTTTCCCTGTTTTGCCGACCGGGCCTGGGCCTGTTCGTTCGCGGACATCGACTGGAGCGCGGCCGGCGCGGGCTCGGCCAAGCTGAGCGCCCTGGCCCAGGACCGGGGCTGGTTCTACGACGCGCACCGCGCCCAAGTGGATTGCCACGCCTTGCTGCAGGTGCTGAGCCAGCCCGTCGGCAACGGCAGCACCACCGGCCTGGGCCAACTGATGGCCGCCGCCGCGCAGCCCAGCTTCAGGCTGCGGGCCACCGCTTCGCCCTTCGAGTCCAAGGACAAGCTGAAGGCCCGTGGCTACCGGTGGGACGGCGAGGCCCGTGTCTGGGCCTGCACCCTGGCGAGCCGGGCGCTGCTGGACGCCGAGCTGGCGTGGCTGCAGGCCGAGGTCTACGGCCGGCGCCCCGTGCGGCCCGAGGTGGAGGCGCTGGACAGCCGGGTTCGTTACTCGGCCAGGGCCGGGCGGCCCGTGGACGCGCTCGATCTCGCCGGCCGGGACCCGGCCGCGGTGGAGACCCTGGAACCGCGCCCGGAACCGTGAATGCCCGGCGGGTGAACGCGGGTGCGGGGCGCGGGAGGTGCCCGCCGTGAAGTGGCCCCGAAGGGCGCGGTGGGCGCGCGGCGCGGGGCCTGCCTGTCAGGCGACCGGTGCGGCGCCGAAGCGAAAGCTCGATGTGGTCAGGGTGCCGGAAAACGCGTCCTCGTGGTAGACGCAGGCGCCGGCCTCCTGGTGGGCCGCGCCCACGGCCACCATCAGCGGGATCAGGTGGTCTTCGCGCGCGTGGGCGACGCGGGCCGAGGGCGCGCGCTCCCACTGCGTGAGCAGCGCATCGCGTTCGGCCGGCGTGGACGCGGTGAGCGTGGTCTGCAGCCAGGCGTCGAACTGCTGCGAAGGCACCGCGCCGCTGGCGTTGAACAGGCGCAGGTTGTGGTAACTCAGGCCGCTGCCGATGATCAGCACGCCCTCATCGCGCAGCGGTGCCAGCAGGCGGCCTGCGGCGAGGTGGGCCGCGGGGTCGAAGTCAGCGCGCAGCGAGAGCTGCACCACCGGCAGGCGCGCCTCTGGGTAGGTGGCCTGCATGACGGAGAACGTGCCGTGGTCGAAGCCGCGCTCCGGGTCGAGGTCGGCCTCCACGCCGCCCGCATTCAGCAGCGACTGCACGCGCTGCGCCAGCGCCGGTGAGCCGGGCGCCCGGTAGTGGATCTGGTAGGTGTGCGGGGGGAAGCCGTAGTAGTCGTAGAGCATGCCCGGCTGCGCGGCCGACGACACCATGAACGACGGCGTCTCCCAGTGCGCGGTGACCACCAGCACGGCGCGCACGCCGTCACCGGCCTCGCGCGCCATGGCCTGCAGCGAGGCTTCGAGCTGGTCGTAGCGCGAGCCGTTCTGCTCGCGCATCCAGGGCCACGGGCCACCGCCGTGGGAGACGTAGTAGGTGGGAAGACGGGACATGGTGCGACTCCTGAAACGGTTTACATGGGGTGTCGAGGCGGCGGATTCAAGTGGCGAAGGTGGCCATGGCTCATGGCTTTCAGGGGCTCACCCACTCCGCATCGCCGCGCAGCAACGCGCAGGCCCGCAGCGCCTCGGCCTCGGTGCGGTACAGGCGCAGGCCGGGGCCGTCCTGCAGGAGGCCGGCGGTCCTGAGCAGGGTCTCCACCGGCAGCTTGATGCCCACCAGGTGCAGGGTGATGCCCTGTTCGGCGAGTTGCCCCTGCACGCGGCCGAAGGCCTCGACGCCGGTCGCGTCCACCCAGTTGATCGGGTGGGCGACCAGCATCACGTGGCGCGTGTCCGGGTGCGCGGTGAGGTGTTCGGTCAGCTGGCGCTCGAACGCGTTCGCGGTGGCGAAGTCCAGCGCCGCGTCCATGCGCAGCGCCAGCATGTTCGGCGCCAGCGGCGCGAGCTGCCAGAGGTGGCGGTCGCGCAGGCTGCCGTCGGCGTGCAGGCCCACCTCGATGATGCGCGGGTGCAGGCGCAGGTACAGGAAGTGCGAGAGCGACATCAGCACCCCCGCCAGCACGCCCCAGTAGAGCTTCGGCGCGGCCAGCACCGTGACCGCCAGCGTGACGCCGGCGATGGACGCCTCGACCCGCGAGAGCTGCCACAGCTTCACGAACGCCCGCGGCCGGATCAGCCCCAGCACCGCGACCATCACGATCGCGGCCAGCACCGCCAGCGGCACGTGCGCCAGCAGCGGCGTCAACAGCAGCACCGCGACCAGCACCACCACCACCGAAAACACCGTGGCCCAGCCGGTGCGTGCCCCGGCGTAGAGGTTCAGCGCCGAGCGCGAGAACGAGGAGCTGGTGGGAAACGCGCCGACCAGGGCCGACGACAGCTTGGCCAGGCCCTGGCCGATCAGGTCCTGGTCCTGGTCCCAGCGCTGGCCGCGCTGCGCGTTGTCCACCTTGGCGCTCGACGCGGTTTCCAGAAAGCTCACCAGCGTGATCACCAGGGTGGGCAGCAGCAGCTGACCCAGCGTGTCCCAGCCCGGCCAGCCCGGCGCGTAGAGCGCCGGCAGGCCCTGGGGTAAGGTGCCGATCACCGCGCCGTCGGCGGCCTCAAACCCGGTCCCGGCGCTCAGGGCCGCCGAGCCGACCACCAGCAACAGCACGCTGGGAAAGGCCGGCCGCCAGCGCCGCGCCAGCATCAGGGCCGCGAGCGACACCACGCCGAAGGCCAGCGTGGGCAGGTGCACGGCGGGCTGGTTGAACAGCGTGGCCCAGCCCTGCGCGAAGCCCAACATGGCGGGCAGTTGCGAGCCGATGATCAGCAGCGCAGCGCCCTGGGTGAACGCCATCAGCACCGGCGAATTCACCAGGTTGAGCAGCCAGCCGAAGCGCGCAAACCCCAGCGCGATCTGCAGCCCACCGGTGAGCAAGGCCAGCCACACCGCCAGCTCGATCCAGCGCGCGCTGCCCGGCTCGGCCAGCCCGGTGAGCGAGGCGCTCACCAGCAGACAGGTCAGCGCCGTCGGCCCGACCGAGAGCCGCACCGACGCACTGAACAGCACCGCCACCAGCGCCGGCAGCATCGACGCGTAAATGCCCGTGATCAGCGGCATGCCCGCCAGCGCCGCATAGGCCACCCCCTGCGGAATCACCATCAAGCCCACCGTCAGCCCCGCCAGCGCTTCACCCCGCAGCAAGGCCGCGTCGGGCCGGGGCCAGTTCAGAAAGGGGAAGAGGCGGTGCAGGCGGGACATGGGTCGATTATTGGCGACGGTGTTTGTCAATGGCGCGCGAAGCGCAGCAACAACGCCACCGGCGCGAAATACCCCAACCCAGAACGCGGCGGAACCGGCTTCGCCGGGCCGCATCGCGTTGCCCCCTGGGGGGTGACGCCGCAGGCGGCGCGGGGGGAGCCTACCTCGCGGGCATGTCCTTGACGCCGTACCCCAGGCTCACCGTCGCATCGGCCGGGATCGGCGGCATGGTCGCGTTCCAGGCCAGCCAGCGTTCGCGCATCGCGTCGAGCCGCTGCGGTTCGCGCTTCGCGAGGTTGGCGCGCTCGCGCGCGTCGCGGGCGATGTTGAACAGGTACTCGTGGCCGTCGACCATCAGGTACTTCCAGTCGCCCTCGCGCAGCGCGCGCTGGCCGCGGTGGTTCATGCGCCAGTGCATGGGCCGATCGAAGGCGTGCGCCGGGTTGCGCAGCAGGGGCGCCAGCGACACGCCGTCCAGCGGGAAGTCCGGGTGCGGCTGGCCACCGCCCACGTCGAGCATCGTGGCCGACCAGTCCATGGTCAGGCTGTGCTGGCCGCTCACCGAGCCGGGCGGGATCACCGCCGGCCAGTGCGCGATCCAGGGCACGCGGATGCCACCTTCGGTCAGGTCCATCTTGCCGCCCACCAGCGGCCAGTTGTCGCTGAAACGCTCGCCGCCGTTGTCGCTGGTGAAGACGATCAGGGTGTTCTCCAGCAGGCCTTCTTCGCGCAGCGCGGCCGTGATCCAGCCGATGCCTTCGTCCATGTGGTGGATCATGCGGCGGTAGGCCTCCACGTTGCCACCGTCCAGGTGGAACAGGTTGGCCGCCACCTCGGGCGCCACGTGCGCGTCGTCGCGCGTTTCCCAGGGCCAGTGCGGCGCGGTGTA
>NZ_JADMKB010000181.1 GCF_018780075.1 Hydrogenophaga sp.
GAGAGGTTGTCGATGACCGCCAGTTCCTCGCACTGCAGCAGCAGGATGTCGGGCGTGCCCAGGGTATCGGGCGGGCAGGAGTTTTCGAGCTTCTTCTCGATGTAACGCACCGCGTCGTAACCAAAGTACCCAGCCAGACCGCCACAGAAGCGCGGCAGGCCCGGCCGCAGCGCGACCTTGAAGCGCTGCTGGTAGGCGGCAATGAAGTCCAGCGGGTTGCCGTGGTTGATTTCCACCACCACGCCGTCGCGCACCACCTCGGTGTGGGCTTCAGCGCCGAAGCCGCTGGCGCGCAGCAGGGTGCGCGCCGGCAGGCCGATGAAGCTGTAACGGCCGAAACGCTCGCCGCCGACGACGGATTCGAGCAGGAAACTGTGTTTGCCGTCACCGCGCCCATGGGCCAGCTTCAGGTACAGCGACAGCGGGGTTTCGAGGTCCGCGAAGGCCTCGGCCATCAGCGGGATGCGGTTGTAGCCCTGGCTGGCCAGGCTCTTGAATTCGAGTTCGGTGATCATGTTCAGACGCTCCATCGGCCTCTTGCTGCGCCGCAGCGGGGGAAACCGTTTTTCTGGGGTGCCCGGTCAGGCGCGCTGCCGGGTTCGGGGGCTGGGGTGGCGCGGGCTGGGTTCGCCTGGGGCGAGCCGGAGTCTGCGCAACTCCGGGGGGGAGTGCACGTTTACGCTGGCTTGCGCCAGGGCCAGGCTCCCCGGCCATTGCGGCTCGGCAGACCACCTGTGAAGGATGTGCGTGGGATGAACATGGGGCCAAAGTGTAGCAAAGCCGATGCGAAACGCCCGCCACCCGCCCACTGCACGCTTTGGTTTTACGGTTGAACCCTGTTGTGGGACGTCGCACGGCAGGTCAAAATCTCCATTTTCGAACGACCGTTCGTTTTTATATCCTGACCACCACCGGCCCGAGGCCCCCCGCCATGAAGAACCCCACCCAGCTGCTCCCCCCCCGGTACGCCGCCACGATGGCCCTGGCCTGTGCCCTGGGTCTGGCACAGGGCCCGGTGGGCGCCGCCACCGTCGAGGTGGCTGGCGTCAAGCTGGAAGACCGGATCACGGTCAACAGCACCCCCTTGCAGCTCAACGGGGCCGGTGTGCGTTACAAGGCCGTGTTCAAGGTGTACACCGCCGGCCTGTACCTGAGCGCCAAAGCCGACACGCCGGACGCGGTGCTGGCCGCCCCTGGCCCCAAACGCATGACCATCACCATGCTGCGTGACATCGACTCGGCCGAGCTCGGCAAGCTGTTCTCCCGGGGCATGGAAGACAACATGGAGCGCAGCGCCTTCTCCAAACTCATCCCCGGTGTGCTGCGCATGAGCCAGGTGTTCAGCAACCACAAGGTGCTCAAGACCGGCGAGACCTTCCTGATCGACTGGGTGCCGGGCACGGGCACCGTGCTGACCATCAAGGGCCAGGTGGAGGGTGAGCCGTTCAAGGAGCCCGAATTCTTCAACGCGCTGATGCGCATCTGGCTCGGCCCGAAGCCGGCCGACTGGCTGCTCAAGGACGCGCTGCTGGGCATCAAGAAGTGAGCGGCCGCTCGCTGATTTGATCCAGCGCTGGCGACAGATCGGCCAGTGAATCCAGCAGGAGATCGTGTGGCGCGTCGCCGATCGGGTCGCCGTGGTTGTAGCCGTAGGTCACCAGCACCACCGGGCAACCCGCCGCGCGCGCGGCGATGCCGTCGTTCTGCGAATCGCCCACCATCAGCGTCTGCGCCGGCAGCGTGCCCAGTGCCTCGCAGGTTTTCAGCAGCGGCAGCGGGTCGGGTTTCTTGCGCTCGAAGCTGTCGCCACCGAACACCTGCTGAAAGAACCCGCTCAGGCCTTTGATCTCCAGCAGCGCCTGCGCAAACGCCAGCGGCTTGTTGGTCAGGCAGGCCATGGGCAGGCCCATCGCTTGAAGTTGTTGCAGCCCCTCCAGCACCCCCGGGTACACGTCCGAATGTTGCCCGTTGATGAACAGGTAGTGGTGCTGGTAGCGCTCCAGCGCCAGCTCGCCCACCTGATCGCGCGGCCAGCCCAGTGCCATGGCACCCGAGGCCGCCACCTCAGGCAGCGCCAGCTGGTGGTCCAGCACGGTGCGCACCAGGTGCTCGGAGCCCTTGCCCACCGAGCGCTCGACCAGGGCGCGGTCCACGGGCGGCAGGCGCAGGTCGTCCAGGGTGTGGTTGAGCGCGACGACGAAGTCGCCCAGGGTATCGACCATCGTGCCGTCGAGATCGACGATGACCGCCTGGATGCCGGCCAGCATCAGGCCAGCGCCTTGCGCATGTCGTCGATCACCGCCTTGTAGTCCGGCTTGCCAAAGATCGCACTGCCGGCCACGAAGGTGTCGGCGCCCGCGTCGGCCACGCGGCGGATGTTGTCGGCCTTGATGCCGCCGTCCACTTCGAGGCGGATGTCCTTGCCGCTGGCTTCGATGCGTTTGCGCGCCGCTTCGATCTTGCGCAGCGCGGAATCGATGAAGCTCTGGCCACCGAAGCCCGGGTTCACGCTCATGATCAGGATCAGGTCGATGTCGTCGATCAGGTAGTCCAGCACGTCCAGCGGCTCGGCCGGGTTGAAGGTGAGGCCGGCCTTGCAGCCCTTGGCCTTGATCGCCTGCACGCTGCGGTGCACGTGGGCCGAGGCGTCGGGGTGGAAGCTCACCAGGTCGGCGCCGGCGTCGATGAAGGCACCCGCGAGCGCGTCCACCGGCTGGATCATCAGGTGCACATCGATCGGCACGGGTGTGCCGTCGGGTTTTTTGGCGTGGGGCTTGAGCGCCTGGCAGACCATGGGCCCGAAGGTCAGGTTGGGCACGTAGTGGTTGTCCATCACGTCGAAGTGAACCCAGTCGGCGCCGGCGGCGACGACGTTTTTCACTTCCTCGCCGAGGCGGGCGAAGTCGGCGGACAGGATGGACGGGGCGATGCGGTAGGTGCTCATGGTGGGGCGTCGGAAGGAAGGCCGAGGGAATGGAGGCCGCATTTTCGCAGGCCGGCGCGGAACTGCGGCATCGCGGTAACATGCCGCCCATGCCGAAACACCAGTTCACCTGCGAGGTCGAGCCGCAATACCTCAGCGAGCAGTCCATGCCCGACGAGGACGTGTACGCCTTCGCTTACACGATCACGGTCACCAACACCGGCGAGGTGACGGCGCAGCTGATTTCGCGCCACTGGATCGTGGAAGACGCGCACGGCCACACCGAAGAAGTCAAGGGCCTGGGGGTGGTCGGCAACCAGCCGCTGCTGCGCCCGGGCGAGTCGTTTCAATACACCAGCGGCACCCGCCTGCGCACCCGCTCGGGCAGCATGCGCGGCAGTTTTTTCTGTGTCGCTGAAGACGGCGAACGTTTTGAAGCCGAGGTGCCGGCGTTTGCGCTGGAGGCCGAAGGTGGACCGGACGGCGAGGCGCCCCCGCGCGTGCTGCACTGACCCCAGCCCGTGACCCGCCACATGGAACTGGTTCACCTGCTCGACACGCTGGACCCGGACGCCCCGCTGGCGCAACGCCACCTCTGGCTGATCGAACTGCTGCGCTGGGTGCGCGGCGACACCCACGACGTGCAAACCAGCGTGGCCCGCGTGCGGTTGTTGCTCGATGCGGCCCAGGCGCGCCCCGAGTGGCTGGCCCGCTGGCGCAAATGGTGGAACCGCTTCACCGACACCGTGGACCTCACCCCGCTGCTGGCGGACTTCGGTTTTGCGCCGCGCACCGCCTTCCTGAGCGAGTTCGGCCACCGCTTGCGCCGCAAAATGCTGCCCGGCACGCCCGAGACCACCGACCTGAGCGAGCTGTTCGGTCTGCTGCTGCCCGACCGCTTTGACGTGCGCTGGATCCAGGCGCTGGACACCGACACCCTGAAACGCCTGCGCGCCCTGCTGCTCTCGGCCCCCGAACAAGAAACCGCGGCCCACCACTGGCAAGACGCCTTGCTGGACGCACTGACTTTCAGCATCAGCCAGGTCAGCGCCACCGGTTTTGCCTCGGAAATCCGCACCCGCATGTCGCCCGAGGCGCTGGCCGAGCGCCATTTCCACGCGCTGCCGGCGCATTTCGAGCACCTGCGGCGGGCGGTGCTCACCCAGGGCGCGCGCAGCGAAGCCGCCCACGCGGCCGCCGACATGCTCTCCGCCCAGCTCGAAGCCTGCCGCGAGGCGGCCCAGACGGTGTATTCGCACCTCGAAGCGCACGGCGTGTCCGTCGGCATCGTGTTCCGGCTGCGCCAGCTCAGCGAACGCATCCTGCGCATCCGCCAGCTGCTGGACTGCATGCTCGCCGAACAGACCGAACGCGCGACCGCCGCCCTGGTGGCCGACCTGGTGCAGGTCGGCCAGGACAACCGCAGCATCCGGGCCCTGATCGCCAGCAGCTCGCACCTCACCGCCGCCAAGGTGGCCGAGCGCAGCGCCGAAAGCGGCGAGCACTACATCACCCGCGACGCCGCCGAATACCGCCAGATGCTGGGCAAGGCGGCCGGCGGCGGCGCCCTGATCGGGCTCACCACCTGGGTCAAGTTCCTGCTGGTCGGGCTGGGCCTCTCGGCCTTCTGGGACGGGTTCGCCGCCGGCACCAACTACGCCTTCTTCTTCGTGCTGGTGCAGCTGCTGCACCTGACCGTCGCCACCAAGCAGCCGGCCGTCACGGCCCCCGCCATGGTGGCCAAGCTGCGCGAGATCCGTCAGCCGGGCGCGGTGCGGCGTTTTGTCGACGAGGTGGCCCACCTGCTGCGCTCCCAGATCGCGTCCATCCTCGGCAACGTGGGCCTGGTGGTCCCCGTGGTGATGCTGATCAGCGCCGGGCTCAGCGTGTCCACCGGCGCACCCATGATCGGCACCGAGAAGGCCCACCACGTGCTGCACGACCTGAACCTGTTCGGCCCCACCGTGCTGTTCGCCGCCTTCACCGGGGTGCTGCTGTTCGCCTCCAGCATTATCGCCGGCTGGGTCGAGAACTGGTTCGTGTTCCACCAGCTCGACTCGGCCATGCGCCACAACCCCAGATACACCCGCTGGCTCGGCCGCGACCGCGCCGACCGCTGGGCCACCTTCATGCGCGCCAACATCTCGGGCCTGGCCGCCAACATCTCGCTGGGCCTGATGCTCGGTCTGGTGCCGGCGTTTGCCGAGTTCTTCGGCCTGGGTCTGCAGGTGCGCCACGTCACCCTCTCGGCCGGCCAGGTGACCGCCGCCGCGATGGCGCTGGGCGCGGACGTGTGGCGCGAGCCCGCGTTCTGGTGGGCCGTGGCCGGCGTGGTGGCCGTCGGGCCGATCAACCTTGCAGTGAGTTTTTACCTGGCGTTCCGGCTCGCGCTGCGCGCGCAGGCCATCAACGCCGCGCACCGCGGTCGCATCTACGCGGCCATCCGCCACCGCCTGCGCCACGCGCCGCTGAGTTTCCTGCTGCCGCCGCGCGCCGAGACCGAGCCTCCGCCCGACGCGAGCGACGACGCCGTCGGCAACGACGCGGCAACCCCGTCGCAGGGCCGCGCACGTGGGTGAGTTCGAGCTGATCCGGCGCCACTTCCAGCGCGCCGCTGGCGGGCCGTCGGTGGTCCTGGGCATCGGCGACGACTGCGCCCTGCTCCAGCCCAGCCCGGGCCACCAGCTCGCCATCTCCAGCGACATGCTGGTCGAGGGCCGCCACTTCTTTCCCGACGTCAACCCCCAGGCCCTCGGCCACAAGGCGCTCGCCGTCAACCTGAGCGACCTGGCCGCGATGGGTGCGCGCCCGCTGGGTTTCACCCTCGCGCTGGCCCTGCCGCAGGCCGACGATGCCTGGCTGCGAGGCTTCTCGGACGGCCTGCTGGCCCTGGCCGACGCCCACGCCTGCCCGCTGGTCGGCGGCGACACCACGCGCGGTCCCTTGAACCTCTGCATCACCGTGTTCGGCGAGGTGCTGCCGGGCCGGGCGCTGCGGCGCGACGCGGCACGGCCCGGCGACGACCTCTACCTGAGCGGTCGCACCGGCGAGGCACGGCTCGCGCTGGAGCAGCAACGCGGCACGCCGTGGGCGCTGACGGCCATGCCAGACGACGGCTGCCGCGAGCGGCTGGAGCGGCCCACGCCCCGGCTGGCGCTGGGCCGGGCGCTGGCCGGTCTGGACGGGTGGGAAGGCAGAGCACCGGCGGCGATCGACCTCAGCGACGGCCTGGCCGGCGACCTGGGTCACATCCTGCGGGCCAGCGGCGTGGGTGCGGAGATCCGCCTGGCCGATCTGCCTGTCGCGCCGCCGCTGCGCGGCTTGCCCGAGGCCCAGCGGCTGGAGTGCCTGCTGCACGGCGGGGACGATTACGAGCTGCTGTTCACCGCACCGCCCTCGGCACGCGGCGCCATCGCGGCGGCGGGCACCGCGAGCCAGGCCCCGGTGCAGCGCATCGGGGTGATCACGCCGCAGACCGGGTTGCGCCTGATCCGCGCCAACGGTGAAACGGAAGCCCTGATCGCCACCGGTTTCGACCACTTCACCTGATTCGCAACGCCCAGCGGACCACAAGGCAGGTTTCATAATCGGTCCATGACCGACACCCTGGCACCGCCCGCCCCTGTCCCTGCTTCCGGCCCCGTGCTGCGGCCCACGCTGCGCTTCATGCTCGCGCACCCGGCCCATGTCATCGCGCTCGGGGCGGGTTCCGGCCTGTCCCGCGTGGCGCCGGGCACGGTGGGCACCCTGTGGGCCTGGGCCGCATTTGTGGTCTTGGCGCCCTTCATGAACGACCTGCTTTGGGCGGCGCTCATCACCCTCGGCACGCTGATCGGCTGGTGGGCCTGCACGGTGACCGCCCGCCACATGCGCATCGCCGACTCGGGCCACATCGTGTGGGACGAGGTGGTGGCGTTCTGGCTGGTGCTGTGGCTGGTGATGCCCGCCGGCTTCTGGGGGCAGCTGGTCGCGTTCGCGCTGTTCCGCCTGTTTGACGCGGTGAAACTCGGCCCCATGGCCTGGGCCGACCGGGCCTTCAAGGGCTTCGGCCCGCGCGGTGGCTTCGGCATCCTGCTGGACGACTTTGCCGCTGCCGGCTGCACCCTTCTAGTCATCGCCCTCTGGAAGTACTGACATGCCCACCATCCCCCAACTGGTCGAACAACTCGCCATCGAACTCAAGGCCCGCGGCCAGCTCATGGCCACGGCCGAGAGCTGCAGCGGTGGCCTGATCGCGGGCGCCTGCACCGAAATCAGCGGGTCCAGCGACTGGTTCGAGCGCGGCTTCGTCACCTACTCCAACGCCGCCAAGAGCGAGCTGCTGGGCATTCCGGCGGCACTCATTGAAGACCATGGTGCGGTGAGCGAGCCGGTGGCGCGGGCCATGGCGGCGGGGGCGGTGGCCAACGCGCACGCGCACTGGTCGGTGGCGGTGACCGGCATCGCCGGCCCCACGGGTGGCAGTGCCGAGAAACCGGTGGGCACGGTGTGGTTCGGCTGGGCCACGCCGGAAGGCGTGTTCACCGAACACCGGCGTTTCGACGGCGACCGCGCCGCCGTGCGCCGCGCCACCGTGGCGCACGCGCTGACCGGTCTGCTCAACCGCCTGCGCTCAGGCGCCTGAGCGCCAGGTCCGGGCCAGCCCCTCGGCACAGGGCGTGGGCCTCAGGTCGAACGCCTGTTCGATCTGGCCGCTGTGAAAGCGGTAGCCGTGTTGGACCTGGTACATCATCTCGTCGTTCTCGCGCAGCACGGGCACGAACCAGCCCATGGCCTGGAGCAGCCAGCGCGGCGCCACCTGCAGGCGATCGGGCTGGCCCGCCAGGCGACAGGCCTCTCGCGCCAGCGCCCGCCCGGTCACCGGTGCGCCATCCAGGGTCTGCGCGGTGGGCAGGTGCCAGGTCTGGCCGAATGCCCCGGGCGCCTGACCCAGCGCCGCCAGCGCCCGGCCCGCGTCGGGCGTGAAGGTGAAGGTGTGCGCCAGCGCCGGGTCACCCAACCACTGCGGCGCCTTGCCAGCGCGCAAGCGCGCGAAGAACACCGCCTCCAGCAGGCTGAGCCGGGCGCCCGGGCCGTAGAAGTCGGCCGAGCGCGCGATCAGGGCCTGCAGTTCGCCGCGGCGCACCGCGTCCAGCAGCGTGGTGGCGATGGCTGCGCGCACCTCGCCTTTCCGGCTGCAGGGATTGAACGGCGTGGCCTCGGTCATGGCGCCGTCCACGCGCCCATAGGCATAGACGTTGTCGAAAAACACCAGGCGCGCACCGTGGCGGCGGCAGGCGTTGATCGCGTTCTGCATCACGCGCGGCCACTGCGCCTGCCAGACGGCGGCACTGTAGGGGAGCCCGGCCACCAGGTACACCACCTCGCTGCCCGCGACCGCGTCGGCGGTGGCGCGCTCGTCCAGCAGGTCGGCGGTCTTCAGCCCGTCGGTGGCCTGCACCGCGGCGGGGTGGCGGCTCACCTGGCGGATGCGCCGCCCATCGCGCGCCAGTTGCAACGACAGTTCTCGGGCGATCACGCCACCCGCGCCGAGGAGTGTGTGCAGGCCGGGGCCCGAAGAAGCGGTGGTGTGGGGTGCAGGCATGCGGCGATTGTGGGCACGCCCACCGGACGGCACAATCCACCAGGCGCACACGGTCGCTATGCAATTTTGAACATGTCCGATTTCAACTGGCAGCTGATCCCCTCGTTTCTCGCGGCGCACCAGCACGGCAGCCTGCTGGGCGCGGCCCGGGCGCTGGGCATCAGCCAGCCGACGGTGGGGCGCCACGTGTCGGCGCTCGAAGCGCAGCTGGGCACACCGCTGTTCGAGCGCACCGGCCGGGGGCTGCTCCCCACCCCCGCCGCCGCCCGGCTGGCCGACGCGGCGCGGGCGATGGAGGCCGGCGCACAGACGCTGATGCGCGGCGCGCAACAGGCGCAGGCCACGCTCTCGGGCACCGTGCGCCTCTCGGCCAGCCAGCCCGTGGCCTGCTTTCTGCTGCCCCCGCTGCTGGCCCGGTTGCGCACCGAACTGCCCGGCATCCAGATCGAACTGGTGGTGAGCAACGCGGTGAGCGACCTGCAGAAGCGCGAGGCCGACATCGCGATCCGCATGCTGCGCCCGACGCAGGGCACGCTGGTGGCGCGCCGCATCGGGCAGGTGGGCGTGAGCGCCTGCGCCCACCGCGACTACCTGGCCCGGCGCGGCGTGCCGCAGCAACCGGCGGACCTGCTGAACCACGAGCTGGTGGGCAACGACCGGGTGCAGGAGATCACCCGCGGGTTCGCCGCCATGGGCCACCCGGTGGGGCCCGACCAGTTCGCCCTGCGCACCGACGACCTGATCGCCTACTGGGCGGCGGTGCGCGCCGGCCTGGGCATTGGCTTCATCGCCAGCTACCTGCTGCGCAACGACCCGGACCTGGTGCCCGTGCTGCCCGACCTGCCGCTGCCCTCGCTCCCGGTCTGGCTGGTGGTGCACCGCGAGATCCGGAGCAGCCGCCGCATGCGCGCCGTGTTGGACTTTCTGGCGCGCGAACTCCCGCCCTTCCTCTGAACCCACCCCCATGGAACCCTTCAAGAACCTCATCAACGCCGGCACCGTGCAACGCGCCGGCCAGCACCTGCAGCGCGTGTGGCCGGCGTTCGACCGGCCGGGCTTTGAACACCGCGCCGCCCACGGCCTGGAGGCGCTCGAATTCAAGGCCCGCGCCATGCAGCTGGCCGACGCGCTGCAGGCCACGCTGCCCGCCGACTTCGGCGACGCGGCCAGCGTGCTCGAAGCCAGCCTCGCGCCACCGATCCCGCTGGACGCCCACGGCGAGCCCGCGGGCCTGAGCGAGGCGCAGAGCGAACTCGGCCTCTCGGGCTGGGTGGTGTGGTCGATGGGCGAGTTCGTGGCACGTCAGGGCATGGGCGACGTGCCGCGCGCCCTGCGCTGCCTGCACGCGCTCACGCAGCGTTTTTCGGCCGAGTTTGCGATCCGCCCCTTCATCCAGCGGCACCCCGAGGCCAGCCTGGCCACGATCCGCACCTGGGTGCACGACCCGAGCGCGCACGTGCGCCGCCTGGTGAGCGAGGGCTCGCGACCGCGCCTGCCCTGGGGCCTGCGGCTGCAGGCGCTGGTGGCCGACCCGTCGCCCACGCTGCCGCTCCTGCTCGCGCTGCAGGACGACGCCAGCGCCTATGTGCGCCGCAGCGTGGCCAACCACCTGAACGACATCGCCAAAGACCACCCCGATCTGGTGGCGCAGTGGGTGCGCGAGCACCTGCCCACGGCCAGCGGCCAGCGCAGCGCCCTGCTGCGCCACGCCAGCCGCGGCCTCGTCAAGCAGGGCCACGCTCCCACGCTGGCGGCCTGGGGACTGGGACACGGCCTGAACGGCGACGCGGTGCTCGCCTTGACGGCGACCGAGGCGAGGGTGGGCGGCGACATCGGCCTGGCCCTGCGGCTGCGCTCCCGCAGCCCCCAGCCCCAGACCCTGGTGATCGACTACGTGGTGCACCACGTGCGCGCCAACGGCGGCACCAGCCCCAAGGTGTTCAAGGGCTGGAAACTCGAACTCGCTGCCCACGGCGAGCAGGCCCTCGGCAAACGCCACAACCTGCGCCCGGTCACCACCCGCACCCTGTACCCGGGCCGGCACCGCATCGAGGTCCAGGTCAACGGGCTGGTCTGCGCTGGCGCCGACTTCGAACTGTTGCCCTGAGCCCTCACGCCACCGGGCAAGCGTTCAATCGTGCACACCCGTGTGGCCAGAACGCCCGGTGGATGTGACCATTCTGGCCTTTCTCACCACCTTCTGATCCACCGCGCCAGCACCGGCGGCCTGGCCCACTAAGCTCGTGGGCCACACCCGCCCCCACCCGGGACAGCGGGCCCAGGATCGGGCCCCCCGCACCGCAATGAACCTTCAGCAACTGCTCGCACATCTGCCTTGGTCGCGTTCGCGCGGCCAGCAGCGGCCCACCAGCCCTGCGCCCGCCCCGGAGCCGATGCCCGGGCCAACGGACGCCGGCACCACGGTCACCCCGCTGAAGTGGGAGCGCCTGGATGTGCAGGCCGCGATCATTCACCACCTGGAGTGGTGTGTGTTGTTCAACGAGCACCTGTCGGTGGACCGGACCCACACGCGCCACACCACGCCGCTGCCCGACGCCCAGCAGAGTGCGCTCGGTCAGTGGATCACCCGCATGGACCTTCGTGCGGCCGGCGCAGACCCCCGGTTCATCGAACTGCAGCAAGAACATCTGCGGTTCCACGCGCTCGCCCAGCGGGCACTCGACCACGCGCACCACCAGCGCATGGACCTGGCCAGCACCCTGCTCAACAACGAGTTCGAACGCAGCCGCGCCCGCGTGCTGGACATGTTGCGCGGCTTGCAGAAGACGTAACCCCCCTGCGCCGCTGCGCGGCTTCCCCCTGTGGGACCAAGCCCTTGGACCGGCGGAGCCGGATCTTCGTCTTCGGCGTGTGCTGGGTGCGCGCCTGCGTTGTGCGGGTTCGAGGCCTCACCTCACCCGCCGTGAGCGAAGGCAAGGCTCAGGTCACGCCCCGTGGCACTTCTTGTATTTCTTGCCACTGCCGCAGGGGCAGGGATCGTTGCGACCGGGTTCGACCGCCTTGCGCGCCGGCTCCACCTTCGGGCCCAGGCTCTGCCAGAGCTGGCGCAGGTCGTACACCGCCCAGATCGCCGCACCCAAGGCATTGAGCCGCTCGTCGCTCACGCTGGGCGGGCCGTCTTCGTCGTGCATGCAGACCGTGGGTGGGTCGGTGTCGTCTTCGGTCAGCGCCACGATCGCGTCCAGCGCGTCGTTCAGCATCTCGGCCGCTTCCTTGTCGCGCGGCTCGGCCCATTCGTCCGACCAGTTCTCGACCACGAACATGAAGCCCAGCGCCCAGACCTGCGCAAACGCAGGCAACTCCTGGCCGTCCAGCTCGGGGCGCTCGGCCTCGGGCAGCCCCCACACCGCGCCGCGCACGTCCATCACCTCGGGGTGGTAAGCGCGCTCGTCCTCCAGCGACTCGACGCCGGCGGACAGCGAGGCCGACACCTCCGCCCAGCGGCGCGTCCACAGCGTCATGAACTGCGCGTGTTGCGCCTCGTCGGCGAACCAGGTGTCGCCCTCCTCGCCGCTGGCCACCCCCGGCTGGCTGTCGCCGGTGCCGAGCAGCAGCGGCAAAAACTCGTCGGGCAACACCAGGCGGCGGGTGCACAGCAGCGCGGCGATGGCGCCTTCGCAGAACTCCCACTGCGGCACGTCCTCGCCCCGCGTGCGCAGGTCGTCGAGGATCGCATCGAGGGCGTCGAAATCGGCGTTGTCCATGGGAAGGGGCTGGGTGTCGGTGGTCATGGTGGTCAGGGGCGGGGTCTTCAGAAGCGGGCCAGTGTAGCCGCGAGGCGGCGGTCAAAGGCCCCCGCACGACCTCTCATGCCGTTCAAGCGGGTCGGCCACATGCGGCGGCGGCCGCCAGCGGGCGATTCAGCCCGGCCCGCCCTGGGCGGCGTACTGCGCGGCCAGCGCCTCGGCCACGCGGCCGATCAAATCCAGGGGCAGTGCTTCATTCAAGGGAAACGACAGGTTGCCCTTGGGGCCGCGGTAGCGCGCCGTCTCGGCGATCAGCGCCGCATCGCTCGTCACCGGCGGGTACACGCCGATGTGTTTCTTGAAGGCCGCAAAGAAGAAAAACACGCGCCGCTGGCGGAACGCCGGCATCTGGTAGCTGATGCAGCGCTGCGCACCCGGCACGCGGCGCTCCACGGTTTGCTGGATGCACTCCAGCCGTTCGCGCACGGCGGGCGCCAGGGTGGCGAAGTAGGCCTCGTGGGATTCAAACGTCATGGCGCGTCACTGGTGCGGGCTGCACTCAAGTCGTCCACCACCACAAACCCGTTGTCGGCGGCCCAGGCTTCCAGTGCGCGCCGGGTCGCGGCGACCTCAAAGACCTTCCAACACCCCAGCAACCGATGGGGTTCGCCTCGTTCTTGAGCAGCGCCCCGCCGGAAGACCACTGAAGGGCCGATGCCAGAGCGTCAAAGGGGATGGGGATCGGGGCGGACATGGTGTTGCACTTGCATGGGTCCGTGGATTTGCGCCGCAGGCTCTTCGCGCCAAGTTAAGCCGTCGAGCACTTTCGGACGGTTTCGAGCGTTCTTGTCGTCATCGCTTTGCCGAATGTCTTCTCCAGCAAAGCCATGAACACAGGCCCCTTCTCGTTGGGAACATAAGCCGAGAACACTTCTGTGCGCTCAAGTTTGAGAATGGAGGCTTGTGCCTGCACGATGGGGAGCGTGATGGTTTCTTCGCATGGCTCGCGCAGAAAGGTCACGACGGGCTTTGCGTTGGCGGGCAAGTCGAACTCGGAGAATGGCGCCCGCTCGATCAGCCACTGAAGAAAAGAGGATGGCCGGACAATGGTTTGAAAAACCTTTCCCAGGTGCTTTTCCATTGCCGCCTCAGTGGTCTTTTCAAGGACAGGAACGATTTCGGGCCTTGCCGAAAAGGCCACGTTGCCACTGGACAGAAGCGTCCTGACATCGCCAAAGCCCGCAGTCTCGAAACAGCGCTTCAACTCGGGCATCTTGCAATTCATGGGGCTGACACCCCGAAGGAAAGCCACGTAGCGTTCCATGGAAGCTCCAGATCAAGTCTAACTTTGACATGAGAGGCTCGCCCCAGCTTGCCGGGGCGAGCCTCTCAATGGAATACGAAGGGACTTCCCACTTCCGGGTTAGATACCGTCTTGAAAGTCAAGCGAGTTTCCAAGAAATTGAGCGTTGAAC
>NZ_JADMKB010000055.1:0-1039 GCF_018780075.1 Hydrogenophaga sp.
CATGAAGTCGTCGTCGCGGTCCAGCCGCAGCTTGACGGGGCAGCGCAGCTTGTTGGCCGCGACCGCGGCCCACACCGCCAGGTGACCGGCCTGCGTCTCCTTGCCGCCGAAACCGCCGCCCATGCGCCGGCACTCGACCGTGACCGCGTGGTTGGCCAGGCCCAGCGCGTGTGAGACCCAGTGCTGGACCTCGCCCGGGTGCTGGGTGCTGCTGTGGACCCACCACTGCTGCTGCTCCAGCGGCAGCACGTAGGCGATCTGGCCTTCAAGGTAGAAGTGTTCCTGGCCACCGACCTCGAAAGCGCCTTCCAGCTGGTGCGGCGCGCGTTTCAACGCCGCTTGCGCATCACCGCGGGTCACGTGCACCGGCGGCAGCACATAGCTTTCCAGCGCATGGGCTTCGTGCACCGTCAGCACCGGGTCCAGCGCCTCGATGGCCCACGTCACCAGCCGCGCGGCGCGGCGCGCGGTCAGGGCGTCGTCGGCCACGATCAGGCCGCCGACCTGGCCGAGGAACTGCACCGTGTCCATTGCGAACACCGGCTCGTCGTGCGCGAAGGCCGCCAGCGTGGTGTCACCCGGGATGTCGGTAACACCGATGAAGGCGCGCACACCGGGCAGGGCCAGCGCGGCCGTGGCGTCGATGCCCTTGAGCCGGCCATGCGCCACGGGCGAACACACCGGCGCGGCGTGCAGCGTGCCGCGCACCTCGGGGATGTCGTCGATGTAGGTGGCGGCGCCGGCCACCTGGGCGCGGGCGCTTTCATGGAATCGGGACTGGCCAGCCGCGGCAGCCCCGCCCGTTCGGGCTGAGCCCTTCGACAGGCGCAGGACAGGCACTGCCGAAGCCGTCGTGAGCCCTTCGACAGGCTCAGGGTGAACGGATGTGGTCGGTTGGAGAAGGTCGGGTGCGTTCATGTCAGGGCCTCCACGGTCTTGAGGCTGTCGAGGTTGATGCCCTGCAGGCCCTGGCTTTCGAGCCAGTAGCGCTGCAGCAGGTTGCCCAGCACGGTCTGTCGGTAGGCGGCGCTGGCGCGCA
>NZ_JADMKB010000055.1:1049-58823 GCF_018780075.1 Hydrogenophaga sp.
CGGGGTGGCGGCCACGCCGCCGGCGCCGATGGAGACCTGTTGCACCACGCCGGCCTTGACCGTCATCTGGATGGCGAGGCAGACGGCGGAGATGTCGTCGTCGAAACGTTTGCTGATCTTGTAGATTTTTTCCAGCGCATGCCCGTTCGGCCGCGGCACCTTGATCCAGCACAGCAGTTCGTCGGGCCGCATCACGTTCGTGCGGTAGCCGGTGTAGAGGTCTTCCAGCCGCAGCTCGCGGTGGGCGATCCCGCCGCCGGCCTTGGTCTTCTTCCATCGCATCAGCACCACGCTGGCGCCCAGGGCGATCAGCAGCGGCATGGAGTCGCCAATGGGCGAGCCGTTGGCCACGTTGCCGCCCAGCGTGCCGGAATTGCGCACCGGCAGGCCGGCAAAGCGCTGGCCGAAGGTCTGCAACTGCGGCCGCTCCTTCACGAGCGCGGCGAAGGCATCGGTCAGCGTGACCGCGGCGCCGATGGCGATGTGCTGCGGGTAGGTCTCGACGCGCTGCAGTTCGCGCGCCGCCGTCACGTCCAGCACCTGCGCAAAGCGCTTGTGCTGCTTGGTGACCCAGAGGCCGACGTCGGTGGTGCCGGCCACCACCTGGGCCTGGGGGTGGGCGGCGCGGGCTTGCAGCAGGGCGTTCAGGCTGCGGGGCCGCAGGTAGGGCGCATCCGCGTCGGCCTTGGGTTTCAGCGCCTTGAGCGCCGCCACCGTGGCCGCTTCGTCCACCGCGCAGCCGGCGGGCAGGGGCAGGGCGCCCATCTGTTGCGCCGCGTCGAGGATGGGCCGGTAGCCGGTGCAGCGGCACAGGTTGCCCGACAGGTCCACCTGGGCCTGTTCTCGGGTGACGCCCTGGCCGCCGCTCGTGTTCTGGTACAGGCCGAACAGGCTCATGACAAAGCCGGGCGTGCAGAAGCCGCATTGCGAACCGTGGCACCGGACCATGGCTTCCTGGCTGGGATGCAGCTCGCCCGAGGGCGCCGCGATGTCCTCGGCGGTGAACACCGCCATGCCGTCCACCGAATGGGCCAGCCGGATGCAGCTGTTGATGGCTTTGTATTGCAGTTTCCCGTCGACCACCTCGCCCAGCACGACGGTGCAGGCGCCACAGTCGCCCTCGCCGCAGCCTTCCTTGGTGGCACTCAGGTGCAGGTCGTCGCGCAGCAGCTCCAGCAGGGTGCGGTCGGGTGCTACATTGCCGACCGCCACGGTCTGGCCTCGGCGCAGGAATCTCAGGGTTTGTCCGGGTATTTCAGGCTTCATGCGCGGCAGCTTAGCGCCAGCCGGCATGGCACGGCATATGCTCTGACGTATGGTCAGAATGCTTCAGGTGCCATTTCCACGCGTCCCCACCGGGTATGAAATACATGTCCATGTTCGACAAGATTGACTTGCACCTGATTCGCGTCCTGCACACGGTCCTGACCGAGCGCAGCGTGTCGCGTGCGGCACTGAAGTTGGGCATGTACCAGCCGGCGGTCAGCGCCGCCCTCAAACGCTTGCGCGAACTGGCCGGCGATCCGCTGCTGGTGCGTTCGGGCTCGGGCATGATGCCCACCGCCGCCGGCCTGCGCATGGTGGAGCCGGCGGCCGAAATCCTGCTCAGTGCAGAAGTGCTCTTTTCCGACGCCCGCAGCTTCGACCCCACCACCGCCCGCCACACCTTCAGCGTCGCCGCCAGCGACTACCTGGACCCGCAGTTCCTGCCGCAGCTGGTGATCCAGCTCAAGGCGCAGGCGCCGAACTGCCCGATCGAGATCCACCCCCTTTCGGCCGACGGCGATTACCGCACCCACCTGGCGCAGGGGCATGTGGACGTGGTGATCGGCAACTGGCCCAAGCCGCCGGGCGACCTGCACCTGGGCCGGCTGTTCGGCGACCAGATCGTCAGCCTGGTCTCGATCCAGCACCCGGCGGTGCGCCGCGGCTGGGACGAAGCCGCCTGGCTGGCGGCCGAACACATCGCCCCCACGCCCATGCACCCCGGCGCGCGCGGCGCGATCGACGACTTCCTCTCCAGCCGCGGCATCTCGCGCAACATCGTGGCGCGCTGTCCGCATTTCGGCCTGATCCCGGCCATGGTGGCCGGCAGCCTGCTGGTGCTGACCACCGGCCGCCATTACGCCGAGCGGTTCGTGGACCAGCTGCCGGTCAAGGTGCTGCCCTGTCCGATCGAGTTTCCGCGGCTGCTGTATTACCAGCTCTGGCACGAGCGCACCCATGCCTCGCTGGCCGGCCGCTGGCTGCGCGAGCAGATCAAGTCGGTGGCGGCCTCGCTGCGCCCGGCCGAAGCCCAGGACGCGGTGGCCTGAATAACCCGACCAGCAGGAGACCGACTTGACGACCCCCCGATTGCAACTGAACGGCATCACCAAACGCTACCCCGGCGTGGTGGCCAACAGCAACGTGTCCCTGTCCGTTGCGCCCGGTGAAATCCACGCCGTGCTGGGCGAAAACGGCGCCGGCAAGTCCACGCTGATGAAGATCATCTACGGCTCGGTCAAGCCCGACGAGGGTTCGGTCATGTTCAACGGCCGGCCGGTGCACGTGCGCAACCCGCAGGAAGCGCGGGCGCTGGGCATCAGCATGGTGTTCCAGCACTTCAGCCTGTTTGATACCTTGACCGTGGCCGAAAACGTGTGGCTGGGCCTGGACAAGTCGCTGACCCTGCCCGAGGTCAGTGCGAGCATCACCGCCAAGGCAGCCGAATATGGGCTCGACATCGACCCCGCCCGCCCGGTGCACACGCTGAGCGTGGGCGAGATGCAGCGGGTGGAGATCATCCGCGCGCTCTTGACGAACCCGCAGCTGCTGATCCTCGACGAACCGACCTCGGTGCTCACGCCCCAGGCGGTGGAGAAGCTCTTCATCGTGCTCAACAAGCTGGCGGCCGAGGGCTGCAGCATCCTGTACATCAGCCACAAGCTGCACGAGATCCGCGAGCTGTGCACGGCTTGCACGGTGTTGCGCGGTGGCAAGGTGACCGGCGTGTGCGACCCGCGCGAAGAAAGCAACGCCTCGCTCTCGCGCCTGATGATCGGCGCCGAGCCGCCCGCGCTGAACGTGCGCGCGCTCAAGGCCGGTGCCACGGTGCTGGCCGTGAGCGGCTTGACGCTGGCCAGCGGCGACCCGTTCGGCACCGACCTGCACGACATCGCCCTCAACGTGCGCAGCGGCGAGGTGGTGGGCATTGCCGGCGTGTCGGGCAACGGCCAGAGCGAGCTGCTCTACGCGCTCTCGGGCGAAGACACCCACGCCCCGGCGGGCAGCATCCGCGTGGGCGGGCAGGACGCCTCGCGCTTCGGCCCGGGCAAGCGCCGCGCGCTGGGCCTGCATTTCGTGCCCGAAGAGCGGCTGGGCCGCGGGGCCGTGCCCACGCTCTCGCTGGCGCACAACCTGCTGCTCTCGCGCCGCGACACGCTGGGGGCGGGTGGCTGGCTGCGTCTCGGCGCCCTCAAGGCCCAGGCGACCGACATCATCCAACGCTACAACGTCAAGGCCAACGGGCCGGACGCGGCGGCCAAGTCGCTCTCGGGTGGCAACCTGCAGAAGTTCATCGTCGGCCGGGAGATCGAGGCCAAACCGAAATTGCTGATCGTGAGCCAGCCGACCTGGGGCGTGGACGTGGGCGCCTCGGCCCAGATCCGCGGCGAGATCCTGGCGCTGCGCGACGCGGGTTGTGCGGTGCTGGTGGTGAGCGAAGAGCTGGACGAACTGTTCGAGATCAGCGACCGCCTGCACGTGATTGCCAAGGGGCGGCTCTCGCCCAGCCTGAACCGGGCCGATGCCACCATCGAACGCATTGGCGAGTGGATGTCCGGTCTGTGGGACACCACAGGAAATAACAAAAACAAGGAGACCGCCCATGCTGCGGCTTGAAGTCCGACCCCAACCGTCGGCGCGCTGGGGCTACGCCTCGCCGCTGCTGGCGCTGGCGATCACCGTGGTGATCGGTGTGATCCTGTTTGCGCTGCTGGGCAAAGACCCGGTGCGCGGCCTGCAGGTCTTTTTCTGGGAGCCGCTCAAAAGCGCCTACGCGCTCTCGGAGCTGATGGTCAAGGCCACGCCACTGCTGATCATCGCGCTCGGGCTGGCGGTCTGTTTCCGCTCCAACGTGTGGAACATCGGTGCCGAGGGTCAGTTCGTGATCGGCGCGGTGTTCGCGGCCGGCGTGGCGCTGCTGGCCGGGCCCGACACCGGGCGCTGGATCGTGGTCGCCATCCTGCTCGCGGGCGTGCTGGGGGGCATGTTCTGGGCCGGCATCACCGCGCTGCTGCGCGACCGCTTCAACGCCAACGAAATCCTGGTCAGCCTGATGCTGGTCTACGTCGCGATCCAGGTGCTGAACTTCCTGGTCTACGGCCCCTGGAAGGACCCGCTGGGCTACAACTTTCCGCAGACCAAAACCTTCGACGCCGTCACCCAGATCCCCAAGCTGATGCAGGGCTCGCGCGTCAACGTCGGCCTGCTGCTGGCGCTGGCCGGCGTGGCCGCGGTCTGGGTGTTTCTGTTCCGCACCTACGCCGGTTTCGCCCAACTGGTGGGCGGCTTGGCGCCCGCCGCCGCGCGCTACGCCGGCTTCTCCTCACGCAAGGCGCTGTGGATCGCGCTGCTCACCTCGGGCGGCGCCGCCGGTCTGGCCGGTGCGCTGGAGGTGGCCGGGCCGATCGGCCAGCTCACGCCCTACGTGCCGGCGGGCTACGGCTTCGCCGCCATCATCGTGGCCTATGTGGGTCGGCTGCACCCGGTGGGCATCGTGTTCTCGGCCATCCTCATGAGCATGTTCTACATCGGCGGCGAACTGGCGCAGTCGCGCATGGGCCTGCCCAAGTCGATCACCGGGGTGTTCCAGGGCCTGCTGCTGTTTGCGCTGCTGGCGTGTGACACCCTCATCGCGTATCGCCTTGTCTGGAAGAAGTGAGGAACGACCACCATGGAATCCATTGCCCTCCTCATCGGCGCCTCGCTCAACGCGGGCACCGTGCTGGCCATCGCTTCGCTGGGCCTGCTGATCAACGAAAAAGCCGGCATCGTCAACCTCGGCGCCGAGGGCCTGATGCTCTGTGCGGCGCTGGCCGGCTTTGCCACCGTGGTGCACACCGGCAGCACCGTCGCCGGCTTTGCCGCCGGCATGGCGGTGGGCGCCTTGCTGGCCGGGGTGTTCGGTGTGCTGGTGATCTGGCTCAACACCAACCAGTACGCCACGGGGCTGGCGCTGTCGCTGTTTGGCGCGGGGTTTTCGGCCTTCGCGGGCACCAGCTACGTGCAGGCCAAGCTGCCGTCGCTGCCGCCGTTCACCATTCCGGTGCTGGCCGACATCCCGCTGCTCGGCCCCATGTTGTTCCGCCACCATCCCATGGTCTATGTGTGCGTGGGGCTGGTGCTGGGCCTGATCTGGTTTCTCTACCGCACGCGCGCCGGCCTGGTGCTGCGCAGCGTGGGCGAGAGCCCGGAGTCGGCCCACGCGCTGGGCTATCCGGTGCGCCGCATCCGCCTCATGGCCGTGATGGCCGGCGGCGCGCTCTGTGGTCTGGCCGGGGCCTACGTCTCCACCGTGTACACGCCGCTGTGGGTGGAGGGCATGATCGCCGGCAAGGGCTGGATCGCGCTGGCGCTCACCACCTTCGCCACCTGGCGACCGGCACGCGTGTTGCTTGGTGCGTACCTGTTCGGCTTCGTGACCATGCTGCAGTTTCACCTGCAGGGCATCGGCGTCAACGTGCCCAGCCAGTTCCTGACCATGATGCCGTACCTGGCCACCATCGTGGTGCTGGTGCTGATCTCGCGCAACCCGAGCTGGATCCGCATCAACATGCCGACGAGCATCGGTAAACCCTTTTACCCGGGCGCATGATGAAGCTCCCCCTGCGCCGCCTTCGGCGTCACCCCCCAGGGGGCGACACCAGCCGTCCTGCAAAGCCGGCCCGGCGGTGTCCCCGGAGGGGTGGGCCTGCGCATAGACTCGTGTTTCAATCCCATTTGTTGTTTCGTTTTCTTTAACCCACCCACCAAGAGGTTTCCATGACAGAACTGAGCAAACGTTCCCTGATCAAGGCCTTCGCGCTGACCGCGCTGGCCAGCGCCGCCCTGATCGGCTGCGGCAAGAAGGAAGAAGCGGCTGCCCCGGCCGCAGCGCCCGCACCGGCGCCCGCCGCTGCCGAAGCCCCCAAGGCCGAGCCGCTGAAGATCGCGTTTGCCTATGTGGGCCCGGTGGGTGACGGTGGCTGGACCTTTGCCCACGACAACGCCCGCAAGGCGGTCGAGGCCGAGTTCGGCGACAAGATCGTGACCAGCTTCGTCGAAGGCGTGCCCGAAGGCCCCGACGCCGAGCGCGTGATCCGCGACATGGCCACCCAGGGCAACAAGCTGATCTTCGGCACCACCTTCGGCTACATGGAGCCCATGCTCAAGGTGGCGCCCGATTTCAAGGACGTGAAGTTCGAGCACGCCACCGGCTACAAGACGGCCGAGAACATGCGCACCTACGACAGCCGCACCTACGAAGGCGCGTACATGGCGGGCGTGATCGCGGGTTCCATGACCAAGACCAACACCCTGGGTGTCGTGGCCTCGATCCCAATCCCTGAAGTGATCCGCAACATCAACAGCTTCACGCTGGGGGCGCAGTCGGTCAACCCCAAGGTCAAGACCAAGGTGGTCTGGGTCAACGGCTGGTTCGACCCACCGAAGGAAACCGAAGCCGCGACCTCGCTGATCAACGGCGGCGCCGACGTGCTGATGCAGAACACCGATTCGTCCGCCGTGCTGCAGACCGCCGAAGAACTGGGCAAGCGCGCCTTCGGCTGGGATTCCGACATGACCGCCTACGGCCCCAAGGCCCACCTGGGTTCGGCCGTCATCAACTGGGCGCCGTACTACATCAAGGCCACCAAGGACGCGCTGGAAGGCACCTGGTCCACCGGTGGCGTGTGGTGGGGCGTGAAGGAGGGTGCGATCGACATGGTCTCTGTGGCCGCAGACGTGCCTGCTGAAGTCAAGGCCAAGGTCGACACCATCCGCGCCGGCTTGAAGGACGGCAGCTTCTCCATCTGGAAGGGCCCGATCGTGGGTCAGGACGGCAAGGAAGTGCTGGCCAAGGACGTGGTCGCCGACGACAAGTTCCTGGGCGGCGTGAAGTTCTATGTGAAGGGCGTTGAAGGCAAGGTGCCGAACTGAGGCCCCCCCCGCGCCGCTTCGCGTCACCCCCCGAGGGGGCGATGCGAGTGGCCCGGCAAAGCCGGTTCCACCGCATCCTGGGGCGAAGACATGCGCGCCGGAGACCATCGCCGCTGCCTTCCCGCAGCGGCGTTTTTCTTTGAGGGCACAGCACATGATCGAGAAACAACTCTGGCACCCGGTGGTGGCGTCCATGCACCTGCGGGACGAGCCGGCGGCGGTGGACCTGCTGGGCCAGCCGCTGGTGCTCTGGCGCGAACCGGCGCACGACCATGGGCACGACGCCGTGGTGCACGCCTGGGCCGACCGCTGTCCGCACCGGGGCGCGAAGCTCTCGCTGGGCCGGGTGCTCAACCACCTGCACGGCGCGCGGCTGGAGTGCCCTTACCACGGCTGGCAGTTCGCGGGCGACGTGGCGGCCCGTTCGGCGCACGGTGAAGCGGTGGCGGTCGGTCGTTGTGCCCATGTGCCGGCGTCGCCCACGTTCGAGCCGCCGGCGTCCCACTGTGCGACGGCGTTTGAAGCGGTGGAACGCCACGGCCTGGTGTGGGTGCGGCTGGAGCGCCCGGACCGCACCCGTGTGCCCGCCGCTCTCGCCGAACCGCCGGTGTTCGAGCCCTGGACCGATCCTGTCTGGCGCCAGCTGGTCTGCGGTCCATACGAGGTGCAGACCAGCGCGCCGCGCCTGGTGGAAAACTTCCTCGACCTGAGCCACTTCGGCTTCGTGCACGAGGGCTGGCTCGGCGCGCGCAGCCACGCTCAGGTGGACACCGGCCGGGTGGAAGAGGGCGAGGGTGGCGTGGCGGTGCGCGACTGCAAGGCTTGGCAGCCCAAGGGCTACGCCGGCGCCGAAGAGGGCGGCTGGGTCGCCTACCGGTACGAGGTGCCCCACCCCTACACGGCCATCCTGCGCAAGGACGCGGCCGAGGGCGACCCGGTGAGCAACGCCATCGCGCTCTTCATCCGCCCCGATGGCGCCGAGGCCTGCACCGCCTGGTTCGCCATGGCCACGCTCGGCGACCTGTCGGACGATGAAGAACTGCGCGCCTTCCAGGACGCTGTGTTCGCGCAGGACCGGCCCATCGTCGAATCGCAGCAACCCAAGACCCTGCCCATCGGCCAACACAGCGAGGCCCGCGAAGTGCACGGCCCGGCCGACCGCATGTCGAGCGCCTACCGCCGCTACCTGGCCCGTCTGGGCGTCTCGCTGGGGGTGTGCTGACGGTCCTGAAAACCGGGCGCCCGCCACCGGGCGGCTTCGGTCGGCAGGCACCTGCTGGGCCGGTGCGTCTGGACGCCAAGCAGGGCCCCCGTGCCGTCGGTTGGGTGTATTTGATAATAATTCGCATTTAGAATGTGGCGCTTCACCAAGCCCCTCCACATCCCGACGTCGCGCGTTGACGGGATGCCGTCATCTCACTGGCCTTCACCCACCCGTGCTTGAGCGCTACTACCAAGAGCTGCTGAATTTCTGTTCTCGCACGGTGCGCAGTCGCGAGGCTGCGGTCGACGTCGTGCAGGAGACGTATGCGCGCGTCCTGGCGCTTCAGCATGCCGGCCAGTCCGTGCCGGAGCCCCGGGCGTTGCTGTACCGCACGGCGCGCAACCTCCAGATCGACCTGCACCGCCGCAGCGAGGTGCGCGGCGAGACCAGGCACCCGGATGCGGAAGCTGCGGCTGCCGAGCTCGACGAGCTTGCGGCACCTCAAGCCTGCGAACCCGATGTGGCCGCCGCTTCGACACAGGGCGTCAACGCGCTTCTGGCCACCATCGACGCCTTGCCGCTGCGCTGCCGGGAGGCTTTCATCCTCCACAAGTTCGACGGACTGCCGCACGCGGAAGTGGCCGAGCAGATGGGCATCTCGCGCAAGATGGTCGAACAGCATGTCAAGCTGGCCATGGACGCCTGCAGGCGTTGCAAGGCGGCGCTGGACGGCACGGCCGAGGCCACGGCCGTGCCGACGCTTCGGCGAAGAAAGTCAGCCCGCGAATGAATGGGCCTGTTCCTCTGGTTGCCCGGCATGGGGTTTGGGTTCTTCGGCGCGTCTACATCCAAGAGCCGAACACCACGCCATGAATTCCCCACAGCCAGCCCCAACGCCAGCCAGCGCTTCCACAGAGACCGACGATGTGGCGCTGGACTGGTTCGTGCGACGTGCCGGCGGGCCGCTCGACGCTGCGGACGAGGCGGCCCTTCGGTCCTGGCTGGCGGCGGACCGTGCCCATGCGGCGGCGTTCGCGCGGTATCAAGCGGACTGGCGCCTCCTCGATGCGTCGCCCGCGGACGGTGTGCGCACGCTGAGGCAGAACCTGGCTGACGACAAGGCTGCATCGGCCTCCACCGCGCCGCGCCCGCGCGCCTGGTGGCGTGGCTGGTCTTTGTGGGTGCCGCAGGCGGCGATGGCCGGTGTGGCGTTCACGGTGGCCTGTGGGAGCTACCTGGCCTGGAACCATTGGTTGCAGCAACCGGTGTTCACGCAGCAATTTGCCACCGGGCGGGGGCAGCAGCTGGAGGTGACCCTGCCAGAGGGCAGCCGCCTGCGACTGGACACGCTCACCCGAGCCGATGTGGCGATGTACCACGAGCGGCGCGAGGTTCGACTGCCGCAGGGACAGGCCGTGTTCCAGGTCCGGGGTGATCCGGAGCGTCCCCTGGATGTGCTGGCGGGTCCGTTGCGCATCACGGTCGTCGGCACCCGGTTTTCGGTGCGTTACACGCCCGACGTGCCTGGCCACGCAGGGGTCCACGTGGCCGTGGAAGAAGGACGCGTGCGGGTGGCGCGCGCAGCGCGGTCCGACGGCGGTGAATCGCCTGTCGAACTGGTCGCTGGGCAGCAAATTGCCAGCGACATGGCGGGCTTGCTGGGGGACGTGTCCTCGGTACCCGTTGCGGGCATCGCGCCGTGGCGCGAGAGCCGCGTCAGTTTTGACGATGTGCGGCTGGACCAGGCGCTGGCGGAGTTCGAGCGCTACGGTCCGGTTCATTTGACCGTGCGTGAGCCCGCCGTCGCCGCGCTGCGCGTGACAGGCACCTTTGACCCGCGCCGGCCGGACAACTTCGCCGGTCTCCTGCCGAGGGTTCTGCCCGTGCTGCTGCGCGAGCGAGACGGCGGGGTCGAGGTCGTTCACGCCGCTCGATAGCCGGCGGTCGGCGGGCCCACCTTCCCTGCGGCCCATTTTTTTGCAACACCCGACATAGGGTTTCGCGAACCCGTTGCG
The DNA here is from genome assembly GCF_018780075.1 of Hydrogenophaga sp. Lineage (GTDB taxonomy): Bacteria > Pseudomonadota > Gammaproteobacteria > Burkholderiales > Burkholderiaceae_C > Hydrogenophaga. The sequence continues at coordinate 11,448 of NZ_JADMKB010000055.1, forward strand.
TCTACATGAGAAGGATTCTTATTCAAAACTCTCTCGGAGATCGCACGCATGCCCCGTTCACGCATCCACCTGCCTTCGATGGCCCTGGCGTTGGCCCTCGGAAGCCCGGTGGTCCATTCCCAGGACCCCGGCAACACGCGGGCCTCCACACCCGTGCAGATCCAAGTCGCGGTCCAGCCCCTGGCCCAGGCGCTCAATGACCTGGCGCAGCAGGCCCGGCTCGAACTGATGGTCCAGCCGGCGCTGGTGGCGGGCAAGACGGCGCCGGAAGTGTCCGGCCGCCTGACGCCTCAAGCCGCGCTGGACCAGCTGCTGGCGGGCAGCGGTTTGGTGGCGACGATGGAGCGAGGTGTCTTTGTGGTCGGGGCCGTCCCTGCGAGGTCGGACGCAGTGAGCCTGCCCACGGTGATCGTGCGGGCCGGCGCTGAGCAGGAAACCGCCACGGGTGCGGGGGTCGGCTACATCGCCCGGCGCAGCGCTTCGGGGTCCAAAACCGACACCCCCATCGCCGAGACGCCCCAGTCCATTTCGGTGGTGACCAAGCAGCAGCTCGAAGACCAGAAACCACGCAGCATCCCCGAGGCGCTCAACTACTCGCCCGGCGTTTTCACCGGTCTCGTGGGCGCATCCAACCGCTACGACTATGTGGCCCTTCGTGGCTTCAAGGACAGCAGCGTGGACAGCACCCAGCTGGACGGTCTGCGCATGCTCAGCGATCAGGGCAGCTACACGTCCATGCAGGTCGATCCCTTTTTCCTGGAGCGCATCGACGTGGTGCGAGGGCCTGCTTCCGTGCTGTACGGGCGCGCGTCGCCAGGTGGCCTGGTGGCGCTCACGAGCGCCACGCCGCAGTACCAGCCGTTCCGCCAGATTCAGCTCACCACCGGGAACCGACATCGGCAAGAGGGCGCGATCGATCTCTCGGGGCCGGTCGACAAAGAAGGTGTGATGGCCTTCCGGGTATCAGGACTGGTGCGCTCGCTGGATTCACAGTTCAACACCGTCAAGGAGCAGCGCCGGGCGCTGGCCGCGTCGCTGGAGGTCAACCCCTCGGACGCCACCAAGGTGCTGCTCCAGGCCTACGTGCAGGATGATCCTGAAGGCAGCTACCACAGCGGTGTCCCGGCGGACGCCAGCCTCAACGCCAGCCACAACGGTCGCCTGATCTCCCGGTACTTCTTTGATGGCGATCCAAGCGTCGAAAAATTCCAGCGCCAGCAGCGCTTCCTGGGCTACCAGCTGGAACACGCCTTCAACGACCAATGGAAGTTCCGGCAGAACTTCCGCAATGTCTCGGCCGACACCACGCTTCGGCAGATCTACGGCTACGGCTGGGCCAGCGCCACCGAACTGACCCGCTACTACTCAGGCGCAGATGAGTCGACCCGCGGCAACACCATCGACAACCAGCTGGAGGGCCACTTCCAGACAGGCCCGCTCAAGCACACCCTGCTGACCGGGCTGGACCATCAGAAGCGCCGGGTGACCGGGCATTGGGAATCGGGCAGTGCGTTGCCCATCAACGTGCTCAATCCCAGCTACGGTGCGCCGGGCTTGACCGGTGTGACCAGCGATCCGATTGATCGCCGTCTTGAGCAGACAGGCCTCTACCTGCAGAACCAGACGGCGCTGGACCGCTGGCGGCTCACGCTGGGAGGCCGCGTGGACGAGGCCAAAGTGTCCAACCAGATGGGTACCGGCGATCCGGCCCAGTGGAGTGGATCCCAGTTCACCAAGCGAGCCGGTGTGGTGTACCTGCTCGACAACGGCGTTGCACCGTATGCGGGCTATTCGGATGGCTTCAACCCGAGCCTGCGCAGTGACCAGCAAGGCAACAACCTGCCGCCCGCTGAAACCAGGCAGGTGGAAGTGGGCGTGCGTTACCAGCCCAAGGATTCGAGCACCCTGCTGTCTGCGGCGGTGTACGACCTGACCCAAAAGAATGTGGCCACCCGTCCCGTGGGCGTTTTCTACTTCGAGCCCACGGGCAAGGTGCGCTCAAGGGGGCTGGAACTGGAGGCGCGCTCGCGGGTGAGCAAAACAACGTCGGTGCTGGCGAGCTACACCTTCACCGACATGAAGTTCGTCGAGTCATCGGATGGCTTCACAGGCAACACACCCTACCAGGCGCCCCGTCACATGGCCTCGATCTGGGGCGACTGGAACGTCATGCCGGGCTACACCATGGGTGCCGGGGCGCGCCATGTCGGCTCCAGCTGGGTCGACAACGCCAACAGCCTCAAGGTGCCTTCGCACACGCTGGTGGACCTGATGTTTCGCGTCGACCTGGCGCAATGGAGCCCCTCGCTCAAGGGCGCCAACCTGCGCCTGAGCGTCAACAACCTGTTCGACAAGGCCTATGTGGCGTCGTGCTACAGCCAGCAGTACTGCTATTGGGGTGACGCGCGCAGCACCACCGCGACCGTGACCTATGAGTGGTAGTCGCTCGCCTCGGCCAGACCTTCACGTGCCGCCCACCAGCGCGCCAGTTCATCGGGAGTTGTTTGCAGTGAACAAGACCATCCATGACTTTGTGGCGATCGGGCTCGGACCTTTCAATCTGAGCCTGGCGTGTCTCACGGAGCCCCTCGCCGACGTGAAGGCGGTCTTTCTGGAGCGAAGTGCGGAGTTCAACTGGCATCCCGGCATGCTGATCGACGACACCACACTCCAGAACCCTTTCCTGGCCGATCTGGTCAGCATGGCGGACCCCACAAGTGGCTTCAGTTTTCTGAACCATTGCAAGGAAGAGGGCAAGCTCTATTCGTACTACTTCCGCGAGAGCTTCTACCTGACGCGGGCCGAGTACAACGCCTACTGCCGTTGGGCGGCGGCGCGCCTGACCAAGGCGCGCTTCGAGTGCGACGTTCAAGCGCTGGCCCACGACCCCGACCAGGGCTGCTACGTGGTCACCGGCGTGCAGGGACCACAACGTGAACCGTTCCAGATGCGCTGTCGAAAGCTCGTGCTGGGCGTGGGCTCCAAGCCGCTGCTGCCCCCGTTCTGCGAGCCCGATGGCCATCGCTACCTGCACACGGCCGACTACATCACGAGCAAGGCGCAACTGCAGAAAAAGCGCTCCATCACCATCGTCGGCAGTGGTCAAAGTGCGGCCGAGGTGTATCACGACCTGCTCAAGGAAGCCGACGAGCACGGCTACCACCTGACCTGGATCACGCGCTCCCCGCGCTTCTTCCAGATGGAGACCACCAAGCTCACGCTGGAGATGTTTTCCCCGGACTACATCGATTACTTCTACCACCTGGGCGATGGCCAGAAGGAGCGCATCGTCCGAGCGCAGGACAGCCTCTACAAGGGCGTCAACGCCAGCCTCATCAACCGGATCTACGACCTGCTGGACGACCGGCGCAAGCAGGGGAGGTTGCGCACGCACCTTCTCACCAACTGTGAGCTGCAGGCATGCCGCCACGACGCCAGCGAAGGACGGTACGACATCGAGTTCCAGCAACTCGACTGCGAGAAGCGCTACGCCCATCGCAGCGAGGGCTTGATCTTTGCCACCGGCTACCGGGAAAACATCCCGCCCTTCGTCGAAGGCATACGGCACAGGCTGCACTGGGACGAGCGGGGCCGCTACCGGCTGGCGCGCAACTACGCCGCCGACGTCAACGGCAACGAGATCTTTGTGCAGAACGCCGGACAACACACCCACGGCATGACCAACCAGGACCTGGGCATGAGCTGCTACCGCAACTCCTACATCCTGCGCGAGCTCACGGGGGTGGAGCACTACAAGATCGAGCGTCGCGTCGCGATCCAGGATTTCGCGGTGCCGTCCACCGCGGACTTCGTCCTGCTCTGAGGCGCACGGCATGCATCTGAGAGTTCACATCATCACGATGACGGTGTTGGCGGTCATCAGCGACGCCATCCTCATCCCTTTCTATCCCCAGTTTTTCAGCGCACGCTACGGCATCGAGAGCCCCGTGCACGTGGGCGCCTATGTGGCCGCCATCTCCATCGCCGTCATGTGCACGCTGCCCTTCTGGGCACGCGTGGCGCGCCGGGTCGAACCTGTGCATCTGCTGGTCTACACCCAGTTTGCGGCGGGCACCTTCAGTCTGCTGAGCGACTGGGCGCCCACCGTGGAGACCTATTGGGTGCTCTCGATGCTGATGTTCATGTGCAAAAGCAGCTATTTGCTGATGTACCCGTACCTGATGCGCCTGACCCCCAAGGAGCAGCACGCGGCCACCATCGGCATCTTGTCGGTGGTGGTGCATTTCGGCGCCATCTTCGGGGCGGTGGTGGGCGGATTCGTGCTGCAGACCTGGGGGCCGCGCGCCAGCATCCTGGCCATGGCCGCAGGGGACTACTTCCAGATGGTGGTCTGCCTCTACCTGATCCTCAGTGGCAAGTTCGTGCGCGTCAACACCGGCGAGCACGCGCAGACGGAGGCCGCCGAAGCACGCCGCGATGGGTTGCTGACCCGCTTGCCCATCCTGAAGCTGGCCCTGGTGATGCTGATGTTCGACTTCAGTGCTTACCTGATCCGCCCGTTCTTCGCCCTGTATTGGCAGGCGGTGACCGGCAACGACAGCGAGCTGGTTTCCGGCATGGCCTTCGCCATTCCGGGCGTGGTGGCCATCGTGGCGCTGCGCCTGCACGCCTGGATCCGGGCGCGCGGCGGTCACCTGCCCGACCACACGGTGGGCAACCTGCTGCTGGGCGCGGCCGGCCTGTTGCTGCATGCGGCGTCCGATCCCGTGCTGATCGTGTTGGGGCGCGTGCTGTACGGCTGGGCCTTCTTCCAGATCATCGTCAAGCTGGAAGTCAACCTGTTCCGCCTGTCCACGCCGCAGCGCTATGCGAACGACTACGCCATCACCAACTTCTTTCAGAACCTGGGCGTGCTGTTGTCCTCGTTCGCGGCCGGCGCCATCGTCAAGCAACACGGGCTCCATGTGCCCTTCTGGCTGGCGGCCGCCGGCTTCGTGCTCACCGCGCTGCTGGACCGCCTGATTCTCAAGGTGCCCAGCGCCGGTCACATCGCACCAGGCACCCAGCCAGCCCATCCACCGCCCCTGGAGGAACCCGCCCATGTCCACTGACGCGATCCACCGCCGCGCCAGCGCGCTTCACCGCCCCCACCGCGACGAGGCAGGCTTCGTATTCCGGCCGCTGCGCATTCCTGAAGACATTCCGATGTTGCACCGCTGGTTCATCCAGCCGCGCGCCGCCTTCTGGCTGATGCAGGACAAGACCGAATCGGAAGTGGGTGAGGCTTACCAGCGCCTGATGGATTCCGGCGCCGCCACCGCCTACATCGGATGGCACGGGGACCGGCCGGCGTTCCTCGCCGAGTGCTACGACCCGGCGCAGGACCGCATCCGCGCGTTCTACAAGGTGCGGCCCGGTGACCTGGGCATGCACATCTTCATCGGGCCACCAACCCGGCACGTTGCCGGCTTCTCACGCACCGTGTTCCACGCCCTGATGCGCTTCATGTTCGAGCACCTCGGTGCGCAACGCATCGTGGTGGAGCCCGACGCCACCAACCACAAGGTTCACGCCTTGAACCGCTCGGCAGGTTTTGTCTACGACCGGGATGTCGCCTTCCCCGAGAAGATCGCCAGCCTTGCCTTTTGCACCCGACGAGATTTTCAACAGGCCACGGCCGCCACGCAGGAGGACCTCCATTCATGAACGTCACCATCGCCCATCAGCTCGCACACAACCCGGCGCATTTCGCCTCCCACCTGAACCCGGAGGCCTGGGCACAGGCCAACCGCCTGCTGCTGCGAAAAGCCATCGCGGAATATGCCCACGAGTTGATCGTCGAACCCGAGCAGCTGCGTCCTGCTCGGGCTGGTTTTTCGCTGTACCAACTCTTCTCGGACGACGGCACCGCCCGCTACCAGTTCGAGGCCCAGCGCCTGGCGCTGCGCCATTGGCACATCAAGCCGGAAACCATCCGCAAGCAGGTCAACGGCGCGGATCGGCCGCTGGACGCGCTGCAGTTCATCATCGAATGCCGCCAGCGCCTGGGGATTCGCGAGGACCTGCTGCCCATCTACCTCGACGAGATCAGCAGCACCTTGTTCGGCAGCGCCTTCAAGCGCATGAAGGCCGACGCGCCCAGCAGCGCCCAGCTGGCCGACGCCACCGACTTCCAGACCATTGAGGTTGCCATGACCGAAGGCCACCCGGGCTTCGTCGCCAACAATGGGCGGCTCGGCTTCACGGCCGCTGACTACCGCGCCTATGCGCCGGAGGCGGGCTCGGAAATCCGTTTGATCTGGCTGGCCGTGCACAAGGACCATGCCGCCTTTTCCAGTATCTCCACGCTCAGCTATGAGCAACTGCTGGCCGAAGAGCTTGGGCATGCGACGGTGGATGGTTTTGTCCGCGAGGTGGCTGCACTGGGCGTGGACCCGGCCGACTACCACTTCATGCCAGCCCATCCCTGGCAGTGGTTCAACAAGCTGTCGATTGCGTTTGCCGGTTATGTGGCCCAGCGCAAGATCATCTGCCTGGCCTACAGCCAGGACCACTACATCGCCCAGCAGTCGATCCGCACCTTCTTCAACACCAGCGACCGCAGCAAACGCTACGTCAAGACGTCGCTGTCTATCCTGAACATGGGCTTCATGCGCGGTCTGTCTCCCTACTACATGTCGGGCACGCCGGCCATCAACGAGTTCATCAAGGAGCTGGTCACCGGTGATGCCTTCCTGCGCGCGAACGGCTTCACCATTCTTCAGGAGGTGGCCTCCATTGGTTTTCGCAACCACCACTACGAGGCTGCGATTCCGGTCGACACGCCCTACAAGAAGATGTTCTCTGCGTTGTGGCGGGAAAACCCGCTGCCGCTCCTTCAACCGGGCGAGCGCCTGATGACCATGGCCGCGCTGCTGCATGTCGACAAAGACGGTCACGCCCTGTTGCCCGAGCTGATCCGCCGGTCCGGTCTGGGTACCGTCGCCTGGCTGCAGCGCTACCTGGCGGCTTACCTGACGCCGCTGCTGCACTGCTTCTACAAGTACGAGCTGACCTTCATGCCACACGGCGAAAACCTGATCCTGGTGCTCGACCAACACGTGCCGGTGCGGGCCATCATGAAGGACATCGCCGAAGAATGCGCCATCCTCGACATCGGGGCCAAGGCCTGGCTGCCGGAGCGCGTGCAACGCCTGGCCGTGGCCGTTCCCGACCACTTCAAGCTGCTGGGCATCTTCATCGACGTGTTTGACGGCGTGCTGCGCCACATCAACCAGGTGCTGGTGGACAACGCCTGCTGCAGCGAAGAGGACTTCTGGCGCGCGGTGGCGGACTGCGTTTCCGACTACCAGGACGCCCACCCGGAACTGGAGGAGAAGTTCGCGCACCACGACATGTTCGTGCCGGAGTTCCTGCATTCCTGCCTGAACCGCCTGCAGCTCGGCAACAACGTTCAGATGGTCAATCTGTCTGACCCGGCTTCCAGTTTGAAGATGGCCGGCAACCTTGTGAATCCGATTGCCGGGTTTCGGCGACGCGCCGCCGCGCGGATCGAACCCATCGAAGAAAGCCTGGCATGAGCCTGGACATGCGGGCAGGGGACGCGATGCCGGACGGTGCATCGAGCCCTGCGTGGTCGTTTGCACCCAATGCCGACCTTGCCCGCGTGTTGCAACTGGCCGCACGCATCGCGCCCGCGCTGCGGGGCGTGCAGGGCAACGCGCCGCTGCCCGGTGCGTTGCGCCATGACGATGTGACGGCGGCCCGGCCGGGCGCGCTTCAGGCGCTGTGCAACCACTGGGCACGGTCGTACCCGGAAGCCGGCGCGCACTATGTGGCGCTGCGCTGTTGGGGGTTGGCGATCTGGCAACCGATTTATCTCTGCGTGATGGCCGCGCACCTCGACACGCATGTGCCCAGGCTGGCCGGCTTGGCGCAGCCCGTGGTGAACGGGTTTCCCTGCGGCTTCCAGTTGCCGGTCCATGCGCCCGCGCGGGGTTCGTCGCTGCCGTCTCGCATCCGCCTGGCGGCGGACGAGTTGCGTGGTCTGTGCCAGCCCATGCGCGCGGCGCTGATGCCGCTCGTGGCTCTGCACGCCCGCGCCGCCGACCGATTGCAGGCAGAGTGTGTATTGGGTGCGCTGCTGCTCGTGCACCGCAGCACGCCGGGTCTGCACGACGCGCATGAGGTTGTTTCGTTGGGAGAGCACTGGCTGGTGCAGCTCGGCATTCCCGGTGGCTGCGGGTTTTTTGCCTACCGGGCCCGTGACGGGACGCCCGCGCTCGCCCTGGACCGCAAGGTGTGCTGTCACCACTTTCGCCGCCATGACGGTGAGCCATGCAGCACCTGCCCCAAGCTCCCGATCGACAAGCGCATCGCCCGATTGCAGGCTGATCCTTCGTAGTCGGGACCATTGATTCCGCGTTGTGGCCGTGCTTGTCGAGCCGGTGTGCATCGCCACGCCCTGGAGAGTTCCATGAACGACATCGCGCGCCTGGCGCATGTGCTTCCGGCGTCCCCTCAGTTGCCAGTGGGGGCCTACTTTGACGAGGTCCTGTTTGCGCATGAGCAGGCGTTGATCTTCAACCGGTCCGCCCGCTATGTGGGCCATGAACAGGCCGTTCCGCAGGTGGGCGACTGGCACCGGCTCGTGCAGGAAGACGGCGGCCGCGTCCTGGTGCGCAACCCGCAGGGGGTGGAGCTGATCTCCAATGTCTGCCGGCATCGCCAGGCGCTGATCCTGGGCGGGGAGCCCGGTAACGTGGCAGGGGCCGCCAATGCCAAGGGCAACCTGGCAGCCGCAGGCGGGCACATCGTCTGTCCGCTGCATCGGTGGACCTACAACGATCGGGGCGAGTTGCTGGGTGCGCCGCGGTTTGCAGCCAACCCCTGCAAGAACCTGGAGCGGTTTCCGCTGCGCAACTGCCACGGATTGTTGTTCGAAGGGGCACGCGATCCGGCGAGGGACATGGCCCGCCTGTTCGAGCGGCCCGAGTTCGACTTCTCGGGTTTCGTGCTCGATCACGTGGAAATCCACCAGTGCAACTACAACTGGAAGACCTTCATCGAGGTCTACCTGGAGGACTACCACGTCGCCCCGTTTCATCCCGGCCTGGGCAGCTTTGTCAGTTGCGACGACCTGAGCTGGGATTTCGCCGACTGGTACAGCATGCAGCGCGTCGGCGTGCACGATGCATTGAATTCGCCCGGTTCGGACATTTACAGCGCCTGGCACGACCGCCTGTTGAGCTACCGAACCGGCGCGCCCCCCGATATCGGTGCGGTGTGGGTCACCTACTTTCCCACCCACATGATCGAGCTGTACCCGCACGTGGTGGTGTTGTCCACGCTCTATCCCAAGGGGCCACAGGACACCGTCAATGTGGTGGAGTTCCATTACCCGGAAGACATCGTCGCCTTCGAGCGCGAGTTCATCGAGGCACACCGAGCGGCCTATATGGAAACGGCCAGGGAAGACGATGAGATCGCTGAGCGCATGGACGCCGGTCGCCGCGCACTGCTCGCGCGAGGCGCCTCTGACGTGGGGCCTTATCAGTCGCCCCTGGAGGACGGCATGCGGCATTTCCATGAGTGGTATCGCCGCACCATGGGGGTTTCATGCCCAGGCTCGCACCTAGGCGGTGGCGCGCAGCGCCCAGAAGTGGACGAGCGCGTACAAGCCGCAGATCAGCGATGAACCTAGCATGAAGGGCGTGCGCATCGCCGCCATCCAGGGCGCCAGCCCCAACACCGCAACAGTGCGAACGGCATAGACACCGGTGATCGCCCACACCACCTCGCGGCGCCACGGCAGCGCGTCGCAGCACCCGTCCAGCGACAGTGTGTAGAGCCCACAACCTGCCAGCGCCAAGGCGATGCCCGCTGTGAGCAACGCGGGTCCGGGGCGGCCTTGCTCGGCCCACCGCGCCATGCGCTCCCCGGCGCCAAAGAACCGGTACCAGGCCGGGCCGCCGACGATGATGGCGATGTGCAAGGCAGCGGCCAGAAAGTCCAGGCCAGCGGCCCACACCGAAGGGGTCATGGCCGCATCCCCTGGGTCGAGAGCAGCAGGTACAGGGTGTGATCCATCTGAATCGCGTCCTCGGGCGTGACCAGGGTCGGCAGGTGCTGGATGCCGATCAGTTGCGCGTAGCCCATCCTGGCCATCAGACGGGCCTGGGCTGGTGCCGCCCCCATGCCCTGCGCGAGGTCCGTCAGGTAGGCGATGCGCTGGGCGTCGACGGCCTGCACCGTGGCGGCCACCTCGGGGTGGCTGTTGCCCCATGCCCGCAGGGCCACTTCGGGTTTCATGTCTTTGCTGAACACCAGCTGGCTCAGGCGCTCGCTGCGCAAGCGCGGGTCGTCGAGCCCGGCCACCGCGTCAATGAGCTGCTGCGTGTAGGTGTTTTTCCAGTGGGCGAGCAGGGCGGTCACGTAGGCGGGCTGGCTGGCGAAGTGGTGATAGAACGACCCCTTGGTCACGCCCAGCGCGTGGCACAGGGTGTCGATCCGGAGCTGCTGCGGACCGCCATCGCCGACCAGATGCAGGCCTTTTTCCAGCCAGTCGTTGCGGGTGAGGGGCGGGGCCATGTTCAGGCGGCGCTCTGGGGCTGGCGGGGCGGCCAGGCCATGCGCAGGCCCAGCGCGACGAACAGCCAGGCACCCGAGACGGGCAGCACATAGGCCACGAGCAGGCCCATGAGCAACAGCGCCCAGCCCAGCGAGGCCGGTGCTGTGCCCAGACGGTCCAGCCATTGCTGCGTCAGCCAGCCCAGCAACACCCATGAAACGCCCGCCACCTGAAACCACAGGGCCGCGAACCGGTCCATGTGCATCACGCCCGAGCGCTCAATGCTGTGCCACCAGCCGGCCTCGCTCCACGCCGCCAGGATGCCCCAGCTGAGCAGCAGGCCGATCACGCAATGGATCAGGCCGATGGCCACGAGCAGCCAGCCGCCTCGTCGGTATGCCCACATGAAAACCTCCGTTTGATGGAATGAGAAGGCAAAACATACCATACGGTATGGTATTTTTGAAGGTGTTTCTCAAAGAGCTGCTCAAAGGTCCCTGCGTATCATGTGCGGCAGTACCTTTCCAGAGAGCCGCCCCGCCATGAACGCCATCGAACTCGCCCGCGCCATCCCCAAGGCCGAGCTGCACATCCACATCGAGGGCTCCCTGGAGCCCGAGCTGATCTTCGAGCTGGCGCAGCGCAACGGTGTGCGCCTGCCGTATGCCAGCGTGGAGGCCCTGCGCGCGGCCTACGCCTTCACCGACCTGCAGAGCTTTCTCGACATCTACTACGCCGGTGCCAGCGTGCTGCTGAAGGCCCAGGATTTCCACGACATGGCCTGGGCCTACTTCCTGCGCGCGAAGGCGGACAACGTGATCCACACCGAGCTGTTCTTCGACCCGCAGACCCACACGGCGCGCGGCGTGCCCATGGGCACGGTGATCGAAGGCCTCTCGGGTGCCTGCAAGAGGGCCGAGGCGGAACTGGGCATCAGCTCGGCGCTGATCCTGTGCTTCCTGCGCCACCTGAGCGAGGAAGACGCTTTCGCCACGCTGGAGGCCGCGTTGCCGTACCGCGAGCACTTCATTGGCGTCGGGCTGGATTCCAGCGAGATGGGTCACCCGCCGGAGAAGTTCGAGCGCGTGTTCGCGCGCTGCCGCGAGCTGGGCCTGCACCTGGTGGCGCACGCGGGCGAAGAGGGACCGCCCGAGTACATGTGGCAGGCCATCGACCTGCTCAAGGTGCAGCGCATCGACCACGGCGTGGCCGCCCTGCAGGACCCGCTGCTCATGGCCGAGCTGGCCCACACCCGCCTGCCGCTCACGGTGTGCCCGTTGTCCAATCTCAAGCTTTGTGTGGTGAACGACCTGCGCGACCACCCGCTGAAGCAGATGCTCGACGCCGGCCTGTGCGTGACCATCAACTCCGACGACCCGGCCTACTTCGGTGGCTACATGAATGCCAACTTCGAGCAGACCACGCAGGCGCTGGCGCTGAGCCGGGATGACGTGATCGCGCTGGCGGGCAACAGCTTCGAAGCCAGCTTCATCAGCGCCGAGCGGCGCGCGGAATGCCGGGCGGCCTTGAGCAGGGCGGCGGCGGACTGAACCCCGGGCGGTAGAATCGACACCTCAGCGAGCCGGTGCTTCCCCGGCTCGCTTTTTTTGTCCAACCGGAAGCCATGTCGAGGAACACCATGTACAAAAACCTCGTGGCCCGGCGCGCCTGCGCCTTGGCGGTCACCTGCTTTTTCTTCTCTTTTTCATTTACCGCCCAGGCCCAGACGGCCGCCCCGGCGGGCGCACCGCTCAAGGCCGCGTTCGTCTATGTGGCGCCGCTCACCGAGGCCGGCTGGGTGCGCCAGCACGACCAGGGCCGCAAGGCCGTGGAGGCCGCGTTGCCCGGCAAGGTGACCACCACCTACGTGGAAAACGTGGCCGAAGGACCGGACGCCGAACGCGTGATCCGCGACCTGGCGATGCAGGGTCATCAGATCATCTTCACCCCCAGCTTCGGCTACATGGAGCCCACGCTCAAGGTGGCGCGCGAGTTCCCGGGCGTGAAGTTCGAGTCCGTGACCGGCTACAAGACGGCGCCCAACGTGGCCACGTCCAATGCGCGCTACTACGAAGGCCGCTACCTCGCCGGCATCGCCGCCGGGCGCCTGGCCACGCAGGCCGGTTACGTGGCGGGTTTCCCGATCCCCGAAGTGGTGCAAGGCATCAACGCCTTCACGCTGGGCATGCGTTCGGTGAACCCCAAGGCCACGGTGCGCGTGGTCTGGCTCGGTGAGTGGTTCAACCCCACGCGCGAACGCGACGCCGCGATGTCGCTCATGAACCAGGGCGCCGAGGTGCTGGCCTTCCACACCGGTTCGAATGCCGTGATGGTGGCCGCGCAGGAGCGTGGCAAGCTGGCCGTGGCCTACCACTCGGACATGCGCAAGGTGGCGCCCGACGCGCAGATCGCCGCCGTGACCCACCTCTGGGGCGACTACTACACCCGCCGTGTCCAGGCGGTGATCGACGGGCGCTGGAAGAGCGAGAGCGTCTGGGGTGGTGTGAAGGACGGCATGATCCGCGTCGATGCCTTTGGCAGCAAGGTGCCGGCTGCGGTGCAGGCCGAGGTGCAGAAGCGCCAGGCCGACATGGCCGCTGGCAAGCTGGCGGTGTTCACGGGCGGCAAGGCCGGTGTGCAGGACAACGCCGGTCAGCCGGCGATCCCTGCCGGCAAGGCCCTGAGCGACGCCGACATCCTCGGCATGAACTGGCTGGCCGAGGGCGTGATCGGCCAGATCACGCGCTGAAACCGGCCGCGGGAGGTGGCGTGATTTGTGTCACGCCGCATGGGGACTATTGGCCCACCGGTATACGGGTGCCGGGTGACGCGGCTAAGCTCGGCCGCAGATGAAAGCCTACCGCGCCGCCCTCCTGCGATTCGACGACCAGCACCAGCCCGTGTACGACAGCGACGGGTTGCTGGTGGTCGGGCCCGACGCCACCGGACGCAAGGTGGTGCGTGCCGTCGGCGACCACGCAAGCCTGATCGACCGCTTCCCCGGCGTGGCCGTGGAAGACCTGCGGGGCCGGATCATCGCGCCGGGTTTTGTGGACATGCACATCCACTACCCGCAGACCGACGTCATCGGCGCCCCCGCCGCCGGCCTGTTGCCCTGGCTGGAGCAGTACACCTTTCCCCATGAGTCGCGGTTCAGTGACGAAGGCCATGCACGCGAAGTGGCGGGGTTCTTCTTTGACGAACTGCAGCGCCACGGCGTCACCACGGCGCTGACCTTCGCCACCTCGCACCCGCAGTCGGTGGACGCCGCGTTCAAGGAGGCCCAGGCCCGGGGTCTGCGCTTCATCACCGGCAAGGTGCTGCAGGATCGCCACAGCCCCGACGGCGTGCGCGATGACACCGAGCAGAGCCTGATCGACACCGAGACGCTGATCCAGCGCTGGCACGGCGTGGATCGCCTGGGTTACGCCATCACGCCGCGTTTCGCGCCCACCAGTTCACCCGCCCAGTTGCGCGGCGCGGGCGAGCTGGCCGCGAAGTACCCCGATGTCTGGATCCAGTCGCATGTGGCGGAGAACGTGGACGAGGTGAAGTGGGTGGCCGAGCTGTTTCCGCGATCGCGCAGCTACCTCGGTGTGTACGGTGACTTCGGGTTGCTGCGCGAGCGCGCCATCTACGCCCACTGCATCCACCTCGACGCCGCCGACCGCGCGCTCATGCGCGAGACCGGTGCGGCGGCGGCCATCAGCCCCACCAGCAACCTGTTCCTGGGCAGCGGGTTTTTTGACCACGCCGCCGCCGACGCCACCGGCATGCGCTACGGCCTGGCCAGCGACGTGGGCGGGGGCACCAGCTTCTCGCCCTTTCACACCATGCTCGCGGCCTACTACGTGGGCCGGGAAGGCCAGAGCAAGACCGGCATGAGCCTGACGCCGGGCCAGCTATGGTGGCAGCACACAGCGGGAGCGGCTCAGGCGCTGGGTCTCGGTGGTGTGGTGGGCAACCTGCAGCCCGGTTGTGACGCCGACTTCGTGGTGCTCAACCCCCGGGCCACGCCGCTGCTGGCGCGCAAGACGGCGCAGGCGAGCCGCCTGGACGAGCTGCTGTTTGCGCTGATTGTGCTGGGCGACGACCGCGTGGTGGAGCGCACCGTGACCGCCTGAAGGACGTTCGCCTTCACGCTTTGCCGCTGCGCGGGGCGCTGTGCGGCCCGGCGCCGGATCGCTCGCTGTGCCGACTGCCTACAATCCTCCGCAACTTCGGAGCACACACAATGAGCATCAAGAGCGACAGATGGATCCGCCGCATGTGCGAGCAGCACGGCATGATCGAGCCTTTCGAACCGGGTCAGGTCCGGCAGAACGCTGCGGGCGAGAAGATCGTGAGCTACGGCACCAGCAGCTACGGTTACGACATACGCTGTGCACCCGAATTCAAGGTCTTCACCAACATCCACTCGACCGTGGTGGACCCGAAGAACTTCGACGAGAACAGCTTCGTGGACATCAACAAGGATGTCTGTGTGATCCCGCCCAACAGCTTTGCGCTGGCGCGCACGATGGAGTACTTCCGCATTCCGCGCAACGTGCTCACCATCTGCCTGGGCAAGAGCACCTATGCACGCTGCGGCATCATCGTCAACGTGACGCCTTTCGAACCCGAGTGGGAAGGTTATGTGACGCTGGAGTTCAGCAACACCACGCCGCTGCCGGCCAAGATCTACGCCGGTGAAGGCTGTGCCCAGGTGCTGTTTTTCGAGAGCGACAAGGACGACGTCTGCGAGACCAGCTACAAGGACCGCGGTGGCAAGTACCAGGGGCAGGTCGGCGTCACCCTGCCCAAGACCTGACCTTCGAGTCCTTTGGCCCCGTGTGGTCATTTCCCCTGCGGACAACTGTCATGCGGGAAATGACCTGATTGGGTAAAATCGATCTGACTTTGTCGATCTCGTTCTGCCGAACCGCAGAACGTATCTGGAGCGCCATCCTGCGCTGTATGGATTCTTGATCCTTCCGACCCGCATGTCTCAATCTCCTGCCGCCGTTTCACCCGATCCGATCCCGCTCGGGCAACCCCTGCCCCACCGCAAGGTCATCCGCAGCTGGCTCACGCCGATCGCGGAGCGCCGCACCGCGATCGCCGTGCTGTTGCTGGTGCTGGATCTGGCCGTGTTTTCCGGGCTGATCACGGGCGTGGTGCTGTTCGACGCCTGGTGGGCCAAGCTGTTGTGCGGCCTCGTGGCCGGCTTCGTGATTGGCCGCCTGTTCATCATCGGGCACGACGCCTGCCATCAAAGCTACACCCCGCACCGTGGTCTGAATCGCGTGCTCGGGCGCATCGCCATGATCCCGTCGCTCACGCCCTACAGCCTGTGGGAAGTTGGTCACAACGTGGTGCACCACGGTTACACCAACCTCAAGGGCGTCGATTTCGTCTGGGCACCGCTGACCAAGGAAGAGTTCGAGGCGCTGACGCCCCGTCGTCGCCTGATGGAGCGCATCTACCGCAGTGGCTGGGGTCCTGCGCTGTATTACCTGGTGGAGATGTGGTGGAACCGCATGTATTTCCCCCGCAAGAGCTACATGGGCACACGACGCGCCGAGTTCACCTGGGACGGTGTGTTTGTCACGGCGATGGCCGCCTTGTGGGTGGCCGCCCTGATCGGTGCGGCCTACGCGACCGAGCAGTCTGCCTGGGCGCTCGTGGGTTTTGGTTTTTTCGTGCCGTTCCTGTTCTGGAACGCCATGATCGGCTTCGTGGTCTATGTGCACCACACCCACACCGCGGTGCAGTGGCACGACGACAAGCACGCCTGGGCCAAGGCCGCACCGTTTGTGTCGACGACGGTCCACATGACCTTCCCCATGAAAATGGGCGCGATGATGCACCACATCATGGAACATACGGCACACCATGTGGACATGAGCATCCCGCTGTACAAGCTCAAGAACGCCCAGAAGATTCTGGAAGAGACGCTGCCTGGGCGCATCATCATCCAGCACTTCTCCTGGCGCTGGTACTTTGAAACGGCACGCAAGTGCAAGCTGTACGACTTCACCCGCCGCTGCTGGACCGATTTCCAGGGCCGGCCGACCAGCGAATTCAAGCCCGCGGTGGTCTGAGCCCGCAGTCACATGCCCGTTCACCAGCGCTGCCTCGGCAGCGCTTTTTTCTGCCCGCTTCCTTTGCATAATGGCAGCTTGCCCCTGACCACCACCCTCTGAGGAGACAGACCATGAAATGGGAGAACAACCGCCAGTCCGACAATGTCGAGGACCGGCGCAATGGGGCCGGTGGGCTGGGCGGCATGCTCGGCGGTGGTGGCGGGGGGCAGCGGCGCGTGGGAGGCCGTGGGATCGGTCTCGGGACCATCGTGGTCGCCCTGCTGGCGGGGTGGATTTTTGGCATCAATCCCATGACCATCCTGGGCTTTCTCGGCGGAGGCGGAGGGCTGACACCCGAGGTCACCCAGAGTGCACCGGCGACGGTCGGCACCGGGAAGCCCTCGGACCAGATGGGGCAGTTCGTGTCGTCCGTGCTGGCGGGCACCGAAGACGTCTGGACCGCCGTGTTCCAGCAAAGCGGCGCCCAGTACCAGAAGCCGCGTCTGGTGCTCTTCAGCGGTGCCACGCCCACCGCCTGTGGCACGGGTCAGTCCGCCATGGGGCCGTTCTATTGCCCGGGCGACCAGAAGGTCTACATTGACCTGAGCTTTTACGAGACCATGCGCCGCCAGTTGGGTGCCCCCGGCGACTTCGCGCAGGCCTACGTGGTGGCCCACGAGGTGGGACACCATGTGCAAAACCAGATGGGGTTGACGGACAAAATGGAACAGGCCCGGCAACGGGTGAGCGAGCGCGAATACAACGCGCTGTCGGTCCGGCTGGAGCTTCAGGCCGACTGTTTCGCTGGCATCTGGGCCCACCACAACCACAAGAGCAAGGCCATTCTGGAACCGGGTGATGTCGAGGAAGCACTGAACGCCGCTGCCGCCATCGGCGACGATGCCTTGCAACGCAAGAGCCAGGGGCAGGTCGTGCCCGACAGCTTCACCCACGGCACCAGCGAACAGCGCCAGCGCTGGTTCAACACGGGGCTGGAGTCGGGCAGCGTGAAGGCGTGCGACACCTTCAACGCGCGGGCCATCTGAACGGTGTTTCGCCCTGTGCGGGGCAAATACTGGGTGAAAAACGCCCAAAGTGAGACAATACCGGGTTAACGCGTATCCAGCGGACGGTCTTGTTCCGCGCGCACAGCAATGACCCAATCCTTCTCCCAACTCTCCCTGTCTCCCCTTCTGGAGCGCGCCGTGGCCGAAATGGGCTACGAGAACATGACGCCGATCCAGGCGCAGGCCATCCCCGTGGTGCTGCAGGGGCGTGACGTGATGGGTGCGGCCCAGACCGGCACCGGCAAAACCGCTGCTTTCACCCTGCCGCTGCTGCAGCGCATGATGAAACACGACAACACGTCCACGTCGCCCGCCCGCCATCCGGTGCGCGCGCTGGTCCTGCTGCCCACGCGCGAGCTGGCCGACCAGGTGGCCGAGCAGGTCAAGCTCTACGCCAAATACACCAACCTGCGCAGCACCGTGGTGTTCGGTGGCATGGACATGAAGCCGCAGACCGCCGAGCTGAAGAAGGGCGTCGAGGTGCTGGTCGCCACGCCGGGCCGGTTGCTGGACCACATCGAAGCCAAGAACTGTGTGTTGAACCAGGTCGAGTACGTGGTGCTCGACGAAGCCGACCGCATGCTCGACATCGGGTTCCTGCCCGACCTGCAACGCATCCTGAGCTACCTGCCCAAGCAGCGCACCACGCTGCTGTTCTCGGCCACGTTCTCGCCCGAGATCAAACGCCTGGCCAACAGCTACCTGCAGGATCCGGTGACCATCGAGGTGGCCCGCTCCAACGCCACAGCGTCCACGGTGGAGCAGCATTTCTACCGCATCGATGACGACGACAAGCGCTCCGTGCTCAAGAAGATCCTGCAGGAACGCGGCATCAAGCAGGCGTTTGTGTTCGTCAACAGCAAGCTCGGTTGTGCGCGACTCGCGCGTTCGCTGGAGCGCGAAGGCCTGAACACCACGGCCCTGCACGGTGACAAGAGCCAGGACGAACGCCTGAAGGCGCTGGAAGCCTTCAAGAGCGGTGCCGTCGATCTGCTGGTCTGCACCGACGTGGCCGCGCGCGGCCTCGACATCAAGGACGTGCCGGCGGTGTTCAATTTCGACATCCCGTTCAACGCTGAAGACTATGTGCACCGCATCGGGCGCACCGGCCGCGCCGGCGCTTCCGGTCTGGCGGTGTCGTTCGTCAGCGGGCGCGACGCGCGCCTGATGGGCGACCTGGAGAAGCTGCTGGGCAAAAAGCTGGAGCTGGAAGCTCTGGAACTGGAAGCGGACAAGCGGCCGGCGGGCCACTTCAACGACGGTCAGCGCGCGTGGCAACAGCCCGAAGAAGCCCGCGAGCAGCGTGAGATCCGTGAAAGCCGGGGCAGCCGCCCCGAGCGCGAAGCACGCGCGCCGTCCGGCCGCCCTCCCGTGCGCCCGGTCCGTGCACCCGCCGATCCGCTGTTCGACAAGCCGTATGAGCCGACCTTGAGTGCCGATGCCACGCCGTCGTGGGAAACGGCACAGAAGCCGACCAGCCGCCTGTCGCCCAACATCAAGCCCCGCAAGAAGGTGCCCGCGCTGTTCAAGAGCGCGCCGGTGGCCGAGAGCGGCTGACCCCCGTCAGGGGGTGCCCGGCTTGCGGGCCTGGACGCATTTCACTGAAATGCGCTCCACCTCGGCCGGCGTCCCGCCCAGTCGGGCCGCCGTGAGGCACCCGCCCCACACGCAGCCCGTGTCCAGCGGCAGCAGGTTCGGTCGCTGCACGTTGCCCAGTGTGGACCAGTGACCGAAGGCGATCGGCACGCCGGCCGTGTGCCGTCCTGGCACGTCGAACCAGGGCATGAATCCCTCGGGTGCGGCGTTCGCGTCGTCCTTGGTGTCGAACTCCATGATCCCTTGCGCCGTACAGAAGCGCAGTCGTGTGAAGGTGTTGACGATGACGCGCAGGCGTTCCGCGCCTTGCCAGCTGTCGCTCCAGAAGTCGGGCTGGTTGCCGTACATGTCCCACAGAAAGCGGGCCCAGTCCGGGCTGCGCAGCACCGCTTCCAGCTCCCCGGCGAGGGCCAGCGTCTGCGCCAGGTCCCATTGCGGCAGCACGCCGGCGTGCACCATCAGCCAGCCGTGGGCGTGCAGCGCCATGGGGCGCGTGCGCAGCCAGTCCAGCAGCTGACCGCGGTCGGGGGCATCGAGGATCTCGGCGACGGTGTCGTTGCGGTGGGGTTTGCGCACGCCGTGCGCCGTGGCCAGCAGGTGCAGGTCGTGGTTGCCCAGCAGGCTGTGCGCGGCGCCGTCGAGCGCGATGAGGCGCCGCAGCACGGCCAGCGACGCCGGCCCCCGGTTGACGAGGTCGCCCAGCAGGTACAGCGTGTCGCGACTGGGGGAGAAGTGAATCTTGTCGAGCAGGCGGCCCAGGGCGTCGTCGCAGCCCTGGATGTCGCCGATGAGGTAGTTGGCCATGAGGCGATTGTCCATGGCCTGCGCATCGAGACAGGGGTGGCATTTTTCTGGGAGACAATTCCCCTCAAGCCATGGACACCCTGCTCATCATCTTTCTCACCCTGCTCAACGGCGCCTTCGCCATGTCCGAGATGTCGCTCGCGGCCAGCCGCAAGGCGCGGCTCGCTGCGATGGCCGAATCGGGCGACAAGGGGGCGCAGGCCGCGCTGAAGCTGCTGGAGCACCCCACCCAGTTCCTTTCGTCGGTGCAGGTGGGCATCACCTCCATCGGCATGCTCAACGGCATCGTGGGCGAGGCGGCTTTCAGCGGCGATCTGTCGCTGGCCTTGCAGGGCTGGGGCCTGACGCCCGGTACCGCCGAAGTCAGTGCCACGGCCATCGTGGTGGCGGTCATCACCTTCGTGACCATCGTCTTTGGCGAGCTGGTGCCCAAGCGCATCGGTCAGCTGTACCCGGAGGCCGTGGCGCGCGGCGTGTCGCGCCCGATGACCTTCGTGGCCAAGGCGGCCAAGCCCTTTGTGTGGCTGCTCACGCACACCACGCAGTGGGTGCTCAAGCTGCTGCGCATCAACACCAACGCACAGCAGCATGTGACGGAAGAAGAGATCAACGCCAGCCTGGAGGAGGGCGTGGACGCAGGCATCATCGAAGAGCACGAGCACCAGATGGTGCGCAACGTGTTCCTGCTCGACGACCGGCAGCTCACCTCCATCATGGTGCCGCGCGACGACATCGCCTGGCTGGACGCGGAAGACCCGGTGTCGGCGGCGGTGCAGAAGGCCTGGACCACCGGCCACTCCTGGTACCCGGTCTGCCGGGGCGGGCTGGACGATGTGGTGGGCGTGATCCACCTGCCGCAGATGCTGGCGCTGCAGGCCGAAGGCGTCGCCGACGCGATCATCCGCCACGTGCAGCCGGCGGTGTTCGTGCCCGAAACGCTGAGCGGCATGGAGCTGCTGGAGCAGTTTCGCGAACGCTCCACGCGCATGGTTTTCGTGGTGGACGAATACGGTGTGGTGCAGGGCGTGCTGACGCCGCTGGACATGCTCGAAGCCATCACCGGCGAGCTCTCGCCGCACGAAGACGTGGAGGCCTGGGCCACGCAGCGCGAAGACGGTGCCTGGCTCGTCGACGGGGCGATGCCGGTGGCCGAGTTGAAGTCACGCCTGGACATCGACGAGCTGCCCGACGAAGACAAGGGCCGCTACGCCACGGTGGCCGGCCTGATGCAGACGGTGGCCGGCGAGTTGTTGGAGCAGGGCGCGGCCGTCGAGTGCGCCGGTTGGCGCTTCGAGGTGCTGGTGCTCGACGGGCGCCGCATCGATCAGGTGCTGATCCAGCCCGGCGAGACCGACCCCGACTGATCGCCTGATCGTCAGCGCGCCCGGCCTGGCGTGGGCTGGTGCTCGAACATCCAGTCCTTGAACGCCAGCGCCGCCGCCGAGAGCCGCTTGCCGCGCGGGTACACCACGTGCCAGCGGCGGATCAACGGAAAGCCCACCACATCGAGCTGCACCAGCTCGCCCAGCGCCAGCTCCGCCGTGACCGTGTGGGTGGAGAGAACGGCCAGGCCCAGACCGCCGGCCACGGTCTGTTTGATGGCTTCGTTGCTGCCCACCTCCAGCCGGTTCTTCAGCGTCACGCCCTGACTGGAAAAGAACTTTTCGGAGGTGAGTCGCGTGCCCGAACCGGGCTCCCTCATGATGAACGGCTCGCTCGCCAGGCGCTTCGGCGCGATGCGCTTCTTGCCCACCAGCGGGTGGTCGGGCGGCGCCACCAGCACCAGCGGGTTGTCGGCAAACGGTTCGCTCACCACGTCCAGCTGCTCCGGCGGCTGACCCATGATGCAGAGGTCGTCCTGGTTGTTCGCCAGGCGCTGCAGCAGGTTCTCGCGGTTGCCGACCACCATCGCCACCTCGATGCCCGGGTGCGCCGCACAGAAGCCGCCCAGCAGCTTGGGCACGGTGTATTTCACGGTCGTGAGGATGGCCAGCTTCAGGCTGCCGCGCTCCATGCCCTGCAGCGCTGCCAGCTCCTCGGCCAGGCGCTCCATGCGGCTCTCGATGTCCTCACAGGCCTCGGCCAGCGTCCGGCCGGCGGCGGTGAGGTAGATCTTCTTTCCCAACTGCTCGAACAGCGGCTGGCCCACCGTTTCCGACAGCTGCTTGACCTGCAGCGAGAGCGTGGGCGGTGAGAGGTGCAGCGCCTCGGCGGCGCGGGCAAAGCTGCTGTGGCGCGCGACGGCCAGAAAGATGCGCAGCTGGTGCAGGGTGGCGTGTCTCAGGTTCATCGGGGTTTTTAAAAGATTGACTTTGATAAATCATCATCGTAAAAACATTTTACTTTTATTTATTGTTGTGGCGGCCAACAATTCGCTTCAGTTCAGAGCAGTCGCACCCCGAAAGACAGCACAGCCCGGGCCGCTTTGGGCGACACATCGAGACGTTCGACCACCCGAGAAGGAGCAACACGCATGGCCACCAAAACCTACAACGCCGGTGTCAAGGAATACCGCAGCATGTACTGGGAACCCCACTACACCCCCAAGGACACCGACATCCTCGCCTGTTTCAAGATCACGCCGCAGCCCGGTGTGGACCGCGAGGAAGTGGCCGCCGCCGTGGCCGCCGAGTCGTCCACCGGCACCTGGACCACGGTCTGGACCGACCTGCTGACCGACCTGGACTACTACAAGGGCCGCGCCTACCGCATCGAAGACGTGCCCGGCGACGACACCTGCTTCTACGCCTTCGTGGCCTACCCGATCGACCTGTTCGAAGAAGGCTCGGTCGTCAACGTGCTGACCTCGCTGGTGGGCAACGTGTTCGGCTTCAAGGCCTTGCGCGCCCTGCGCCTGGAGGACATCCGCTTCCCGATCGCGTATGTGAAGACCTGCGGCGGCCCGCCCCACGGCATCCAGGTCGAGCGCGACATCATGAACAAGTACGGCCGCCCGCTGCTGGGCTGCACCATCAAGCCCAAGCTGGGCCTGTCGGGCAAGAACTACGGCCGCGCGGTGTACGAATGCCTGCGCGGGGGCCTGGACTTCACCAAGGACGACGAGAACGTCAATTCGCAGCCCTTCATGCGCTGGCGCCAGCGTTTCGACTTCGTGCAGGAGGCCATCGAGAAGGCCGAGCGCGAGACCGGCGAACGCAAGGGCCACTACCTGAACGTGACCGCGCCCACGCCCGAAGAGATGTACAAGCGCGCCGAGTACGCGAAGGAACTGGGCTCGCCGATCATCATGCACGACTACCTCACGGGTGGCCTGTGCGCCAACACCGGCCTGGCCAACTGGTGCCGCGACAACGGCATGCTGCTGCACATCCACCGCGCCATGCACGCCGTGCTCGACCGCAACCCGCACCACGGCATCCACTTCCGCGTGCTGACCAAGGTGCTGCGCCTGTCCGGTGGTGACCACCTGCACTCCGGCACCGTGGTGGGCAAGCTCGAAGGCGATCGCGCCTCCACCCTGGGCTGGATCGACATCATGCGTGACGAGTTCATCCAGGAAGACCGCAGCCGCGGCATCTTCTTCGACCAGGACTTCGGCTCCATGCCCGGCGTGATGCCGGTGGCCTCCGGTGGCATCCACGTCTGGCACATGCCGGCGCTGGTCAACATCTTCGGCGACGACTCGGTGCTGCAGTTCGGCGGCGGCACGCTGGGCCATCCCTGGGGCAACGCCGCCGGGGCCGCGGCCAACCGCGTGGCGCTGGAAGCCTGCGTCAAGGCGCGCAACGAAGGTGTGGCGGTGGAGAAGGAAGGCAAGGCCGTGCTGAACGAAGCCGCCAAGCATTCGCCCGAACTCAAGATCGCCATGGAAACCTGGAAAGAGATCAAGTTCGAGTTCGACACCGTGGACAAGCTCGACGTGGCCCACAAGTAATCCGAGACCAGCGAATCGAAAGGACATACACCATGAGCATGCAAGACTACAACTCCCGCCTGTCCGACCCGGCCAGCCGCAAGTTCGAGACCTTCTCCTACCTGCCTGCGATGACCCAGGACGAGATCCGCAAGCAGGTCGAGTACCTCGTGAAGAAAGGCCTGAACCCGGCCATCGAGCACACCGAGCCGCAGTACCTGATGGACTCCTACTGGTACATGTGGAAGCTGCCCATGTTCGGCGAGACCGACGTGGACAAGGTGCTGGCCGAGTGCGAGGCCTGCCGCCAGGCCAACCCGGACAACCACGTGCGCCTGATCGGCTACGACAACTTCAAGCAGTCGCAGGGCGCGAGCATGGTGATCTATCGAGGCAAGACGGTCTGACCACGGAAGTTCATCCCGACGAGCGCCATGAAGCGCGAGCCGGGGTGACCGGCGCAGTGAGGTAAAGGAGGAGCCGGCCGCAGGCCGGCGGGGGACACGAACGGAGTCGGCCACGCCGCACCACGCGGTGCAGGCCAACGCAACAAGACAACGAGTGCAAGGTCTGTGGAGACGAACATGAGCGACAACCTCGACGCCTACCGCGTCGCCGCACAACCCTATTACCGCCCGGTGGCCGACGAGGTCGAGCTGTACGAGGCCGCGTACTCGGTGCGCATGCCCATGATGCTCAAGGGTCCGACCGGTTGCGGCAAGACGCGCTTTGTCGAGTACATGGCGTGGAAGCTGAACAAGCCTCTGATCACCGTGGCCTGCAACGAAGACATGACCGCCAGCGACCTGGTCGGCCGCTTCCTGCTGGACGCCAACGGCACCCGCTGGCAGGACGGCCCGCTGGCCCTGGCCGCGCGCCACGGCGCCATCTGCTACCTCGACGAAGTGGTCGAAGCCCGGCAGGACACGACGGTGGTCATCCACCCGCTGACCGACAACCGCCGCGTTCTGCCGCTGGAAAAGAAGGGCGAGCTGGTCAAGGCCCACCCCGACTTCCAGATCGTCATCTCCTACAACCCGGGCTACCAGAGCCTGATGAAGGACCTGAAACAGTCCACCAAGCAGCGCTTCGGCGCGCTGGATTTCAACTACCCCGAACACGCCATCGAAACCGAGATCGTGGCCCACGAGACCGGCGTGAGCGCCGATGTGGCGGGCAAGCTGGTCGGCATTGCCGAGCGTGCGCGCAACCTCAAGGGCCACGGCCTGGACGAAGGCATCTCCACCCGCATGCTGATCTACGCGGGCAGCCTGATCGCCAAAGGGGTGGCCGCGCAGGCCGCCTGCCGCGTGGCCCTGGTGCGTCCGATCACGGACGACCCGGACATGCGCGACGCGCTGGATGCCGCCGTTTCAACGTTCTTCTGACCGCCATGAGCGTTCACCTGCACGACCACGCCGAGTGGACCGACCCGCTGGAACCGGCCTCGCGCGAGCTGCTGGAGCACCGTTGGCCGGACGCCACCAAGGTGTTCTCCGCGCGCGGGCTGGACAACTACGTCAAGGGCGCCGCCGCGCTGCGCGGCCTGGGCCGGGGCCACGAACTGGTCAACGCCTGGATCGACAGCGCGCCGCAGGTGGCCGCCGAGATCGGCGAAGACGTGGTGGGTGACCTGGCCAGCACCGCACTGCTGCTCGCGTCCAAAACCTCGGGCGCGGTGATCGAGCTGGTGCTGGCCACCGCGCCCACCGCCGCGCGCCGCCTGGCCGACGGCGCGCTGTTCATGCAGTACCTGCAGTTCCTCAACACCCTGGTGGCGCAGGCGCCACGCGGCCTGCGGCCCCTGCTGGGCCAGCTCGACGCGTTGTTCGGCCAGCTCACGCTCGGCGGCCTGCGGCGCTGGGCCACCTGGGGCGCGCAGGCCCACCGCACGAACTACGAGGAGCAGATCGCCTACTTCGGCCTGCGGTCCAAAGAGTCGCTGGCCATGCTGCAGCAGGAGCGCAAGGGGACGCTGCTGGTGGACGTGCAGCGGCGCATCAACATGTATTTGCGCGCGCTGTGGGGGCGCGACTTTTTCATGCGCCCCACCGCGGGCGACTACGAGAGCCGCGAAGGCTACCGCCCCTTCATCGAGGACCACTTCATCCACCTGCCCGACGCCTACGATGCGGTCGAAGGCAGCGCCGGCACCGTGGACGCCACCCAGCTGTACCGCGCCGCCGCCGCGCACGCCGCCGCGCACGTGGTGTTCACGCGCCGGCCGATCTCGGCCGAATCGCTCAGCCCCTGGCAGATGGCGCTGATCGGACTGATCGAAGACGCGCGCATCGAGGCGCTGACGCTGGCGCGTTTTCCCGGCCTGCGTCCGCTGTGGGCGCAGCTGCACACCGCGCAGGCTTCACACAACCAGACGGCCGGCGACTGCCTCAATCGCCTCGCGCGCGCGCTGCTCGACCCGGCGTATGAAGACGCCCACCCCTGGATCGCGCAGGGCCGCGCGTTGTTCGCCGAGGCGCTGCCGCGCATGCAGGCCGATCCGCACGACAACACCGTGTCGTGGGCGCTGGGTGTGCAGCTCGCGCACAGCTACCGCGAACTCACGCAAGGGTCGAGCTACCAGCCGCGCACCGACGGGCAGACGGCTGCCTACCGCGACGACAACCGCTACTTCTGGGCTTTTGACGGTTTCGACTTCGAGCGCAGCATCGCCGCCGGCTACGAGCCGCCGCAGCAGCTGCGCAAGCAGGTCAACCTGATGGAGTTCGTCAACGAACTCGAAGTGGAAGGCGCTGGAGACGACGCGCAGGAAATCTGGGTGCTTGGCACCGAGCTGTTTCCCTACGAAGACCTGGGCGTGTCCTTCAATGAAAGTGAAGGCCGCGAGCCGGTGCTGCCGCCGGTGCACTACGGCGAGTGGGACCACATGATCCAGCTCGAACGCCCGGCCTGGGCCACGGTGCAGGAGCGCCGCCCCAAGGCGGGTGATGTGGCGGTGATCGACGGCATCCTGACCGAACACCGGCGCCTGATCGGGCGCATGAAGTACATCCTGGACGCCATGCAGCCGCAGGGCGTGCAGCGCATCCGCAAGCTCGAAGACGGCGACGACATCGACCTGAACGCGGCGCTGGCCTCGGTGATCGAGATGCGCATGGGCCGCCAGCCCGACCCGCGCATCATGATGCGCAGCGTGCGCAAGACTCGCGACATCTCGGTGCTGGTGCTGCTCGATCTGTCCCAATCGACGAACGACAAGGTGGCGGGCCAGGAGCACACGGTGCTCGAACTCACGCGCTCAGCCTGCGCGCTGCTGGCCGATGCGATCCAGAAAGTGGGCGACCCGTTCGCCATCCACGGCTTCTGCTCCGACGGCCGGCACGACGTGAACTACTGGCGCTTCAAGGACTTCGACCAGCCCTACGACGACGTGGCCAAAGCGCGTCTGGCCGGCATGGAGGGGCAACTCTCCACCCGCATGGGCGCCGCGATCCGCCATGCCGCTGCCTCACTGAAAGCGCAGCGCAGCAGCAAGAAGCTGCTGCTGGTCATCACCGACGGCGAGCCGGCCGACGTGGACGTGCGCGACCCGCAGTACCTGCGCCACGACACCAAAAAAGCGGTGGAAGAGGCCGGGCGCAGCGGCGTGATGACCTATTGCATGAGCCTGGACCCGCGCGCCGACCAGTACGTGCGCCGCATCTTCGGCGAGCGCCACTACCTCGTGGTGGACAAGGTGGAAAAGCTGCCCGAGAAACTGCCGGTGCTCTATGCTGGCCTGACCCGTTAAGGCCCGTTTACACCAGGAACACACCATGAGCATGATCCACAGCCGCCAGCAGACCTACGCGGGCATCGACAAAGAGGAGCACCACGGCATGACCATGACCGGGCGCATCATCCGCGACGCCTGGGTGTTTGGCCTGCTGCCCGAGGGCGAGGGCTTTGCGGGCAAGGGCGCGGGCGACTTGCAGAACCTCTTCGAGGCGGTGCACAAGGCCTGGGAGCCATACGGCCAGCTGCCCAGCCGCCTGCCGACCGATCTGGCACAGCGCCATGCGCGCATCCACGCCGAGGCGGTGGCGCGTGCGAAGAGCATGGGCTGGAGCGCCGAGCTCGGCGACGACGACTGAGGCCGTTGTCCGGCGTCAAACGCTTGATGCGGGCCAGCGCAGGCGCTGCCGCTATGCTCGGCAGACCCACCGCCGACCCTGACCCAGCCCTCTCATGACCGCCCGCCTGATCCGCTTCAACAAACCCTACGGCGTGTTGAGCCAGTTCACCGCAGAGGGCAAGTGGCAGGGCCTCAAGGACCACATCGACCTGCCCGGTGTGTACGTGGCCGGGCGGCTGGATGCCGACAGCGAGGGACTGCTGCTGCTCACCGACGATGGCCGGTTGCAGGCCCGCATTGCAGACCCGCGCTTCAAGATGGAGAAAACCTACTGGGTGCAGGTGGAGGGGATTCCGGGTGAAGCCGCGCTGGCGGCGCTGCGCAACGGCGTGGTGCTCAACGACGGCCCCACGCTGCCCGCCAGGGCGCGCCTGCTCGATCCACCACCGGAGGTGTGGGCGCGCAACCCGCCCATCCGCGAGCGCAAGGCCATCCCCACCGCATGGGTCGAACTCATCATCCGCGAGGGCCGCAATCGCCAGGTGCGGCGCATGACCGCCGCCGTGGGCCACCCCACACTGCGGCTCATCCGCGCAGCGATCGGGCCACACACGCTCGACGGGCTGGCGCCCGGCGCCTGGGCGGGCTGAGTCGCCGGTGGGGTTGCGCGGTCAGACCGCGCGACGCGGCGCCAGGTGCACGCCCGCCAGCATGCAGCGCACCGAACCACCGGCCAGTTCGATGGTCGGCACGTCCAGCGGCAGCAGCCGGGCCGAACGCTCGATGCAACGCCGCTGCTCGTCGCTCAGGCTCGCGGCGGCGCGCGCCGACAGCGCCAACACCCGCCCTTGCGGCGTCGACAGCTCGATGGCATTGCCCGCGAAATCGGCCACCTGCTGCTGCGTGATGGGCAGCACTTCGCGGCCGGTTTCTTCCAGCCGCTGACGCACTTCTGCAGCGCGCTGCGGGCTCACGATCGCATCCAGAGCGACCAGCGCGAACTGCGTGGCGATGCACATCAGCACGTTGGTGTGGTAGATCGGCTGGCCCTGCGCATCGGCGGTGTCGAAGACCAGCGGCTCGTAGTTGAAGTGGGTCGCGAAGCGCTCCAGCGCCACCGGGTCGGCGCGGTGGGAGCGCGCGGTGAAGGCCACGCGCGCCAAGTGATCCAGCACCATGGCGCCCGTGCCTTCGAGAAACAGGTTGTCGTGTTCGAGGCCGCTGTAGTCGATCACGTCCTGCACGCGGTAGTGCTGCTTGAGGAACTCGAGCACGTCGCTGCGCCGCTCGCGCCGCCGGCTCGGGTTGAACATGGGGTACACGGCCACGTGCCCGCCGGGGTGGGTGGAAAACCAGTTGTTGGGGAACACCGAGTCCGGCGTGTGGTGCCGGCCGTCGTCGTCGAACAGGTGCACGGTCACGCCCGCTGCCCGCAGGGTGTCCACGGCGCAGCTCACTTCGTCGAATGCGCGACGCGCGGTTTCGTCGGCGGGGCTGTCGGGCGACGACTGGAAACGGTTGTCGGCCGCCGTCTCGGGGTTGGGCGTGAAGTGCCGGGGCCGCACCATCACCACGGCCGGCGGCGCCTGGATCGACATGGGGGTTTCGCTGTGAGGCATTCGAACGTTCCGTTCGGGCTCAGGCCGCGAGGCGAAAGGGGGCTTTGACGGACGCCACCGGCGCAGCCGCATTCAGCATGTCGAACAAATTCTTCGGATCGGCCAGTTGCGGGATCAGCGCGATGCGCTCGCCCATGCCCAGGCGCAGCGCGCTGTCCATCATGAAGCGCAGGGCCGAGAAGTCTTCCAGCGCGAAGCCCACCGAGTCGAACACCGTGACCTGTTTGACGTTGTCGCGCCCGGCGCGCTCGCCACGCAGCACCTGCCACAGCTCGGTCACGGCGAAGTCGGCCGGCTTGTGCTGGATCTCGCCTTCCACGCGCGACTGCGGTTCGTATTCGACGAACACCTTGGCCACGTCGAGGATGTCGCCGTGCAGCTCGGTCTTGCCCGGGCAGTCGCCGCCCACGGCGTTGAGGTGCATGCCCGGCTGAATCATGTCGGGCGTGAGGATCAGGGCCATGGCCTTGTCGGCGGTGACGGTGGTCACGATGTCGGCGCCCTTGACCGCTTCGGCCGTGCTGGCGCACACCGTGATCTGCAGCCCGCTGCCCTGCAGGTTGGCCACCAGCTTGGCGCTGGCGGCGGGGTCCACGTCGTACACGCGCAGGGTCGTGATGCCGACCAGGTGCTGGAAGGCCAGGGCCTGGAACTCGCTCTGCGCGCCGTTGCCGATCAGCGCCATCACGCGGCTGTCGGGCCGCGCCAGCGTCTTGGCGGCCAGGGCCGACATGGCGGCGGTGCGCAGCGCGGTGGTGAGGGTGAGTTCGCTCAGGAACAGCGGGGCGCCGGTGTCCACATCGGCCAGCACGCCGAAGGCCATCACGGTGGACATGCCAAAGCGGGTGTTGCCGGGGTGGCCGTTGACGTACTTGAAGCTGTAGCGGTGGTCGTCGGCGACGGGCATCAGCTCGATCACGCCGTCCTTCGAATGCGCGGCCACGCGGGCGGTCTTGTCGAAATCGGCCCAGCGCAGGAAGTCGGCGCGGATGTGCTCGGCCATGTGCTGCAGGCAGAACGGCAGGCCCTGGCGGCGGATCAGCTCGGCGGCTTCGGGGGCGCTCAGGTACAGGGTGCCGGTGTCGCGGAATTGGGTCAGGTCGGTGTTTTTCATGGTCGTCTCTTGGGGTGCGCGAATCGATTCCAAGAGTCTGCCGGGAAGGCATGCCAATGAAAATCGGCAACAAAGTAGAGAAATGGTAGAAAATTGATCAATTCGGCAACATTGATTGGCTTTTTGACCATGGATCAGCTCGACCAGCAACTCATTGCCCTGCTGCGGCAGGACGCCCGGCTCTCCGTGGCCGACCTCGCCCACAAGCTCAAGGTGTCGCGCGGGACGGTCACCAACCGGCTGCGCAAGCTCGAAGACACGCAGGTGATCGTGGGTTACACCGTGCGCCTGAAACCCGAGGCGCAGCCCGAGCGCATCAAGGCCTGGATGAGCGTGCAGGTCGAGGGCAACCAGACCCGGCTGGTGATCGCCAGCCTGCTGGGCGAACCCGGCGTGGCCGCGCTGCACGACACCAACGGCCGCTGGGACCTGCTGGCCGAGCTGGAGGTGGGCTCGATGAAGGAGCTGTCCGACGTGCTGGAGCGCGTGCGCCTGATCAGCGGCATCCGCGGCACCGAGACCAGCATCCACCTGGCCAGCTACCGGTGATGGCGCGCGGCCCCGGTGCCGATCCGTGGGTGCCCGGGAGGGTGTGTCAAACGGGAGATTCCCGTAACATCTGCTGACGTGTGGGTCGATGGGCCTGCCGGGACTGTCGGTGTTGACCCACGTATCGAATCAGAAAGGCAAACATGCCGGTCCCCGTCTCCAACGATTTTTCGGGCGAGTTCTCACCGCTGTTTGATCCACCTCTGGAGCCGGTCGAGGTGGTGGATGCCCTGTCGGTGCAGGACTTTGACCAACGCTATCGGCGCCCTCGGCGGCCCGTGGTCATCAACGATGGCGCGCAATCGTGGCGAGCCTTGCAACGCTGGTCGGACCCGACCTATCTGGCGGCGGCGGCGGGTCACCGGACCACCTTTGTCCGGGACCTCGATGCCAGCAATGTGGATGGGGAAAACTACCATGAGGCCTACCGCGAGGTGGCTTTTGGCGAGCTGGTGGAGCGCCTGTTTTCTGACCAGCCACCGGCCTGGTACCTGACCCAGGGGCTTGTCATGCGGGGCAACGGACTGGGCGCGATGATGGCCGCCCGGCGCACATGGCCCGCTTCGCTGCCCGAGCTGGCCAAAGATCTGAGCTTGCCTCCTTATTGGCCGCTGGACGCACTGGCCCAGTGCAACCTGTGGATGGGGCCGGGAAACCAGTGCAGCGGCATGCACTACGACGAGTTCGACAACCTCAATGGCGTCGTGGTGGGCAGCAAGCGGTGGCTCCTGTTTCCCCATGACCAGGCGGATGTGTTGCTGAACGGCTCCCAGGTGCGCCAAACCATCGCGCCAGGCTTTCATGCCGGAGAAGCCAACCGGTTCGAAGGTGCCAGGACACGGGCGCGGGGGTACGAGTGCGTGGTCCGTCCTGGACAGTTGTTGTATGTGCCGGCGGGCATGTGGCACCAGGTGTTTTCCGGCCCTGGGGCCGGCCTCGCCGTCAACTACTGGTACCTGAGTCTGCCGCGCGACGCGGCGCGCGCGGCCGTGTTGCACGCCAGGCGCTACAGCGGCTTTTCCAGGCGCAAGCGCTTTGTGCTGGCGCTGGGCGTGATCGGCCTGCAGGCCACGATCAAGACGGTTCAATACGGATTCGGGCGACGTGCGCCCGCTGAGGTGGAGATCGGTCCGCCCGGGTACAGCCTTTAGGGCCGGCCATCGGCTTCCCGGATGGGCCGCTGCCGCCCGACGACGACGAGGACGAACCCTTGCCGTCGCCGCGCACAACATGCTCGCCCGACAGCCGCCGTTCATGCAGCGCATGCGTGCACCACAACGCGCTGAGCCCGGCGTCGGTGGAGCGCCTGAACCAGCTCTCCGAGCAGATGGGCATGAAGGTGCTGCACGCCGTCAACAAGGCAGCGATGGAAGCCGAGCAGCAGGACCACGCGGCCGCGACCCAGGCGGGGCTGCCGGCCGGATGGGCCGATGGGCTGGGGCTCAGTGTGCGCGGTGAGTGGGCGGGCGGCCGCGGGCGGGGGCGTGGTCGCGGCGGAAAGGATTGAACGGCCTCAAGGCGGTGGCGCCAGCGCCACCCGCCACCAGGCGGGCAGCAGGCGCCGCACCTCGGCGCGGGCAAAGCGGTCGTCCAGCAGCCACAGGCTGCCCCGGTCCTGCTCGCTGCGGATCACGCGCCCGGCGGCCTGCACCACCTTCATCAGCCCGGGGAACAGGTAGGTGTCGTCGTACCCGTGCCCGCTGCGCGCCTGCAGCCGCGCGCGCATCTGTTCGTTCACCGCGTTGACCTGCGGCATGCCCAGGGTCGCGATGAAGGCGCCGACCAGCCGCTCGCCCGGCAGGTCGATGCCTTCACCGAACGCGCCACCCAGCACCGCGAAACCGATGCCCTGTCCGCCTTCGACGAAGCGCCCGATGAAGGCATTGCGTTCGGGTTCGCCCATGCCGCGCGACTGCGCCCACACGGGGATGCCGGGGTGCGCGGCCCCCAGCCGGTCCAGCGCCTGTTGCAGGTAGTCGAAGCTGCTGAAAAAGGCCAGGTAGTTGCCCGGCCGCTGGGTGTACTGCGTGGCGATCACCCGCACCAGGGCGTCGAGTGACGCGCTGCGGTCGTGGTAGCGGGTCGAGATCCAGGGGGCGATGCGCACCTCCAGCTGCTCTGCCGCAAAGGGCGAGGGCAGGTCGAGCCGCAGGGTGTTCTCGGGCAGGCCCAGCATGTCGGCCACGTGGTCCATGGGCATCAGCGTGGCGGAAAACAGCGTGGCGCTGTGCGCGGCCTTCCAGCGGTCGGCGAGCAAGGGGCCGGGCACCAGGTTGCGGATGTTGACGGTCGGCAGCGGGCGGCCTCGGCCGATCTGCGGCGCGGTGCCGCGCGTGAGGTCGCACAGCGAGTGGTCGGCAAAGGTCTCGGCCACGCGCATGAAGTGCAGCGCGTCGAAGGTCCAGCGCTGCAGCGGGCTGTCGGGCGCCTCGGTCGGGTGCAGGGCCAGGTGTTCGGTGAGCGCCGCGCAGGTGGTCTGCAGCGCGGCGAGCCATTCCCCCGGCACATCGTCCAGCAGATGGTGCTCGCCCACGTGGTCGCGGGCCAGGGCGCTCCACCGCCGCTGCAGCGCGTCCATCGGCTTTTTCAGGTGGGGCGGCGCGTCGTGGCGCAGTCGCTGGAAGGTGGTGGCGTCGAGCGCGGCGCTGTGCATCTGGCGCGCGCGGTCGATCAGGTTGTGGGCCTCGTCGACCAGCAGCGCGGCGCGCCAGGCGTGCTCCAGCGTGAGCGCGTGCCAGTGCGCGCCAATGTCGAAGAAGTGGTTGTAGTCGCCCACCATCACGTCGCACCAGCGCTGCATTTCCTGCCCGAGGTAATAGGGGCAGATGCCGTGCGCCAGTGCGGTGTCGCGCAGGGTGGCCTGGTCGAGCCAGCCCGCGCGGGCGGCGGCTTCGCGGGCGGCGGGCAGCCGGTCGTAGAAGCCGCGCGCCAGCGGGCAGGCCTCGCCGTGGCAGGCCTTGTCGGGGTGCTCGCAGGCCTTGTCGCGGGCCACGCGCTCCAGCACCCGCAGCGGCAGCGCCACGGGCGCGCCGAGCCGCTGCAGCGCGTCCAGCGCGAGCTGGCGGCCGGTGGTCTTGGCGGTCAGGTAGAACACCTTGTCCGTGCCTTGTGCGGGCGCGGCGCGCAGGGACGCGAACAGCGAGGCCATGGTCTTGCCGATGCCGGTGGGGGCCTGCGCCAGCAGGTGCCGGCCGCGGGTGTGGGCGCGGTAGACGCCGGCGGCCATGTCGCGCTGCCCGGGGCGGAACGCCGGAAACGGAAAGCGCAGGTCGGCGAGCGCCGCATCGCGCACTCGGCGGTGCGCCTGCTCGCTGCGCGCCCAGGCCCTGTAGCGGGTGCAGAGCTCGGCAAAGAAGGCCTGCAGTTCGCCGGCCTCGCAGCGGCGCGTGAGCACGGTTTCTTCGGCGCTGTCGATGTTGAAGTACACCAGCGCGACGTCGATGGCGGGCAGCGACAGCTGCTCGCAGAGCATCCAGCCATAGACCTGTGCCTGCGCCCAGTGCAGGGCCTGCTGGTTGGCGGGAATGCGGCCCGCGTCGCCCCGGTGGGTCTTGATCTCTTCGAGCCGCAGCGCGGCGGGGTCAAAGCCGTCGGCCCGGCCCTGCACGGTCAGGTCGCCGAAGCGGGCGCTCAGCGGCAGCTCGCGCTGGTAGCCCGTGCCGCGCCGCGCGGTCACGCTCTGGTGCCCGGCAATGCCCTCGACCCCGCTGGGCGACGGCGTGAAGCGCAGATCCAGATCGCCGCTGCGCGCCGTGAAATGGCACAGGGTGCGCACCGCCACGGCGATCGGCAGATCGTCGGGGGCGGTGGTGTCGGGCAGCGGGAGGGAGGACGGCGGCGGCGTGTGCATCGGAGCGTGGCCGACCCGCACGCCGGGCCGGGTTGACAGGCATGTTACTGGATATACAGTCAGTCTTTATGCCCGATACCCTTGCACCCCTTCCGGCCTGGAGCCGACTCCACCATCGCCGCCTGCGCGACATCTACCGTTCGGCGGGGTGGCCGTGCCAGGACATGGTCGAGGTCGAGTTGCTGGCGGCCGGCCTGGTGGAGCGGCACTCGGTCGACGGACGGCACGACACCCTGCGGGTCACCGACGCGGGCGTCGCGCGGCTGGCGCAGGTGTTTACCAGCCACAAGGCCGCGCGCTCGCCCCACGAGGCGCTGGTTCAGCGGGTGGCCACGGCCATGGCGCGGTCCGGTCGCCTGGCCTGGCGCGGGCTTGCGTTGCGGGTGGCGTTGCCCCGGGCCTTGCTGGTCGGCGAGCCCGATGCCGCGCCGGTGGTGGCCGAGCCGTCGGTCCGCCTGCACCCGTTGTGGGACGACCTGGGCGACGGTCCTGTGGCGGCGGACCACGCCTGGTGCATGGCCTGCCCCGATGTGTTTTCCATCCGTCACAGCTCGGTCGAGGCCTACCTGCAACCGGTGGTGCACGAGATCAAGGTGAACCGCGCCGACCTCTTGGGCGACCTCAAAAAACCGGCCAAGCGCGCCGCCTACCTCGGCATGGCCGGCGCTTGCTGGTACGTGCTGGGGCAGGACGCCCGGGGCCGGCCCATCGGTGCGCCCGACGAGGTGCCGCCCGAGTGCGGCGTGATGCTGGTGGAGCAGGACGAGCTGAAGGTCGCCCGGGAAGCGCCGCGCCGCGCGATGGAGCGCCTGCCGTTTCACGTGTGGATGGCGCTGGCCAAGGCCGGGCCGGCCTGGCGGGAAGACGAGGTGGCGCAGTTGTCGCTCTGAGCGGGCCACCGGCGCCGGTCGGTACAATCGCGGGGTCATTGGGGAGTAGCCGCTCTTCACCCTGAAGAGGTTTGCGTCAAC
The DNA here is from genome assembly GCF_018780075.1 of Hydrogenophaga sp. Lineage (GTDB taxonomy): Bacteria > Pseudomonadota > Gammaproteobacteria > Burkholderiales > Burkholderiaceae_C > Hydrogenophaga. The sequence goes on from NZ_JADMKB010000055.1 coordinate 47,563, forward strand.
ACACTTGGTCCCCCTCGGACCATGGCGCACACAGTTCCCGAACCTGGCAAGACCTTTGACCACAACGCCCCGCATGCGGCCGGGGGTGTGTTGTGGTCAATCGTCCTTGCTCCGGCCCAATGGAAATCTCCCTCATGGAATCCCTGCTCGTCTCCACCGGTGTCGTCGCCCTGGCCGAAATCGGCGACAAGACCCAGTTGCTGGCCTTCATCCTGGCCGCCCGCTTCAAGAAGCCCCTGCCCATCATCGCGGGCATCCTGCTCGCCACCATCGTGAACCACGGCCTGGCCGGTGCGCTGGGCGCCTGGATCACGGCGCAGGTCAGTCCTGGGGTCCTGCGCTGGGTGCTCGGCGCCTCGTTCATCGGCATGGCGATCTGGACCCTGATCCCCGACAAGATCGAGGAAGAGGAAACGAAGGTGGCGCACAAGCTGGGCGTGTTCGGCGCCACGCTGATCACCTTCTTCCTGGCCGAGATGGGCGACAAGACCCAGATCGCCACCATCGCGATGGCCGCCCACTACGCCACGCCGGTGCTGGTCGTGATCGGCACCACGCTGGGCATGCTGATCGCCGACGTGCCGGCGGTGTTCGTGGGCGACCGGCTGGCCAACAAGATCCCGATGAAGCTGGTGCACGGCATCGCGGCGGCGATCTTCGCGGCGCTGGGTGTGGCGACCCTGCTGGGTGCCGGCGCCAGCCTGGGCATCTGATGCGGTGGCCGCGCCATCGACCCGGCAGGCCTGTGATAGCCTCTCCCGAGGCCCCTGATCGACCGGTCGCACCATGGGGCGGTGCACCGGCCGGAGAGGGGCGGTCCAGGGAGCTGGGCATTGGCCGGTCCCCCATGAACAGGTGTGCATGCGTCGGGACCACCGACCGGAACGAGGTATTTCCATGAGTGCAAGCAAGGGTTGGCGGCAATGGCCCGCGATCCTGGATGTCGCCGCCGGCCTGAAGTGCTGGCCCATCATCAGTTTCATGGCCCTGAGCGATGTGCGCGCGCGCTACAAGCGCAGCGTGCTCGGCCCGTTGTGGCTCACGCTGGGCACGGCCATCGGGTCCATGGGCCTGGGGCTGCTCTGGAGCGAGTTGATGAACGTGCCGGCCGCGCAGTTCGTGCCGACGCTGACGGCGGGCCTGATCCTGTGGCAGTTCATGTCCGGCGTGCTGAGCGAGTCCACCACGGTGTACGTGCGCCAGGCGTCGATCATCCGCAACCTGAGCCTGCCGCTGAGCATCTACCCGCCACAACTGTTGCTGCGGCACGTGGTGAACCTGCTGCACAACCTGCCCATCTTCCTCATCGTTGCGCTGGTGTACCGCGTGCCGGTGACCTGGGCGAGCCTGCTGGTGTTTCCCGCGCTGGCGCTGCTGATTGCGAACCTGTACTGGATCTGCGTGCTGGTCAGCGTGCTGGGGGCGCGGTTCCGCGACCTGGAGCACATCGTCGGGGCGGTGCTGCCCCTGCTGATGTTCATCAGCCCGGTGTTCTACCGGCCCAACTACCTGCCGTTCAGCGAGCGCATTCTCTGGTTCAACCCGCTGTCCCACGGCATCGAGCTGGTGCGCTCGCCGCTGCTGGGGCATGCCCCGCCGCTCTTCGTCATCTGGGTCAACCTGGCCCTGTTGCTCGGCGGCTCGCTGCTGGCGTTCTGGCTGTTCAACAAAAAGCGCGATCGCATCGCCTTCTGGATCTGATTCATGGCACGCCTTTCCCTGTCGAACGTGACGGTGCAGTACCCGGTGTACAACAGCCGCAGCTTTTCATTGCGCAACCACCTGGTGCGGGTCAGCACGGGCGGGCGCATCGAGAGCGAAGCCGGCCAGGTCAACGTGGTGACCGCGCTCAAGGACGTGTCGTTCGAGCTGAAGAACGGCGACGCCGTGGCGCTGATCGGCCACAACGGCGCGGGCAAGAGCACCATGCTGCGCACCCTGGCCGGGGTCTACACCCCGATCTCGGGCACCATCGTGCGCGAGGGCCGGGTGTCGACCATGCTGGAACTGGGCGCGGGCATCGACGGCGAGCTCTCCGGCTACGAGAACATCACCCGCATGGGCGTGTTGCTCGGCATGAGCCTGAAAGAGATCGAAAAGCACACCGCCGACATCGAGGATTTCTGCCAGCTGGGGGAGTTCCTGGAGCTGCCGGTGCGCACCTACTCGTCGGGCATGTCGACCCGGCTCATGTTCGCGGTGGCCACCACGGTGCAGCCCGACATCCTGCTGGTGGACGAGATCTTCGGCATGGGCGATGCCGAGTTCCAGGTCAACGCGAAAAAGCGCATGGAGGCGCTGCTGCAGAGCGTGGGCATTTTTGTCTTCGCGACCCACAACAACGAGCTGGTCGATCGCTATTGCAACCGCTTCTTCCGGCTGGAACACGGCACCGTGCGGGAGATCGAGCGCAGCGAAGCGGTGGCCGCTTAGCCCCGCCGATCGGGTTTCAGTAGTGTGGCGGCAGCTCGTCGCGCAGCGAGCGCTGGCGGGGCATTCCGTCGTCGCTCGCCTGCCGGCGCAACTGCACCAGCTCGCGCAGCAGCAGGTCGATCTGGTCCTGCTGCTTCACCACCATGTCGTTGAGCGTGTCGAGCAGGTCCTCGGTGTAGCTCTGCTTGATTTCGAGTTGCGTGAGGCGCTCGTCGGTGCGGTCGGTCATGGGGCCGTCTCGCGCGCTCAGGCGGGCAGGAAGCCTTCGACCGACAGGTAGCGCTCACCGGTGTCGTAGTTGAAGCCGAGCACCACGGCATCGGCCGCCAGCTCGGGCAGCTTCTGCGCGATGGCCGCGAGCGTGGCGCCGGAGGAGATGCCGACCAGCATGCCTTCTTCGCTGGCGCAACGCCGCGCCATCTCGCGGGCCGGTTCGGCGTCCACCTGGATCACGCCGTCGAGCAGCGCGGTGTCGAGGTTGCCCGGGATGAAGCCGGCACCGATGCCCTGGATCGGGTGCGGCGAGGGGCTGCCGCCGGAGATCACCGGCGAGGCCGAGGGCTCCACCGCGTAGACCTTGAGCTGGGGCCATTTCGCTTTGAGCACGCGGGCGCAGCCGCTGAGGTGGCCGCCCGTGCCCACGCCGGTGATCAGCGCGTCGATGCCCTCGGGGAAGTCGGCGATGATTTCCTGCGCGGTGGTCCTGGCGTGCACCTCGGTGTTGGCCGGGTTGTCGAACTGCATCGGCATCCAGGCGCCGGGTGTGCTGGCCACGATCTCCTGCGCGCGAGCGATCGAGCCTTTCATGCCCTTCTCGCGCGGCGTCAGGTCGAAGCTGGCGCCGTAGGCCAGCATCAAGCGGCGGCGCTCGACGGACATGCTGTCGGGCATCACCAGCACCAGCTTGTAGCCCTTGACGGCGGCCACCATGGCCAGGCCGATGCCGGTGTTGCCGGAGGTGGGTTCGACGATGGTGCCGCCCGGCTTCAGCGCGCCCGAGGCTTCCGCGTCTTCGACCATCGCCAGGGCGATGCGGTCCTTGATCGAGCCACCGGGGTTGCTGCGCTCGGACTTGATCCACACCTGCTGCGTGGCGCCGGCAAACAGCTTGCTGATGCGGATGTGGGGGGTCTGGCCGATGGTCTGGAGGATGTTCTGGGCTTTCATGGGAGGTCCTTGTGCAAAGTGCTTATTTGGGTTGCAGGTCGAGGGAGGCGGAGTTCATGCAGTAGCGCAGGCCGGTGGGGGTGGGGCCGTCCTCGAACACGTGGCCCAGGTGCGCGCCGCACTGGCTGCACACGGTTTCCACACGCACCATGCCGTGGCTGCGGTCGGTGATTTCGGTGATGGCGCCGGGGATGGCCTGCGAGAAGCTGGGCCAGCCGCAGCCGGCGTCGAACTTGGTGCCGGCGTCGAACAGCGTGTTGCCGCAGCAGACGCAGTGGTAGCTGCCGTCGGCCCACACGGTCTCGTATTTGCCCGTGAACGGGCGTTCCGTGTGGGCTTTGCGCGTGACCTCGAAGGCCACCGGTTCGGCACCCTTCTCGGCGAGCAGGGCGCGCCATTCGGCATCGGTTTTCTGGACGGGGAAAGAGCTCATGGGCATCTCCGAAAGGCCCGCGTGGGGCGTTGCAACGTGCAGGGCGATGGGGCATTGTCCCCCGGATGACTTGAACCCCCTGATGGGTCGGCTATCGGGGGCAACCCGCTATGAAGGGCGCTGTCAGTTGAGGCATGATGCTGGGTAAATTTTCGAACGACCGTTCGTTTTTCAGAAACCCGATCCAAGGAGACCCCCACCATGCTGGGACAGATGCAAAGCCAACCGTTGCTGATCTCGTCGCTCATCACCCACGCCGAGCGCCACCACGCCAGCACCGAGATCGTCTCGCGCCGCGTCGAAGGCGACATCCACCGCAGCAACTGGGGCCAGATCGCCCGCCGCGCGCGCCAGGTGGCCAACGCGCTCGACAGCCTGCACCTGGCTTTTGGCGACCGCGTGGCCACGCTGGCCTGGAACGGCTACCGCCACCTGGAGCTGTATTTCGGCGTCAGCGGCACCGGCCGCGTGCTGCACACGCTGAACCCGCGCCTGCACCCCGAGCAGTTGGCCTGGATCGTCAACCACGCCGACGACCGCGCGATCTGCTTCGACATGAGCTTCCTGCCGCTGGTGCAGGCGGTGGCGGGCAAGTGCCCGGGCGTGAAGCACTGGGTGGCGCTGTGCGACGCCGACAAGCTGCCGGCCGACAGCGGCCTGCCCGGGCTGGTGAGCTACGAAGCCTGGCTGGGTGGCCAGAGTGAAACCTATGTCTGGCCCGAGCTGGACGAGAACAGCGCATCGAGCATGTGCTACACGAGCGGCACCACGGGCAATCCCAAGGCCGCGCTGTATTCGCACCGCTCCACGCTGCTGCACGCCTACGGCGCGGCCTTGCCCGACGCACTGGGCTGCTCGGCGCGCGATTCCATCCTGCCGGTCGTGCCCATGTTCCACGTCAACGCCTGGGGCCTGCCGTACTCGGCCGCCGCCGTGGGCTGCAAGCTGGTCTTCCCCGGCCCGGCGATGGACGGCAAGTCGGTCTACGAATTGATCGAATCCGAAAAGGTGAGCATGGCCGCGGGCGTGCCCACGGTGTGGCAGATGCTGCTGGGCCACATGCAGGCCGGCGGCCTGAGGTTCAGCACCATGAAGCGCACGGTGATCGGCGGGTCGGCCTGCCCGCCGGCCATGATCAACGCCTTCAATCACACCTACGGCGTCGAGGTGCTGCACGCCTGGGGCATGACCGAGATGTCGCCGCTGGGCACGGTGTGCACGCTGAAGAACGCGCAGCTGGTGCTGTCGCCCGAGGAGCAGCTGAAGGTGCGCCTGAAGCAGGGCCGCGCGGTCTACGGCGTGGACATGAAGATCGTGGACGAATCGGGCGACGAGCTGCCCTGGGACGGCAAGGCCTACGGCGACCTGCTGGTGCGCGGGCCCTGGATCATCGCCAGCTACTTCAAGGGCGAGGGCGGCGACCCGCTGCGCTACGACGCGGCGGGCAAGGGCTGGTTCCCGACCGGCGACGTGGCCACCATCGACGCCGACGGTTTCATGCAGATCACCGACCGCAGCAAGGACGTGATCAAGTCCGGTGGCGAGTGGATCAGCTCCATCGACGTGGAAAACATCGCCATGGCCCACCCGGCCGTGGCCATGGCCGCCTGCATCGGCATGAAGCACCCCAAGTGGGACGAACGCCCGATCGTGGTGGTGATGAAGAAGCCCGGCGCCGAGGTCACTCGCGAGGACCTGCTGGCGTTTTACGAAGGCAAGATCGCCAAATGGCAGGTGCCGGACGACGTGGTCTTCGTGGACGCGATCCCGCTGGGCGCCACCGGCAAGATGCAGAAGATGACGCTGCGCCAGCAGCTCAAGGACTACGTGCTGCCCGGGCTGTGAGGTGAAGAAGCACCCCCCGCGCCGCTTCGCGTCACCCCCCTCAAGGGGGGCGGCACTGGCCGTCCGGCGAAGCCGGCCCGGCGGTGCCTCTGGGTTGGACCGTTTCACGCGGTGCGGATGGCGCTCCGGCGCCGTGGAGCACTGACGGCATGCGCCGGTTCTGTGTCGCGCTGGTGGCCGCGCTGTGGTGGCCGCTGGCGTTGTGCGCCCAGCAGGGCCAGACGGTGCGCATCGCCTTCATCGATCCGCTGTCGGGGCCGGCCGCCGACATCGGCCGCAACAGCCTGAAGAGCTGGCAGTTCGTTGCCGAGCGGCTGAACGGCGGTGAAGACCGCGCCGGTGTGCGGTTCGTGATCGCCGGCTTCGACAACAAGGGCTCGCCGCAGGAGAGCCTCAACGTGCTGAAGGCGGCCATCGATCAGGGCTTCCGCTATGTCGTGCAGGGCAACGGATCGGGGGTGACGGCCGCGCTGTCCGACGCGATCACGCGCCACAACCAGCGCCTGCCGCACAAGTCGGTGCTGCTGCTCAACTACGCCGCGATGGACCCCGCGCTGACCAGCGAAAAATGCAGCTTCTGGCACTTTCGCATCGAGCCGGACACGGCGATGAAGATGCAGGCGCTCATGCTGTTTCTCGCGCAGCGGTCCGAGATCCGCAAGGTGTACCTGCTGAACCAGAACTACGCGCACGGGCAGCAGTTCTCGCGCTATTTTCGCGAGGCCGTGGCCGCGAGCCGCTTGCCCATCGAGGTGGTGGGCGACGAGTTTCACGCGCCGTTTCTCGTCCGGGATTTCAAGCCCCACGTCGACCGCGTCCGTGCCTCGGGTGCGCAGGCGCTGGTGACCGGGAACTGGGGGGCCGACATGGTGTACCTGGTGCGCTCGTTGCAGGCCCGGCAATCGACGCTGCCTCTGCTGGCTTACTACCCGGCGCTCAAAGGGGTGCCGACCGAGCTGGCGGCGGGCACGGTCGGGTTCCCCGTGTACCAGGTGGCCCAGACCCACACCAACACGGGAGGCGAGATCGGGCGTGTGGCCACGGCCTTCCGCGCCCGTCACGGCGAAGACTTCGTGGTGTCGTCCAGCCACGACGGCGTCGTGATGCTGCGCGATGCGATGTCGCGCGCCCGCTCGATCGAACCGCTGGCCGTGGCCCGGGTGCTCAGCGGCATGCGCTTTGAGGGCGCCAACGGCCCGGTCACCCTGCGCGCCGACGACCACCAGCTGCAGGCCGGCTTGTTCGTGTCGCGCTGGCAGAAAACCGATGCCCGGTTCCCGCTCGCGGCCGAAGCCACGGGCCACACCTTTGCGCCAGTGATGGCGATCAACGCCGCCCAGATCGGCCGGCCCAGTGCCTGTCAGATGGACCGCCCTGGAGGCTGAGCACTTGCGGTGCGGGCCGATGGGCCGGCCCTCCAGTCGCCTGTGCGATAGGGGGTAGGGGCAATCCCTGAGGGGAGGCACAGGCATAGCGGCTACGCTGGCGGCTTCATCTGTCCAAGGAGCCTTCACGTGAAATTCGCCCTTCAAGCTGTTGCCATCGCCGCCCTGTCTTTGACCATGATGGGTGCGCATGCCCAGAAGGGCGAAACCGTCAAGATCGCCCTGATCGACCCGCAGACCGGGCTGATGGGACCGGTGGGCATGAACCAGCTGCGCAGCTGGCAGTTTTTTGCCGAGAAGTTCAGCGCCACCAACCCGGCCGGCGTGAAGTTCGAGATGGTGGCGTTCGACAACAAGCTCAGCCCCGCAGAGAGCCTGAACGCCTTCAAGGCCGCGCTGGACCAGGGCGTGCGCTACATCGCCCAGGGCAACGGTTCGTCGGTGGCCGGTGCGCTGATCGACGCGGTCAACAAGCACAACGAGCGCAACCCGGGCAAGGAAGTGATCTTCCTGAACTACGCCGCGGTGGACCCCGATTTCACCAACAGCAAGTGCAGCTACTGGCACTTCCGTTTTGACGCCGACACCTCCATGAAGATGGAGGCCATGACCACCTTCATGAAGGACCAGAAGGACGTCAAGGCCGTGTACCTGCTCAACCAGAACTACTCGCACGGCCAGCAAGTGGCCAAGTTCGCCAAGGAGAACCTGGCCCGCAAGCGTCCCGACGTGAAGATCGTGGGCGAAGACCTGCACCCGCTGGCCCAGGTGCGTGACTTTGCGCCTTACATCGCCAAGATCAAGGCATCGGGCGCCGACACCGTGATCACCGGCAACTGGGGCTCCGACCTGGCGCTGATGGTGAAAGCGGCGAACGAAGGCGGCTACACCGGCAAGTTCTACACCTACTACACCGGCGTCACCGGCACCCCGACCGCGCTCGGAATGGGTGGCGAAGGCCGCGTGTTCCAGGTGGCTTACCAGCACTACAACATGGGCGGTCAGATGGGCAAGTGGGGCGACGAGTTCAAGGCCAAGTTCAAGGACGACATGTACACCGGTGCCATTCCCACGGCGTTCAATGTGCTGGGCGCTGCCATGGCCAAGGCCAAGTCGGCCGACCCGGTCAAGGTGGCCGCTGCCATGGAAGGCCTGAAGGTCATGAACTTCAACGGCGAAGTGGAGGTGCGCAAGATGGACCACCAGCTGCAGCAACCGCTGTACCTGACGGTCTGGCAAAAGGCCGACAAGAAGTACCCCTACAGCCCGGAGAACACCGGCATGACGCTGGCACCGGTGAAGGAATTCCCTTCTTATGTGTCCAGCACGCCGACGAGCTGCGACATGAAGCGGCCTGGATAAGGAGGCACCCCCGCCGCGCTGCGCGCGACCCCCTCCAGGGGGCAACGCGCTGCGGCCCGGCGGAGCCGGTTCCGCCGCGTTCTGGGTTCAGGCACTTCGCTCCGTTGACTTGGCTGGCGGGCCATACTCGCTATCGCGCTCGCTGGTTTTCCTTCCCCCCACGTTTCGCCCTCGAAAGGCCTGATCCATGGAGTTCTTCATCATCTCCATGCTCAACGGCGTGAGCTACGGCTTGCTGCTGTTCATGTTGAGCTCGGGGCTCACGCTCATCTTCAGCATGATGGGGGTGCTCAATTTCGCGCACGCCAGCTTTTACATGCTGGGTGCCTACATCGGCTATTCGGTGGCGCAGCTGGTGGGCTTCTGGCCTGGCCTGATCGTCGCGCCGCTCGTGGTAGGGGCGCTGGGCGCGCTGTTCGAGCGCCTGACCCTGCGCCGGGTGCACAAGTTCGGCCATGTGCCCGAGCTGCTGGTGACTTTCGGCCTCTCGTACATCGTGCTGGAGCTGGTGCAGCTGATCTGGGGCCGCACGGCGGTGGAGTTCACGCCGCCCGAGCTGCTGCGTGGCCCGGCCTTCACGCTGGTGCACGACGCGCAGGACACGCTGTCGGTGTTCTGGGGGGCGGTGGGCAGCGATGTGTGCAGCGTGGCGGGCACGATCTGTTCCCCGTTCCCCGCCACCCGGGCTTTCATGATGCTGGTCGCGCTCCTGATGCTGGTGGCCTTGTGGCTGCTGCTCACGCGCACCCGCATCGGCCTGGTCATCCAGGCCGCCCTGACCCACCCCGAGATGGTCGAGAGCCTGGGCCACAACGTGCCCCGCGTGCTGATGCTGGTGTTCGGCGCGGGCACCGGCCTGGCCGGCCTGGCGGGGGTGATCGGTGGCAGCACCTTCGTGACCGAGCCCAACATGGCGGCCACGGTGGGCTCGGTGATTTTCGTGGTGGTGGTCGTGGGCGGCATGGGCTCGCTCTCGGGCGCTTTCCTGGCCTCGCTGCTGATCGGCGTGATCCAGACCTTTGCGGTGGGGCTCGACCACTCCTTCGTCAGCGTCGCGCAGCAGTTCGGCATGCAGGTGAGCGACGCGATGCGCGAGAACTCGGTGCTCAAGCTCACGCTGTCGCAGGTGGCGCCGATCCTGCCCTACCTGTTCCTGGTGCTGATCCTGATCTTCCGGCCCAAAGGCTTGCTGGGTACGCGAGAAGGATGACCCGACATGTCTAAAACCCATTACGAATTCAAACCCTGGAACGTCGGCCGCTGGATCGTCTGGTCGCTGTTCGCGCTGGTGCTGCTGGTCGCGCCGCTGGTGTTCAGCGGCAACCTGTCCATCACCATGCTGTCGCAGATGGGCATCGCCATCATCGCCTGCCTGTCCTACAACATCCTGCTCGGGCAGGGGGGCATGTTGAGCTTCGGCCACGCGGTGTACACCGGGCTGGGCTCCTACATGGCGATGCACGCCTTGAATGCCGCCACCGATGGCCAGATCCCGATCCCCGTCAGCCTGATCCCGCTGGTGGGCGGCGTGGCCGGGCTGTTCTTCGCCATCCTGTTCGGCTATGTGACCACCAAGAAGGCCGGCACGCCGTTCGCCATGATCACGCTGGGCATGGCCGAGCTGGTGTTTGCGATGTCGCTGATGTTCTCCGAGTTCTTCGGCGGCGAGGCCGGTGTCTCGGGCAACCGGGTGGTGGGCGAGGCCTTCATGGGCATCAGCTTCGGCCCGCCGAGGCAGGTGTACTACCTGATCGCGGTCTACACCTTCGTCAGCGTGGGCCTGATGTTCGCCTTCACGTGCACGCCGCTGGGCCGCATCCTGAACGCCGTGCGCGACAACCCCGAGCGGGTCGAGTTCATCGGCTACAACACGCAGAAGGTGCGCTACCTGGCCTTCATGATCGCGGGCTTTTTTGCCGGTGTGGCGGGCGGCCTGGGGGCGCTGAACTTCGAGATCGTCACGGCCGAGGTGGTGGGCGCGGCGCGCTCGGGCGGCTATCTGCTGTTCACCTTCCTGGGCGGCGCCACCTTCTTCTTCGGCCCCATCATCGGTGGCATCCTGATGGTGCTGGCGGCCGTGCTGCTCTCGGAGCTGACCAAGGCCTGGTTGCTGTACCTCGGCCTCATCTTCCTGTTCATGGTGATGTACGCACCGGGCGGCATCGCCAGCCTGATCATGATGAACCTGCGCGTGGCCTCGTTCGGCCGGCTGCGCGAGGTCTGGGTGGCGTACCTGGCGCTGGCCGTCACGGCGCTGGTGATCCTGCTGGGCGCGGGCGCCATGGTCGAAATGATCTACCACCTGAAGCTCGACGCCGCACTGGGCGACGATCTGAAGTACCTCGGCATGACCCTGCACCCGAGCCAGGCGGGCAGCTGGTTCGGCGCGGCCTTCGTCACGCTCACCGGGTTGGGCATCTTTGAACTCACGCGCCGCCAGTTCATGCAGCAGTGGGCCGCGATCCAGACCGACATTGAAAAAGAAATCAAACGCCGGGAGACGTTATGAGCACCATGACTGACACCCCCGTGCATCCCCATGAGCAGACCATGAGCCACGTGCATGCCGGTGGCTACGCGCTGGAGCTGCGCGACCTGCGCAAGAGCTTCGGCAAGACCGAGATCATCCGCGGCGT
>NZ_JADMKB010000146.1 GCF_018780075.1 Hydrogenophaga sp.
GCCAGCGCCAGCGCGTGGCCATCGGCCGCGCCATCGTGCGCGCGCCCAAGGTGTTCCTGTTTGACGAGCCGCTCTCCAACCTCGACGCCGCGCTGCGCGGCCAGACCCGCGTGGAGATCGCCAAGCTGCACCGCGACCTCGGCGCCACCACCATCTACGTGACGCACGACCAGGTCGAGGCCATGACGCTCGCCGACCGCGTGGTGGTGCTGCGCGACGGCCTGATCGAACAGGTGGGCACGCCGCTGGAGCTGTACGACAAGCCGGCCAACCAGTTCGTGGCGCAGTTCATCGGCACGCCGCAGATGAACGTGTCGCCCCTGCAGCAGATGCCCGCGCTGATCCAGCAACAGGCGCCGGCCGGCGCGGTGGGCGGCTCCATCGGCCTGCGCCCGGAGAACGTCGCGGTGCGCGCCGCCGACCAGGGCGCCGTGCGCGGGCAGGTGGAGCTGGTGGAAGCACTGGGCGCCGAAACCCTGATCTACGTGAGCACCGGCGAGGGCGCGCAGTTGGTGGCGCGCCAGAGCGAGCGCACCGCCCTGAGCGCGGGCGACCAGGTCACGCTCGACATCGACACCCGCCAGGCCCACTGGTTCGACAACAGCGGCCGCGTGGTCGGCCGCGCCACCGCGTGATCCCTTGAACCGCCGCAACCACCTCCCAGCAAGCACATGAATCCCACACACCCTCTGGACGGCCAGGTGGCCGCCGTCACGGGCGCGGCATCGGGCATCGGTTTCGCCAGCGCCCAGGCCCTGGCGGCGGCCGGCGCGCGGGTCGTGCTGATCGACCGCGACGCCCGGGCCCTGGCGAAGGCCTGCGAAGCGCTGGGCGACGCCGCCCTGCCGCTGGTGCTGGACCTGCTGGACCCCGCGCAATGCGCGGCCCTGCCCGAGCGCGTTCTCGCGCTGGGCGGCCGGCTCGATGTGTTCCACGCCAACGCCGGCCTCTACGTGGGCGGCGACCTGGTGGACGCCAGCGACGACGCCATCGACCGCATGCTCCACCTGAACATCAACGTGGTCATGAAAAACGTGCGCGGCGTGCTGCCGCACATGATTCAACGCGGCAGCGGCGACATCATCGTCACCAGCTCGCTCGCAGCGCATTTCCCCACGCCTTGGGAGCCGGTCTACGCCTCCAGCAAGTGGGCCATCGACTGCTTCGTTCAGACCGTGCGCCGCCAGGTGTTCAAACACGGCATCCGCATGGGCGCCATTTCGCCCGGCCCGGTGATCACCTCGCTGCTGGCCGACTGGCCCGCCGAGAAGCTGGCCGAAGCCAAGGCCAGCGGCAGCCTGATCGAGGCCTCGGAAGTGGCCGACGTGGTGCTGTTCATGCTCACGCGACCGCGCGGCATGACGATCCGCGACGTGGTGATGATGCCCACGAATTTCGACCTCTGACCCTGTCTTTCATCACACACCATGAACACCATCCTGCACCTGGGCCTGGGCTCGTTCCACCGCGCTCACCAGGCCGTCTACATCCACCAGCTGCGCGAGCTCGGTCAACCCGAAGACCGCCGCTGGGCCATCGCTGGCGGCAACCTGCGCCCCGACATGCTCGACACCATCGCCGCGCTGCAGGCGCAAGGCGGTGCCTACACGCTGGAGACCGTGACGCCGCAGGGCGAGCGCCGCTACACCCGCATCACGTCCATCCAGCGCGTGCTGTCCTACCAGGACGACCTGGCCCCGCTGGTGGCCGTGGCCGCCGACCCGGCGACCCGCATCATCAGCTTCACCGTCACCGAGGCCGGGTACTACCTCGACGCCCAGAACCGCCTGGACTGGGCCACGTTCCCCGACCTGCGTGCCGATCTGGAGGCCGTGAAGAGCGGCCGGGCCGGCCACACCATCTACGGCGGCCTGGTCACGCTGCTGCGCGCGCGCATGACGGCCGGCGCCGGCGCGGTGACGCTGATGAACTGCGACAACCTGCGTCACAACGGCGACCGTTCGCGCGGCGGTCTGCTCCAGTTCATCGAAGCCCTGGGCGACAGCGTCCTGCTGGCCTGGGTGCAGAACCACACCACCAGCCCCAACGCCATGGTGGACCGCATCACGCCCCGCCCCACGCCCGATGTCGCTGAACGCGTGCGCGCCGCCACCGGCCAGGACGACCCGGCCGCGCTGATGGGCGAGAGCTTCATCCAGTGGGTGATCGAAGACAACTTCATCAACGGCCGCCCCGAGTGGGAGACCGTCGGCGTGGAGATGGTGCAGTCGGTGCAGGCCCACGAGGAAGCCAAGATCCGGCTGCTCAACGCCACGCACAGCTGCATCGCCTGGGCCGGCACGCTGGCGGGCTTCCAGTACATCCACGAAGGCACGCACCACCCGGCGATCCGCCAGATGGCGTTTGACTACGTCACCGACGACGCGATCCCCGTCCTGCTGCCCTGCCCCATCGATCTGGAAGCCTACCGCGACGTGGTGCTCGACCGCTTCGGCAACCCCGCCATCGCCGACACCAACCAGCGCGTGGCCATGGACG
>NZ_JADMKB010000118.1 GCF_018780075.1 Hydrogenophaga sp.
CCGTGCAGATCCTCAAAGACTTCGGCATAACGCACGAGGCGCGCGTGGTCTCGGCGCACCGCATGCCCGACGACATGTTTGCCTACGCGGAAGCCGCCGTGGGCCGGGGGCTGAAGGCCATCATCGCGGGTGCCGGCGGTGCCGCCCACCTGCCGGGCATGATCGCCGCCAAGACCGTGGTGCCGGTGCTGGGCGTGCCGGTGCAGTCCAAGGCGCTGTCCGGCGTCGATTCGTTGCACAGCATCGTGCAGATGCCCAAGGGCGTGCCGGTCGCGACGTTTGCGATCGGTCAGGCCGGTGCGGCGAACGCGGCGCTGTTTGCCGTGGCGATGCTGGCGAACGAGAACCCGGTCCTGCGCGAACAGCTGGAAGCCTTCCGCGCCGCGCAGACGGAAGCTGCCCGCAACATGACCTTGCCGACCTGACCCCCATGAGCCTCAAACCCCTCCTGCCCGGCGCCCTCTCCGACCGTGGCCAGCAGATGACGCTGGGTGTCATGGGCGGCGGCCAGCTCGGCCGCATGTTCGTGCAGGCCGCGCAGGCCATGGGCTATTTCACGGCGGTGCTGGACCCCGATCCCGCCAGCCCGGCCGGCCTGATCAGCCACTACCACATCGACACGCCCTACGACGACGAGCAGGGTCTGGCGCAGCTGATGCAGCGCTGCGACGCGATCACCACCGAGTTCGAGAACGTGCCGGCGCCCGCGCTGCTCACGCTGGGCGCGCACCGCCCGGTCGCGCCCTCGTCGGCCTGCGTGGCCGTCGCGCAGGACCGCATCCAGGAGAAGGCGCACTTCGTGGCCTGCGGCCCGATCAGCGGCGTCTACCCCGCACCCTACGCCGCCATCGAGACGCCCGAGCTGCTGGCGGCGGTGCCGGCCGATCTGTTGCCTGGCATCGTGAAGACCGCGCGCCTGGGCTACGACGGCAAGGGCCAGATCCGAGTCAAGACGCGTGAAGAACTCGCCGCCGCCTGGGAGCAGCTGGGCCGCGTGCCCTGTGTGCTGGAAAAGCTGATGCCGCTGCAGAGCGAGTGTTCGGTGCTGGTGGCGCGCGGTGCCGACGGCCAGGTGGTGAGTTTTCCGGTCCAGGCCAACACCCACCACGACGGCATCCTCGCGATCACCGAGGTGCATGAGGGCGCCGTGCCGGCCGATCTGGCCGCGCGCGCGCAGGCCAGCACGGTCGCGATCGCGAACCACCTGAACTACATCGGCGTGTTGTGCGTCGAGTACTTCGTGGTGGACAACGGGGCGGGCGGCAGCGACCTCATCGTCAACGAGATGGCGCCGCGCCCGCACAACAGCGGCCACTACACGCAGAACGCCTGCGACATGTCGCAGTTCGAGGCCCAGGTGCGCGCGCTCGCCGGCCTGCCGTTGCCCACCCCGCGCCAGCACAGCCCGGCCATCATGGTCAACCTGCTGGGCGACCTCTGGTTCAACGCCAACGGCGTGCGCCCGCAGGCCAGCGAGCAGCCGGTGTCGCCGCCCTGGGCGCAGGTGCTGGCGCTGCCCGGCACCCACCTGCATCTCTACGGCAAGCTCAGCGCCCGCCCGGGCCGCAAGATGGGTCACCTGAACATCACCGGTGGCTCGGTGGCGCAGGTGCGCGAGACGGCTGCCAAGGTGTTGGTGCTGCTCGGTCTTCCCCCGCTCGCCTGATCCTTTGTCATGCCCCTGATCCTGAACGCCAGCGACCCGGCGGCCATCGAAGCCGCCGCCCAGCGCCTCGCCGCCGGCGCGCTGGTGGGCATGCCGACCGAAACGGTCTACGGCCTGGCGGCCGACGCGGGCAACGCCAGCGCCGTGCAGCGCATCTTTGAAGCCAAGGGCCGGCCGAGCGACCACCCGCTGATCGTGCACCTGCCGCCCGCTGCGGCCGACGGCTGGCGCGCCGCCGTGGCGCCGTTCGCGCGCGAGGCGCCCGACTTCGCGGTCGCGCTCATGCAGGCCTTCTGGCCCGGCCCGCTCACGCTGATCCTGCCGCGCCGGCCCGAGGTGGCGGCGGTGGCGGCCGGCGGGCAGGATTCCGTGGGGCTGCGCTGCCCCTCGCACCCGGCGGCGCAGGCGCTGCTGGTCGCGGCGCGGGCGCACGGCGTGCACGGCGTGGCCGCGCCCAGCGCCAACCGCTTCGGGCGCGTGAGCCCGACCACCGCCGCGCACGTGGCCGAGGAGTTCGCGGCCCTGCCCGACGACGCGCTGCTCATCCTCGATGGGGGGCCTTGCCCGGTGGGCATCGAGTCCACCATCGTCGATTGTTCGCGGGGATCGCCCGTGCTGCTGCGCCCGGGCGCGATCACGCCCGCGCAGATCGAAGCCGCTTGCGGTGAGCCGGTGCGCGAGCGCGACGAGGCCGCGCCGCGCGCGTCGGGCACGCTCGAATCGCACTACGCGCCGCGCGCCCGACTGCGGCTCATGCCCGCGCAGCAACTGCAGGCGGCGCTCGACGTGCTGGGCGCCGACGCGAAACACATCGCGGTCTACGCGCGCGGCACGCTGCGCGCCGCCCGCAGCGTGCCGCAGCGCCGCATGCCGGACGACGCCGCGGCCGCCGCGCAGGCGCTGTTTGCGGTGCTGCGCGAGCTGGACGCCACCGGCGTGAAGCTGATCTGGGTGGAAACGCCGCCCGAAGGCGCGGAGTGGGACGGCGTGCGCGATCGGCTGCAGCGCGCCGCGGCCTGACCCGGCGGGTGAATCCGGCGCAGCGCGCGCCGCAAAAATGAGTTCAAGAAGCGCCCGCCGGTGCCGATGGAGCAGGAGACACCGTCGAGCGTCCGGACCACCGGGACGCTGGCCCGAACCCCGTCTGCCCACCGTCGAGCCCACCGTGAAAACCTCCGCCCTCACCGTCCGAAGCGCCACCGACGATGACTTTGCCATCAACGAAACCACGCGCCACCAGTACTACTGCACCATGCAGGCCGAGGCGTGTGACGAAGATGTGCTGGACGAAGCGATGAACCGCCGCAGGGCCCGCGCCATGCTGGAAAAGCAGCATCAGAGGCACCGGGGGTTCTGGGTGCTGGGGGCGTGCGGCGCAGCGGCACTGTCTCTCTGGCTGCTCCTGGCCTGACAGCGAATGCCCGACGGCGAGCCCGTCTCGGTCTTTCATGGCGCCGGAGCGCCACACGCAACGCATGAAAGGGTCAATCCCAGGGCACCGCCGGGCCGGCTCCGCCGGACGGCCAGTGCCGCCCCCTCGGGGGGTAGCGCGAAGCGCTGCGGGGGGTCAGTCAGGTAGATTCGCCGTCCACTCCACCAGCGCGTCCAGCGCCGGGCGGGCCGCCACCGCGTTGGGGTGGTTGATGAAGCCCACCACCGCGTAGCGCGCGCCGTGGCCCGCGTTCACATAACCGGCGATGCCGGTCACATCGCGCAGCGTGCCGGTTTTCAGCCAGGCGTTGCCGTGCACCAGGCTGTCGGGTGAGCGCCCGATGCGCGCGGCCGTGCCCTTGACGCCCGCCACCGAGAGCGACTGCACGAATTTCTCGCCCTGCGGGTGGCGCGCCGCGTGGCGCAGCAGCGCGCCCAGGGCGTCGGGCGTGATGCGCTCGACCCGCGACAGGCCCGAGCCGTTCTCCATCACCGGTGTGGCGTGGCGGATGCCGAAGGTGTTTTTCCACCAGCGGCCCAGGATCTCGCGCGAGCGCTCCAGGCGGCCGGGCCGCACCAGTGTGAGGCGCCCGCGCGGCACGGTCATCGAATCGACCCGGGCCGGCGCCAGCTGCCCCAGCGTGAGAAACACCTGCTGGGCCATCACGTTGTTGCTCCACTGGTTGACGTCCGCGATGATCTCTGAGAGCGGCAGCGAGCGGGCCTCGTGCAGCAAGCGCGCGCGAGCCGGCGTGGCGCCGGTGCGCACCTTGCCGGTGAGCGCGCCGCCGCTGTTGCGCCACAGGCCTTCGAGCGCGCGCGCGGCGTAGCTGGCCGGGTCCTGGTAAGCCACCGGCCACTCCTTGTCGCCGCAGCTCAGTGGGTAGCGGCCTTCGAAGCGGATCGCGTTCACGTCGTCAAACCGCGCGGCGATGGCGCCGCGCCAGTCGCCGCAGCCGCCGCGCGAGAGCGGCAGCGTGGCGTCGATGGCCAGGCCGGCCATGGGCGGTTCGCTCACCACGCGGGCCACGCCGGCCGCCGGGTCGGGCATGAACCTGAGCACCACCGACTTGAAATTGACCAGCAGCGCGTCGGGGCTGGCGTTGTAGGGGCGCAGGGCCTCGCCGTCGAAGGCGCCGGGGTCGCGCGGCGTGATTTCGAAGGCGCTGCTGTCGAGCACCATGTCGCCCAGCACCACCACGACCCCTTTGTCCTGCAGCGACTGAAAGGCCGCCTGGATGCGTTCGAGCACCAGCTTGGGGTCGCCGCCGCCCTGGATGTAGAGGTTGCCGCGCAGCGTGCCCTTGTCGACCACGCCGTCGGTGGCAAAGCGCGTGGACCAGGTGAAGTCGGGCCCCAGCAGGTCCATGGCCGCGTAGGTGGTCACCAGTTTCATCACCGAAGCCGGGTTGATCGGCACCTCGGCGCGGTGGCGGATGCGCTCGGGCCCCTCGCCGGAGACCGGGAGCACCAGCGCCGACAGGGCGCTGGCCGGCACCTGCGCCCGCTGCAAGGCCGCGAGCACGCTGCCCGGCAGGCTGGTGTTCCCCTGCGCCCGGACCTCGGGCGGCGCGACCGGGCGGGGGAGGGCGACCACGGGCGCGGCCGACGGCACCGTCAGACCGACCTCGGGGGCCAGCCGCAGTTCGCCCGCGCTCAGGTCGCTGTCCTGCGCGTGCAAGGGCAGTGAGAGGGCGGTGAACAAGGCGATCGCAGCGAAGCGCAAGGGGGGAAGGCAGGTCATGGAGCCGCGATTATGGGCGCGGACCCTCGCCGATAATGCCCCTCATGCCTTCTTCACCGCGCCTGCTCTCCATCGACTCCAGCACCGACATCCTCTCGGTGGCGCTGGGCAGCGGCGCGCCGGGCGAGCCGGTCTGGCGGTACAGCGGGCCGGGCGCGGCGCAGTCCTCGGCCACGCTGCTGCCCACGGTGCAGTCCCTGCTGGCCCAGGCTGGCTGGGCCTTGCACAGCCTGGACGCGATCGTGTTCGGTCGCGGCCCGGGGTCGTTCACCGGCCTGCGCACCGCCTGCGCGGTGGCCCAGGGGCTGGCGTACGGCGCGGGCGGTCTGCCGGTGCTGCCGGTGGACACCTTGCTGGCCTTGGCCGAAGCGGCGCGCGCACAACGCGTGATGGCCGGCCGGCCGCTGCCCGCCGTGATCGCGGCCCTGCTCGATGCCCGCATGGACGAGCTGTACGTGGCGCTCTACGCCTGCGGCCCGCAGGGCTTGCAGACCACGCCGCTGCAGCCGCCGCGCCTGTGCGCGCCCGCCCTGCTCGGCGCGCACCTGCGCCAGAGCCTGCCGGCGGGGCAGACCCTGGAGGCGGGCGACTGCCTGCTGGCGGGCAATGTGTTTGAACCCTACGCCGCCGGGCTGGCGGATGTGTCCGGGCCGCGCGAGCGTGCGCTGCCCACGGCGGAGGCCCTGCTCGCGCTCGCGCCGGCGCTGCTGGCGGCGGGGCAGGCCGTGGCCGCGCAGGACGCCCTGCCGCTGTACGTGCGCGACCAGGTCGCACGGACCACCGCCGAGCGCGAACGGCTGCGGCTGGAGCAGGCCGCCCAGCGGCCCGCGCCGCAAGGTGCCTGAAACGCAAGCCATGGTGCAGCCTCAAACCAACGCTTCCGCTGCGGGTGTGATGCCCGGTGACGCCGTGCGCGACTGGCCGGCCGCGCCCGACGCCCACCCCCAGCGCCGTGTGGCCTTCGAGCCCATGACCGAGGCCGATCTGGACGCGGTGCACGAGGTCGAAAAACTGGCCTACACCCACCCCTGGTCGCGCCGGCACTTCGCCGACTCGCTGGCCTCGGGGTACCCGGCGGTGTTGCTGCTCGGCGAGGCGCTGCCCGGCGAGACGCCGCACCCGCGGCGCGCTGACGGTCGCGTGCTGCTGGGCTACCTGGTGGCCATGCCCGGCGTGGACGAGGTGCACCTGCTCAACATCACCGTCGCGCCGTCGCAGCAGCGCCAGGGCTGGGCACGCTTCATGCTGGATGCTCTCGCGCTGTGGTCGCGCGGCCAGCGGGCGCAGTGGCTGTGGCTGGAGGTGCGTGCCAGCAACGCGCCGGCCCGGTCGCTGTACCAGCGCTACGGTTTCCAGCAGGTCGGCCTGCGCCGTGCCTACTACCCCGCGGGGCAACTGCAGCGCGAAGACGCGGTGGTGATGAGCCTGAACCTGGTCGCCGGTGGCGCAGGAGAACCCCGATGACCGACATGAACACCCCCACCGACGACGACCCGACCGCCACCTCCTTCGTGCCCCTGCTCGACGCGCGCCAGCGCGCCATGCTGGCCGAGATGGGCGTCAGGGTCTGGGCGCCCCGGGCTGTGGCACCGGAGGCCGAGGTCCAGGCCCCTGCGGTTGCCGCGGTGGAGGCTGCGCCGCCAGTACCCGCTCGCCCGCCGGTGGCCGTTGTTGCAGCGCCGGTGCGAGCACCCGTTGCACCGGCGGTGGTGCCCGCGCCCGCCGCCGCACCCGTGGTGGCAACAGTCGAGCGCCAGCGCCCGGCCGACGTCGCCGCCATGGACTGGGCCACGCTGCAGGCCAGCGTCGCCGGCTGCGAGGCCTGCGGCCTGTGCAAGAGCCGGCGCAACACCGTGTTCGGCGTGGGCGACCGGCAGGCCGACTGGATGATCGTGGGCGAAGCCCCCGGCGAAAACGAGGACCTGCAGGGCGAGCCCTTCGTGGGCGCGGCCGGCCAGCTGCTCGACAACATGCTGCGCGCCGTGGGCCGCGGCCGCACGGGCGAGGGCGCCCAGGGCGCCTACATCGCCAACGTGCTCAAGTGCCGCCCGCCGGCCAACCGCAACCCGCAGCCGGCCGAGGTGGCGCAGTGCGAACCGTACCTGGCGCGGCAGGTCGCGCTGGTGCGGCCGAAGATCATCGTCGCCATGGGGCGTTTCGCGGTGCAGTCGCTGCTGCGCACCGACGAGCCCATCGGCCGCCTGCGCGGGCGCGTGCACCGCTACGAGGGCGTGCCGGTCATCGTCACCTACCACCCGGCCTACCTGCTGCGCACCCCGGCCGACAAGGCCAAGGCCTGGGCGGACCTGTGCCTGGCCATGGAGACGGCGCAGGGCGCGGGCGGCTGACGCCCGCGCCTTCTTCTTTTACTTCTTGACGTCCAGCGCCAGGATCCAGGACACCAGCTTGGCCGCGTCGGCCGACGAGATGGCCACCTTGTTCGGCGGCATCGCCAGGCCGCTCACCTTGTCTTTCCAGTGGCTCTCATAGGGGCTGGAGCCGGCGAGCACGGTGGCGGTCAGCTGCTGCTGCGCGCCCTTCACGCTCTTGTATTTGGCCGACACGTCGCGCCAGGCCGGGCCGATGGGCGGCAGGCCGTTGGGGCCTTTGGCGCCCGGCTCGATGTGGTGGCAGGCCATGCAACCGCTGCCGGTGGCGAGTTTGAGGGCGGCCTCGTCATCGGCGGGGGCGGCCCAGGCGGGCGCGGTCAGGAGAACGAGGGACAGTGAAAGCAGGCTGCGTTTCATGGGGAACTCCGGTGGTTTTTGAGGGAATGACCTCAGGCTATCAGCCCGTTCCCGCGCTGGATTGATCCTTGTCAAGGTGCGCCACCTCCGTCGCAACTTGAGACGCGCGGTGGCCCGCACGCCACGCCCCCCGGCTTACGGGGCGGCGGCGGGCGCGCTGTCGGGGGCCACCACCAGCACCGTGCGGTTGCGGTCTTCGACCACCCAGAGCCGGCCCTGGCTGTCGAGCGTGATGCCGGCGGGGTTGCCCAGCGGGCGCAGCCCGGGCATGGCGAGCCAGCCCGAGACGATGTTCTCGCGCTCGCCGACGGGGCGGCCGTCCGGGCCGAGCCGCCAGGCCACGATGCGGTGCCCCGGTGCCCGGTGGCCGTGCCAGACCGCGAGCAGCCGGCCGCTCCAGGGCAGCGCCGGCTGGCCCGCCGCGACGGGGGGCACCGCCAGCAGCTGCAGCGGCGCCGCATGGGCCGGCCAGGCGTCGTACGGGGCCTGGTGGTCGGGGGTGTCGCAGCGGGCGCGCGATTCGTAGCCGCGCGCGGGCACCCCGCGGCCGGCGTCGTCGCTGACGCAGTAGGGCCAGCCGTGGTGGGTGCCTCGGCGCAGTTCGTTGAGCTCTTCGGCGGGCCGCTGGTTGTCGATGTAGTCCACCGAGTTTTCGGCCTGCCAGAGGCGTTCGGCGCCGTTGGTGGTGTCCTGCGTCAGCGCCAGGCCCAGCGAATTGCGCAGGCCCAGCGAGAACGGGCGGAACACCTGCAGCTTGAAATCGGGGCCGCCCAGGTGCACCTCGTACACGGCGGCACGCGGGCGCGGGCCGGTGGCTTCGGGGCAAGGCATGGCTTGCTGCTGCTGTTCGTCGCGGCAGGCGTCGGTGGCCGATCCCATGTTCAGGAAAAACCGCCCCCGCCGCCCGAACACCAGTTCCTTGAGCGGGTGCGCGCCGTCGCTGGGCAGGTCGCGCAGCACGTCTTCGCGTTCGACGCTGGCCAGTGGCGTGCGCCAGATGGTGCCGGCTTCGGCGATGTAGATGCGCCCGTCGGGCCCCCGGACCAGGCCGTGCGGCCGGTCCAGGCCCTTGGCCAGCACGCGCACGCGGCCCTTGTCGCCGGGTTGGCCGGCGGTGTTGAGTTCCAGCAGGCGGCCCCGGTGCGCGTCCCAGGAGCCCATGTCGGTGATCCAGAAGCGCCCCGGCGACACCTCAAGCAGGCGCCGCGGCATCAGCAGACCGTCGCGCGCGTCGGCCACCAGGCCCACGCACCAGCCTTTGGGCGCGGTCAGCGCCACGCGCGGGTAACCGGCACATTCGCCCCGGGTGGCGTAGGCCGACGCGCCGGCAGCGTGGGCCTGAGCTGCCCAGGCGCCGCCCAGCAGCAGGCCGAGCGCAGCGAGGCGAGGGATCAGACGGGTGGGAAGGACACGGGGCGACGGCATCGCCCGATTCTAGGCAGTGGCCTGACGGCCCGGGGTCAGTGCAGGGGGGGCGGTTGGCTGCTGGGTTGGCTGGTGGGGGCGGGCTCCTGGGGGGGCACGGCGTCCGAGCGGTCCCAACCCCAGGCCAGCAACAGCGCCAGGCTCAAAGACAGCAGCAGCGCGACACCCAGGCGGAACAGCATTTCAATCACAGAGGCACTCTCGGCGGAGGTTGAGGACAGGCGCCATTGTGCCCGTGGCGCCCTGGCGTTGGGCCCGGGGTCGTTGCCCCGAAGCCTCAAATTCGGGGGTGAAAGGTGACGGGTTACCAGGTTGGTGTTGTTTTGACACCAGCCGATGCAGGTCTTCCTTTTTGTGACGCGGTGTGACCCGTCGCCGCGCGGGGTCCGCGCTACCCGCCGGGGGTGCCGGTGGCGGCGGCGTCCGCCGTGCCAAAGCTCCGCACCACCAGGCCGCGCAGCCACTGGTGGCCGGGGTCGCGGTGCAGGTGGGCGTGCCAGAGCTGGGCGATGGTGCTGCCGGGCAGCTTGAGCGTGAGCGGGCGGGCGACCAGGCCGAACGGCGCGCAGGCCCGCTCGGCGAAGCGTTCCGGCACGGTGGCGAGCAGGTCGGTGCTGCCCAGCACATGGCCGAGCGCCACGTAGTGGGGCAGGGTGAGCTGGACGCTGCGCGCGATGCCCAGCCGGTCCAGCGCGGCCTCCACCTGGCCGTGGCCGGTGCCGGTGGAGACCACGCGCACATGGGCGGCCTGGCGGTAGGCCGCGGCCGTGACGGTGCCGCGCGCGGCGAGCGGGTGGCCTTCGCGCATCAGCGCCACGTAGCGCTGGCGAAACAGCGTCTGCTGGAAAAACCCCGCCTGCAGCTGGGGCAGCGAGCCCAGGGCCAGGTCTACCCGGCCGGCCGCCATGTCGTCGCGCAAGGTGGCGTCGGCCACGGGCACGCAACGCAGCGTGACCCCCGGCGCCTGCTGCGACAAGGCGTCCATCAGCACCGGCAGGAAGTATGTCTCGCCCACGTCGGTCATGGCCAGGCTGAAGCAGCGCGAGCTGGTGGACGGGTCGAACGAGGCGCGCACGTTGAGCGCGTCGCGCAGCGTGTCCAGCGCCTGCGCCACCGGTCCGGCGAGCTGCTGGGCATAGGGCGTGGGCTCCATGCCGGCGGGCGTGCGCAGGAACAGTTCGTCGTCCAGCAGGCCGCGCAGGCGGCGCAGCGCGTTGCTCACCGCCGGCTGGCTCAGGCCCAGCGTGACGGCCACGCGCGAGACGCGCCGTTCGCGCAGCAGCTGCTGAAACACCACGAGCAGGTTGAGATCCAGTTGGGCCAGTTCCATGGTGACCATTATTTCACTGGTGAATACCGCGTATCACCCGGATTCCATTGCCGGATGGTGGCGGCTTCGCCATCATCGGCGCGACATCCCCAGAACCGGAGACAACATGACCACCGAAGCCCAGCCGGACGTGCTGCACTGGGAAGGCGGCGGCACCAGCCGCATTCCCTTTGCCGTCTACACCGATGAACAGCGCCACCAGCGCGAGCTCGATCGCTTCTTTTACAAAAGCCACTGGTGCTATGTGGGCCTGGAGGCCGAGATCCCGAACGCGGGTGACTTCAAGCGCACCGTGGTCGGCGAGCGCTCGATCATCATGACCCGCGCGGCCGACGGCCAGATCCACGTGGTGGAGAACGTCTGCGCGCACCGTGGCATGCGCTTCTGCCGCAAACGCCACGGCAACCAGACCGAGTTCGTCTGCCCCTACCACCAGTGGAGCTACGCGGCCAACGGCGACCTGCAGGGTGTGCCGTTCCGGCGCGGCGTGCGGCAGGACGGAAAAATCAACGGCGGCATGCCGGCGGACTTCAACCCCAAGGACCACGCGCTGACCAAGCTGAAGGTGGCGGTGCGCGGAGGCGTGGTGTTCGCGTCCTTCGACCACGAGGTCGAGTCGCTCGAAGACTACATGGGCCCGACCATCCTGCGCTACTTCGACCGCCTGTTCAACGGCCGAAAGCTCACCATCCTGGGCTACAACCGCCAGCGCATCCCGGGCAACTGGAAGCTGATGCAGGAGAACATCAAGGACCCGTACCACCCCGGCCTGCTGCACACCTGGTTCGTCACCTTCGGGCTCTGGCGCGCCGACAACAAGAGCGAACTGCGCATGGACGCGCACCACCGCCACGCCGCCATGGTCTCCACCCGTGGCAGCATGGGACAGGCCAGCGGCCAGGCCGCGCAGGTGACGCAGGTGTCCAGCTTCAAGGAGAGCATGCAGCTCGAAGACCCGCGATTCCTGGACATCGTGCCCGAGGCCTGGTGGCAGATGGGGGAACAAGAACCGGTGCCGCCGGGCCGCCCCAAGGCGCCGGGCGCCCCCTCGGGGGGCAGCGAAGGACACGAAGTGCCGAGCGTGGGGGTTCAAGTTCCCACGGCGGTGATGACGACCCTGTTCCCCAGTGTGATCTTCCAGCAGCAGGTCAACAGCGTGAGCACGCGCCACATCCAGCCCGACGGGCATGGTGCCTTCGACTTCGTGTGGACACACTTCGGCTTCGAGGACGACACCGCCGAGATGACCGAGCGCCGCCTGCGCCAGGCCAACCTGTTCGGCCCGGCCGGCTTCGTGAGCGCCGACGACGGCGAGGTGATCGAGTTCTCGCAGCAGGCCTTCGAGAGCAAGCCGCAGCACCGCACACTGGCCGAACTGGGTGGGCGCGAAGTGGGCGAGACGGACCACATGGTGACCGAGACGCTGATCCGCGGGATGTACGAGTACTGGCGGAAAGTCATGGAACGTGATGAGCCCCCACGTTTACCCACTGCGTGTGGCTCTCTGCCCCCCGAGGGGGCGCAACCCTCCCTTGGGGCGGCCCGGCGGGAGAGTTCACCGGAGGTTCAGCCATGAGCGCACTGATCAAGGTGGACTTCGACACCTGGCAAGCGCTGCAGCAGCTCTACAGCGACTACGCCTCGGCCGTGGACAGCGGCCAGTGGGAACTGTGGCCGGACTTCTTCACCACCGACGGCGTGTACAAGCTGCAGCCGCGCGAGAACCACGAGCGGGGCTTTCCGCTCTCCACCCTGGCCTTCGACAGCCAGGCCATGCTGCGCGACCGCGTCTACGGCATCCAAGAGACGCTGTTCCACGATCCGTACTACCAGCGCCACGTGGTCGGTGCGCCCGTCGTTCGGAAGATCGACGAACAAGACCGCTGGCACTGCGAGGCCAACTACGCGGTGTTCCGGACCAAGCTGGACGGCGCGAGCAGCGTGTTCAACGTGGGCCGTTATCTGGACATCGTGGTCAATACGCCCGATGGGTTCAGGTTCGCGCAACGGCACTGCATCTACGACAGCGAAATGATCCCCAACTCCATCATCTACCCCATCTGAACAGGGCGGCACTCATGAGCAACTGGACCGACGTGGCCGCCGAGGCCGATCTGTTTGAAGGCGCAGGCATCCCGGTGGCGCCGGGTGGGCGCGACATTGCGCTGTTCTCCGTGGACGGCGAGGTCTTCGCCACCGACAACATCTGTACCCACGGCCATGCCAAGCTGTGCGACGGCTTTGTGGAAGGCCACGAGATCGAATGCCCGTTCCACCAGGGACGCTTCGATCTGCGCAGTGGTGCCCCAACGTTCGCGCCCTGCACCGAGGCCATCAAGGTCTGGCCGGTGAAGGTGGAGGCAGGCCGGGTCCTACTTGATCTGGGCTGACCGCTCCAGCAGCATCGCATCCCCGTAGCTGAAGAAGCGGTAGCCCTGTTCGACCGCGTGGTGGTAGAGCGCCATCACGGGCTCGTACCCGGCGAAGGCGCTGACCAGCATCATCAGCGTGCTCTTGGGCAGGTGGAAGTTGGTGACCAGCACGTCGATCACGCGGAACTGAAAACCCGGTGTGATGAAGATGTTGGTGTCGCCCTGTGTCTCGCCGCTGCGCGCCCAGCTCTCCAGCGTGCGCACCGTGGTCGTGCCCACCGCCACCACACGCCCGTCGCGCGCG
Source organism: Hydrogenophaga sp. (assembly GCF_018780075.1). Classification (GTDB taxonomy): domain Bacteria; phylum Pseudomonadota; class Gammaproteobacteria; order Burkholderiales; family Burkholderiaceae_C; genus Hydrogenophaga. Next base: position 13,020 of record NZ_JADMKB010000118.1, read on the forward strand.
CGGCAGTCGGCAATGGCCTGGATGGTTTGTGGCGGGATCGCGTAGCGCTCGTGGTGCATCACGTGCTCTTCGATGCGCTCGGTCTTCATGGGCGCGAAGGTGCCGGCGCCCACGTGCAGCGTCACGTTCGCGCGCTGCACGCCACGCGCTTCCAGAGCCGTCAATACGCTCTCGTCAAAATGCAGCGCGGCGGTCGGCGCGGCCACCGCGCCGGGCACGCGCGCGAACACGGTCTGGTAGCGGCGCTCGTCGTCGGC
>NZ_JADMKB010000030.1 GCF_018780075.1 Hydrogenophaga sp.
CAGGCCCTGCAGCTCGACGTCACCCAGCCCGATCAGATCGCCGCCGCGGTCCGGCAGGCCGGCGATGTGACCCTGCTGATCAACAACGCGGGCATTGCCCAGCCTGGCGGCTTTCTGGCGGAGGACAGCGACGCGGTGGCCCGCCGCCTCTTCGAGACCAACTTCTTCGGCGTGCTGAACATGAGCAAGGCCTTTGCGCCCGTGCTCAAGGCCAACGGCGGCGGCGCACTGCTCAATGTGCTGTCGGTGGCCTCGTGGGTCAATGGCGGCGAACTGGCCGCCTATTCGGCCAGCAAGTCGGCGGCGTGGTCCCTGACCAACGCCCTGCGCCACGAGCTGGCCGGGCAGAACACCCAGGTGCTGGGCCTGCACATGGCGTACGTCGACACCGACCTCACGCGGGGCTTTGAAGTGCCCAAGAGCAGCGCCGAAGACATCGTGCAGCGCGCGCTGGACGGGCTGGCCGCGGGCGCCGACGAGGTGCTGGCCGACGGCCTGACCGAACAGGTCCGCCAGGGCCTGACGGCGCCGCGCCCGAGCTACATGCCCCAGGGCCACTGAACCCGGCCCGGACCATCCGCCCCCCCCACCCCCCGAACAGAAAGACCGCCATGCTCTTCACCCCACTCACCGCGCCGTCCCTGCAACTCAACAACCGCATCGTCATGGCACCCATGACGAGACACCGCGCCGTGGAGCACAACACGCCCAATGCGCTGATGGCCGAGTACTACGGCCAGCGCGCCACGGCCGGGCTGATCGTCACCGAGGGCACCTCGCCGTCGCCCAACGGCCTGGGCTACGCCCGCATTCCGGGCCTGTTCACCGAAGCGCATGTGCAGGGCTGGAAGCAGGTGACGGACGCCGTGCACGCCCGCGGCGGCAAGATCTTCGTCCAGCTGATGCACACCGGGCGCGTGAGCCATGTGGCCAACCTGCCCGCCGGGGCCGACGTGCTGGGGCCGACGGCCGAGGTCTGCCCCGGTCAGATGCACACCGACGCCCAGGGCATGCAGCCGCACAGCGCCCCCCGCGCCATGACCGAAGCCGACATCGCCCAGGCCGTGGCGGAGTACGCCCGCGCGGCCCAACTGGCCATCGAGGCGGGGTTCGACGGCGTCGAACTGCACGCCGCTAACGGCTACCTGATCGAGCAGTTCCTGAACGCCAACGTGAACCACCGCAGCGACGCGTATGGGGGCAGCATCCAGGGCCGCAACCGCTTTGCGCTGGAGGTGGCCCGCGCCACGGTCGCTGCCATCGGTGCTGAGCGCGTGGGCATCCGGCTCTCGCCCTACGGCGTGCTCAACGGAACGGGCGCGAGCCCCGACCTCGAGGCGCAATACCTGGCCCTCACCGAAGCGCTGTCGCAGCTGGGCATCCTGTACCTGCACCTGCTGGACCACTCGGCCCTGGGCGCGCCGCCCGTGCCCGCCGAATTCAAGTTCCGCCTTCGCGTGGCGTTCCATGGCGTGTTCATCCTGGCCGGTGGCTTCGATCGGGCCAGTGCCGAGAGCGCACTCCATGCGGGTCACGCAAACCTCATTGCCTTTGCCCGCCCCTTCATCGCCAACCCCGATCTGGTGGAGCGCATGCAAAGCAAAGCGGCTCTGAACCCGGTGGACATGGCGACGTTCTACACACCGGGCCCCCAGGGCTACACCGACTACCCAGCGCTCAGCGCCTGATCGGAGACCCACCATGAAAAACCTGCTCACCACCTTTGCCCTCGGCCTTGCCCTGTCCACGCCCCTGTACCCGCTCACGGCGGGAGCGGCGGAGCCTGCCGCCACGGGCGCTGCCCCAAGCCAGCCGTCGATGACACTGAAGTCCGAGCTGTCCTGGAAAACCGTACCGACCCAGACCATCACGGCCGGTGGCGTGGACTACACCTACCGCGAGATGGGCCAGCACAACGGCGGCACACCGATCGTGTTCCTGGTGCACCTGGCCGCCGTCCTCGACAACTGGGACCCGCGCATCATGGACGGCATCGCGGCCAGGCACCACGTGATCGCGTTCAACAACCGCGGCATCGGCTCCAGCAGCGGTTCACCGGCCAATTCGATGGAGCAGATGGCGGACGACGCCATCACCTTCATCCAGGCCAAGGGCTTCCAGCAGGTGGACCTGCTGGGCTTCTCGTTGGGCGGCATGGTGGCACAGGAAGTCGTGCTCAAGGAGCCGCAACTCGTCCGCAAGATGGTCCTGGCCGGCACCGGCCCTGCCGGGGGCGAGGGCATCAGCACCGTGGCGGGGGTGACCTTCTACGACATCCTCCGGGGCTTCTTCACCGGACAGGATCCGAAGCAGTTCCTGTTCTTCACGCGAACACCCAGTGGCATTGAAGCCGGCAAGGCCTTCCTGGCGCGGCTGCAGGAGCGCACCGAGAACCGTGACAAGGAGATCACGAACAGCGCGTTCCTTGCCCAGCTGGCGGCGCTGCGCGACTGGGGGAACAAGGCCCCGGCCGATCTCTCGGTG
>NZ_JADMKB010000020.1 GCF_018780075.1 Hydrogenophaga sp.
ACCCCCTCGTTTGCGCGGCCTTCAACGCCGACTTCGACGGTGACCAGATGGCCGTCCACGTGCCGCTGTCGGTGGAAGCCCAGATCGAAGCCCGCACGCTGATGCTGGCCTCGAACAACGTGCTGTTCCCGGCCAACGGCGAGCCCTCGATCGTGCCGTCGCAAGACGTGGTGCTGGGTCTGTACTACGCGACCCGCGAACGCATCAATGGCAAGGGCGAAGGCATGATCTTCTCGGATCTGGCCGAGCTGCAGCGTGCGCTGGACAACGGCGTGGTGGAAATCACCGCCAAGATCAGCGTGCGCCTGACCGAGTCGACCAAGAACAAGGAAACCGGCGAATTCGTGACCAGCACCTCGCTGGTGGACACGACGGTCGGCCGCGCCCTGCTGTCGGAAATCCTGCCCAAGGGTCTGCCTTTTGAGGTGCTGAACAAGGCGCTGAAGAAGAAAGAGATCTCCAAGCTGATCAACGTCTCCTTCCGCAAGTGCGGTCTGAAAGAGACCGTGGTGTTTGCCGACAAGCTGCTGCAGAACGGTTTCCGTCTGGCCACGCGCGCCGGCATCTCCATCTGCGTGGATGACATGCTGGTGCCCAAGGAAAAGCCGGCCATCATCGACCGCGCCGAGAGGGAAGTGAAAGAAATCGCCCAGCAGTACGCCTCGGGTCTGGTGACCGCCGGCGAGCGCTACAACAAGGTGGTGGACATCTGGGGCAAGGCCGGTGACGAGATCTCCAAGGTCATGATGGCCCAGTTGGCCAAGCAGAAGACCACCGACCGCCACGGCAAGGAAGTGGACCAGGAGTCGTTCAACTCCATCTACATGATGGCCGACTCGGGAGCGCGTGGCTCTGCTGCGCAGATCCGCCAGCTCGCCGGCATGCGCGGCCTGATGGCCAAGCCCGACGGCTCCATCATCGAGACCCCCATCACGGCGAACTTCCGTGAAGGTCTGAACGTGTTGCAGTACTTCATCTCCACGCACGGCGCCCGAAAGGGCCTGGCCGACACGGCGCTGAAGACGGCCAACTCGGGTTACCTGACCCGTCGTCTGGTCGATGTGACGCAGGATCTGGTGGTCAACAGCCAGGACTGCGGCACGAGCAACGGCACGGTGATGCGCGCCATCGTCGAAGGCGGTGAAGTGATCGAGTCGCTGCGCGACCGCATCCTGGGCCGTACCGTCGCCGAAGACGTGGTGCACCCCGAGACCCGCGCGACCTTGCTGCCGGCCGGCACGCTGCTGGACGAAGACATGCTCGACGAGCTGGAAGTCATCGGCGTGGACGAGGTCAAGGTGCGCACCGCACTGACCTGCGAAACCCGCTTCGGCATTTGCGCCAAGTGCTACGGCCGCGACCTGGGCCGTGGTGGCCTGGTGAACATCGGCGAAGCGGTCGGCGTGATCGCCGCGCAGTCGATTGGTGAGCCCGGCACGCAGCTGACCATGCGCACCTTCCACATCGGTGGTGCGGCGTCGCGTGCGGCGGTGGCCTCCAGCGTGGAAGCCAAGTCCAGTGGCGCGATCGGCTTCAACGCCACGATGCGTTATGTGACGAACAGCAAGGGCGAGCTGGTGGTGATCGCGCGTTCCGGCGAAATCATCATCCACGACGAAATCGGTCGTGAGCGCGAGCGCCACAAGGTGCCGTACGGCGCGATCCTGGCGGTCAAGGCCGACCAGCAGATCAAGGCCGGCGCGATCCTGGCCAACTGGGATCCGCTGACCCGTCCCATCATCACGGAATTCGCCGGTCAGGTGAAGTTCGAGAACGTGGAAGAGGGCCTGACGGTGGCCAAGCAGGTCAACGATGTGACCGGTCTGTCCTCGCTGGTGGTGATCGATCCGAAGCACCGCGGTTCGGCCAAGGTGGTGCGTCCGCTGGTCAAACTGCTCGACGCCCAGGGCAACGAAGTGAAGATCCCTGGCACGGACCACTCCGTGACGGTGGGCTTCCAGATCGGCGCGCTGCTGGAAGTGCGCGACGGTCAGGACGTCGGCCCCGGCCACGTGCTCGCCCGCATCCCGGTCGAAGGCCAGAAGACGCGCGACATCACCGGCGGTCTGCCGCGGGTGGCCGAGCTGTTCGAAGCCCGCAGCCCGAAGGACAAGGGCATGCTGGCCGAGATGACCGGTACCGTGTCGTTCGGCAAGGAAACCAAGGGCAAGGTCCGCCTGCAGATCACCGATCCGGAAGGCAAGATCTGGGACGAGCTCATCCCCAAGGAAAAGAACATCCTGGTGCACGAAGGCCAGGTGGTCAACAAGGGCGAGAGCGTGGTGGACGGCCCGGCCGATCCGCAGGACATCCTGCGCCTGCTGGGCATCGAAGAGCTGTCGCGCTACATCGTTGACGAAGTGCAGGACGTGTACCGTCTGCAGGGCGTGAAGATCAACGACAAGCACATCGAGGTGATCGTTCGCCAGATGCTGCGCCGCGTGATCGTCGACAGCGTGGGCGATTCGTCGTACATCGCTGGCGAGCAGGTCGAGCGTTCGGAGATCCTGAACACCATCGATGCATTGCACGCCGAAGGCAAGATCGCGCCGACCTACACCAACGTGTTGCTGGGTATCACCAAGGCTTCGTTGTCCACCGACTCGTTCATCTCGGCGGCGTCCTTCCAGGAAACCACCCGCGTGTTGACCGAGGCGGCCATCATGGGCAAGCGCGACGAGTTGCGTGGTCTGAAGGAAAACGTGATCGTGGGTCGCCTGATCCCGGCCGGTACCGGCATGGCCTACCACGAGGCGCGCAAGGTCAAGGAAAAGATGGACGACGAAGAGCGCCGCGCCATCGCCGAAGCCGATGCGATGTCGCTGGCGGCCGACCAGGCCGACGCGTCCAGCACCAGCGACGCGGCCGAATAAAGCTTCACCGCCGCCCCCCCCAAAAGCCCCCGACCGTCAGGTCGGGGGCTTTTTTTCTGTGCGCAGGCCGGGTGCGTGCGGCACGCCGCAGAGGGGCTGGGGTATATTGCCCAGCGCTCGCCGGGCGCTGTCTGGCGTCAACCCCAACGGAGATCTCAATATGTCGGCTGTGTCGTGGATCCTGCTCGCGGTGGTTCTGTTGCTGGTGTTCTGGGCCGTGGGGGCATTCAACCGGTTGACCCGCCTGAAAAACGCGATCGCCAATGCGTTTGGCCAGATCGATGTGCAGCTCAAGCGCCGCTACGACCTGATTCCCAACCTGGTCGAGGTCGCGCGCAAGTACCTCGCGCACGAAGCCCAGACCCTGGAGGCGGTGATCGCCGCCCGCAACCAGGCGCGCAGCGCCGAGCAGTCGGCGGCGGCGAGCCCGTTGAGCGCGGGCGCCATCGGTGCGCTGGCTGGCGCCGAGCAGGTGCTCGGTGGCGCTCTGGGCCGGCTGTTCGCGGTGGCCGAGGCCTATCCCGACCTGAAGGCCGACCAGACCATGCGCGAGCTGAGCGAGGAGCTGTCCAGCACCGAAAACCGCATCGGTTTCGCGCGCCAGGCCTATAACGACCATGTGCTGGAGTTCAACGACGCGGCGGCCCAGTTCCCGGCGTTGATCGTGGCGCGGCTGTTCAACTTCCAGCCACAGTCGATGCTGCAGTCCACCCAGAACGAAGCCGAACGTGCGGCCGTGAAGGTGAGTTTCTGATCCACCCCCGCGCCGGGCTCCGCCCGTCACCCCCTCAAGGGGGCGACACTGGCCGTCCGGCAAAGCCGGCCCGGCGGTGTCCTGGGTTGGGTCACCGTCTGCCCTGAGGAGTTTTTGTGCTGATCTTTGAGTCCCAACGCGAGGCGCGCGGGCAGACGCTCAAGCTACTGCTGGCGTTTGGCCTCACCGTGCTCTTGTTGCTGGTGGCGGTCAACGCGGCGCTTGCCCTGGCCTGGGGCCTGACCTGGAGTTTCTGGGTGCCGGGTGCGATGTATCCGCGCCATTTTTTTGAGGTCAACACCGCGGTCACGTTGCTGTTCGTGCTGGGCGGCTGGTGGGTGGAAACCTCTCGCCTGTCCGGGGGCGGGCGGGCGCTGGCCGAGCAGATGGGGGCGCGGCTGGCCCAGCCGGGCAGCCACTTTGACGAACACCGGTTTGCCAACATCGTCGATGAGATGGCGATCTCTTCGGGCATGAAGCGGCCCCAGGCGATGGTGCTGGCGCGTGACCAGGGCATCAACGCCTTCGCCACCGGCTGGGACGAAGACGACGCGGTGGTGGCCGTCACCTGTGGCGCGCTGGAGCACCTCAACCGCGAGGAGCTGCAGGGTCTGGTGGCGCACGAATTCAGCCACATCCGCGAGGGCGACACGCGCCTGAACATGCGCCTGATGGGCATGGTGTTTGGCCTGGAGATGCTGTTTCGCATGGGGCAGCACCTGGCCGAGCCCGATGTGAGGGAGCGCCGCATGGCCGCTTCGCTGCTGGGCGTGGCCATCATGGCCGCGGGCTGGCTGGGTTGGGTGGCCGGGCATGCCCTGCAGGCGGCGGTGTCGCGCCAGCGCGAGTACCTGGCCGACGCCCGCGCGGTGCAGTGGACACGCAGCCGCGACGGGCTGGGCGGCGTCTTGCGCAAGATCATGAGCCAGCAGAACGAAGGCGTGATGTTCCGGCGGATGGGCTCGACGGTGCAACACATGCTGCTGGTGGGGAGCGAGGACGGAAGGGTGGCACACTGGTTCGATTCCCATCCGTCGCTGGCGCAGCGCGTGCGCCGCATCTACGGCCGTCAGATGGGCCCGCTGTCACTCGATCGCAACGATGCGCCCGACCCCGTCACGGCCTCGACCACGCCGCCAGTACCGCCCGGCGTCACGGCACCCGGCTGGACCTTGAGCTGAACCCTATTGAAGCGCCTGTCCTCTTGATGTCTATCGATACCTCCGGCACATCGCCCCGGCTCGCCCCCAGCCTGGGTGCCCTGTTGCATGAAACCGCCCGCTGTGTGCTGGCGGTCGAGCAGGGGCATTCGCTCAGTGAGGTGCTGCCGCGCGTGCCCGCCGGGATGCGGCCTGGCACCCAGGCCCTGAGCTTTCAGGCGTTGCGCCACCTGGGCACGGCGCGCGCCGTGGCGCAGCGGCTGGCCCAGCGAGCGCCCGCACCACCGGTGCTCGCCCTGTTGCACGCGGCGCTGGCTGTGCTGATCGCGGACGAGGATGGGCAGCAGTACCAGCCGCACACGGTGGTGAACCAGGCCGTGGACGCGGCCAAGCTCGCGCGTGACACCCGCATGCAGGCCGGCTTTCTCAATGCCTGCCTGCGCCGCTTTCTGCGGGAGCGCCGCACGCTGCTGGAGAGCGTGGCACAGGATCCGGTGGCGCGCTGGAACCACCCGCGCTGGTGGATCGAGCGGCTGCAGCGCGACCACCCGGACCATTGGCAGACCATCCTGCAGGCCAGCAACCGGCCTGGGCCGATGGTGTTGCGCGTCAACCGCCGCCTCGTGGCGCGCGACGCCTATGCCCAGACGCTGAAGGACTTGGGATTGGAGACGCAGGCGCTGGGCGAGGACGGGCTGGTGATGTCCACACCGCAGCCGGTCGAGCGCCTGCCGGGTTTTGCGCAGGGACATTGCTCGGTGCAGGACGGCGCGGCCCAGTTGGCGGCCGGCTTGCTGCTGGACGGCCGCGCGTGGAGCGCGAACGACCGGGTGCTCGACGCCTGCGCCGCGCCCGGCGGCAAGACCGCCCACCTGCTGGAGCGGGCTGATCTGGACCTGCTCGCGCTGGACGTGGACGCCCAGCGCTGCGAACGCATCCATGACAACCTGCGCCGCCTGGGCCTCAGGGCGGAGGTCAAGGCGGCCGATGCGGGCCTGCCCGACACCTGGTGGGACGGCCGGCGGTTTGACGCCATCCTGCTGGACGCGCCTTGCACCGCCGCCGGTATCGTCCGCCGACACCCCGACGTGCGCTGGTTGCGCCGGGCCACCGACGTGGACCAGTTGGTCGCCATCCAGCGGCGCCTGCTGGACACCCTGTGGCCCCTGCTCAAACCGGGCGGCCGGCTGGTCTATTGCACTTGCTCGGTGTTCCATGCCGAGGGCCAGGATCAGGTCCGGGCGTTCCTTGAACGCCACACCGACGCCGTTCTGATCCCCTCACCAGGGCATTTGCACCCGGGAACCACCGCCCCTGGCGGGGAGTTCAACGACAATGAACCGGGTGGATACGACGGCTTTTATTACGCCCGCTTGGACAAGGCCCAGCCTTGATGCAGCGCCGCCCGCAGCCGCTGTGATGTCGCTGTGGCGCTGGCTTCTGGCCGTCGTTTGCACCCTGCTGCTGGTGTTGCAGGCCGTGCCGGCGCATGCGCGTGGGCCCGAGGTGCTGCAAAGCAGCCTGCAGCGCAGTGCCGACGGCCTTCAGCTCTCGGTGCGGCTGGCGCTGGTGCCCTCGCCGGCTGTGGAAGACGCCTTGCTCAAAGGCGTGCCCCTCTATTTCGCGTGGCAAACCGAGGTGGTGCGCGAGCGCTGGTACTGGACCGACAAGCGCATCAGCGCCGCCACGCGCACCCTCCGGCTGGCTTACCAGCCGCTCACCCGGCGCTGGCGCGTGAGCCTGTCCACCGACGGAGGCGCCATTGGCACAGGGTTGCAATACGCGCTGCACCAGAACTTCGACTCGCTTCCCGAAGCGCTGGCGGGCATCAGCCGCGTGGTGAACTGGCAGATTGCCGAGCCCGGCCGGCTGGAAGAGGGCGTTCGCTACCAGGCACAGTGGCGCTTCCGGCTCGATCTTTCGCTGCTGCCGAGACCGTTCCAGATCGGCATGGTGAACCAGTCCGACTGGGTGATCGAAGTGCAGCGTGACCTGGACGTGCCGGCGAACAACGAGGCCGACGCCCGACCTGAAGCCGCCGCGCCAGACGCGCGCTGATGCCGTTCACCGCGCGCCACCGCCGCCCCGCCCACGTGAGCACCGACAACGCACGACTCGACCACAAGGTGGCCCGCCGCAAGCGCTGGGCCCTCGTGGCGGCCCTGGTGTTCATGACCGGGCTGGGCATGGTGCTTCTGTTCCTGCTCACGCTGGCCACCCGCAACCGCGCCTTCTACGAGCAGAACTTCGCCTGGCTGGCGGGGGTGAACGTGGCGGTCGCGGTGCTGCTGTTCCTGGTCATCGTCTGGCTCGCCATGCGCTTGATCATGCGGTTGAGGCGTGGCAAGTTCGGCAGCCAGCTGCTGATCAAGCTGGCGGCCATCATCGGGCTGGTCGGTGTGCTGCCGGGGGTGCTGATCTACGCGGTGTCCTACCAGTTCGTGGCGAGGTCCATCGAGAGCTGGTTCGACGTGCGCGTCGAGTCGGCGCTGGCCGCCGGCCTCAACCTGGGGCGCACCACGCTCGACACGCTGAGCGCCGATCTCAGCGGCAAAACCCGCATGGCGGCCGAAGAGCTCGCCCGCCTGCCCTCGACCTCGGCCTTGCTGGCCATGGAACGGCTGCGCACCCAACTGGGTGCCAGCGACATGGTGCTCTGGAGCAGCTCCGGGCAGGCCTTGGCCACCGCGGGTGCCTCGCGTTTCGATTTCACGCCCAACCGCCCCGCGACCGCTGTGCTGCGCAGCGTGCGCGCCAACCGGGTGGTGGCGCAGATCGAAGGACTGGAGGAGGGCAGCGACGGCGCTGAGCAGGCCGAGCTCGCGGTGGGGCAGGCGCGCATCAAGGTGCTGGCCCTGGTGCGCGCGCCCGGGTTTGGCCTGGAGGACGAGTCGCGCTACCTGCAGGTGGCTGTGCCGCTGCCCGCAGCCCTGGTCACCGACGCGCTGGCGGTGCAGGTCGCCAACCGCGAATACCAGGAGCGGGCGCTGGGGCGCGAGGGTCTGCGGCGCATGTACATCGGCACGCTCACGCTGGCACTGTTCCTCTCGGTGTTCGGCGCGGTGCTGCTGGCCGTGCTGCTGGGCAACCAGATGGTGCGGCCGCTGCTGGTGCTGGCCGAAGGCATGCGCGAAGTGGCGCAAGGCGATCTGTCTCCCAAGGCGGCGCTGACCTCGCGCGACGAGCTCGCCGGGCTCACGCGCACCTTTGCCCACATGACGCAGGACCTGGCCGACGCCCGCAACGCGGTGCAGCTCAGCATGCAACAGGTGGACGCGGCGCGGGACAACCTGCAGACGATCCTGGACAACCTCACCGCGGGCGTCGCCGTGCTCGACGAACAAGGGCGGCTGCGCAGCGTCAACCCCGGCGCGGCGCGCATCCTGCGCACACCGCTGGCCCTGCACATGGGCCAGTCGCTGGCCGAGGTGCCGGGGTTGGAGGCGTTCGGGGCCAGCGTGCTGGCGCAGTTTGACCGTTTCCTGTCGGAGGACACGCCGCACGAGGGCGGCCATTGGCAGCAGTCCTTCGAGCTCGGCCCGCATGGCCGAACGCCCCTGGACGAAGGTGTCACGCTGATCGCGCGTGGTGCCCTGTTGCCCAACAACGAGCGCCTGCTGGTGTTCGACGATGTGTCCGAGATGGTCTCGGCCCAGCGCGCGCAGGCCTGGGGCGAGGTGGCGCGGCGCCTGGCGCACGAAATCAAGAACCCGTTGACGCCGATTCAGCTCTCGGCCGAGCGCCTGGCCATGAAGCTCGAAGGCAAGGTCCAGCCCGCCGAACAGGCGATCCTCAACAAGAGTGTGCGCACCATCGTGGACCAGGTCGACGCAATGAAGCGGCTGGTCAATGAATTCCGCGATTACGCACGCCTGCCCGCCGCCCAATTGGTGGCGACCGACCTCAACGCCCTGGTGCGCGACATCCTGGTGCTCTACGACCACGCCGTGGTGCCGGTGCGCTGCGAGCTCGACGAGCACGTTCCGCCGGTGATGGCCGATCCGCAGCAGATGCGCCAGATCCTGCACAACCTGGTGCAGAACGCGCAGGACGCCATGGCCGGACAACCGGACGCCTTCGTGCTGCTGCGCACCCGCCACACCGAGGGTGGTCAGTGGGTGCGTCTGGCGGTGATCGACCAGGGGCCTGGGTTTGCCGAGCACATCCTCAAGCGCGCCTTCGAGCCCTACGTCACCACGAAAACCAAAGGCACAGGGCTTGGTCTCGCGGTCGTCAAGAAGATGATGGAAGAGCACGGTGGCCGCGTGGACATCAGCAACCGCCTGATCGACCACAAGATTGTGGGTGCCCAAGTGTCGTTATCATTCGCAGTTGCGATTTGACAACATTGACAGAGGGAAGCATTCCGCGCCATGGCAACTATTCTGGTGGTAGACGACGAACTGGGGATACGCGACCTGCTGTCCGAGATCCTCAACGACGAGGGTCACACGGTCGAGCTGGCTGAAAATGCGGCCCAGGCGCGCGCGCTGCGCACCCAGTTCCGGCCCGACCTCGTGCTGCTCGACATCTGGATGCCCGACACCGACGGTGTGAGCCTGCTCAAGGAGTGGGCCAGCACCGGTCTGCTGACCATGCCGGTGATCATGATGAGCGGCCACGCCACCATCGACACCGCGGTGGAAGCCACGCGCATCGGTGCCACCGCGTTCCTCGAAAAACCCATCACGCTGCAGAAGCTGCTCAAGGCGGTGGACGTGGGCCTGAACAAAACAGCGGTCAAGCCCCTCGCGCCCTCACTGCAGAAGAACCACGTGGCCATGATCGCCCCGGCCGACCTGACCGTCGAAGCCGCCATGACCGGTGGCACGCTGCCCGATATGGTGCTCGACATCGGCCCGCAGTCGCTGCAGTCGTTCAACCTCGAAGGCCCACTGCGCGAAGCGCGCGACGAGTTCGAGAAAGCCTATTTCGAATACCACCTCGCCAAAGAGTCCGGCTCCATGACCCGTGTGGCCGAAAAGACCGGTCTGGAGCGCACCCACCTCTACCGAAAGCTCAAGCAGCTGGGCGTGGACCTCGCCCGCAGCAAACGCAATGCGCTGTGAGCGCGGGCAACGCCAGAATCGGCCCAAGAAGCTGCTACAATTCCGCTTCTGTTTGGCCCGGTAGCTCAGTTGGTAGAGCAGCGGATTGAAAATCCGCGTGTCGATGGTTCGATTCCGTCCCAGGCCACCAAACACCTGAAACGCCCAGCACCCGCTGGGCGTTTTGCTTGGTACCTTCCCGTTGAAATCCTCGATCCACACCGTCGAAGTTGACCGTCCCGACACCTGGACGCGCCACCGCGCCGGTCTGTGCGACAGCTGTGTGGCCAACTGCTGCACCATGCCGGTCGAGGTGCGCCTGCCGGAGCTGGTGCGGCTGGGTCTGGTGGACCCGTTCGAGGTCGAGCACGAGGCGCCCAAGCAGATCGCCAAGCGGCTGGACAAGGCCGGGCTGATCGATCATTTCAACTTCAAGCACAGCGTCTTCACGCTGGCGCGCCGCGCCAGCGGGGACTGCCAGTTTCTGGACGCGAAGACGCGGCGCTGCACGGTCTACGAACAGCGGCCAGACACTTGCCGCAAGCACCCGCACGTGGGGCCCAAGCCGGGCTACTGCCCGTATGGCGCCAAGCGGATCGTGAGGATCGTGCCCGCCCATGAGCGCTGACGCCTTGCCGCTGCTGTCGGCCGCCGCGCTGACCGCGCTCGCGAGGGCGGAGCGGCCCGGCCGCTGTGACGTGTGTGCGCCGCTGGTGTGTCCCGGCTGGGAGTCGGTGCCGACGACCTTCGACACCGCGTTGTTGCAGCGGGTGGGCACGCTGCGGCGCGAAGAGGTCGATGAGCCCACGGTCGTGGAGCACCACCCGCACGGCACGCACGGTTGGTCGATCGACGCGCCGATCGCGCCCGCCTTCTTTCCCTACAACCGCTGCGATGTGTGGACCTGCAAGGCCTGCGCCCGGCCCTTCCTGCGTTACACCGAGTACGGCGGTTATTACGAAGACGATCGCATCCGCCAGGTCAACGCGGCGCTGATCGAAGACGCTCAGCCCTGAAAGCGCAGCCGGCGCATGGGCCGTCGGCTTGCCAGGCCCGTGGTCAGCGGCGCGCAGGCGCTTTGATCAGGCGGAAGTTCCAGTCGGGGTCACCGCCGGACCGCCCTTCGGCCGCGCGGCGTGTGCCGCGGATGTCGAGCCGGCAGTCGGAGGGGGAGATGTCCCCGGTCCACACCGCGCTCATGGCGACACCGTCGTCGGACTCGTCGAGGTTGAACCCACCATCCGTCACGTCGCCCGACACCTGTGCCTTCACCTCGTCGGTCCGCGTGCTGCGTTTCAGCTGGCCGCGCACGCTGTCCGGGTACTCGGGGTGGGCTTCGAGCAGCATGGCGCCCCGGGACACCGCCGCGTCTTCGTTGCCGCCGGATGGCCACAGGCTGAAATGCCACAGGCCGTACAGATCGGGCGGCCTCACGTCCCGCGCCGCGGGGCAGGGGTCGAGCGGCCGCCCTTCCACCTGCGCCTGTGCGGGCGTGCCCAGCACCAGCCACGCGCTGGCGAGGCCCACGGCGAGCGGGCGCATGGGCCTCATGGCGTCTCGGCCGCCTTGATGGCGGCCTGCTCGGTGGCGCGTTGGGCAAACTCGGCGCGCAGCGCGCGCAGCTTTTCGCGCGGGTCTTCTTTCACCGTGTTCTGGTCCAGCCCCATTTCCTGGATGAAGCGGCTGGCCACGCCGGGCACACTTTCGCGGCCCTTCTTGCGGCGCTTGAGCCAGCTCACGGCCAGCGTGCGCTGCGCACGCGTGATGCCCACGTACATGAGGCGGCGTTCTTCCTGCAGGCGCTGCGCCAGGCTCTCAGCGCTGGCGTCACGGTTGCTTTCTTCGTCCATCTTGAACGGCAGCAGGCCTTCGTTCACGCCCACCAGCATCACGTGCGGCCACTCCAGGCCTTTCGATGCGTGCAGGGTGGAGAGCGTCACCACGTTCTGGTCTTTCTCGCGCTCGGAGAGCGTCGAGAGCAGGGCGATGGTCTGAACCACTTCGAGCAGCGTCTTGCGCTCGCTCTCGGTCTGCACGCCGGCTTCGTCTTCGATCTGGCCGCCGCAGCGCCCGGCCACCCAGTCGCAGAACTCCACCACGTTGGTCCAGCGCGCCGCAGCGACCTTCTCGTTGTCTTCGCTGTCGTACAGGTGCTTTTCGTAGGCGATGTCTTTGAGCCACTCGGTGAGGAAGGCGCGCGCGGCTTCGTGGCCCACCGTGTGTTTGGCGCGGTATTCGAGGTCGTTCACCGCGCGCCCGAACTCGTGCAGCGTGGCCACGGCGCGCGCGGGCAGGGCGGCGCCGAGCGAGTGGGAGAACAGGGCCTCGAACAGGCTCAGCTTGTATTGCGTGGCGAAGTTGCCCAGCGCCTGCAGCGTGGTGTGGCCGATGCCACGTTTGGGGGTGGTGGCCGAGCGCAGGAACGCCGGGTCGTCGTCGTTGTTCACCAGCAGGCGCAGCCAGGCGCAGAGGTCGCGGATCTCGGCCTTGTCGAAGAAGCTCTGACCGCCCGAGACCTTGTACGGAATCTGCGCGCGGCGCAGCGACTGCTCGAACGAGCGCGCCATGTGGTTGGCGCGGTAGAGGATGGCGAAGTCGCGAAACTCCTTGTGCGGCGAGGTGGTGCGCAGGCTCTGGATGCGCGCCACTGCGCGCTCGGCCTCGTGCTCCTCGTTGTCGGCGTCCACCACGCGCACCGGTTCGCCTTCGCCGAGGTCGCTCCACAGCGTCTTGGGGAACAGCTTGGGGTTGGGGCCGATGACGTTGTTGGCCGCGCGCAGGATGGCGCTGGTGGAGCGGTAGTTCTGCTCCAGCTTGATGACCTTGAGCTCGGGAAAGTCCTGCGGCAGGCGCTTGAGGTTGTCCAGCGTGGCGCCGCGCCAGCCGTAGATGGACTGGTCGTCGTCGCCCACGGCGGTGAAGCGCGCGCGCTCGCCCACCAGCAGCTTGAGCAGCTCGTACTGGGTGGCGTTGGTGTCCTGGTACTCGTCCACCAGCACATGGCCCATCTTCTTCTGCCAGCGCTCGCGCACGTCCAGGTGCTCGGTCAGCAGCTTGAGTGGCAGGCTGATCAGGTCGTCGAAATCGACGCTCTGGTAGGCGGTGAGGCGCTCCTCGTAGCGCGCCATGATGGTCGCGGTGACACGTTCGTTGTCGTCCTTCGCCTGCGCCAGCGCCTGGCCTGAATTCAGGCCCGCGCTCTTCAGGGCGCTGATCGCCCACTGCCAGCCGCGCGCGATGTTGGCGTCGGTGGTGCCGCCGCAGTCCTTGAGCATGCTGGTGATGTCGTCGGTGTCGAGGATGCTGAAGTTCTTCTTCAGACCCAGCACCTCGCCGTCCTCGCGCAGCAGCTTCACGCCCAGCGCGTGGAAGGTGCAGATCAGCACCTTCTTCGCGTCGCGCCCCACC
>NZ_JADMKB010000002.1 GCF_018780075.1 Hydrogenophaga sp.
AGAACTTCGCCGGCACCATGAACTTCGTGATCTTCCCGATGTTCTTCATCAGCCCCGCGCTGTACCCGCTGTGGAAGCTCGAAGAATCGGGCGCGTGGTGGCTGCTGAAGCTCGCCGAGTGGAACCCCTTTACCCACGCGGTGGAGGCCATGCGCTACGCGCTGGTGGGGCAGTTCACGGCGCTGTCGTGGTCGGTGGTGGTGGGCTGCAGCGTTGTTTTTTTTGTGCTCGCACTCTGGGGCTATGACCCGCAAAGAGGGTGGGTCAAAACCAAAGGAGGCGGAGGATGAGTGGGTCCCTTCAACGTCGCCAGCTGCTGGGCAGCGGCTTGCTGGCGGCGCTGTTGCCCGCATCGTTGCGCGCGCAGGACGACCAGACCGGCGGCGATCCGCTGGGCTCCATGCAGTACCCCAGCCTGCGCGAGCAGACCATCGGCAAGGCCATGGCCAAGTTCTCCGACGCGGTGGTGATCAAGGGCCCGGCCTTTGCCGACGACGCGATGAACGTGCCGCTGCTGGTGGACGCGCGTGGGCTCGACAAAGTGGGTGGCGGTGTCGCGCGCATCCGCGTGGCGGTGGACCGCAACCCGGTGCGCCAGGTGCTGGACTTCGAGCCGCTGCGCGCATTGCCCATGCTGGCGTTTCGCATCCGCATGGAGCAGGCCTCGCCCGTGCGCGCCTTCGTGCAGACCAAAGACGGCCAGTGGCACGTGGGCAGCACCTGGGTGCAGGCCGCCGGCGGCGGTTGCACGGTGCCCGGCCTCACCCGCGCCGACGGCTCCTGGAGCAAGACGCTGGGCCAGGTGCAGGCGCGCTTTTTCAACAACGTGCTCGAAGGCAGCCGGCGCCTGCGCGTGCGCGTGATGCACCCCATGGACACCGGCCTGGTCGCGGGCATTCCTGCCTTCTACATCGAAGACCTGCAGCTGGTCGACGGCGCGGGCCAGGCCTGGTGGAAGCTGACGCTGCACGAACCGGTGTCCGAGAACCCGCTCATCACCTTCGAGTTGCCGCCGCAGGCCGTTCCAGGCCTCAGGCTCGTGGGTCGCGACAACAACGGCAACCGCATCGATGCCGAGGTGGGCGCGTGAAACGGCTGTTGTTGTCCGCTGCGCTCGCCCTGGCGGGTGTCGTGCACGCCCAATCCATCCCGGTGCCACCGCCGGCATCGAAGCCCGACGCGGCCAGTTTCAATTACGACCTGCGCCCGCGCCAGATCGCCGAAGGCACCTGGGTCATCGAAGGCGCGGTGCAGGACTTCAGCCGCGCCAACGGCTGCAACATCATCAACACCGCCTTCATCGCCACCGGTGCGGGCGCGGTGGTGATCAACACCGGGCCATCGCGCCTGTACGGCGAGCAGCAGCGCCGCGCCATCGAACGCATCACGCGCGAGCCGGTGCAACGCGTGCTGGAACTCAACCTGCACCCCGACTATTTCTTCGGCAACCAGGCCTGGGCCGACCGGCCCACGCAGGCGCTGCCCGGCAGCATCAGCGGCATGCAGGCCGAAGGCACGGCCTACGCCGACAACCTCTACCGCCTGTGCGGCGACTGGATGCGCGGCACCGAGGCCACCCCCGCGCACGAGGCCGTCTTGCCGCAGACCCTGCAAATCGGCAACCACCAGCTGGAACTGATGCGCTTGCAGGGTCACACCGCCGATGATCTCGTGGTTCTCGACCGCCGCAACGGTGTGCTGTTCGCCGGCGGTCTGGTGTTCGCCGAGCGCGTGCCCACCACGCCGCACGCCGACTTCGCCGCCTGGCTGGCCAGCCTGGATGCGCTGGAGCGGCTCATCGCCAGCGGTCAGGTCAAGACCGTGGTGCCCAGCCACGGCCCGGTGCACAGCGGGCTGGCCGGCGTGCAGCAGACGCGCGACTGGCTGCAGTGGCTGACCACGCTGATGCAGACCAGCGCCGAGCGCGGCCTGGACCTGGGCGAGGTGCTGCGCACGCCCGTGCCCGAGCGCTTCGCGCGCTGGGCCGCACAACCCGCCGAGCTGCACCGCTCGCTCACGCAGTGGTACCCGCGCTACGAGCAGCGCGTGCTGGCTGCGCCAGCGAAGTGACCCATTTTTGAACAGTGTCACAAGGGTGTCTCGCTGAGCGGGGCGGCTTTGGCGCAGTTGGGGCGATGGGGTCCGCTCCGAGGGGTGTTCTTCTCCGTGAAAACCCTGAGATTTGGGCTGGCACAGAAGTTGCCATTTCTTCGCTGCGTGCATGTCCAAGACCGAGTGTCCGAAGTCAGAAAAAGAGCGGTCAGACAGCACCAAAAACCGGACCGCCATCAACCTCACAAACGAGCAGGAGACCCACAGTGAAACGTACCCTATTGAGCCTTTTGGTCATGGCCGCCACGGCCCACGTTGGCGCCCAGGGCGTCACCGACGCGATGATCGCCAACGACGCCGCCACGCCCGACAACGTCCTGAGCTGGG
>NZ_JADMKB010000176.1 GCF_018780075.1 Hydrogenophaga sp.
ACGGCATCGTCGATGAAGCCGCAGGTGTTGACGATCACCAGATCGGCGCCGGCGAAGGTCTTGGAGGTTTGATAGCCCTCGGCGCTGAGCTGCGTGAGGATGAGTTCGGAATCGGTCAGCGCCTTGGGGCAGCCGAGACTCACGAAACCGACTTTGGGTGCGGCCGCACCCGGGGAAACAACTGATTCAATCATGGCCTGATTGTCTCAGACCCTTGACAGAGGCGCTTAGCCTGCTTCAGCGCTTGAGCCCAAGAGCGGCCAGCATCTGTTCGCTGTGTTTTTGCATCTGCTCCTGCATCTGGGTGAACGCGGTTCGTGACTGCTCCATGTACGTACCCATCATGCCCTGCATCATCGGCGACTGCACATTGGTGAACTGCTTCCACAAATCAGGATTCACGCCCTTGGTCTGCTCGGTCATTTTGTTTTGCAGGTCCATGAAAATCTGGACGTTCTTTTCCAGGTAGGTCCCCATGAAGTCCTGCATGGCATGGCCATAAAAACGGATGATGTTGGCCAGCACCTGCTCGGTGAAGATCGGCACCCCGGCGGTTTCTTCCTCAAGAATGATCTGCAACAAGATGCTGCGGGTGAGGTCGTCATTCGTCTTGGCGTCGCGCACCACAAAACGCTCGTTGTCCATCACCAGCGCTTTGACCTCGGCCAACGTGATGTACGAGGAAGTGTCGGTGTCGTACAGCCGACGGTTGGGGTATTTCTTGATGACCCGCACGGCGTCTGGGTGGGGTCCATTGGCATCTGCCTTGCTTTTTTGCACTACACGACTTTCTTGAGTGAACAGGACACCACCCGGGTCGGGGGGCTGACGTTACGCCACATTCTAGAAACCGGAGACCCGCATGGCGAGCATGGGTTTACCCTGTGCGGCAACGGAACCCCACACGGTGTGTTCGGCACAAAGCAAAAAGGGCCTGACTGACGTCTGGCCCTTTGATTTCCGGAGATGTTTGGTAGGCGCGATTGGACTCGAACCAACGACCCCCACCATGTCAAGGTGGTGCTCTAACCAGCTGAGCTACGCGCCTACAAACTGTCCGAAGCCTCGCAGTATAGCAGCTTTTATGTGCTTATTGAAACACCCACTCATCATTTGCGCCTGACCACGCGCACGCCAGCCACATCACCCACCACCGCCATGGCCCGCGAGACCTGACGGGCATCGCTGACCTCAATCGTGAACGTCATCCAGGCAATGCCTTTGACCGACTGCGTCTGCACACCGATCACGTTCATCTTCTCTCGCGCAAACACTTCGGAGATGTCTCTCAGCAACCCTTGCCTGTCCAACGCCTCGACGGCCACATCGACCGGGTACACCGCCGCGCGGCCATCGCGACCCGAAGGCATCTGACCACCCCATTGAACGTCAATCACCCGATCAGGGCTCTTCCGCTGCAAATGCGCAAAGTCACTGCAGTCACTCCGATGGATGCTCACGCCCTTGCCTCTTGTGACAAACCCCCGAATGTCGTCGGGCGGCGCCGGCTTGCAGCATTTGGCCAGTTGGGTCATCAGAGAGTCCACGCCCACGACGAGGACGCCCCCACCGGTTGAACCGCTGGCCTTGCGCGGCTTTTTCAACCAAGGCGGCAACTCGTCCACCACAGCAGGCTCGCCGGGCCGCAACTGCAACTCGATGGCTCGCAGCGACAACTCGTCCTTGCCCACCTGTTCGAACAGCTCCTGCGCCGAATTCAGGCCCATGGTGCTGGCCAGCTCGTCAAAACGCAGCGCTGTACGACCCTCCCGCTGCAAGAGCTTTTCCACGGCCTCGCGGCCACGCGCCACGGTCTCCTCCATGGCCAGGACGTTGAACCACGCGCGCACCTTGCTCTTGGCACGGTGACTGACCAGAAAGCCCAGTTCGGCATTCAGCCAGTCGCGGGAGGGTCCACCATCCTTGGTGGCAATGATCTCGACCGTCTGACCGTTCTGCAATGGCGTGTTGAGCGTGACCAGCACGCCGTCCACCCGGGCGCCACGGCAACGGTGACCCAGGCTGGTGTGCACCGAATAGGCGAAGTCCACGGGCGTCCCGCCCTGTGGCAGTTCCACGATCGCGGCATCGGGCGTGAGCACGTAAATGCGATCATCGAACAGCCCCTGGGCCGTCCCACTGAGATCGCGTTCCCAGGCCAACAGCTGGCGCAGCACAGCGATCTTGGCGTCGTATTCCGAAGTGGCCGACACACCGGCGTAGCCCTTGGCGCCCGCTTCTTTGTAGGCCCAATGGGCCGCCACGCCGTGCTCGGCGTGATCGTGCATGGCCTGCGTCCGGATCTGGATTTCAAACGCCCTGCCCTGCTCGTCGCGCACCACGGTGTGCAGCGACTGATATCCATTGGGCTTGGGTTTGGCGATGTAGTCGTCGAACTCTTCAGGCACCGGGGTGAAATGGGAGTGCACCAAGGCCAGCACGCCATAGCAGTCGTTCTTCTCAGGCACCACCACGCGCAGCGCGCGGATGTCGAACACGCGGTCAAAGTCCAGTGACTTGCCTCGCATCTTCTTGACAATGCTGTAGATGTGCTTGGGCCGTCCCTGCACCGAGGCCTGTATGCCCTGGCCCTGCAAGTCCCGTTCCAGTTGGGCCCGCACCTGCTCCACATGGACTTCTCGCTCGGCCCGCTTTTCATCCAGAAACCGCGCGACCTGCTTGTAGGTCTCAGGCTCAAGAAAACGGAACGCCAGATCCTCCATTTCCCACTTGATCTGCCAGATGCCCAAACGGTTGGCCAAGGGCGCGAACACGTGCAGCGACTCACTCGCCAGCGCCTGCCCTGGATCCTCCTTGCAGGTGGCGAAATAGCGCAGGGTCTGCAACCGCGAAGCCAGGCGCAACATGACCACCCGCAGATCGCGCGAAAACGCCAGCAGCATCTTGCGCACGTTTTCCGTCTGGCTCGCGGCCAGCTCGGACACCGGCGCCTTGGCCAGCGAGGTCAACGGCAACGCCGCTTCATGAGCGGCCTGGCGTTCCTCGTTCTTCTTGGCCAGCACCTCTGCCGACTTGATGCGCGCCTGACGCTGCAGCTGCACCAGCTTGGTCGTCTCCAGCGCCAGTGCGGCGAAGTTGTCACCAAACGCCTTGGCAATCACCTCTTGTGGCCGGTTCAGGTGCTGGCAGGCATAGACCAGGTACGCGGCGGCCTGCATCGCCTCGGAGCCGCCGATGTCCCTCAGCACGGCGGCCACGGCGTCGGCGTGGGCAAGGATGTTCTCTCCCGTGTCGAGCTGCTCGCAGGCCAGCAGTGGCTCGGCAAAGGCCCGAGCACGGGCCAACGCCTGGGCTTCGTGCGGCAGGCTGTCAGACGTGGCGGCCACAATGGCCGATGGCGGGGAGGGAGGAGCCGCTGCAACGCTGTACTTCATGGCGATGGCTCGACGTCAGTCCGCCGAAAGAAAATCGCGCACGGCAGCGATCTGGTCCGCCGCCACCAGGGTGGGCGCATGCCCCACGCCGGCGAACTCAACGCAGCGCGCGCGCGGTCCGCGTTCGGCCATGGCCCTCGCGGTGTCCCGGGTCAGCAGATCGGACTCGGCGCCACGCAGGAGCAAGGTGGGCGCGGTGATCGCGTCGTACAGCCCCCACAATGCCGTCTCCCCGTCCCGCACCGATTGCCTGGCGGCCGCCTGGTCGGGGGCGTCCGTCAGTGCCCTGAGCGGCAACGCAAGTCCCGGGTCGTAGTGCAGCCACCAGCGGCCATCCCGCTGCCGCAGCATGGGCTGCGAGAGCGCCAGCCATTGCTCGGGTGTGTGAGGGCCAAATCCGCTGGAAATGGCCGCCAGCTGGTCCGACGCTTCTTGTTCACTGCCGAAGGAGGGGTTGAGGCCCAGATAAGTGCCGATGCGCTGCAGCGCTTCCCACTGGATCACGGGACCCACGTCGTTGAGCACCAGCCTGCGCAGACCCAAGGTCGGCTGAGCGGCGAGTGCCATGCCGATCAGGCCCCCCATACTGGTCCCCACCCAGTCGATCCGGACGGCTGGATCCTGTTCCCGCAAGTGCATGATCAAGGTGGCCATGTCCGCCACATAGGTCCCCACCTGGTACGCCATGGGGTCGGCGAGCCAGTCGCTGTGCCCCCGCCCGGCGACATCCACCGCGAGCACGCGCGCTTGGCGGGTCAGTTCACGGGCCAAGGTATCGAAGTCCCGACCCTGGCGGGACAGCCCATGCACACAGAGCACCACCCGGTGGACGTCAGCGCTCGGTGCCGCTGACCAATCCCAGTAGGCCATGCGGCGCGCGTTGCCGCCTGTGGCCAGAGGTCCGCCCACCGCAAGAAACCGAAGCTGGGGCATCTGACTGGAACCGCTCATCCCTTGTGACTCCGTGATAATGACTCGCATGTGTTTGAACCTATCGTAATGGAACTGGAGATCTCTCATGCTTGCCAACAAAACCGCCCTCGTCACCGGCTCCACCAGCGGCATCGGTCTGGGCATCGCCAAATCCCTCGCGCGCCAGGGCGCCAACATCGTGCTCAACGGTTTCGGTGACGTCGAAGGCCCGAAGGCCGAGATCGCGGCACTGGGGGTGAAGGTCGCTTACCACGGCGCCGACATGAGCAAGGCGGGGGACATCGAAGACATGATGGGCTTCGCTGCGGCACAGTTTGGACAGGTGGACATTTTGGTGAACAACGCGGGCATCCAGCACGTGGCGCGCATCGAAAGCTTCCCGATCGATCGCTGGGACGCGATCATCGCGATCAACCTCTCCAGCGCCTTCCATGCCACCCGCCTGGCATTGCCCTCCATGCAGGCCCGGAACTGGGGACGCATCATCAACGTGGCGTCGGTCCACGGTCTTGTGGGCTCGGCGGAAAAATCGGCGTACGTCGCCGCCAAACACGGCGTGATCGGTCTGACCAAGGTGACGGCGCTGGAAAACGCCACCACCGGCGTGACCTGCAACGCGATCTGCCCCGGCTGGGTGCTCACGCCCCTGGTTCAGAAACAGGTGGACGCCAAAGCGGCCGCCTTGGGCATCTCGAACGAAGACGCCAAGAAACAGTTGCTGGGCGAGAAAGAACCCTCCATGCAGTTCACCACCCCCGAGGAACTGGGCGAGCTGGCTGTGTTCTTCTGTTCGCCGGCCGGCGCCAACGTGCGCGGAGTGGCCTGGAACATGGACGGTGGCTGGGTCGCCCAATAACCGATTCACCGCCAGCCCCAACAAAAAAACCCGGCGCCGCCGGGTTTTTTTGTCGGTTGAACCGAATCGCTCAACGCAGCTGGATCGAACCCGACACCGTCACATTGACCTGGCTCTTGCCGGCCTCCACCGGCACGGGCGTGTCGGAGGCCATCGCCACGTTGGCCCGAGCGGCCATCGGGCGCGGATACCCGGGACCACCACCTTGATCGGCCGAACTGATGGACAGCTCACGCAGGCTGTAGCCTGAAAACCCGAAGCCTTTGGCCACCTCCCCTGCCCGGGCCTTGAAGCGTTCGATCGCCAGGGCCTGCACATCGGACTCCAGCTTTTGCTGGGCCTCGCGTGACAGCGAGAAAGCCATGCTGCCCATGGTCAAGGTCTGGATGCTTCCCGCTGTGCTGCTGATGCGCACGAAATCCCGCCCCTCCAGAATCAGCTCGGTACTGCCTTGCCAGCCATTGATCTTGCCGTTGCTACCGTAACGCGGGTACAGGCCCAGCTGTCCTGTGCGCACCTCCAGCTGCTTCGGGGCAGCGGCCGACTTCGCCACCGTCAGCGCCGCATCCAGCGCCTGCTTGAGCTGGTTCTGCACAACGACCGCGTCATTGCCTTCGCGGGTCGTGGTCAAGGTCATGCTCAACCAGTCTTGCGGCACATCCAGGAAACCTCTGGCCGCGATGTTCACCACGTTGGCGGGCTCCGCTGGTTTGAGCTGCTGGGCACTGGCGCCGGTGTGCAGCGCCCATCCGGCGGACATCACAAACGGAACCCACCAGCCTCGCCATGTCCATGTCAACAGCGGCCGGCTCATTTGTTGCGCCCGGCCGGGGCGGTCTGGCTGCGCAACTGTTCGCGCAGGCGCTGGCGCTCCTCCACACTGAGGCGGTAGGGCTTGCCGGCCGGCTCGTTGTCGGTCAGTGGCTGGCGCAACGCATCGCGCAGCCGATGCGGCTGACGTGGATCACCCGAATCGGCGGTCGGGGAAGGCACCACGGTCATCGCCTGCAACGGGGGTTCGCGGAGATCCAGCCCATAGGCCCAGGTGGGAAGGCCAAGAACCAATGCCAGTACGGTGTGTTGGGTTGTCATGAAAAAGATCGGAACACGGGACTGCTTCCGATTGTGGGCGGAGCGCATGGTAACGGTCCTGAGGCCTTGGGCAACAGTTGTAACAGCCTGTCAAAAAAACAAAAATCCAGCGCTGACAACCACTTGGCGCTGCCACAATCGAGTTTGTTACATTTTCCGAGAGTTGCTGCCATGACACAAACTGCTGCCCGACCGAACAAGATTCTTGTGGTGGACGACGACGTCCGTATTCGCGATCTGCTGCGCCGTTACCTGATGCAGGAAGGATTCGAGGTCATGCTTGCCGAAGACGGCAAGGCCTTGAACCGTGTGTTGCAACGCGAAGCGGTCGACCTGATCGTGCTCGATCTGATGATGCCGGGCGAAGATGGCCTATCGATCTGCCGCCGTCTGCGCGCCAACGGCGACCGCACCCCGATCATCATGCTGACCGCCAAGAGCGAGGACGTCGACCGCATCGTCGGCCTGGAAGTCGGCGCCGACGACTACCTGGGCAAACCGTTCAACCCCCGCGAATTGCTGGCCCGTGTGCACGCGGTGCTGCGCCGCCGGCCACCGGCCGAGGTGCCCGGCGCGCCGTCCCAGGACGCCGAAGTGGTGAATTTCGGTCCTTTCGAGTTCGACCTCAGCCTGCGCACGCTTCGCAAGGACAACGCCGACCTGCCGCTGACCACCGGCGAGTTCGCGATGCTCAAGGCACTGGTGCGCCACCCACGCCAGCCGCTGTCTCGCGAAAAGCTGGCCCAGCTGGCCCGTGGACGGGAGTTCGAGCCCTTTGACCGCAGTCTGGACGTGCAGGTCTCGCGCCTGCGCAAGCTGATTGAAGAGGACGCCGCTTCTCCGCGCTACCTGCAGACGGTCTGGGGGGTGGGATACGTGTTCGTTCCGGACGGCAACGCCTGATGAGCGAAGAGTCCCGCGTTCCGTCGTTCGAGACCGAGCCGGCGGCGCTGGAGACCGCCCCTGCGCCGCTGGAGATGCGTCCGCCGCGCGAAGTGAGCCTGTTCTGGCGCACTTTTTTTCTGCTGTCGCTGCTCCTGCTCGGGTGTTTTGTGGCCTGGCTGCAGACCTTCCGGGCCCTGGAGTTCGAACCACGCACCTTGCAAAGCGCGCAGCAGCTGGCCTCGCTGGTCAATCTCAGCCGCGCTGCGCTGGTGCATTCGGACTCCATCGCCCGGGTGTCGCTGGTCAAGACCATGGCCGATGAAGAGCAGGTGCGCATCGCACCCCGCGAGCCGGGCGATGTCTACCGCCGGTACGACACCGATACGCTCAGCCGCACGGTCAGCGCCCAGCTGAGCGCCCGGCTCGGCGCGGACACGGTGGTGGCGCGCGAGGTCAACGGCAAGGCGGGTCTCTGGATCGGGTTTTCCATCGACGGCGACCCTTACTGGCTGCAGACCGATCCGTCGCGGGTCGAGCTGGTCACCGGCACCACCTGGCTGATCTGGTTGGGCACGGCGGCCCTGCTCTCGCTCACCGGCGCCGCGCTGATCGCACGCCTGATCAACCGGCCGCTCCAGAAGCTGTCGTTCGCCGCCAGCCGCGTGCGCGAGGGCGACTTCAACTCCAGCCAGCTCAATGAAGCGGTGGCGACCAGCGAGATCCGCCAGGTCAACATTGGCTTCAACCGCATGGCGCAGCGCCTCTCCAAGATCGAACAGGACCGGGCCCTGATGCTGGCCGGCATCTCCCACGACCTGCGCACACCGCTGGCCCGGCTGCGGCTGGAGACGGAAATGAGCGTGCACGACCTGCAGGCGCGCGAGCACATGGCGGCCGACATCGAACAGGTCAACGCCATCATCGACAAATTTCTCGACTACGCGCGGCCCGACCACCTGGAACCGCAGCGGGTGGACCTCAACGAGGTGATCGACGCGGCGGTCTTTGCGCTGGGCAATGCGCCGGATGTCGTGGTGCAGACCCGCATCCCGCCCGACACCATGGTGATGGGCGATGCGGTCGAGCTCAACCGCGTGTTCTCCAACCTGCTGGAGAATGCCTTGCGCTATGGCAAGAATCCGGTGTCGGGCGTGGCCCACATTGAAGTCGGTGCCAAGGCCAAAGACGATTGGGTGCTGGTCAAGTTGCGTGACCACGGTTCGGGGGTGAACCCCGACATGCTGGCGCAGTTGACGCAGCCCTTCTTCCGCGGCGACGCTTCGCGCAGCTCGGCCACCGGCACCGGCCTCGGGCTGGCGATCGTGGAGCGGGCCATTGCGCGCATGGGCGGCCGCTTTGCGTTGGCCAACAGCAGCTCGGGCGGGCTGGCAGCGCACATCAAACTGCCCATCGCGAAATAGGGCTGACGGGCCGCAGGCGGAGCCTCCGCCGGCAGCCTTTGCGACCCATCCTCAAGCGGGTGACTGGCGCACAAGCAGCGCCACGGCGCGGGCCTCCATCGAGAGACCCTGCCCCACCGGCCCCAGCTTCTCGGCGGTCTTGGCTTTCACGTTCACCTGATCCACCGCCACACCGAGCGCGGTGGCGATGCGTTCGCGCATGGCGGGTATGTGGGGCGCCAGCTTGGGCGCCTGGGCAATGACTGTGCTGTCGACGTTGCCGATCTCGAAGCCCGCCGCACGCACGCGCAGCGCCACCTCTGCCAACAGACGCCACGAATCAGAGCCCTTGAAGCGCTCGTCGGTGTCGGGAAAGTGCCGGCCAATGTCGCCGAGTGCCGCCGCGCCCAGCAGCGCGTCGGTGATGGCGTGCAGCAGCACGTCGGCGTCCGAATGCCCGAGCAGGCCCAGGGTGTGGGGAATGGTCACGCCGCCGATGATGAGCGGGCGGCCGGGCACCAGTGCGTGCACGTCCCAGCCCTCGCCGATGCGGAAGGGAATGGGGTTCATGAGCGCGCTCCGCAAGGCCGCCCCAAGCAGCGCGATGTCCCTTCGGGGGGCCGTGAATACACGAAGTGAAAGACGTGAGGGTTCAAGCTCGGCTCCTCAGGATGGCTTCCGCCAGGGCAAAGTCTTCCGGGTAGGTGACCTTGAAGTTCTGTGCGCTGCCGGGCACCAGCAGCGGTTGCTGGCCCGCCAGTTCCATGGCACTGGCCTCGTCGGTCACGCCGGCGAAGCCAGTGCCGGCCTGCGCGGCCAGCGCCGCCTGCAAGGCGCCGATGCGGAACATCTGCGGGGTCTGCGCCAGCCATTTGTCGGACCGGTCCACCGTCGCGGCCACGCGGCCCCCGGCTTCGGTCTTGAGGGTGTCGGGCAGTTTGAGCGCCAGCAGGCCGCCCACCGGGTCGCCCGCGCAGGCGTCGATCAGCGCTTCAACCTGCGCCGGGGTGACGAGGCAACGCGCCGCGTCGTGCACCAGCACCCAGTCGCTCGCATCGGCGCCACTGTCCAGCAAGGACTGCAAGCCGTTGAACACACTGGCCGCGCGCGTGCTGCCGCCCACCCGGGCGAGCTGGATGCGCAGGTCGTCCACGCTCAGGAAGCGGTCGCCCGGCGCCACCACCACGAGGCAGCGTTCGATGCGCTCCACCGCGGTGAATGCCGCCAGCGTGTGCAGCACCATGGGCAGACCGGCCAGCGGCTGGTATTGCTTGGGCTCGGCGGTGCCGGCGCGTGAACCCGAGCCCGCGCAGGGCAACAGGGCATGGCAGCGGACGGCCTGTTTGGGGGACATGGGGTGAGGGGTGTCGGTCATGGGGTGCCCGCATTCTAGAATCAGGCCTTTCACACCCCCCACCTCCCCAGGCGGGGGGTGTTTGTCTTGGGCGGTTCAGGGCCTGTGGTCCTGCGCAGCCCCAACCGCGTCAGCGCAACCGCCCATGGACCTGCCCAAACTCACCCCTGGCAAACGCTTCACCCTGCCCCGCCCCAGCGGCGCGGCCGATGCCCTGCTGCTGGCCCAGCTCGGTGCGCGCGAAAAAGCGGCGGGCCGGCTCACGGCCATCGTCACCGCCGACGCCACCGACGCGCAGCGCCTGATCGACGAGATGGCGTTCTTCGCGCCCGGCCTGCGCTGCGCGCTGTTCCCGGACTGGGAGACCCTGCCCTACGACACCTTCTCGCCGCACCAGGACCTGATCTCCGAGCGCCTGGCCACGCTCTGGCGCATCCAGCAGCACGACAAGGACACCGGGGCCGACGTGGTGCTGGTGCCCGCCACCACCGCGCTGTACCGGCTGGCGCCACCGTCCTTCCTGGCGGGCTACACCTTCCAGTTCAAGGTCAAGCAGAAGCTCGACGAAGCCAAGCTGAAGGGCCAGCTCACGCTGGCCGGCTACCAGCACGTGACCCAGGTGGTGAGCCCGGGCGAGTACGCGGTGCGCGGCGGCCTGATCGACCTCTTTCCCATGGGCTCGCTGGTGCCTTACCGCGTGGACCTGTTCGACGACGAGATCGACAGCATCCGCACCTTCGATCCCGACAGCCAGCGCAGCCTGTACCCGGTGCCCGAGGTGCGCCTGCTGCCCGGGCGCGAGTTCCCGATGGACGACGCGGCGCGCGCCAAATTCCGCAGCCGCTGGCGCGAACTGCTCGACGGCGACCCGACCAAAAGCCGCGTCTACAAGGACATGGGCAACGGCGTGGCCACCGCCGGCATCGAGTACTACCTGCCGCTGTTCTTCGAACAGACCGCCACCGTCTTTGACTACCTCGGGGAGAAAGCGACGGTCGTTCTGCACGGCGACCTCGAACCCGCCTTCCAGCGCTTCTGGCAGGACACGCAAGACCGCTACCGGCTCGTCAAGAGCGACCCCGAGCGCCCGGCGCTGCCGCCCGAGAGCCTGTTCCTCTCGGCCGAGCAGTTCTACACCGGGGCCAATGCCCACGCGCAGCTCGCCATCCGGCCGGCGGTGGAAGACGTGGCCGACAACGCCTTTGCGCAGAAGCTGGGCGACCTCTCGGTGGTGCGCGGCGCCGAAGACCCGCTCTCCCGCCTGCAGAACCACATCCGCAACACCCCGCACCGCGTGCTGCTGCTGGCCGAAAGCGATGGCCGGCGCGAGAGCCTGCTGGACTTTCTGCGTGCCAGCGGTCTGAACCCGCCCGCCTTCGATTCGCTGGCCGAGTTCCAGGCCAGCGACGAAAAGACCGGCATCGCCACCTCGGTGCTCACGGTCGGCTTCAGCTCGCTGGAAGACGGCATCGACTTCGTCACCGAGACCGAACTCTTCGCCGCCGGCCCCACCACGCGCCGGCGCAAGAAGCAGGAACAGGTCAGCGACGTCGATGCGCTGATCAAGGACCTGAGTGAACTCAACGTGGGCGACCCGGTGGTGCACAACGCACACGGCATCGGCCGCTACCGCGGCCTGGTCCACATGGACATGGGCGAAAAGAACCCGGACGGCACGCCCGCGCTGATGGAGTTCCTGCACCTCGAATACGCCGACAAGGCCGTGCTCTACGTGCCGGTGAGCCAGTTGCAGCTGATCGGCCGCTACACGGGCGTGAGCGCCGACGAAGCGCCGCTGCACCGCCTGGGCAGCGGTCAGTGGGAGAAAGCCAAGCGCAAGGCCGCCGAGCAGGTGCGCGATGCCGCCGCCGAGCTGCTGAACATCTACGCGCGCCGCGCCGCGCGCCAGGGCCATGCGTTCCGCTTCTCGGCACAGGACTACGAGATCTTCGCCAACGACTTCGGCTTTGACGAAACCGCCGACCAGCGCGGCGCGATCCATGCCGTGATCCAGGACATGATCAGCCCGCGCCCGATGGACCGGCTGGTCTGCGGCGACGTGGGCTTTGGCAAGACCGAGGTCGCCCTGCGCGCCGCGTTCGTGGCCGTCACCGGTGGGCGCCAGGTCGCCTTTCTCGCGCCGACCACGCTGCTGGCCGAGCAGCACTACCAGACGCTGGTGGACCGCTTCGGCAAGTGGCCGGTGAAGATAGCGGAGATGAGCCGTTTCCGCTCACAAAAGGAAATCACCGCGGCGCAGAAAGGCATTGCCGACGGCTCGGTGGACATCGTGGTCGGCACGCACAAGCTGTTGAGCGAGAAGACGAAGTTCAAGGACCTCGGCCTGCTCATCATCGACGAAGAACACCGCTTCGGCGTGCGCCACAAGGAGGCCATGAAAGCCCTGCGCGCCGAGGTGGACGTGCTCACGCTCACCGCCACGCCGATCCCGCGCACGCTGGGCATGGCGCTCGAAGGCCTGCGCGACCTGTCGGTCATCGCCACCGCGCCGCAGCGGCGCCTGGCGATCAAGACCTTTGTGCGTTCAGAAAACAACGGCGTGATCCGCGAAGCCGTGCTGCGTGAATTGAAGCGTGGCGGCCAGGTCTATTTCCTGCACAACGAAGTCGACACGATAGAGAACCGCAAGCAGAAGCTCGAAGAAATCTTGCCCGAGGCGCGCATCGCCATCGCCCACGGCCAGATGCCCGAGCGCGACCTGGAGCGGGTCATGCGCGACTTCGTGGCGCAGCGTTACAACCTGCTGCTGTGCTCGACCATCATCGAGACCGGCATCGACGTGCCCACGGCCAACACCATCGT
>NZ_JADMKB010000059.1 GCF_018780075.1 Hydrogenophaga sp.
GAGATCGCCGGCCCCGGCCCCGAGCGCGCGGTGGTGTTCCAGAACCACTCGCTGCTGCCCTGGCTCACGTGTTTTGAGAACGTCTACCTCGCGGTGGAGCGCGTCTTCGCCGCCACCGAAAGCAAGGCCCAGCTCAAGAAACGCACCGAAGACGCGCTGGCCCTGGTGGGCCTGACGCCCGCCGCGCAGAAGCGCCCCGGCGAGATCTCGGGTGGCATGAAGCAGCGCGTGGGCATCGCCCGGGCGCTGTCGATGGAGCCCAAGGTGCTGCTCATGGACGAACCCTTCGGCGCACTCGACGCCCTCACCCGCGCCAAGCTGCAGGACGAGTTGCTCGACATCGTGGCCCGCACGCACAGCACGGTGGTGATGGTCACGCACGATGTGGACGAGGCCGTGCTGCTGTCCGACAAGATCGTGATGATGACCAACGGCCCGGCCGCCACCATCGGCGAGGTGCTGCACGTGGACCTGCCACGCCCGCGCCACCGCGTGGCCCTGGCCGACGACCCGCAGTACCAGCACCACCGCAAGGCCGTGATCGACTTCCTCTACACGCGCCAGGCGCACGTGGAGAAGGCGGCTTAGCGCCTACCAGGCGACGCACTGTGCGCGTCACCCCCTCGATGCGAGTGGCCCGGCGGAGCCGGTTCCGCCGCATCCCGGCCGGAGGCATTTCGCCCGGCGCGGTTGAGCGACGGATCGGAAGGTGGCTTATTGCCAACCCAAAAAGGGGCATGCCGCAGGGCATGCCCCTTTTCTTTGCGCCGACGGTGCCGGACGACCCAAGCATGGTGCACAGCGAGGCTTGATCCTCCGCAAACCGCCCCCGGGATCGGGCATGGAATTTGCTCAATACCCACAGAGGCTAACGAAGGCCTCTTGTGCTGCATCCTGTCGCCGTTTCCGGCCGACCGGTGCGCCCCTTGCGCATCCCTCTGGCCCGTCGCGGCCCCGGGGCGCCGCTGCGAGGGCCCCACTTCCCACCCCACCTCTCTCACAAAGGTCCACGCCATGGCGGGCTTCCGTACGTTCCTGAAAAGCGGGCACACACCGACGCTCTTTGCAGCGTTTTTCTACCTCACGTTCTCGTTCGTGATCTGGGTCATGAACGGCGCCATGGCGCCCTTCATCAGCGAGGAGTTCAACCTCACGGCCGCACAGAAGGGCCTGCTGCTGTCGATA
This sequence comes from Hydrogenophaga sp., assembly GCF_018780075.1. Taxonomy (GTDB): domain Bacteria; phylum Pseudomonadota; class Gammaproteobacteria; order Burkholderiales; family Burkholderiaceae_C; genus Hydrogenophaga. The sequence continues at coordinate 1,186 of NZ_JADMKB010000059.1, forward strand.
CCCATCGTGGCCGGCGCCGTCATGCGGTTCCCGCTCGGCCTGCTCGCGCAGTACGTGGGCCGCAAGACCGCCACGCTGGTCGAGCTGGCGCTGATCACCGTCACGATGTCGTACGGCTACTTCTTCGTGCAGACCTACGACGACATGCTCAAGATGGCGCTGCTGCTGGGCGTGGCCGGTGCCAGCTTCGGCGTGGCCATGTCGCTGGGCTCGGGCTGGTACCCGCCGAAATACAAGGGCCTGGCCATGGGCCTGGTGGGCGCGGGCAACGCCGGCACCGCCGTCGCTGCGCTGCTGGCCCCGCCGCTGGCGCAGGCCTACGGCTGGCAGACGGTGTACGGCTTCGCCGCCCTCGCCTCCATCGTGCCCATGCTGGTGGTGGCCTTCATGGCCAAGGAGCCGCCGGACCGCGACCAACACGCCAGCATGCGCGAACACCTGGCCTGCCTGCTCGAAAAAGACGGCTGGGTGTTCAGCCTGATCTACGTCGTCACCTTCGGCGGCTTCATCGGCATCACCACCTTTTTGCCCACCTATTACTACGACCAATTCGGCGTGAGCAAGGTGCAGGCCGGTCAGCTCACCATGCTGGCCGCGCTGATGGGCGCCGTGGTGCGCGTCTTCGGCGGCTGGATTTCCGACCACTGGGGTGGCGTCAACACGCTGACCGTGGTGCTGGTCGTCGTGTCGGTCGCGCTGGTGGGCGTGGGCCTGTCGTCGCACTCCATCGTGCTGACCACGCTGCTGCTGATCGTCTGCTTCGCCGCGCTGGGCGCGGGCAACGGCGCGCTGTTCCAGCTGGTGCCGCTGCGCTGGCCCATGTCCACCGCCGTGGCCGGCTCGATGATCGGCGAGATCGGTGCACTCGGCGGCGGCCTGGTGCCGGCCATGATGGGCCAGTCCAAACAGCACACCGACAGCTTCCTCTCCGGCTTCGTGATCATGGCGATCTTCTCGGTGCTGATGCTGGGCGTGATGCGAACGATGCAAGTGCGCTGGACGCGCACGTGGGCAGAGAAAGGCGGGCGCGCGCGCACCGCCTGATCACCGACGCACCTGGCCGCCCCCTTTTTCAGCGCCCTCCGAGCCACCGGGCGTTCACATGAATCCAGCCACGCTGCAGCTGATCGCCAGGTTCCGCAAACTCGCCGGGCGGCAAGGCAAGCCCTTCGACGTGATGCGGTTCGTGGCCGACGCGGCCTACGCCCGCGGGTGCCTGGCCCTCGCGCTGGACACCGACGACGAAGAGCTGCTGCTCGCGGGCCTGCAGCTGCAGGAGTCCATGGGCCTGAACGCGCCCGCCGCCGCGCCACCACCGGCGGCCTCGGCCAGCCCTCCCCCCAACGGCAAGGCCGAGCCACCGGCCTCCCAGCGCAACCACTACATCGGCCGGCTGCGCTGAACCGCGTCCGTCGCCGGGCGGCGCGGCGGGGCTTGCGGTTAAATTGCACGGGTTCGCGTCGCAGCGCTGCGGCGCACCTTCCAACCCCCTGCACACCCGGAGCGCCCGCATGGCTTCCCCCATCCGCATCATTTCTTCCATGGCCACCAAACAGGTGCTGGCCGACCTGATCGCCCTCTACCAGCAGGCCCACCCGGGCACGGTCATCGAGCTCGAATCGGTGGGCGGTGTGGACGCCGCCAAACGGGTGCAGGCCGGCGAGGCCTTCGACGTCGTGGCGCTCGCGTCCAACGCGGTGGCCCAGCTCAGCACCGACGGCAAGGTGGTGGCCGGCAGCACCGTGGACGTGGTGCGCTCCGGCGTGGCGCTGGCCGTGCGCCGGGGCGCGCCGCACCCCGACATCGGCAGTGAAGCCGCCGTGAAACAGGCCGTGCTCGCCGCGCGCACCCTGGGCTACTCCACCGGCCCGAGCGGCGTGCAACTCGCCAAGCTCTTCGAGCGCTGGGGCATCGCCGATCAGATCCAGGGCCGCATCGTCACCGCGCCGCCCGGCGTGCCTGTGGGCTCGCTGGTGGCCCGGGGCGAGGTCGAGCTGGGCTTCCAGCAGCTGAGCGAGCTCATGAACCTCGACGGCATCGACGTGCTCGGTCCGCTGCCCGCCGAAATCCAGATCATCACCACCTTCTCGGCCGGCCTGGCCACGGCCTCCACGCAGCCCGACGCGGTGCGCGCGCTGCTGGCGTTCCTCGTGTCGCCCGCCACCGCACCCACGAAACAACGCAACGGCATGGAGGCGGCGGGCTGAGTCGCGCGCCGGTGCAAAGCGGTCGCTGAAAGCCCGCCCGTGAATCCGCTGCTGAACTGGCTGCGTTCGTTCTACCCGGCCCCGCTGACCATCGGTCGCGGCGAGCTCTGGCTGAGCAGCGTGGGCGTGGGCCTCGGGCTGCTGTGCACCGACTGGCTCAGCCGCCACGCGCTGGGGACGTCCAGCGTCTGGTTCATCGCGCCCATGGGCGCCTCGGCGGTGTTGCTGTTCGCGGTGCCGGCGAGCCCGCTGGCGCAGCCCTGGTCCATCATCGGCGGCAACGTGCTCTCGGCGCTGATCGGCGTGGCCTGCCACCAGTGGCTGGGCGCCACCGGCCTGGCCGCAGCGGTGGCGGGCGCGGCCGCCGTGGCGACCATGTTCGCGCTGCGCTGCCTGCACCCGCCCGGCGGCGCGGTGGCGCTCACCGCCGTGCTGGGTGGCCCGGCGATCCACCAGCTGGGCTTCGGTTTTGCGCTCTGGCCGGTGGCCGCCGATTCGGCGGTCATGCTGGCGCTGGCCCTGCTGTTCAACAACGCCATGGGCCGCAGCTACCCGCACCACGGCGTGGCCCGGCGCCAGCCTCACGGCACCAGCGACCCGCTGCCCACCCAGCGCGCGGGCTTCCACAAGGAGGACCTGGACGCCGCGCTGGCCTCGTTTGGCGAGCTGCTCGACATCGACCGCCACGACCTCGAAGAAATCATGACGCGCGCGCAGCTGCACGCGCAGCGCCGCCACTGGAACGGCGTGCGCTGCCAGGACATCATGTCGCGCGACGTGGTGAGCGTGGGCCCCAGTGATTCGGTGGACGACGCCTGGGCGCGCCTGGCGCACCACAAGATCAAGGCGCTGCCCGTGGTGGACGCCGAGCAGCAGCTGGTGGGCATCGTGTCGCTGCACGACTTCTTCATCGGCCAGAGCGCGCCGGCGCCCAGCCGGGTGCCGCGCATGAACACCGCGCGCCGGGTCGAGGACATCATGACGCGCAGGGTGCGCACCGCCCGCCCCGAACAGGCCATCGCCGACCTGGTGCGGGGCTTCTCCGACGGGGGCCTGCATCACATGCCCGTGCTCGACGCGCAGGACCGGCTGGTGGGCATGGTCACGCAGTCGGACCTGGTGGCCGCCCTGTTCATGACCCCCGCCGGCCCCGCCTGACACCCGCGGCGAAGCCCCCGTGCGGGGCGGGGGCGAAGGCCTCCCGCATGGCCACGGCCGGCATATCCGACTATATTTGTCAACTATGAACGCCAGCACCCCCCTCCCCACCCCGCCCGGTCCCAAGACCTCGATCGACAAACACAAGATCCGCTTCCTGCTGCTGGAAGGGATTCACCCCTCGGCCATCGAGGTGCTGCGCGCGGCGGGCTACAGCCAGATCGAAAGCCTGCCCGGCGCCCTGCCCGACGACCAACTGCTGGCCAAGATCGCCGACGCGCATTTCGTCGGCATCCGCTCGCGCACCCAGCTCACCGCCGAGGTGCTGAGCCACGCCCAGCGCCTCGCCGCCGTGGGCTGCTTCTGCATCGGCACCAACCAGGTGGACCTGGCCGCGGCGCGCGAGCGCGGCATCGCGGTGTTCAACGCGCCCTTCTCCAACACACGATCGGTGGCCGAGCTGGTGCTGGCCGAGGCCATCCTGCTCATGCGCGGCATCCCCGAGAAGAACGCCGTGGCGCACCGCGGCGGCTGGCTGAAATCGGCCAGCAACTCGTTCGAGATCCGCGGCAAGACACTCGGCATCGTGGGCTATGGCGCCATCGGCACGCAGCTCTCGGTGCTGGCCGAAGCGCTGGGCATGAAGGTGGTGTTTTTCGACACCGCCACCAAGCTGCCGCTGGGCAACGCGCGGCCGCTCACCAGCCTGGACGAGCTGATGGCCACCGCCGACGTGGTGAGCCTGCACGTGCCCGAAACACCGGCCACACAGTGGATGATCGGCTCGGCCCAGATCGCGCGCATGAAGCCCAGCGCCGTGCTGATCAACGCCTCGCGCGGCACCGTGGTGGACGTGGGCGCGCTGGCCAGCGCGCTGAAAAACCAGGCCCTGCTCGGTGCCGCCATCGACGTCTTCCCCGAAGAGCCGCACAGCAACAAGGACACGTTCGAGTCGCCCCTGCGCGGCCTGGACAACGTGATCCTCACGCCGCACATCGGCGGCTCCACGCTGGAGGCGCAGGAAAACATCGGCATCGAGGTGGCGGAAAAACTCGTCAAGTACAGCGACAACGGCACCTCCACCTCGGCCGTCAACTTCCCCGAGGTGGCCCTGCCCGCGCACCCCGGCAAACACCGCCTGCTGCACGTGCACCGCAACGTGCCCGGCGTGCTCTCCGGCATCAACCGCGTCTTCTCCGACCACGGCATCAACATCTCGGCGCAGTACCTGCAGACGCGCGAAGACGTGGGTTATGTGGTGATGGACATCGACGCCGCGCACTCCGAGCGGGCGCTGGCCGAGCTGGCGGGCGTGCCGGGCACGCTGCGCAGCCGGGTGCTGTTCTGAGGGCCGACGCCGCACCCGCCCGCCAACAACAGAAGCCCCCCGGGCGCCAGCGCACAGACCCGGTTGTCCAACGCCCCGCGCCGGCCCACAATGACCCAGGCGCGGCCTTGCGCGCCCCACCGCAGGAGCCCCTCATGTCCGAGTTATTGCAGCCCACACCGGTCGACAGCCCCGCCCTCACCAACGCCGAACTGGTGCAGTTGCGCGTGCGCGTGATCGCGCTGGAAAACATGGTCATCGCCCTGCTGGCCAACGCGCCGCCCGAGCAGCAGGCGCTGGTGCGCGAGATGGCCAGCTACATCTCCCCCCGGCCGGGCTACACCGCCCACACGGTCACCATCCATGCGGCGGACCAGATGCGCAGCCTGGTGGACCGCGCCGACCGCTTCCAGCCCGCGCAGGCGAGCTGACCGCGCTGGTGGCTGACGCCGCCCTGCCACCGCCAGGAACGGCGGACAAGGCGGTGCGGGTGCGTTGGTGTGACCGGGCTTGACCCTCAGGGGGTCACGCTGATGCCATTGGGCCCTGCGCCCACCGCGACGGTGGCCACGGACTTGCGGGTCTGGACATCGATGACCGACACCGAATTGGCGTAGAGGTTGGTCACGTAGGCGTGACGACCATCGGTCCCCACCACCACGCCATGGGCCCCGCGGCCCACGCGGATCGGCTGCGTGCTGAAGGTGGAGAGGTCGATCACGCTCACCGTGTCGCCGGGGGCCTTGCGGCTGCCCTGGTTGGCCACCAGGAGGAAGCGGTTGTCGGGCGTGGCGTGCAGCTGGATCGGCACATCGCCGACCCGAACGGTGCGGATCACCCGGCGGCTGGCCGGGTCGATGACCGCCACGCTGCCCTCTTGCGACAGCGACACGAAGGCCAGCCGGCCATCGGGCGTGAAGCCCACCTGGGCGGGGCCTTTGCCCACCGGGATCCGGCCGGTTTCCTGGCGGCTGTCCGTGTCGATGACCGACACGGTGCCGCCCTTCAGGTTCGCCACATAGGCCTGTTTGCCGTCCGGGCTGAGCCGGACGCCGTGCGGGTACTCGCCGGTGGGCACCGTGGCGACGACCTGGCGCGAGGCGGTGTCCACCACGCTGAGGGTGTTGTCGCCGCCGTTGGTGACGTAGGCCCAGCGGCTGTCGGCAGACAGCACCACATGGGCCGGGTGCTTGCCCACCACCACCTGGGCCACGACCTCGTCGGTGCGGGTGTCGATCGCCCAGACTTCGCCCGCGTAGGACATGGCGCCATGGTCGGCGGTCGACATGCCCGCATGGGCCTGGCTCGCCGCCGCCGGGGGCTTGCCATTGTTGGTGACCCACGCCAGCCGTCCATCGGGTGACACCTGGACGTTGTGCGCCCCTGCCCCGACCGCGATGTGGCGGGTGAGCTTGAAGGTGGTCCCGTCGATCACACTCACGGTGCCGGCGTCCTCGTTGGCCACATAGACCTTGCGGTCGGCGGCGGAGGCCGACACGCCGCTCACGGCGAGGCACGCCAGCAGCACGGCCCGCTTCCAGCGGAATGGTGGGCGCTTCACGGTCATCTCCAGTGGGATCTCAAGGGGTGCAGGCCGGGGGGCGAACCCGTTCATTGGCCGGCGGGTGGCGTGGCGGCACCCGGCATGCGCTGCAACATCATGTCCATCATGGTCTGCATCATCTCCATGCGGCGCTCCATCATCTGGTGGTGCCTGGCCATGTCCATGGGCGCGGGCTTCGGGCCCGACGCGTCCGGTTTGCCTCCCATGCCTCCCATGCCCCCCATGCCCCCCATTCCACCCATGCCTTTCATGGTCGACATGCCTTCGTGCATGGCTTTCATGTGCTCGTCCATCAGGGCCTGCCGCTCGGCGGGTGTGCGGGCGCCCATCATCTTGTGGTGCATGGCCTTCATCCGTTCGTGCGCGGCCGCGGGGGCGTCGGCCGTCGGCGCAGCGGCCTGGTGCGCGGCGTGGGGGTCGGCCTTCGCCGTCGACATGGCGCCTGCGCCCGGCGCGGACGGGTTCGCGCAGGCCGTCAGGAGCGCAGCGCCCGAGAGGGCGAGCAAGGTGGTGAGGGTGGTCATGGCGTGGTCCTTGAAAAGAGGTTTTCGGGCAGATCGTCGGCACGGCGGCAGGGAACGGGGCGCATGGCCAGCATAGGCCTGTGCGTTCTGGCGGGGCTTGACGCAGGTCATGCCCGTGGTTCCTGGCGACGGCCGCGCCACCAGGAAAGTAGGCCCAGCCGCCAGCGGGGTCTGTCTGCTGCCGAACGAACGGGCCTGTCGCGCTCAGTGCGCGCCATGGTGGGCCTGAACGCTGCGCATCCAGGCCATGAGATCGATGTGGCTGGCGCTGCCCTGGCCCGGCACGTCGGCCGGGCCGCGGGGCTTCGTGATCTGTGGCTTGTGTCGCGGCTGGTGCTGGGCCGGGCTGCCCCGGGAGAGCGTGTCCAGGATGGCGCAGTGGGGCTGGTCGTTGCCGTGGCAGGCCGCCACCAGCTCGGAAAGCCCGTCCATCATCTGTTCGATTTCGCGGCGCTTGTCTTCCAGGTCGGCCAAGTGGCGCTGGGCCACGGCCTTCACCTCGCGGCTGCTGCGCCGTGAATCGCTCCACAGGCCGATGAGTTCGGCGACCTGCGCCACCGAAAAGCCCAGCCGGCGCGACTGCCGGACGAACCGCAGCACCGAGACCTCGCGCTCGCCGTAGAGGCGGTAGCCCGCTTCGCTGCGCTCGGCCGCGGGCAACAGGCCGATCTGTTCGTAGTGCCGGATCATCTTGGCCGACACGCCGGCGGCACTGGCCGCTTCGCCGATGTTCATGAGGGTGTTCATGGGGTGCTCCGTGTTCTGGGTGACTGCATGGGTCGAAGGATGGACCTTGCCACCATGGGAAGGTCAAGACCCTCCCACGGTGGGTGTTTCCGTGGCCGTTCAGTTCGGTGGGTAGCCGGCGTCTGCGAGGGCTTCGCGCAAGGTTTCGCGGTCTTCGCTGCTGTTCACGCTGACCAGCCGCCGTGGCAGATCGAGCTGGATCTCGCAGGTGGGATCGACCAGCTTGAGGGTCACATTGACCTTGGAGGCGCAATGGCCGCAGGTCATGTCGGGGAGGTGGAATTTGTGCATGAATGACTCCAGAGAGGGTTGAGGGAAACCGCACTCTGGCCATTGCCACGGTGGCAAGGTCAAGCCGCATCGGTGATTGCGCTTGACACCGTGTCAAGGCCAACCATCCGCTCCACCCTCAATCACAGGAGCATCCCATGAGCACAGCGACAGCATCACTCATCGAACACCAGTTCCCCATCGAAGGCATGACCTGCGCCTCGTGCGTCGGCCGCGTGGAGAAAGCCTTGAAGTCCGTGGCCGGCGTGCAGGCCGTCAGCGTCAACCTGGCCACCGAACGCGCCACGGTGAACGCTGTCTCTTCCACCCTCGCCGCCAGCCTGGTCGCTGCGGTGCAGAAGGCTGGCTACAGCGTCGGCACAGCGTCGACCGAGGACGGCAGTGCCGTGCCGGCCAGAAGCAAGGGCGAGCCCTGGTGGCCCGTGGCACTCGCCGCCGCGTTGTCACTGCCCCTGGTGCTGCCCATGCTGGCCATGGTCTTTGGCATCGAATGGTCGATCAACGGCTGGCTGCAGCTCGCGCTCGCCACCCCGGTGCAGTTCTGGCTGGGCGCGCGCTTCTACCGCGCGGGCTGGAAGGCGGTGCGCGCCGGCGCCGGCAACATGGACCTGCTGGTGGCCCTGGGCACCAGCGCGGGCTACGGCCTGAGCGTGTACCTGCTGTTCAAACACGCGGAACATGGCACGCCGCACCTGTACTTCGAGGCCTCGGCGGTGATCGTCACGCTGGTGCTGCTGGGCAAATGGCTGGAGTCGCGCGCCAAGCGCCAGACCACCGCCGCCATCGCGGCGCTCAACGCCCTCAAGCCCGAGGTGGCACGGGTGCGCACGCCCTCCGGCGACGTGGACGTGCCAATGGCGCGCGTGAAGGTCGGTGACACGGTGGTGATCCGTCCGGGTGAACGCATCCCGGTGGACGGTGTCATCACCACCGGCTCCAGCCAGGTGGACGAATCGCTGATCACGGGCGAGAGCCTGCCGGTGGCCAAACACGCGGGCGACAAGGTCACCGGCGGTGCCGTCAACGCCGAGGGCCTGCTGCTGGTGGCGACCACCGCCGTGGGCGCCGAGTCCACGCTCTCGCGCATCGTGCGCATGGTTGAGTCGGCCCAGGCCAAGAAGGCGCCGATCCAGCGCATCGTGGACCGCGTGAGCGCCGTCTTCGTGCCGGTGGTGCTGCTGATCGCCGCGCTCACCCTGCTGGGCTGGGGCCTGACCACCGGCAACTGGGAGCAGGCCATCCTCAACGCGGTGGCGGTGCTCGTGATCGCCTGCCCGTGTGCCCTGGGTCTGGCCACGCCCACGGCCATCATGGCCGGCACCGGTGTGGCCGCGCGCCAGGGCATCCTGATCAAGGACGCCGAAGCGCTGGAGGTGGCGCACCGCATCGACACCGTCGCGTTCGACAAGACGGGCACCCTCACCGAGGGCAAGCCCACGCTGGTGACCGCCCTTGCTGCACCGGGCCGTGAAGACACGCTGCTCTCGTGGAGTGCCGCCATCCAGGCGGGCAGTGAGCATCCGCTGGCCCGTGCCGTGATGAACGCCGCCGAACAGGCTGGCCTGACCCTGCTCTCCGCCGCCAAGGTGAGCGCCGTGCCCGGACGCGGCATGTCGGCCGAAGTGCAGGCCCGTGCCTTGCGGCTGGGCAGCCCTCGCTACATGCAGGAACTCGGCGTGGACACATCGGCCCTGGCCGAGCCAGCGCGCAAGCTCCAGGACGACGGGCGCACGGTGTCGTGGCTCGCCGATGTGACGGACTCCCCCGCGCTGGTCGGCATGCTGGCCTTCGGCGACGAGCCCAAGGCCAGCGCCGCCACCGCCCTGAAAAGCCTGCAGGCCCTGGGCATCCGCACGGTCCTGGTCACCGGCGACAACCTGGGCAGCGCCCTGGCGGTGGGCACGGCGCTGGGCATCGACCACATCGAGGCCGAGGTGCTGCCCGCGGACAAGGCGTCCATCGTGAACCACCTGAAGGAAGGCGGCCGCTCGGTCGCCATGGTGGGCGACGGCATCAACGACGCGCCGGCCCTGGCCTCGGCCGACGTGGGCATCGCCATGTCCACCGGCACCGACGTGGCCATGCACGCCGCCGGCATCACGCTCATGCGGGGCGACCCCGCGCTGGTGGCCGACGCGATCGACATCTCGCGCCGCACCTACCGCAAGATCCGCCAGAACCTGTTCTGGGCCTTTGCCTACAACGTGATCGGCATCCCGCTGGCGGCGGCCGGCCTGCTCAACCCGGTGGTCGCCGGCGCGGCCATGGCGCTGAGCAGCGTGAGCGTGGTGAGCAATGCCTTGCTGCTGCGCGGCTGGCGGCGGGCCGGCGGCACGACCTCCAGCGCCACTGTCTGAAGGCTCCGGCCCTCCGTCGCCCCAGGGCGACGGCGCCAGGCGCAGGGATTGCGAACGGGGCCGAGCAAGGCCCGATGCCAGCGGGCAGCACCCCCAAAAGACCGCGCAGGGGCGATGATGTCGAACCCGGTGCCATCGCCCCCCGGTGCACCGACCGCCTGACGCAGGAGGCCCCCATGGACAGCACCCGCAACCGATTCGACGTGGCCATCGTGGGCGGCGGCCTGGCCGGCGTCGTGGCCCTGGCCTGTGCCCGCAAGGCCGGGCTCGCGGCCGTCGTGCTGGAGCGGCAGGGCCGGGTCGGCGGGCTGTGGCGCGACCTCCCGGCGTGGCAGGACATCCAGATCAGCGCCGCCGACTGGACGCTCGGCGATCTGCCGCTGCAGGGTGTCACGCAGCCGCACATCCTGGCCAACATCGAAGCCTGGGTTCAGCGCTTCGGCCTGGCCGACGGGATCCGGCTGAACACGCCCGTGCACCGGGCCCGCGAAGACGGTGCGGGCTGGACGCTGACGACGCCGACGGGTGAGGTGCACGCGCGCCACCTCGTGGCGGCCACGGGGGCGCACAACACGCCGGTCATCCCCGCGTGTTCGCGCACCGCCAGCACGGTGAGCGAGTTCCATTCCAGCGCCTTGCGCGACCCGGGCCTGCTCACCGGTCGCGACGTGCTGGTGGTGGGCGGCGGCGCCTCGGCTTTTGATCTGCTGGACCTGTGTTTCCAGCACGGCGCCCGCCGGGTGGTCTGGGCCTACCGCGGCACGCGGTGGTTCGTGCCCACGTTCAAGCCCAAGCACATCGCCGGCAGCGTGCGCGGGTTTGCGAGGTTGCAGGCCAGCGGCATGGGGCACGAGCAGCAGAGCGCCACCATCGGCGCCGACATGCGGGCGCGCTACGAGAAATTCGGCCTCACCGACATCCTGCCCACGCGCGACTTCGACGTGCGGCACGACCAGCTCATTCCCGGGCGCCCCGGCATGCTGGCGCACTACGCCGCCATCGAACGCCACCGCGCCAGCGTGGACGCCATCGCCGGCGGCACGGTGACGCTGTCGGACGGGCACCGTGTCGAGGCGGATGTGCTGCTGTGGGGCACCGGCTACCGCGTCGATCTGTCGTACTTCGACCCACCCGCCATTGCCTCGATCCGGACGCTGGAGGCCCTGACCGCCCGCTGCGGCTGCATCTTCCGCAGCCTGGACGCCACCAACCTGTATTTCCCCGGTGTGGGCCTGGACGGCATCGGCTCGGCGGCCTGGTCGTATTCGCTGCTGTGCCGTTCCATCATGTCGCACATCCGCGGCACCGCCCGGCTCGACAACGCGGCGGTGGGCCACAAGGTCAACCACTTCGACATCGTCCACCACCTGGCCCCGCGCGACCCGGGCAGCTACCCGCCCGACACCTGGCCAGCGCACTACCGCGACATCGCGCTGAACACCCCCGACGAACAACCCTACCCCCTGCCTTGAGACCGGGCCCTTCCGACGGGCCACACGGCCCGCACGACCTCACAGCTGGCCGGTGTCGCGGTAACGCTCCCGCATCTTCTGGTCCACGATGGCGTTGAACGAGAGGGGCGCCAGCAGCGTGGTCACCACGCCCATCAGCACCAGCACCGAGAACAGGCCCTGGCCGATGAAGCCGCGCTCCAGCGCGATGCTGGCCACCACCAGCTCCATCGCGCCCCGGCCGTTGAGGATGAAGCCCAGGCCCAGGGCCTCGCGGCTGGACATGCCGATGGCGCGCCCGCCCAGCCAGCCCGCCAGCACCTTCGACGCGATGGCGGCGAACAGCACCGCGACCACGAAGCCGACATCGGCCAAGGCCGAGATCTGGAACTCCAGCCCCAGGTAGGCAAAAAACACCGGCGCGAGGAACCCGCCCGTGATCGAGCTGAGCGTGCGGCGCAGGTCGTCATAACGCGCGGCCACGAACTGGCGCTTGTCCAGCAGCAGCGCCCCAAAAAACGCCCCGATGACGAAGTGGAAGCCCAGGCTCTCGCTGAGCGAACCGAAGGCCAGCACGAAGACGATCACGATGCCGAACACGGCCTCGGGCCCGAACATCGCGGCCAGCTTCTCCGGCCCGGCCGACACCTCGACCCCGCGCCGGTGCAGCAGGTTGAGCAGCGCATTGAGACCCAGCACCGCCAGCGCCAGCACCAGCAGCTTGAGCGTCACCACCCCTCCGGTGGCCAGGATCGCCGCCCAGCTGGTCTGCGCCGGCAGCGCGAGCAGCACGCCCAGGATGAACAGCGCCAGGATGTCGTTGATCACCGCCGTGGACACCGAATAACGCCCGATGGCCGTCTGCAGCAAGCCCATTTCGTCGAGCATCTTCACCGCCACGGGCATCGCCGTGATGGAAATGCACAGCCCCAGGAAGATCGTGCGCATCAGGTCCTGGTCGAAGGCCCAGGCCACGGCCGCACCCGCGCCAAAGGGCAGGAAGAAAGCGATCATGGCGACGACAAAACCACGGCCGCGCATGGCCGCCTGCACGTCCTTGAAGCTCATTTCCAGGCCCGCGTCGAGCACGACCAGAAAGATTGCCAGCGACGCAATGCCCGAGAGCGCCGGGTTTGGTGCGACCAAGCCCAACACCGCCGGCCCGAGCAGGATGCCAGCCACCATCTCGCCAACGATGGCCGGCTGGCCCCAGCGTGTGAACAGGTGCCCGAGCACCCTCGCCAGCACGATCAGCGTCAACAAGCTTGTGAGTATCTGCATCGGGGTCCCTGTGTGACGGTGGAGCGGCTGGGAAGCCAGCGACCTCTGCGGGTCCTTTTGCGCGCTTGCGGCAGTCTAAACGGCTGTCTCTGTGAAACGAGCGCAGGCACTCACGCAATGGCGGCTGAACTTCCTATCATTCGACGCACGGTGCCCGCGCTGCCAGCGCTTTGCACGCCACCGTGATCCAGACGAAAGGCCACCCCATGTCAGCCGATTCCCCTTCCGCCAGCGTGCGAGCGTTTCGCCAGGTCTTGTTGTGGCCTTTGCGCCTGATGCCGGTGCGGGGCTCCGAGGGCCGGCACGCCAAACCCTGGCAGTTGCTGGCGGACATGGGCGAGGCCTCTCCCTGGCGCGAGGTGGTGGATGAATTCACCGGTGACAGTGGTCGTTTTCACGAACGCCACTACAACGAGTTCGTGACCTTTCTGCCCTATGTGCAGCGGTTCCTGTACGGCGAAGGACGCGGCCAGGACGGTGGCAGCGCCACCAGCTCGCCGATGCGCGTGTTCCGGCGCAGCGACGTCAGCGCCGTGCGGGCGGTGCTGCGTCCCGGCGCGCCGCCGATCACGCTCGACATCGTGCATGTGGACCTCTACTTTTTCCTCGACCTGGATCTGGTGCTGCTCAACGTCGAGGTCAGCGCCCAAGACCTGACGCTGGCCCAGGCCCAGGAGCTGTTGTACCGCTTCGGCCGTGGCTATCCCGCCAGCTGGGACGCGAATGGCCATGCGCAGCACTGCCTGTACAGCGCCGAGTGGCTGGACGCCGCCGGGCAGGTGCTGGCCCAGTCCGACGCCAACCAGCGCGACCTGTTCATGGCCCATGTCAGCAGCCACCGCGCTCCACGCATCGCCGCCCACTGGGCCTGGCTGCTGGAGCCCCTGGTGAGCGACCATTCCGACCGAACCGGCGCGCTGCGCTACCGCCAGATCGAGTACTACCGCATGCCGCAACTGGCTTTTCTGGCGCTGGACAACCCGCGCGCGCTGAGCCGCAACGACGTCATCCGCCTCGGGCTGGTGACCGGGGCGGCCACCTCCAGCGACGACGCCAGCCTGCCCTATGCCGAAGAACACCTGGCCGACTTCGAAAAGCGCTTTTGCTACGACCGTTTCTGGAGCAACAGTGGCGCCGCGCCCAACACGCGCTACCTGTGCAGCGGCCATTCGCTGCTGGTGCTGGGCGACGTCAACAGCCCGTTTTACGTCTGTCGTGACCGGGGCGTGCTGGCGCAGTTCCGGCACCAGCATTTTTTGCTGTTCCTGATCGCGCATTTCCAGAAAGCGGCGCTGCTGATGTTCTCGGACCGGCTGGCCGAGGCCCTGAAAAACCTGGACATCGCCGACGCCGCCAGCGTGCGCCGCTTCAAGCGCACGATCCGCGACAGCTTTGCCGGCTTTCTGCGTTTCACGCACCGCTACTGGTTCCACGAGGTGTCCGAGCAGGCCCAGGTGCGCGCCCTGTTTCACATGTGCGCCAGCCACCTCGGGCTGGACCCGCTGTACACCGAGGTCAAGGAGCGCATTGGCGAAATGAACCAGTACCTGGACGCCGACAGCTTGCGGCGCCAGGCCAACACCGTCGTGCGGCTGACGGTCGTGACCATCTTTGGCCTGATCGGCACCGTGACCACGGGCTTCCTGGGCATGAACCTGCTGGCCGAAGCCGAAGCCCCGATGGACCGCAAGCTGCTGATTTTTGGCACCGTGTTTGTGCTGACCACCCTGCTGACCATTTACACCATGGTCAAGTCCAAGCGCCTGTCGGACTTTCTGGACGTGCTCTCAGACGAGCGCGCCAGCGCCTGGCAGAAGCTCAAGGCGCTGGGGCTGGTGTGGCGGCGCACGGGGGATTGAGGCGTGCGGACGGCAACCCCTCATTTCCCCGATTCCGCCTGCTCCATCTGTTTGGCCCGCTCGGCAGCCAGATCGTTGACATAACCCTCCACCTGCCGCTCCAACCCGGGCACATCCTGCGGCCTCACGGACATGGCGGGAACCACGGGAACAGCCCCATCCGACACGGCGGCCGGCTTCTCGACCAGGGCGGGTGAGCCGCCGCCGAGTTGACGGGCGACCAGGAGCCCCACGGCCAGGAGCGCCAACAACAACACCATCAGTTTCATGAGCACAGCTCTCCTTCACGGTCACAGGGAAGCAGAACCGGGCGCACCCTGGCCTGCCTGACTTCCATCGTCCTTCTCGCCACAGGTCTCCAGCACCACCCGGCGCAACCACATGTGCGCCGGGTCGGCCTGTTGCCGCGGGTGCCAGAACAGGGAAACGGAGAACGCCGGCACGGGGAACGGCAGCGCGAAGCTGTGCAGATCGCCACGCAGGTTTTGAGTGTGGCGCTCGGGCACGCAGGCGATCAGGTCGGTGCCGCGTGCGAGCGCCAAGGCCGCCACGAAGCCGCCGGTGATGGTCACCACCTGGCGCTGCCACCCGAGGGGGGCGAGCGCAGCGTCGACCGGGCCTCCAACCACCCCGCGCCGGGAGACGGCGATGTGGCGACCCTGGGCGAATTGTTCCGTCGTGATGGGCGCTTCGTGTTGCAGCGGATGCCCCTTGCGCACGACGCCGATCCACCGGTCGCGGAACAGCGCCTGCGCGCGGATTTCCGGCCCCATCGTGGCGCCCACCACCCCGGTTTCCAGATCGACCGCCCCGTCGCGCAGCGCCGTGCTGTCCTTGTCGGGTTTCTGGACGAAACACAGGCGCACGCTCGGCGCTTCGTCGGCCACCCGCCGGATCAGCGCCGCACCGAAATTCTCCACAAAGCCTTCACTGCTGCGCAGCGTGAAGGTCCGGGCGAGCTCGCTCAGCTTGAGCGCGTTCAGGGGGCGCATGACCGCCTCGATCTCCTGCACCAAGGGGCCGATGCGCTCGCGCAGTTCCAGCGCGCGCGGCGTGGGCACCAGGCCGCGCCCGGCCCGGACCAGCAGCGGGTCGCCCGTGGTTTCGCGCAGGCGGGCCAAGGCACGGCTCATCGCCGAGGGGCTCAGCTTCAGCCGCTGGGCGGCTCGGGCGACGTTCTGCTCCGTCAGCAGCACGTCCAGGGTCAACAGCAGGTTGAAGTCGAGCGGGGTCATGCCGGAAACATAGCACGCAGGCCCCACACATGGCGTTGGGCGCACTGATTGATTGCGGGGCATGCGCCTTCCGCCAGCACGACCCGCTCCCTAGCATCGGGCTGTCCCTTTTCCGGAGCCCGACATGTCAATTCCCACCCCCGTTGAAACGGCCCCCGCCACAGCGGCCACACCGTCTGCACCCGTCCTGAAAAGCGTGCTGTTCAGCCTGTCCTTGTCGATGCTGCTGTCGTCGCTGGGCACGAGCATCGCCAACGTCGCCCTGCCCACCCTGACGCAGGCGTTTTCCGCATCGTTCCAGGCGGTGCAGTGGGTGGTGCTGGCCTACCTGCTGACGATCACCGTGGCCATCGTGGCGGTGGGGCGCCTGGGTGACCTGGTGGGCCGGCGCCGGCTCATGCTGTGGGGCCTGGGGATGTTCACCCTGGCGTCGCTCGCGGGCGGCGCGTCCACGGCCCTGTGGCAGCTGATCGCCGCCCGGGTGGTTCAGGGCCTGGGTGCCGCCACCATGATGGCGCTGACCACGGCCCTGGTCAGCGAGCGGGTCCCCAGGCACCAGGCGGGCAGCGCCATGGGGCTGCTGGGCACCGTGTCGGCGGTGGGCACCGCGCTGGGCCCGACCCTGGGCGGCCTGTTGATCGGCGTCTGCGGCTGGAACGCGGTGTTCTGGATCAACGTGCCGCTCGGCCTGTGGGCGCTGGCGATGGCCCACCGCCACCTGCCGCCCGATCCGGCGCCCACCGCCGCGAAGCCGGTGCGCTTCGACCCCGTCGGCACGGTGCTGCTGGCGCTCAGCCTCGCGGCCTACTCGCTGGCCATGACGCTCGGGCGCGGTGCGTTCGGCCCCGCCAACGCGGTCCTGTTGCTGCTGGCCCTGCTCGGTCTGGGGGCCTTTGTCTTCGCCGAGACCAAGGTGGCAGCGCCCCTGGTGCGGCTGGCGACGTTTCGCCACCCGATGATGGCCACGGGCTTTGCCGCGAGCGCGCTGGTCACCACCGTGGTGATGGCCACCCTGGTGGTGGGGCCGTTTTACCTGCTGGGGGCGCTCCAGCTGGACGCGACGCGCATGGGGCTGGTGATGTCGGTCGGCCCTGCCGTGGCCGCCGTGTTCGGCGCGCCGGCCGGCCGCCTGGTGGACCGGGTGGGCTCGCACCCGGTGGGCGTGGCTGGGCTGGTCACCATGTTCCTGGGCGCCGCCACACTGCCGATCGCGGCCACCACCTGGGGGGCAGCCGGCTACGCGGGTGCGCTCGGCCTCATCACCGCGGGCTACGCCAGCTTCCAGGCGGCGAACAACACGGCGGTGATGGCCAGTGCCACGGCGGACCAGCGGGGCGTGGTGTCGGGCCTGCTCAACCTGTCGCGCAACCTCGGGCTGATCACCGGGGCATCGGCCATGGGGGCGGTGTTCAGCTGGGGTGCGTCAACGTCCCTGGTGGCCACGGCGAGCCCGGAGCAGCTGACGGGTGGCCTGCGCCTCACGTTTCTCGTGGCAGCGGTGTTGGTGGCCTTGGGCGGTGTGCTCACGTGGCTGGGCGCAGCCGCTGCGCGCGGGCTCCCACCGCAGGCGGAGGTCCGGGCTTGAACCGCAGCGTGGGCGGCTACGAGACCGTCTGTGGCGGTGCAGCCTGATCCCCGCTGCCTGCGCCGTCCATGCGGCAAACGTAACGCACCTCCTGGAGCTGTCGACCACCCAGCTCAAACGACTGGGGCGGCCGCGCGGCCGCCACAAAGCCGGCCGCTCGGTAGAAGCGGATGGCGCGTTCGTTCTGAGGAAACACCCACAGGCAACATGTGGTGAAACCGCGATCACGCATCAGCTCGCGGGCCCGAAGCCAGAGTTGCCGGCCGGCGCCCGTGGACCAGCACGCTGGCGCCACGTACAGCGCCCAAACCTCCCCCTCCGACGGGGGAGCACCTTCGCCCCGGCTGGCGCCGAACGACAGCCAACCCACCACGGCGCCGTGGTGTTTTGCCACGAGCAACGCCGGCTCCCCCGCAGCGATGCACTGGCGCCACATGGCTTCGCGCGCGTCGACAGACAGCGACGCCAGGTACTCGGCGGAAAGGACCGACGCGTACGCGGCGCGCCAGGCGTTGACGTGGATGTCCGCGACGGCGCGCGCGTCCGCCGATTGAGCGTGGTCGATGTGCATGGACAGCTGTCGCTCAGGTTTCATTGATATACCCCCGGGCTTGGGCCGCCGCCTGATCTTCAAAGATCGCCATGGCGGTGCTCATGCGCTTGAACCCCAGCTTTTTGTAGAACGGTTCTTTGCCGGGCACCGAATAAAGAATGATTTTTTTGTGGCCGCTGGACAGCGCCACCAGTTGGGCAACGATCTGCTGTCCAAGGCCCAGACCTTGATGGCTGGGAAGCAGCGCGACGTCGCAGATGTAGGAGCAATCAACCCCGTCAGCCAGCGCCCGCCCCACGCCCACCAGCTTCTTGCCCTCGTAGACGAAGCACTTGAACATGCTGTTGGTGAACGCGGTCTTCAACCCGGTCGGATTTTTGTTTCCGAGCGGCGCAGCGGCATACAGAGCGGAGAGTTCATCCCAGTCGAGACCGTCGATGGAATGGGACCAAATGAGCGACACGTTGAGCTCCTGTGACGTGGTGGATTCAAGGCTGACATGCAGCCTGCGGGGATCGTAGCCCAGGCCTTGCAGGACCATGAATCATGGGCTTGGCAGGAGCGCCCAAAACACCGCCACGAGTCTCATGGGCGCTGATCGCCCGCCGCCTCATCCGGCGCCACCCCCAACACCTCAAACGCCGCCCTCAGCCGCAGCTCGTACTTGCGCTTGAACTCGGCCACCTCGGCCGGCGTCCAGCGCTCGAAGCCGGCGCCCTGGTTCATGCCGGTGCGGCCTTGTTTCACGAGATCGGTCACGCAGGCGGGCGGTGTGCTGATGTTGGAGAGGCTGGGGTACACCGCCGCGCCAGACACCACGTGCGTGTCCCAGCCCGACATTTCTTTCTGCGCCATGGGGCCGATGGCGGCGTAGCGGAAACCGAAGCCGAAGCGCACCGCGTCGTCGATGGCCTGCGGGGTGACGATGCCCTGGTCCACCAGCGAGAGCGCTTCGCGCATGAGCGCGTGTTGCAGGCGGCTGATGAGCAGGCCGGGAATGTATTTTTTGATCAGCGTGGTCTTCTTGCCGGTGGCTTCGATCAGGCGGCACACGGCTTCGGCCAGCGGCAGGCGGGTGTGCGCGCCGAGCGCCACCTCGACCATGGGCACGATGTGCGCGGGCATGGAGTAGTGCACATTGAGCATGCGATCGGTGGTCTGCAGACCAGCGGCGATCTGATCGATGCCATAGCCCGAACTGTTGGTGCCGATGGGGATGTGCGCAGGCACGCGGTGGTCGAGCTCGGCGAACAGCGCCTGTTTGGCGGCGAGCTGTTCGGGGATGGTTTCGATGACGAGGGTGACGCCGTCCCATTGGTTCCATTCACTCACCGACGCGGCGGTGAGCTGGCCGGGCGCTTTGGCCGATGGCAGCGTGGCGGCGAGCGCGCGCATGGCGGGCAGGCGGGCCTCGACGGCGGGCAACTGGCGGCCGAGCACCACCACGTCGTGCCCCGCCGCGATGAAGATGGCGGCGATGCCGACGCCCATGTGGCCCGAGCCGATGACGACGATGTTTTCCATGGAGGTGCTCCGAACGAGGCGCGTTATTTGGGCAGAAACAGCAGCCAGTAGACCAGCAACAGGTTGAACAGCACGCTGAAGCCCAGCAGCAGCTTCCACAGCATCGTGGGGTCGCGGTGCAGCAGCGCCGAGGCGGGCGGCACGGTGAGCGGGCGCGAGGCACCGCGCTCCAGCGCGAGCAGGAACTCCTCGGCGGTTTCGAAGCGCTGGGCCTTGTCGCGCGCCACGGCCTTCTGCAGCACGTGGTCGAGCCAGATCGGCACCTCGGGGTTGTGGCGGCTGGGGGCGGTGGGGTCGCGGTAGTAGCGGCCGAGCTGGTAGGGCAGCACCTCGCCGTAGGGGAGCTTGCCGGTGAGCAGCTGGTAGAGCGTGACGCCGAGCGCGAAGAGGTCGCTCTGGGCGTCGGGCAGCTCGGGCTCGCCTTCGGTGGCGCCGCCGCTGGCCTTGCTGTGGTGGCCCCATTGCTCGGGGTTGACGAAGCTGGGCGTGCCGGCGTGCAGGCGGCGCATGCTGTGTGGTTCGCGCCCGCTCAGGGCCACGCCGAGGTCGAGCACGCGCAGCACGCCGTCGTCGCCCTGGTGCAGGTTGGCGGGCTTGATGTCGCGGTGGATCACGCCCTGGCGGTGCAGCAGGCCGAGCACGCGCAGGGTCTGCATGGCGGCGCTCACGGCCTGCACCGGCCCGAGCTTGTGCTGCTGATCGAGCAGCTGCTGCAGCGTTTCGCCGCTGTGCCAGTCGTACAGCACATAAAACGCGGTGCGCGGCTGGCGGTTGGGCAGGTGGTCGTGCACGGCGACCAGGTGGCCGGCCGCCCGCGACGACATCATGCGTTTGGCGAGCCAGGCCTCGTGCGCGAGCATGGCGCGTTCGTCCTGGTCGTGGGCGCGCGCGGGGTGCAGGGTCTTCAGGGCGTAGAGGACCTGGCTCCTGGGGTCGCGCACCTGGTAGAGCAGGTTGATGCCGTTGTCGGCCACGGTGGCGGTGACGGTGAGGCCGTCGATGCCCTCGCCCACCTTGAGCCGGGGCGGTATGGGCAGGCTCTGCGCGGCGCGGCTGGCGTCCTGCAGGTTGGGGTCGAGCAGGCCCTGCACGCGCACGACCATGGCGGTGACGTTGTCGTCGCTGCCGGCGGCCAGCGCCTCGGCCACCAGGCGCTCGGCGGCGGCCTGGGCATCGGCCTGGGCCGCGCACTCGGCGAGCTGGCGTTCGCGCAGCTTGCCGTGCACGCCGTCGGTGAGCATGACGAAGGTGTCACCCACCTGCAGGTCGCCCTGCAGGTAGTCCACCACGAGGTGGTCTTCCAGCCCCACGGCACGCAGCAGCTGGTGGTGCATGTCGGGGTGGTGGACGACGTGGTCGTGTGTGAGCAGCACCGTCTGGCCCTCGCGCAGCAGATAACAGCGCGAGTCGCCCACATGGGCCACGGTGTACGACTGGCCGCGCAGCACCAGCGCGGTGAGCGTGGTCAGGCCCATGGCGGGCTGGCGGCGGCGGTTGGTGCCGGCGAGCCAGGTGTTCTGCGCACCAATGATGCGATCGAGCGCGACCGTGGTGTCCCAGGTTTCGGGCGTGTCGTGGTAGCTGCGCACCAGACTGGTGACCGTTGTCTGCGCCGCCTCGCCGCCCATGCCGCCGGTGCTCACGCCGTCGGCGATGGCCACGATGGAGCCCATGTCCTCCTGCCCCTCTGGCGGCAGCATGGCGGCACAGAAGTCCTCGTTGGGTTCTTTGCGGCCGGTCTGGCAGACAAAGCCGATGTCAAGTTGAAAAGCCATGCACCAAGACTAGCAAGATAAGTGCCCAAACTTGGTGCGATCTTTTCATGCAGTCGGTGCGCGAGGCCCTGTGCGCGAAGCTGTGCCAACCCAGAGGCACCGCCGGGCCGGCTTTGCCGGACGGCTGGTGTCGCCCCCCAGTGGGGGTGACGCGCTGCAAGCGCGGCGCAGGGGGCGTCCTGTCTACCCCATCAGCATCTGCATGCTGCGTTCGTATTGGGCCGAGAGTTGCTCAAAGTCGTCCAGCAGGCTCTCGCTGGCCGTGGCCAGGCCTTCCAGGCGCAGCAGGCGGTCGCGCCCGGCGGGGCGGCGCACGTGGTCGGCACCGGCCACCACCTGCTGCCAGCCTTGCGCCGCGGACTCCAGCGTGCGGCGGATCTCGGGCGTGGAGAGCGGCAGGCCATTCAGGTAGGCCAGGCCCTGCTCGAAGGCCTGGCGTGCGGCTTCGCCATCGGCCTGGTGCTGCGCTTGTTCGGCCGTTTCCAGCACGCCGAGCAGCGCCGCCTTGGCGAAGCGCTGCGAGAGCATGCGCTGGCGCCCCGCCATGTTGAGCATGCGCAGCGGCGCCACGCTGCCCGCGCTCTCCAGGCTGGCGGTGAGGCGCTCGGCGTCCTGCAGCAGGCGCTCGGCCAGCGCGTTGATGGGGGCGAGCTGATCGGGCGCCGGCTCGGCCTTGAGCGCTTTCTTCAACGCCTTCCAGGTGCCCACCACCTGGGCCAGCAGGTCGCCGAAGGTGGGTGGCGAGAGGTTCTTGCCGAGCAGGGCGAGGTTGGCGTCGATGCGCCCGGCCGAGTCGGCCTGCAGCGCCAGGTGGTGCGCGGCCTGCACGCCGGCGAGTCGCAGCAGCCAGTGTTTGACGAGGCGCTGCGACAGCATGCGCAGCTGCCCGGCCCTGTTCACGCCCTCGGCGAAGTGGGCCGACTGGATGATGTGTTGCGCCACCTGGCCCAGGCGCTGGTTGCTGTGCATGGAGGCGGTGCGCAGGATCTCGAAGGCAGCGTCGTCCGACACCTGGCGCGCGCTCATGAGGATGCCCTTGGCGCGCTCCACGGCCTTGCGCTCTTCAAAGCGGGTGGACACGTCGCGCAGTTCTTCGAGCAGGGCCTGCTCGCGCTGGAAGCGGGCCTGGGCCAGCTGCATGAGCGGGCGCAGGCGCTGGGCGCCGTAGCCGTTGACCACCCAGGCGTGCACGCCCGAGGCCACCGCGCGCTCGATGTGGGCGGCGTCGCCGTCGGCGGTGAACACGAGCACCGGGCACGGCGCCACCGAAGCCAGGGCCTTGCAGGCCTCGAACCACGCCTCATCGGGCAGGGGCAGGTCGGCCACCACCATGTCTGGTGCATGGCGCACCACCTCCCGCACCAAATTGCTGCCGGCGCCCTGCACCGCCACCACCTCGGCGCCCACGGACGCGAGGTCGTTCACCAACGGGGTCGAGCCCTGGGGGCCCGCCAGAAAAACCAGCACAGATGTCATATGAATCAAGGACTTGAAGCAGCCATACCGGGTTCCATGCAAGGCCCGCGCCCGCTGCACACGGCACCCCGCGGTGCCGTCCCGGCCAGCGCCGGATCATATGGCACAGCTTTTGCATTGATCGTGGTGAGCGTGACGAAGCGCTCGACCCCGACCGCAGCGTCGTGGGCTCTGCATACAACGACGTGTGCAGCGTGATACCGGTCTTGCAACTTGGCAAGCCCGGCTTTGGCCAACGGCCATTGAGACCCTTTTTCCCCAGAACGTTCCTGGTGCCCCGGCGCCTGCGCGGAACCGCGCACGCCACAGGCACCCAACCCAAGTGATCTGCAACAGGAGTAGCCGCAATGAAGAAATCCAAATTGGTGATGGTGGGCAACGGCATGGCCGGTGTGCGCACGCTCGAAGAGCTGCTGAAGATCGCGCCCGAGTTCTACGACATCACCGTCTTCGGCGCGGAGCCACACCCCAACTACAACCGCATCCTGCTCTCGCCGGTGCTCGCGGGTGAGCAGACGCTGGACGAGATCGTGCTCAACGACTGGGCCTGGTACACCGAGAACGGCGTCACGCTGCACGCAGGCAAGACCGTGACCGAGGTGGACCGCATCAAGCGCATCGTGCGCGCCACGGATGCGGACGGCAGCGTGATCGAGGCACCGTACGACCGCCTCATCATGGCCACCGGCTCCAACCCCTTCATGCTGCCGCTGCCCGGCAAGGATCTGCAAGGCGTGCTGGCCTACCGCGACATCGCCGACACGCAGGCCATGATCGACGCAGCCACCAAATACAAACACGCGGTCGTCATCGGCGGCGGCCTGCTCGGCCTGGAAGCGGCCAACGGGCTGATGAAGCGCGGCATGACGGTGAGCGTGGTGCACGTGGCGCCCTGGCTCATGGAGCGCCAGCTCGACGACGTGGCGGGCAAGCTGCTGCAGCAGTCGCTGGAGACGCGCGGCATGAAATTCCTGATCGGCGCGCAGACGCAGGAGCTGGTGGGCAACGAAGAAGGCCGCGTGAAGGCGATCCGCTTCAAGGACGGCACCGAGCTGCCCGCCGACCTGGTGGTGATGGCCGTGGGCATCCGCCCCAACACCGCGCTGGCCGAGAGCATGCGCCTGCACGTGAACAAGGGCATCGTGGTCAGCGACACGCTGCAGACCGTGACCGACCCGCGCATCTACGCGGTGGGCGAATGCGCGGCGCACCGCGGCATCGCCTACGGCCTGGTGGCGCCGCTGTTCGAGCAGGGCAAGGTGCTGGCCACGCACCTGGCCGAGTTCGGCATCGGCCGCTACACCGGCTCGCTCACATCGACCAAGCTCAAGGTCACGGGCATCGACCTCTTCAGCGCCGGCAACTTCACCGGCGGTGACGACACCGAAGAGATCGTGATGAGCGACCCCTCGGGCGGCGTCTACAAGAAGCTGGTGATCCAGGGCGACAAGCTGATCGGCGCCTGCCTCTACGGCGACACGGTGGACGGCAGCTGGTACTTCAAGCTGCTGCGCGACGGCCGCAGCGTGGCCGACATCCGAGACAAGCTGATGTTTGGCGAGAGCAACATCGGCGACGTGGGTCACCAGGGCCAGAGCAAGGCCGCCGCCATGAAAGACAGCGACGAGGTCTGCGGCTGCAACGGCGTGACCAAGGGCACCATCTGCAAGGCGATCCGCGACAAGGGCCTGTTCACCCTGGACGAGGTCAAGAAACACACCAAGGCCAGCGCGTCCTGCGGCTCCTGCACCGGCCTGGTCGAGCAGATCCTGATGTTCACCGCCGGCGGCGACTACTCGGCCACGCCCAAGCTCAAGGCCATGTGCGGCTGCACCGACCACGGCCACGAGGCGGTGCGCGAAGCGATCCGCACCCCGCTGCCCGATGGCAGCAAACTGCTCACCACCAGCGCCGTGTTCACCCACCTGGGCTGGAAGACGCCCAACGGTTGCGCCAGCTGCCGCCCGGCCATCAACTACTACCTGATCAGCACCTGGCCCAAGGAGGCGAAGGACGATCCGCAGAGCCGCTACATCAACGAGCGCTCGCACGCCAACATCCAGAAAGACGGCACGTATTCGGTGATCCCGCGCATGTGGGGCGGCGAGACCACGGCCGACGAGCTGCGCCGCATCGCCGACGCGGTGGACAAGTACAACATCCCCACCGTCAAGGTCACGGGCGGACAGCGCATCGACCTGCTGGGCGTGAAGAAGGAAGACCTCGTCAACGTCTGGAAAGACATCGGCATGCCGTCGGGCCACGCGTACGCGAAAGCCCTGCGCACGGTGAAGACCTGCGTGGGCAGCGAGTGGTGCCGCATGGGCACGCAGGACAGCACCCAGATGGGCAAGGACCTGGAGAAAGCCATGTGGCGCATGTACGCGCCGCACAAGGTGAAGTTCGCCGTGTCGGGCTGCCCGCGCAACTGCGCCGAGGCCGGCATCAAGGACGTGGGCATCATCGGCGTGGACTCGGGCTGGGAGATGTACATCGCCGGCAACGGCGGCATCAAGACCGAGGTGGCGCACTTCTTCGTGAAGCTCAAGACCGCCGAAGAGGTGATGGAGTACACCGGCGCCTTCATGGAGCTGTACCGCACCGAGGGCTGGTACCTGGAGCGCACGGTGCACTACATCAACCGCGTGGGCCTGGACCATGTGAAAAAGCGCATCCTGGACGACGCCGCCGGCCGCAAGGCGCTGTGGGAACGCCTGCAGTTCGCGCTCGACGGCGAGCCCGATCCGTGGTTCGACTTCAAGGAAGCGGCCGTGGACACGCGCCAGTTCATCCCCCTCGTGCCCGCCTGAGGAGGGTCGCCATGCAACGCCGACATCTGATGATCCTGGCCGCTGCGGCCGCCACCACGGGCGTTCAAGCCCAGGTGGTGGACCTCAACGACGCCATCAACAAGGCCGGTCGCCAGCGCATGCTCTCGCAGCGCATGGGCAAGGCCTGGCTGGCGCTCGTGCACAAGACCGAAAGCGCCGCCGCACAGGTGGTGCTCGACAGGTCGATGGCCCTGTTCGACCGCCAGCTCGTCGAGCTCAAGGCCTACGCGCCCTCGAACGACATCCGCGACACCTACATCAAGCTCGAAGGCGCCTGGAGCGACTACAAGACCGCGCTCGTGGGTGCCGCGCCGGGCAAGCCGGGCGCGGCCGCCGTGCTGCAGGCCGATGCCCGCGTGCTGGCGCTGGCCCACCAGGGCACGGTGCAATACGAAGCCGCCTCGGGCCGCCCGGTGGGCAAGCTGGTCAACGTGGCGGGCCGCCAGCGCATGCTGTCGCAGCGCATGGCCAAGTTCTACTTCGCCGCCACGCTGCCGGTGGATGCCCAGACCGCCAGCGCCGAGATCGGCAAGGCCCGCACCGAGTTCCTGGGCGCCATGGAGCTGCTGCGCAAAGCCCCCGAGGCGACCGACCGCATCCGCACGGAACTGCAGCTGGCCGACGGCCAGTGGTTCTTCTTCGACCAGGCCCTGCAGCGCATGCAAAGCGCCGGCGCCGCCGCCAAGCCCTTGTCCGACGTGTTCGTGACGAGCGAAAACCTGTTGAGCGTGATGGACCGTGTGACCGGTCTGTACGCCGCCATCACCACCTGAGGACCCTGACATGAACCAATGGAAAGCCATCTGCCGCGTTGAAGACATCCCCGTGCTCGGCTCGCGCCGCGTGGCGCGCGACCAGGGCCTCGATGTCGCCGTGTTCCGCAACGACCAGGACGAGGTGTTTGCCCTGCTCGACCGCTGCCCGCACAAGGGCGGCCCGCTCTCGCAAGGCATCGTGTTCGGCACCAGCGTGGCCTGCCCGCTGCACAACTGGACCATCGGCCTGTGCACCGGCCAGGCCGCCGCACCCGACGAAGGCTGCACGCCGAAGTTCACCGTGAAGGTGGAAGACGGCCAGGTGTTCCTGGACGCGAACGAACTGGCCACGCAGGCCACCGACCTGACCCGCCCCATCGCCGGCCCCGCCCGACGCACCACCTGCGCCTGAGAACCACCATGGAACCCTCTGTCACCCGATCAACATGCCCCTACTGCGGGGTGGGCTGCGGCGTGCTCATCGAAACCGAGGGCCAGCAGATCACCGGCGTGCGCGGTGACCCGGACCACCCGGCCAACTTCGGCAAACTCTGCACCAAGGGCACGACGCTGCACCTCACGGCCACGCCCGAGCTGACGCGCCAGACCCGGCTGCTGCAGCCGCTGCAGCGCCTGACCCGCAAAGCCGCGCCCACGCCGCTGGGCTGGGACGCGGCGCTGGACCTGGCCACCGGCCGCTTCGCGAAAACCATCGCCACGCACGGCCCCGATGCCGTGGGCTTCTACATCAGCGGCCAGCTGCTGACCGAGGACTACTACGTCTTCAACAAGCTGGCCAAGGGCCTGATCGGCACCAACAACGTGGACACCAACTCGCGCCTGTGCATGAGCAGCGCGGTGGCGGGCTACAAGGCCACGCTGGGCGCCGACGCGCCGCCCGCCTGCTACGACGACGTGAACCACGCGCAGTGCCTGTTCATCGTCGGCAGCAATGCGGCCTATGCCCACCCGGTGCTGTTCCGCCGCATCGAGGAAGCGAAGAAAAAGAACCCCGGCATGAAGGTGATCGTGGCCGACCCGCGCCGCACCGACACCGCCGAACTGGCCGACCTGTTCCTGCCCATCCAGCCCGGCAGCGACGTGATGCTGTTCCACGGCCTGTTGCACATCATGCTGTGGGAAGGCTGGATCAACGCCGACTACATCGCCGAGCACACCACGGGCTTCGACGGGCTCAAGGCGCTGGTGCGCGAGTGCACACCCGAACAGGTGGCGCAGGTCTGCGGTGTGCCCAAGGAAGACCTGTTCACCGCCGCCCAGTGGTTCGCCACCTCACCCGCCACGCTCAGCCTGTACTGCCAGGGCCTGAACCAGAGCAGCAGCGGCACGGCGAAAAACGCGACCCTGATCAACCTGCACCTGGCCACCGGCCAGATCGGCAAACCCGGCGCCGGCCCCTTCAGCCTGACCGGCCAGCCCAACGCCATGGGCGGGCGCGAAGTGGGTGGCCTGGCCAACCTGCTCAGCGCCCACCGCGACCTGGCCAACCCGCAGCACCGCGCCGAAGTGGCCGCGCTCTGGGGCGTGCCCTCGGTGCCCGAGAAGCCGGGCAAGAGCGCGGTGGAGATGTTCCAGGCCGCGGCCGACGGCGAGATCAAGGCGCTGTGGATCGCCTGCACCAACCCGGCGCAGTCCATGCCCGACCAGGCCACCGTGCGCCGCGCGCTGGAGCGCGCCGAGTTCGTGGTGGTGCAGGAGGCCTACGCCACCGCCGCCACCTGCGACTGGGCCGACCTGCTGCTGCCCGCCACCACCTGGGGCGAGAAAGAAGGCACGGTCACCAACAGCGAACGCCGCATCAGCCGCGTGCGCGCCGCGATCCCCGCGCCCGGCGTGGCCCGGCACGACTGGCGGATCGTGGTGGATTTCGCGCAACGGCTCGAAGCCACGCTGCGGCCCGGCCAGCCCACGCTGTTCCCCTACCCCGACGCCGAGTCCATCTGGCTCGAACACCGCGAGTCCACCCGGGGCCGCGACCTCGACATCACCGGTCTGTCGTACGCCATGCTGGAGAGCGAAGGCCCGCAACAATGGCCGCTGCGCGAAGGCGACACGCAAGGCAAGACCCGCCTCTACGCCGACGGCGTGTTCCCCACCGCCGACGGCAAGGCCCGCTTCGCGGCCCTGCCCTTCCGCCCGCTGGCCGAGCCGCGCGAATCGCGGTTTCCGTTCTCGCTCACCACCGGCCGCCTGCGTGACCAGTGGCACGGCATGACTCGCACCGGCACGCTCGGTCGCCTGTTCGGCCACGTGGCCGAGCCCACGGTGCAGATGCACCCGCAGGACATGGAGCGCCGCGGCCTCACCGAGGGCGACCTGGTGCACGTGACCAGCAAGCGAGGCTCCATCGTGCTGCCGGTGCAGGCCAGCAAAGAGACCGGCCTGTCGCAGGCTTTCATCGCCATGCACTGGGGCGCGGAGTACCTGAGCGGGCGCAGCAGCATGGGCGAGCCGCTGGCGGGCGTGAACGCGCTCACCACCTCGGCCTACTGCCCCACCTCCAAACAGCCCGAGCTCAAGCACGCGGCGGTCAAGATCCTCAAGGCCGAGCTGCCCTGGAGCCTGCTGGCCGTGGCCTGGCTGCCGGCCGACCGCGCGCTCGCCGCGCAGGCCGAGCTGCGCGCGCTCATGCCCTCGTTCGAATTCGCGGCCTGCGTGCCGTTCGGTCGCGAGCGCACCGGCGTGCTGTTCCGCGCCGCCGCGCACGAGGCGCCCGACGTGGCCACGGTCGAACGCATCGAACGCCTGCTCGGCCTGGGCGGCACCGACGCACTGCGCTACGTGGACAAGCGCCTGGGCCAGCGCCGCACCGCGCGCCTGCTGCGCACGGAAGGCGCCACCCGGCTCGAAGGGTTTGTGCTCGCGGGCGACGTGCGCGCCGAGGCCTGGATCAAGCCGCTGCTGCAGGATGAGCTGCCCGCCGAGGCCTACGGCCGCCTGCTGCTGATGCCCGGCGCCAAGGCACCGGTGGCGGTCGTGGCCCGGGGCAAGCAGGTCTGCACCTGCTTCAACGTGAGCGCGGACGACATCGGCGCCCACCTCAAGACCAGCCGGGGCAGCGACGACCAGCGCCTGGCCGCGCTGCAGGGCAGCCTGAAGTGCGGCACCAACTGCGGCTCCTGCATCCCCGAGCTGCGGCGCCTGGTGCGCGCCCAGCCGGCCACCGGGCACGCGCTGCAGGTCGCCTGACGGGCCAACGGCATATCACCCGAAGTCATGTGCCTTGCTGGACAATCGCGCCCATGAGCATCAGTCACTACATCAAAGAGATCGGGCGCGGCAAAGACGGTGCCCGCTCCCTCCACCGCGCCCAAGCCACCGACCTGTTCGGCCAGGTGCTTGACGGCACCGTCACCGACCTGGAGATCGGCGGCTTCTGCCTGGCCATGCGCATCAAGGGCGAAACGCCCGAAGAGATGGCGGGCTTCCTCGACGCCGCGCACGCCCGCCTCCAGCGCGTGCCCCACAACGGCCTCACCACCGTGGTGCTGCCCAGCTACAACGGTGCGCGCAAGCTGCCGGTGCTCACCCCGCTGCTGGCCCTGCTGCTGGCGCGCGAGGGCGCGGCGGTGCTGGTGCACGGCACCGCCACCGAAGACAAACGCATCACCAGCGAAGCGGTGTTCGCCGCGCTGGGCCACCCCGCCGCCGCCGAGGCAGACACCCTGCAGGCCGGCGACTGCGCTTACCTGCCCACCGAGGTGCTGAGCCCCGGCCTGAAGCGCCTGC
This sequence comes from Hydrogenophaga sp., assembly GCF_018780075.1. Lineage (GTDB taxonomy): Bacteria > Pseudomonadota > Gammaproteobacteria > Burkholderiales > Burkholderiaceae_C > Hydrogenophaga. The sequence goes on from NZ_JADMKB010000059.1 coordinate 31,436, forward strand.
TCGACGTGCGCCGCGCCGTCGGCCTGCGCAACCCGGCGCACAGCCTGGTCAAGCTCATGAACCCCTGCGAGGGCCCGGCGCTGATCGTCGGCAGCTACACCCACCCCGAGTACGCGGTGTCGATGGCGCAGACCTTTGCCTTGGTCGGCGCGCACGCGCTGCTGCTGCGCGGCACCGAAGGCGAGCCCGTGGCCGACGCCCGCCGCACGCCGCAGATGGACGCCTTCCGCGACGGTGAGCGCCACCTGCTGCAGGCCGCGCAAGAGGGCTCGCTCGCGAGCCTGCCCGAACTGCCGCGCGAGGTCGACGCGGCCAGCACCGCCGCCTACATCCGCGACGTGCTCGACGGCCGCAAGCCCGTGCCCACGCCGATCGCGCTGCAGGTGGCACACATCCTGCAAGAGTTGCAGCGCCAGCCCCACACAGAGACAAACCGCCAACCAGCGGTCAGCCCACCATGAACGCACCCGCCACCGTCATCACCTCGCAGACCCAGTTCAACCCCGGCACCGTCACCCTCGTCGGCGCCGGCCCGGGCGACCCGGAACTGCTCACCCTCAAGGCCGCCCGCGCCATTGCCGCGGCCACCGTGCTGCTGGTGGACGACCTGGTGAGCGAGGCGGTGCTGGTGCATGCGCAGGCCAGCGCCCGCATCGTGAACGTGGGCAAACGCGGCGGCTGCAAGAGCACGCCGCAGGCCTTCATCGAAAAGCTCATGATCATGGCCGCGCGCGAAGGCGAGGTGGTGGTGCGCTTGAAGGGCGGCGACCCGTTCATCTTCGGCCGCGGTGGCGAAGAGGTGGAACACCTGCGGGCCGCCGGCATCGAGGTGCAGGTGCTCAACGGCATCACCGCCGGGCTGGCCGGCCTGACCTCGCTCGGCGCGCCGCTCACGCACCGCGACCACGCGCACGGCGTGGTGTTCATCACCGGCCACGCCAAACCCGGCATCACCCCCGAGTCGCGCGGCACCGACTGGCAAGCCCTGGCCGCCACCGCGCGCGACGCCAAACTGACGCTGGTGATCTACATGGGCGTGTCCAGCGCCACGCAGATCCAGGCCGACCTGCTGACGGGCCTGCCCGCCAGCACGCCGCTGGCCATCATCCAGCACGCCAGCCTGCCGCAGCAGCGCCATGCGGTCACCACGCTGGGCGACCTCACCACGACCCTGGCGCACGAAGGCCTGGGCAGCCCGTCGGTGATCGTGGTGGGTGACGTGGTGCGCGGCGTGGCCGCCATCGGCCAGACCGACTCCGAGGGCGGCGCCACGGACCTGCAGGTCGCGAACGTCCGTTTCTGACCCCACCTTGCCCGCCCCCGTCAGGCCGGCGGGCGGGTGTCGCTCACGACCACGGACAAGGGGCTGCGGCGCGTCTCGGCGAACACGCTGGCGCCCAGCCAGCGCCACAGGCTCTGCGCCTCGTGATGAGCCCCTTCCACGCGCAGGTCCCGGCTGCTCAGCACCTCTTGCGGTGAGCGGTCGCCGGTCCAGACCTCGGTCAGCGCCCGCACCGTCGAGTCCACGACCAGGGTGAGTTCGCGGCCGGGGTCGTCTCGGCACAGATCGGCCGCACCCTCTTCGACCACCAACCACCAGGTTTTTTCGCCCAACCGGGCGTCGCGGAACCGGAAGTGAACCACCACGGCATGGGCCGGGCATTCGTCCAGGCGCACGAAGCGCCGGATGTCCCACATCAGCAGCCCCGCGTCCAGCTCGTCTTCACGCAGGCGGCGGCCGATCCAGCGCGCGCCCCAGTGGCCCAGCGCCATGATGATGGGGCGCAGCTCTTCGCCCGCGTCGGTCAGGGCGTACTCCCAGACCTTGCCCACCGCGCTGCGCCGCACCACGCCGATCTCCTCCAGGTGCCGCAGGCGCTGCGCCAGCAGGCTGGTAGACATGCGCGGAACGCCGCGGTGCAGGTCGTTGAAGCGCCGGCTGCCGCACAGCAGCTCGCGCACCACCAGCGGTGTCCAGCGCTCACACAGCGCTTCGGCGCCCCGCGCCACGGTGCAGAACTGGCTGTAGCTGTCCGTCATCGGGAGACCCTCGGTTCCGGCTGCTGGTGGGCAAACGCTTCAGATTCTGGACTGGTCAAACCCGCCTGTCACGCGCAATCTTGGGGCCGTCTCCAGCCCGGAGCGCCCCCAAGGAAGCCGCCATGACCACCGTCGCCATCATCCAGCGCCCGCCCGTGTTGCTCGACCAGCGCGCCACCCTGGACCGAGCCGTCGCATCCGTCGGCGAAGCCGCCGCCGCGGGCGCCACACAGGTGGTGCTGCCGGAGTCGTTCATTCCCGGGTATCCCTCGTGGATCTGGCGGCTCGCCGCCGGCAAGGACGGTGCCCTGATCGGACAGTTGCACACCCTGCTGCTGGCCCACGCGGTGGACTTGGCCGCCGGCGACCTGCACCCGCTGTGTGAGGCGGCGCGCGAGCACGCCGTCACTGTCGTCTGCGGCCTCTGCGAGGTGGAGCGCGCCACCGGCGGCGGCACGCTCTACAACAGCGTGGTGGTGATCGGGCCCGATGGCCGGCTGCTCAACCGCCACCGCAAGCTCATGCCGACCAACCCGGAACGCATGGTGCACGGCGTCGGCGATGCCTCGGGCCTGCGCGCCGTGGACACGCCGGCCGGGCGCATCGGCACGCTCATCTGCTGGGAGAACTACATGCCGCTGGCGCGTTACGCGCTGTACGCCCAGGGCGTGCAGGTGCATGTGGCGCCCACCTACGACTGCGGCGACGGCTGGATCAGCACCCTGCGGCACATCGCCCTCGAAGGCCGGTGCTGGGTGCTCGGCAGCGGCGTCGCGCTGCGCGGCAGCGACATCCCCGACGATTTCCCCGGCCGGGCCCAGCTGTTCCCGGACCCGGACGAGTGGATCAACCCCGGCGACTCCGCCGTGGTGGACCCGCAGGGCCGGCTGGTCGCGGGGCCCATGCGGTGCGAGGCCGGCATTCTGTACGCCGAGATCGACACCGCGCGCGTGGCGCCAGCCCGCCGCGCCCTCGACGTCAGCGGGCACTACGCGCGCCCGGACATCTTCCAGCTGCGGGTGAACCGTGCACCCGCTGCGACGGTGCGCTTCACCGACGACGCAAGCGCCCGTGCCGAGGCGCAGGCGGTTCCTTCACCCACCCACTGACCTTCAGGAGACACACCATGAACATGCATCTGACCGACATGGACGGCGGCACGGTCGACATCCCGCCCGAAGCCTACCAGGCCTTCAAGACCGGCTTCAGGGGCGTGCTGCTGACGCCACAGGACGCCGCCTTCGACGAGACGCGCCAGCTCTGGAACGGCATGATCGACCGCCGGCCCGGGCTGATCGCGCGCTGCACTGGCACGGTCGATGTGGTGCAGGCGGTGCGTTTCGCGGCCCGGCACCGGCTGCTGCTGTCGGTGCGCTCGGGCGGCCACAACATCGCCGGCCTGGCCACCAACGAAGGCGGCCTGATGCTCGACATGTCGCTGCTGCGCGGGATCTGGGTGGACCCGGCGGGGCGCACGGCCTGCGCGCAGGCCGGCTGCACCCTGGCCGACCTGGACCGCGAGACACAGCTCCACGGCCTGGCGGCCGTGCTCGGTTTCGTGTCCACCACCGGCATCGCCGGGCTCACGCTGGGCGGGGGTTTTGGCTACCTCACCCGCCGCCACGGCTGGACCTGCGACACCCTGGTCTCGATGGAGGTGGTCATGGCCGACGGCCAGGTGGTGCGGGCGTCGGCCGACGAGCACGCCGAGCTGTTCTGGGCCCTGCGCGGCGGGGGCGGCAATTTTGGCGTCGTCACCGCTTTCGAGTACCGGCTGTTCCCGGTCGGCCCCGAGATCCTGGGCGGCGCCATCGCCTGGCACGGCACCGACGCGCGCCAGGTGCTGCAGGCCTACCGCGACGTCAGCGCCCGGGCACCACGGGAGCTGACCAGTGTGGCGGTGCTGCGCATCGCCCCGCCCGCGCCCTGGCTGCCGCCCGAGATCCACGGCCAGCCCATGGCCGCCATCTTTGTCTGCCACACCGGCGACGCGGCCGAGGCCGACGCCCTGCTCGCCCCGCTGCGCGAGGTGGCCCGGCCGGTGGCCGACACCGTGGTGCGCCGGCCCTATGTGCAGATGCAGAGCCTGCTCGACGCCACCCAGCCCAAGGGTCGGCGCTATTACTGGAAATCGCACTACCTCGCGGACATCGGGCCGTCCCTGATGGACCTGGCCGTGGAACACGCCGGGCGCATCGCCTCGCCGTTTTCGGCCCTGCTGATGTTCCAGATCCAGGGCGCGCTGGGCGAGCAGAGCGCCGGCCATTCGCCCGCCGGCAACCGCGATGCCGCCTACGTGCTCAACATCGCGGCGTCCTGGGAGAAGCCCGAGGAGGACGGCCTCCAGCTGCGCTGGGCGCGCGACTGTTTCGAGGCCACCCGGGCCTGCTCCACCGGCGGCGTCTACGTCAACTTCCTGACCGAGGAAGAAGGTGCCGAGCGCATCCAGGCCGCCTACGGCCGGACCAACCTCGACCGGCTGGCGGCGCTCAAGGCGCGGTACGACCCCGGCAACCTGTTCCGCAGCACCAAGGGCCTGACCGGTTGAGACGCACCGCGGCCTTGCGGCCATCGGGTGGTGAACGCCCGGCATGGCCCGCATACACTGCGGGCCATGCAACAGTTCGATGTGGTGGTGGTCGGCGCGGGAGCGGCCGGCCTTTTTTGTGCGGGTGTGGCGGGCCAGCGCGGTCTGAAGGTGCTGGTGCTCGACCACAGTGAGGCCGTGGCGGAAAAGATCCGCATCTCGGGCGGCGGCCGCGCCAACTTCACCAACCGCGACATCGACGTGCGCGCCCCGCACAAACACTTCCCGGGCGAGAACCCGAACTTCTGCCGCTCGGCGCTGTCGCGCTACACGCCGGCCGACTTCATCGCGTTGATGCAGAAACACGGCATCACCTTCCACGAGAAGCACAAGGGCCAGCTGTTCTGCGACCGCTCGGCCGAAGACCTGATCCAGATGCTGCTGGCCGAATGCGAGGCTGGCGGCGTGACGCGCTGGCAGCCCTGCGGCGTGAAGGCCCTGCGCGTGGCGGGCGACGGCACTTACCAGATCGACACCGACCGCGGCCCCGTGTCGAGCCGGGCGGTCGTGATCGCCACCGGCGGCCTGTCCATCCCCAAGATCGGTGCCACCGACTTCGGTTACCGGGTGGCGAAGCAGTTCGGCCTGCGCACCGTCGAACCGCGCCCCGGCCTGGTGCCGCTGACCTTTGACGGAGAAGCCTGGGCGCCCTACGCGCAGCTCGCCGGGCTGTCGCTGCCAGTACTGATCGAGACTGGAGACAAGAAGAACCGGATGAGCTTCGCCGAAGACCTGCTGTTCACCCACCGCGGCCTCTCCGGCCCGGCGGTGCTGCAGATCTCCAGCTACTGGCGCGAAGGCACGCCGATCCGCATCAACCTCGCGCCCGAGGTGGACCTGCCCGCGGCGCTGGCGCGTGCCAAGGCCACGTCGCGCAAGCTGATCGCCAACGAGCTGGCCACGCTGGTGCCGAGCCGGCTGGCCGACGCCTGGGTGGCACAGGACAAGGACTGGCAACGCCCCATCAGCGAGGCCTCGGACAAGGCCCTGGCCCGGCTGGCCGAACGCCTCTCACGCTGGGAACTCACGCCGACCGGCAGCGAAGGCTACAAAAAGGCCGAGGTCACGCTCGGGGGCGTGGACACGCGCGAGCTCTCATCCCAGACCATGGAGTCGAAACAGCCCGGGCTGTACTTCATCGGCGAGGTGGTGGACGTGACCGGCTGGCTCGGCGGCTACAACTTCCAGTGGGCCTGGGCCAGCGCCCACGCCTGTGCTGTGGGGCTCTGACCCCCACGCTCCGCCGCTGCGCGGGTCGCTGCCCCCCGAGGGGGCTGATTCGCCTTGGGGCGGCCCGGCGGCGAATCGTCTTTCCCCCGAAACCGGCCGTGAGCTGGCAAACCGGGCCGACAAGGCTATAATCCAAGGCTTTGCTGGCAAACCCCCGTCGGCCAATACTAGTTAACAGGCGGGGGAACTTTGCAGAAACGATGCCTGGGCCCGATCTCCCGTTCATCCTCTTTCTGTGCATTCTGGAATTTCTCCTTCAATGACGACCATCCGTGTAAAAGACAACGAGCCCTTTGACGTCGCTCTGCGTCGCTTCAAGCGCACCATCGAAAAACTCGGCCTGCTGACCGACCTGCGCGCCCGTGAGTTCTACGAAAAGCCCACCGCCGAGCGCAAGCGCAAGAAGGCCGCCGCCGTCAAGCGCAACTACAAGCGCATCCGCTCGATGCAGCTGCCCAAGAAGCTGTTCTGATTTCAGAGCCCTTCGAAAAACCCGCTCGGGACGCCGCAGCGGGTTTTTTTACGCCTGCTCGTGGGCCAGCCGCCGCTTCAGGTGCTCGGCCGCCTCGACCAGCGCCGCCTCGAAGTCTTCGCGCAGCGGGTGTACCGCCCGCCAGCTGGGCCGGATCAGCGCCACGTGGAACGGGATGCTGAACGAGAGCGGGCGCACCACCAGACCCTCTCCTTCCCCGCTACCGGCCAGCTCCAGCGCCGTCAGCGGGTTGACGATGCCGAGGCCCAGCCCCTGGCGCACCAACGCGCACACCGACACCGCGCTCGGTGTTTCCAGCCGCAGGCCGCGCTGCACGCCGGCCGAAGCGAACAGCGCGTCCACCTGCTGCCGGTAGGGGTCGGCCGGTGCGAAGCTGATGAACGATTGCCCGGCAAAGTCGGCGGGCGCCAGCCGGGCTTTCTGCACCAGCGGGTGGCCCGAGGGCAACACGCCCACCTCGTCCGCCACCAGCAGCGTCTGCAGGCCGCAGGCGGCCGGCGCCTCATGGCGTTCGCTCAGGCCCAGGTCAAAACGCTGCTCGGCCAGCGCCGCCTCCAGCTGGGGCGACTCGATCGGCGTCAGGCTCACGGCCGCCTCGGGCTGGCGCTGCACGAACCGTCGGACCGCGTCGGGCAGCAAGGCGTGCGACAGCGCCGGCAGACAAGCCAGCTGCAAGCGCCCCTGGGCATAGGCCTGCAGCGACACCGCCGTCGCCGCGATGCGCTCCAGCCCCACGTAAGACTGCTCGACCTCGTCCATCAGCGCCAGCGCCCGCACCGTGGGTTTCAGGCGCCCCTTGACCCGCTCGAACAGGGCAAAACCCAGCACCTGCTCCAGCCGCGCCAGCTCGCGGCTGACGGTGGGCTGCGAGGTGTGCAGCAGCTCGGCCGCGCGCGTGACATGGCCCGTGCCCATCACGGCGCGGAAAAAATCGATCTGGCGGTGGGTCAGTTTCATATCAATATTGAATGCTTATTGGATTATCTGGCATTGCTCAATATGACAAGAAACGGGATCATCGGCGCCATGAACCCTTTTGCCCCCGCCCTCCTCCAGTCCCTCGCCCGCCAGCACGGCACCCCGCTGTGGGTCTACGACGCGGCCACCATCCGCCAGCGCATCGCCGACCTGCGCGCCTTCGACACCATCCGCTTCGCCCAGAAGGCCAACTCCAACACCCACCTGCTGCGCCTGATGCGCGAGCAGAGCGTGGTGGTCGATGCCGTGTCGCGCGGCGAGATCGAGCGCGCGTTGGCCGCCGGCTACACCGCCGAGCTGGACGCGCAAGGCGCCTCCGGCATCGTCTTCACCGCCGACCTGTTTGACCACGCCACGCTGGCCACCGTGGTGCAGCACCGCGTGCCGGTGAACGCCGGCTCTATTGACATGCTGCACCAGCTGGGCGCCGCGTCGCCCGGCCACGCGGTCTGGCTGCGCATCAACCCCGGTTTCGGCCACGGTCACAGCAACAAGACCAACACCGGCGGCGAACACAGCAAACACGGCATCTGGCACACCGAGCTGCCCGCCGCGCTGGCCGCCGTGGCGCAGCACGGCCTGCGGCTCGTGGGCCTACACATGCACATTGGCTCGGGCGTGGACTACGGCCACCTGCAGCAGGTGTGCAGCGCCATGGTGGAGCTGGTCAAGGGCTGCGGCACGGACCTGCAGGCCATCTCGGCCGGCGGTGGCCTGTCCATCCCCTACCGCGAGGGCGAGGCGCCCATCGACACCGCGCACTACTTCAGCCTCTGGGACGCCGCGCGGCGTGAGATCGCCGCCCACCTCGGCCACGCCGTGCACCTGGAGATCGAACCCGGCCGCTACCTGGTGGCCGAAGCCGGGGTTCTGCTCACCGAGGTGCGCGCCACCAAGCCCATGGGCGGCAACCGCTTCACCCTGGTGGACGCCGGCTTCTCGGACCTGATGCGCCCGTCCATGTACGGCGCCTTTCACGGCATGGGCCTGATCCCGGCCGACGACTCGCCGCGCGCGACGGTCGAGACTGTGGTGGCCGGCCCGCTGTGCGAGTCGGGCGACGTGTTCACCCAGGCCGAAGGCGGCGTGGTGCTCACGCGCGAGCTGCCCGAAGCCCGGGTGGGCGACCTGCTGGTGCTGCACGACGCGGGCGCTTACGGCGCCTCCATGTCCAGCAACTACAACACGCGCCCGCTCGCGGCCGAGGTGCTGGTGGACGGCGAGGCCCACCGCGTGATCCGCCGCCGGCAGACGGTGGAGGAATTGCTCTCACTGGAAAGGGTTTGAGACAATCGCGGGTTCAGCGAACCACAGAAAGCACACCATGAGCCTCAAAGAACAGATCACCGAAGACATGAAAGCCGCCATGCGCGCCAAGGACAGCGAGCGCCTGGGCACCATCCGCCTGCTGACCGCGGCCATGAAGCAGAAGGAAGTGGACGAGCGCGTGGAGCTGGACGACACCATGGTGATCGCCATCGTGGACAAGCTGATCAAGCAGCGCAAGGACAGCATCGAAGCCTTCACCAAGGCCGACCGCATGGACCTGGCCGACAAGGAAAGCGCCGAGATGAAGGTGCTGCAGGCCTACCTGCCGGCGCGCCTGTCGGCCGAGGAAGTGGCCCTCGAAGTCCAGGCCATCGTCACCGAACTGGGCGCCAAGGGCCCGGGCGACATGGGCAAGGTCATGGGCGCGGTGAAAACCCGCCTGGCGGGCAAGGCCGACATGGGCCAGGTCTCGGCCGCCGTCAAGGCCGCGCTGGCCGGATAAGGCCGGGGCACCCCTCCGGCGGTCGCCACAGCCTGACGGATCACTGACCACCGGGGCATCTCTCAGGGAAAACCGCGACTTCGCCGGCGCCTGGCGCTTCCTACACTCGCGGCACTTTGAAAGGTGCCCCATGCAGCGACAGCGTCCCGGTTTCTCCCAAGCCATCGGCCTGCTGGCCGCCACCGTCGCCCTGTCGGCGGCGGCCCAGACCAACCCCACGGTCAAGATCGGCGTCATCGGGCCCTTCAGCGGCCCGTCGTCCGATTTCGGCAATCCCATGCTGCACGGCGTGCAGCTGGCGGTCGAAGAGATCAACGCCGTGGGCGGCTACCTGGGCCGCCCGCTGGAGCTGGTGATCCAGGACGATCAAGGCAACCCCGACGTCGGCCTCAAAGGCTCGCAGGCGCTGGCCGGCGGCGGCGTGGTGGCCACCATCGGGTTCTGCAACACCGGCGTGGCCGCCAAGTCGCTGGAGACGTACCAGGCGGCCCAGGTGCCGCTGATCGTCCCCTGCGCCACCGGCACACCGCTCACCGCCAAATTCCCCGCGCCCCAGAGCTACATCTTCCGCACCTCGGCGCGCGACTCGATCCAGGCCCCGTTCGTGGTGGACGACCTGGTCAAACGCGGCTGGACCAAGGTGGCCATCTTTGCCGACACCACGGGATACGGCGAGGCCGGGCTGAAGGACGTCGAGGCCGCGCTGGCGGCGAAGGACCTCAAGGCGGTGCACGTGGCGCGCTTTCCGCTCGGCGTGAAAGACCTGAAGGAGCCGTTGAAAGCGGCACAGGCCGCGGGCGCCAACGTGGTGTTCAGCTACACCGTCGGCCCGGAAAATGCGGCGATCGCCAACGGCCGGCGCGAGCTCAAGTGGGACGTGCCCCAGGTGGGCGCCTGGCCCCTCTCGTTTCCGTTTTTCATCGACGGCGCCAAGGCGGCCGGCGACGGTGCACTGATGGCGCAGACCTTCATCGCCGAACCCAGCAACGAGCGGCGCGCGGCCTTTCTCAGCGCGTACTCGCGCAAGTTCAAGCAGAAGATCGCTGTGCCAATGGCGGCCGCCCAGGCCTACGACAGCACCTACCTGCTGACCTACGCGCTGTTCGGCATCCGGGACGGCAAGTTCACCGGCCCGGCCGTCAAGGCGGCGCTGGAAAACATCCCGCGCGTGTACTACGGGGTGGTCGCGACCTACGACAAGCCCTTCAGCCTGGACGACAAGGACGCCGTCACGCCCAACATGCTGGTGATGGGCAAGGTGCGCGGCGGCTCGGTGACCTTCGCCTACCCGGAGGACGCGAAACGCAACCTGTTCGTGCAGCGGAAGAAATAGGCCCCCCCCACACTCCACCGCTGCGCGGGTCGTTGCCCCCCAAGGGGGCTGATCCACCTTGGGGCGGCCCGGCGGTGGATCGTTGGGCCCCCACACTCCGCCGCTGCGCGGGTCGTTGTCCTGGCGCAGGGAAGGGCCCCGGCAGCCGCCAGTGCCCGGGGGGGCTGATCCACCTTGGGCAGCCCGGCGGTGGATCGTTTTCCCCTCCGCTGCGCTGTGCTCACTCAACCCAGGATCAAGGCCGTGCCGACCACGGCCAGCCCGGCGCCCAGCCAGGCGCCCGTCGCCGGCCGGCGGCGGTACACCAGCCACAGCAAGGGCAGGATCAGCACCGGTGTGACCGAGGACATGACGGCCACCAGGCCGGCCTGGCCGTCGCGCAGCGCGATCAGGATCAGGGTCATGCCCAGCGCCATGGCCACGGCCGCACTCATGAAGATCAGGAAGGCGTCCTGCCGTCGCAAAGGCGCTTGCGCCCGCGCACCCGACCAACCCGACGCGAACAGCAGCGCGTGCGCCCCCAGGGCCAGGCTCATGCGCGTGGCAGATGCCGCCACCGGATCGACGCCGGTGCCCATGAGTGGCTTGATCATCAAGGTGCCCAGCGACTGGCACAGCGCCGAGAGCAGCCCCAGCCCCACGCCGATGGCCAGCGGCCCTCGCGTCTGCTCCCAGGCGTGGGTTTCATCGCCGCGCTTGCCCCAGGCCACGGCCACCATCACGCCCCCGACCAGCAGGCCGCTGCCCAGCAAGGCCCAGCCCCACACGGTCTCGCCCAGCCAGGCCCAGGCCAGCACACAGGAAAACAGCGCGTGGGTGGCGTACAGCACGCCCGAGCGCCGTGGCCCGAGCCGGTTCATGCAGGAGAACAGTGCTGTGTCACCGATGAAGATACCGACCACGCCCGAGAGTCCCAGCAGGCCCACGGCGGCCATGTCCAGGCTGCGCCAGCCGCCACTGGCCAGCGCGAAACTCCAAAGGATCAGCGAGGCAAACACCATGCGCCAGCGGCTGAACGCAAAGGCGCCCAGGCGCTGCGCCGGAGGTGCGGAAAACAGGCTGGCGATGGCCCAGCAGGCGGCGGCCAGCAGGGCGAGGGCTTCAGGACGCATGCGATTCAGCGCTGGGCCGCCCCAAGCTGAATCAGCCCCCGCGGGGGGCAACGACCCGCGCAGCGGCGGAGTGTGGGGGTATCGATCCGGCGCTGGGCCGCCCCAAGCTGAATCAGCCCCCGGGACCGGTGAGCGCCGGAACCCTTCCCTGCGCCGGGGCAACGACCCGCAGAGCGGAGTGTGGGGGTCATGCCTTAGCTGCCCGCCACCTTCATCTTGTTGATCAGGATCGAGCCCACGGTCTTGGCGCCGTAGTTGTAGGCGTCGGCGCCCACGGCCTCGATGCCCTGGAGCATGTCCTTGAGGTTGCCCGCGATGGTGATCTCGTGCACCGGGTAGGCGATCACGCCGTTTTCCACCCAGTAGCCCGAGGCGCCGCGCGAGTAGTCGCCGGTCACGTAGTTCACGCCCTGCCCCATCAGCTCGGTGACGAACAGGCCGCGACCGAGCTTCTGCAGCATGGCCTTGAGGTCGTCGCCCGGCTGGGTCAGGCGGCTGGTGAGCGTGAGGTTGTGCGAGCCACCGGCGTTGCCCGTGGTGCGCATGCCGAGCTTGCGCGCCGAGTAGGTGGAGAGAAAGTAGCCCAGCACCTTGCCCGCGCTGAGCACCTTGCGTTTGACGGTGCGCACGCCTTCGTCGTCAAACGGCGAGCTGCCCTTGCCGTTGATCACATGGGGGTCTTCGACGATGTCGAGGTGTTTCGCCATCACCCGCTTGCCCAGGCTGTTGTTCAGGAAGGTGGTCTTGCGGTACAGCGCACCGCCGCTCGTGGCCTGCACGTAGGCACCCAGCAGACCGGCGGCCAGCGGTGACTCGAACAGCACCGGGCATTCGGTGGTGGCGATCTTGCGGCCGTTCAGGCGCGCGAGCGTGCGCTCGGCGGCGTAGCGGCCCACCGCCTCGGGGCTGGCGAGGTCTTCGGGCGAGCGCATCGAGCTGTACCAGTGGTCGCGCTGCATGTTGGCACCCTTGCCGGCGATCGGCGCCACCGACAGGCTGTGGCGCGAGCTGGCGTAGCCGCCGCTGAAGATGCCGGGCTTGCCGCGCTCGCCGCCGCGCATGTGGGCGGTGAAAAAGTGCGACTGCTGGGCCGACACGCCGGCGCCTTCGCTGTTGCTGATCTTCTTGCTGGTGGCGAAGGCCGCGGCCTCGCAGGCCAGCGCGATGCGCAGCGCCTCTCCGGAGTCGATCGCCCAGGGGTGGAACAGGTCGAGGTCGGGGTAGCTGTCGGCGATGTCTTCGGGGTCGGGCAGACCGGCCACCGGATCTTCGGCGGTGAAGCGCGCGATGTCGTAGGCCGCCTGCACCGTCTGGCGCACGGCAGCGGGTGAAAAATCGGAGGTCGAGGCGTTGCCGCGCTTCTGCCCCAGGTACACCGTGACGCCGAGCGACTTGTCGCGGTTGCGCTCCACATTCTCCAGCTCACCCTTGCGCACCGACACGCTCAGGCCGGCGCCTTCGGACACCTCGGCCCCGGCGTCGGTGGCGCCCAGCTTTTTGGCATGGCCCAGCGCGAGGTCCACCAGCTCCTCGAACTGGCTGCGTGCGTACTGGAAACCGGCGAGCGGCTGGCTGGCGGTGGAGGAAGGGGCTTGGGACGGGGTGTTGGGGGCTTTTTTCATGTCGACGGCTATGATACTTGCCGGTCTCCTTTTTTGTTTTCTCACCCACGCCCCCTTCCCGCAACGCAATCGGCACGGTCGTTCAGGCCAGCGCAGAACCGGCTTTGCCGGGCTGCAGCTGGCGCCCCCGGAGGGGGTGACGCCGCAGGCGGCGCGGGGGTGTTCATATCCAGATGTCCCGCAAACCCACCAAAGGCTACTTCGTCCGTGGCCAGTTCGTTGCCGAGGGCAGCGAACTCGACCTGGAACTCAAGCGCGAGCTCAAGGGTTCGGTCGACATGAGCAAGACCGACCTGAAAAAAGAGAGCGACCGCCTCCAGTTGCTCGGCGAAAACCTGCTCACGCTCAACGCCGGCCTCATGACCCGCCTGATCGAGACGCAGGGCCTGTCCGAGAAGCTGATCGATGCCGTGGCCGATGCCAAGCGCATCACCAACTTCGAAGGCCGGCGCCGCCAGATGCAGTTCATCGGCAAGCTCATGCGCAAGCTCGATGACGGCGTGATCAGCGCCATCGAAGCCGCGCTCGAAGAACAACGCAAGCCATCGGCCCAGGCCACGCTGGCGCTGCACCAGGCCGAACAATGGCGCGACAAGCTGATCGCCGACGACGATGCCCTCACCCGCTGGCTCGAGCAGGACCCGGCGGCCGACGTGCAGCACCTGCGCGCCCTGATCCGCCAGGCGCGCAAGGACGCGCAGGCCGTGACCGAGCGCCCCGGCGAGGCCCTGCGCCACGGCAAGGCCTACCGCGACATTTTCCAGATCGTGCGCACCGCGCTCACGCCCAACGACGCATCGGCCAGCGACGCCGAAGAACCGCAAGGGGACTGAGCCGTGACCGAGAACCGCTCCCCCGCGCCGGTGCGCATCGGCATCGTCTCCATCAGCGACCGCGCCAGCAGCGGCGTGTATCAGGACAAGGGCCTGCCCGCGCTGCAGGACTGGCTCACGCGCGCGCTGAAAAACCCCATCACCTTCGAGCCGCGCCTCATCCCCGATGAACAGGCGCGCATCAGCGAGACCCTGATCGAGCTGGTGGACGCCGGCTGCGCGCTGGTGCTCACCACCGGCGGCACCGGCCCGGCCAAACGCGACGTGACGCCCGAGGCCACGCTGGCGGTGGCCCACAAGGAGATGCCCGGCTTTGGCGAACAGATGCGCCAGATCAGCTTGGCCTTCGTGCCCACGGCCATCCTCTCGCGCCAGGTGGCGGTGATCCGCGACCAGAGCCTGATCATCAACCTGCCGGGCCAGCCCAAGGCCATCGCCGAGACGCTGGAAGGCCTGAAAAACGCCGACGGCAGCCAGAAGGTCAACGGCATCTTCACGGCCGTGCCGTACTGCATCGACCTGATCGAAGGGCCTTACCTTGAAACCAACGATCAGGTCTGCAAGGCCTGGCGACCCCGGACGAAGTAACCCCCTGCGCCGCTTCGCGTCTTCCCCCGGTGGGGGACGCACCTGGTGGCCCGGCGAAGCCGGTTCCACGGGTGCCCACGAAGAAGGCATTTCACTCTGAGACCTCTCATGAAAATCACCAAAGACACCATCGTCACCATCACCTTCCGCGCCACCGATGCTCAGGGCAAGTTGCTGGAGGACGGCAAGGAGCCGCGCGCGTACCTGCATGGCGGCTACAACAACACGCTGCCGGGCATCGAAAAGGCCCTGGAAGGACAGGAGAAGGGCTTCGCCGCCACCCTGGCGCTGCCGCCCGAAGACGCCTTCGGCGTGCGCGACGAGAGCCTGGCCACCAGCATCCCCAAGAGCGAGTTCCCGCCCGGCGTGAAGGTCGGCGGACAGCTGCAGGGCGTGGACGACCAGGGTCGCCAGCAGGTGTTCACGGTCATGAAGATCAAGGGCGACACGGTGCTGCTGGACGGCAACCACCCGCTGGCGGGGCAGACGCTGCACTTCGCGGTCAAGGTGGTGGACGTGCAGGCGGCGTCGGCCGAAGAAGTGGCCCACGGCCACGCGCACGGTGCCCACGGGCACCACCACTGAACGTCGCCGGCACACTGCGCTCCCGCTTGCGCGCCTTCATCGATTTCCCTGACACCGCCCCACAGGCGGTGCCCGGTGGCCGGCTTCGCACCAGTTTCGGCGATCCCATCGAGGTGATCGAGGCCTGGACCATGGCCGAGGTGCTGCCAGCCCTTGAACGGGTTCAGGCCCGGGCGGGTGCCGGGCGCTGGTGCATCGGCGGCCTGTCCTACGAGGCCGCGCCGGCCTTCGACGCCTCGCTGCCCGCGCACGCGCCCGACCCCGATTGGCCCCTGGTGTGGTTCGGGGTGTACGGGGCCCCGCTGGCCGCCCCCATCCCCTTGTCGGACACGCCCGGCACGGCCCACTGGACCATGCACGAGCCCCGCGCCCACTACCTGGCGCAGGTGGAACACGCGCAGCAGGCCATGGCCGCTGGCGAGGCCTACCAGATCAACCTGACCACGGCGCTGACGGGCACGCTCACCGGCGAGCCATCGGCCTGGATGCGCGCGCTGCGTGAGCGGCAACCCGAGGGCTACCTGCTGTGGCTGGACGGCGGGCAGCGCCATGTGCTGAGCGCCTCGCCCGAGCTGTTCTTCGACTGGCAGCCCGATGCGCTGGGCGGTCGGCTGAGCTGTCGCCCGATGAAAGGCACCGCCGGCCGGGAGGCCGACCCGGCCCTGGACGCCGCCGCCCGCGAACGCCTGCTGGCCAGCCCCAAGGAGCGCGCCGAAAACGTCATGATCGTGGACCTGCTGCGCAACGACCTGAACCGCATCGCGCGGCCGGGCTCGGTGCGGGTGGACCGGCTGATGGAAACCGAAGCCTGGCCCTCGGTCTGGCAGATGACCTCCAGCCTTTCGGCCCAGGCCCACGCGGGCACCACGCTCGCCGACGTGTTCCGCGCCCTCTTCCCCTGCGGCAGCATCACCGGCGCCCCCAAGCGGCAGGCCATGCGCTGGATTGAGCGCCTGGAGTCGGGCGCCCGGGGCATCTATTGCGGCGCGCTGGGCGTGGTCCGCCCCGGCGGGCACGCCACCTTCAATGTGCCGATCCGCACCCTGACACTGCAGCGCACCGCCACCACCACCGATTGGCAGGCCCGGTACGGCGTGGGCAGCGGGCTGACCGTCTACGCCGATCCGTCGGCCGAATGGGACGAACTGATGACCAAGAGCCACCTCCTGCACCGGGTCAGCGAGCCCTTCAGCCTGCTGGAAACCCTGCGGCTGGAGGAAGGCACCTACTGGCTGCTGGAGCGCCATCTGCAACGGCTCCAGGACAGCGCCCGCCATTTTGGCAACCCCTGTGATCGCCCGGCGCTGCGCGAGCGCCTTGCACGGCTGGCGGAGGGCCATGGGCACGGCCTGTGGCGCGTGCGCCTGACCCTGGACGCCCGGGGCGGGATCGACGCGCAGGCCTTCCCCATGACCGGAACCGCCCAGCCGGTGCGCGTGGCGCTGGCGCCCGAGCCCCTGGCCACAGGCGGCGGGTTGCGGGAATTCATCCGGTACAAGACCACGCGGCGCGCGCACTACGAGGCGCTGGCCCCCACCGACCCTGGCGTCTTCGACCACCTGCTGCTCAACGAGCGGGGGGAGATCACCGAATTCACCCGAGGCAACGTGGCGGTGCGGCTGAATGGGGTCTGGCTCACCCCCGCGCTGTCCAGCGGGCTGCTGGCGGGCACCTACCGTGCCGAGTTGCTGGCCGAAGGCAGCCTCCAGGAGGCCGTGCTCACCCTCGGGGACCTGGCCCGATCAGACGGCCTGGCCTTCTACAACGGCCTGAGGGGATGGCTGTCCGCGGAGATGGTGGCGAACAGACAGGCGCCACCAGCCACCGCCGCGCCGCGGCCCGACCGCGGTCACTTGCCCACCAGCTGATTCAGTTTCTCCGCCTCAAAGCAGTCGCTGCGCGCCGCGTCCGACGGCACACAGTCGCCCTTCTGCTGTTTCGAGAGGGTTTCAATCGCCTGCCACAGCAGCGTGATCTGGTGATCCTGGCCCGCAGCGCTGTCGATCAGGCCACGCATGGCTTGCGACAGCGGGTCGTCTTCCTGCGTGATGCCGTAGGCCTGAAACTTCGGGTTCGCCTCGGTCACATCGGCGCTCTCGCCGGATTTGCTCGGGATGATGCGGGCCGGGATGCCCACCGCCGTGGCACCCGGGGGCACCGGCTTGATCACCACCGCGTTGCTGCCGATCTTGGCGCCGTCGCCCACCACGAAGCCCCCCAGCACCTTGGCGCCCGCGCTCACCACCACGTTCTTGCCGAGCGTGGGATGGCGCTTGGTGCCTTTGTAGAGGGAGGTGCCGCCCAGCGTGACGCCCTGGTAGATCGTGCAGCCGTCGCCGATCTCGGCCGTCTCACCCACCACCACGCCCATGGCGTGGTCGAAGAACACGCGATCCCCCACCTTGGCGCCGGGGTGGATCTCGATGCCGGTCAGCCAGCGCGCGACGTGCGAGATGAAACGCCCCGGCCACTTGAGACCGTTCGTCCAGCACCAGTGCGCCGGGCGGTGCAGCCAGACAGCGTGCAGGCCTGGGTAGCAGGTGATGACCTCCCAGGTGCTGCGGGCCGCGGGGTCGCGATCGAGGACGCACTGGATGTCGGAGCGGAGTCGGGCGAACATGGGGTCTTGTTTTTGGAATCGGGCGGCCAGTCTATCGCTTCGCTTGCGCAGCGGTTTGCAGCATGGCCTTGGCGACACCACGCAGGATGTGGATTTCTTCTTCGGTCGGTGCAGCGCGGTTGAAGAGCTGGTTCAGGCGCGGCATGAGCTTCTTGGGCGCCTCCGGGTCGAGAAAGTCCACCGCCACCAGCGCCTGCTCCAGGTGCTGCAGCATGCCGGCCAGGGCCTTGGCGTCGGCCAGCGGACGCTCGGGTGTGCTGGCGGTCTGCAAGGTGTAGCCACCCAGCGCCTGGCGCCAGTCGTAGGCGATCAACTGCACGGCGGCGGCCAGGTTGAGCGAACCGAACGACGGATCGGTGGGGATGGAGAGGCAGCTGTGGCAGCGGTACACGTCTTCGTTGCGCATGCCGAAGCGCTCGGAGCCGAACAGGAAAGCCACGCCGCCGGGGCGGGTGGGCACGGGCGTTTCGGGTGTGCCCAGCAGCGCAGCGAAGTGCTCGCGCGGCTGCCGCGTCGGCGGGCCGAAGTCGCGCGGCGTCATGGCCGTGGCGCACAGGTGGTCCATGCCGTCGAGGGCTTCGTCCAGCGTGTCCACGATGCGCGCCTTGTCCAGCACGTCGTTGGCGCCGCTGGCGCGCTGGATGGTTTCTTCGCGCCGCAGCACATTGGCCCAGCGCGGCGCCACCAGCACCAGGTCGTCAAAGCCCATCACCTTCATGGCGCGCGCGGTACCGCCCACGTTGCCGGCGTGGCTGGTCTGGATCAGGATGAATCGAGAACGCATATGAATCCCCCCGCGCCGCTTCGCGTCACCCCCAGGGGGCCCACACCAGCCGCCCGTCCTGAGCTCGTCGAAGGGCGGTTCTGCGGTGTGTGCTGGCAGTGCACGCTCGCCGGAAAGGGGTTTGGTGTGTTGAACCGGTAAAATCCTCGATTGTCGCCGCCCTGCATCGCCTGGGGCCCAGCCTCCCGCTCTTCCACTGTCACGCGAGCAGCCCCCGCTGCCGCGCAAAGGTTTACAACCCATGTCGTCCACACTCCACCCCATGCTCAACGTGGCCATCAAGGCCGCCCGTACCGCCGGTACCATCATCAACCGCGCCGCGCTGGACGTGGAGTCGGTCCGGGTCTCTGCCAAGCAGACCAACGATTTCGTGACCGAGGTGGATCACGCGGCCGAGGCCGCGATCATCGACACCCTGCTCACCGCCTACCCCGACCACGCCATCTGGGCCGAAGAGTCGGGCCGCCGCCCGGGCAAACACGGCGGCGCGGACCATGTCTGGATCATCGACCCGCTGGACGGCACCACCAACTTCATCCACGGCTTCCCGGTCTATTGCGTGAGCATCGCGCTCATGGTGGGCAACAAGCTGGAACAGGCCGTGGTGTACGACCCGAGCCGCAACGACCTCTTCTGCGCCACGCGTGGACGCGGCGCCTACATGAACGACCGCCGCGTCCGCGTGGCCAAACGCATCGCCATGCGCGACTGCCTGATCTCCACCGGCTTTCCGTTCCGTCCGGGCGACGCCTTCCAGACCTACATGCAGATGCTGGGCGACGTGATGCCCAAGTGCGCCGGCGTGCGCCGCCCAGGCTCGGCCGCGCTCGACCTGGCCTATGTGGCCGCGGGCTTCACCGACGGTTTCTTTGAAATGGGCCTGTCGCCCTGGGACGTGGCCGCGGGCGCGCTGCTGGTCACCGAGGCCGGTGGTCTGGTGGGCAATTTCACTGGTGAGGCCAATTTCCTGGAGCAGAAGGAATGCCTGGCCGCCAACCCCAAGATCTACGGCCAGCTGGTGGGCATCACCGGCAAGTACAGCAAGTTCGCCAGCGCCGGCGAAAAAGCGTCGCTGCGCCAATCCTCGGCGGCGGCCCAGCCCGACGCTGCCGGCGACGACAAGCCCGCCGACGACACGCCCCCCTCGGAGTCCACCGCGCCGTTCTGAGCCTTCCACCGAACGTGACCACCCAGGGCGCCGCCGGGCCGCCCTTCGACCAGCTCAGGACGGACGATCAGTGCCGACCCCCTCGATGGGGTCGCGCGAAGCGCGGCGGGGGCGCTTCACTTCACGCCAGGGGCAGCGTCCACCAGAAGGTGGCGCCCTGCCCTGGGATGGATTCGGCCCAGATGCGCCCGCCGTGGCGCTCCAGGGAGCGCGCCACGATCGCCAGACCCACGCCCGTGCCAACGGGCGCGTCCGCGCCCGTGTGCAGGCGCTGGAACAGGCCAAACAGCTTGTTGGCATGGGCCATGTTGAAGCCCATGCCGTTGTCACGCAGGTAAAACGCCGAGCGCCCGGCGTCGAAGCCCAGCTCCAGAAGGGGTTCGGCGCGGTGGCGGGAGTACTTGAGCGCGTTGTCCACCAGGTTGACCAGCACCTGCCGCAGCAGCGCCGCGTCCCCGAGCACCGCGGGCAGGGACAGCGCCTGGATCTGTGCGTGCGGAACGGCGGGGGCGAGGGCTTCCGTCACCGAACGCGCCAGGGCGTTCATGTCCACCGGCACCGCATCGATTTCCACCCGCACCACGCGCAGCAGCTCGAGCATGTCTGAAATCATCTGACCCATGTTGCGCGACGAGTGGGTGATGCGCTCGAACATCTGCCGGCCCTCGGGGCTCAGGCGATCACCGTCCATCTCGGCCACCAGCGCGGCAAAACCGTTCACCGACCGCAGCGGTGCCCGCAGATCGTGAGCGATCGAATACGAGATGGCTTCCATGTCCTTCATGGAACGCTCCAGCTCGTCGGTGCGTTCGGCGACGCGCCGCTCCAGACTGGCATTGAGGGCCCGCACCTGCTCCTGGGCGGCCACGCGTTCGTTGATGTCCAGATGGGTGCCCGACATGTACAGCACCTCGCCGCTGGCGCCGCGCCGGTGCACACGGCCGCGGTCGTTGATCCAGACCCAGTGGCCGTCTTTGTGGCGCATGCGGAGGTCGCACTCGTAGTACGGCTGTTCATCGCCCCAGTGCCGGTGCAGCACGCGCTCGGCCCGCTCCAGGTCCTGCGGGTGCACCAGTCGGCGCCAGGTGTCGAACGTGGTGGGCTGCAACTCGGCCACGGTGTAGCCCAGCATCTCGGCCCAGCGATCGTTGATCTCCATCGCCCCGGTCTCGACATTGGTCTCCCAGATGCCCGGGCGTGTCGCCTCCAGCACCCACTGCAGGCGCTGGCGTTCGTCGCGCAAGGCCTCTTCGGCCTGCACGTAGGAGGTGACGTCGGTGTAGGTGCGCACCATGCCACCACCGGGCAGGGCCCGCGAGCAGATTTCGAGCACCGCCCCCTGGCGCGTGCGACGCAGATAGGTCTCGGGCGGCATCAACCGCGGCTCCAGCCCCACGAAAGGGCGCAGGGCCCGGTCCAGCAACTGGAAGTCGCTGCCGAAATCGCCCCGCTCGGCCTGAAAGGCGGCCAGGTCGCTGATCCGCGGCTGGGAAGCCAGCAGGGCCTCGGGCAGGTCCAGCAGTTCCAGCATGCGGCGGTTGTAGAACCGCACCCGGCCATCGGCGTCCACCATGGTCAGCCCTTGGCTCATGCTGTCAAAGGTCACCTGCAGCGCCGCACTCTTTTCGGCCAGCAGGGCGCTGGTGGCCTGGAACTGCTCGCGCGCACGCTGGCGCTCGGCGTGACCGCGCCAGGCCAGCACCAGCTGCCGCACCGCGCCCAGCAGCGGCTGCAGGAACTCGACATCGGCCTCGCTGTAACCGCCCGGCTGGTTGGCCAGGCCGATCATGGCCACCAGCTGATCGCCCACCGCCAGCGGCACCCCCAGAAAAGCCGACATGCCGGGGTGTCCGGACGGGCGGCCACCCGCGCGCGGATCGCTGCGCGGGTCGTTGGAGATCACCGTCTCGCCGGTGAGCAACGCGTGACCGAACAGGGTCCGGGTGTTGCGAAACTCCAGACCGGTATCGACCTGCTCGTCGTGCATGCGGCGGGTGCGCTCGTCCCAGGCGATGTTGGTGATGGCATGCGTCTTCAGGTAGGGCTGCCCGTGTGCGTCGTAGAGCACCTCACCCACGAAACCGTATTCGCTGTGGGTCACCAGCAGCAGGGCCGCGAGCAGGGCTTCGAACGCCTGCCGCTTGTCGTCGGCCTCGATGAACGCCAGCTGCGCCTTCCGCACGGCGTCGAGCATGCGGTGCTGGCGCTCCAGCGCCTGCGCCGCGAGCCGCGACTCGGTCACATCGGTGGTGAACCCGTGCCAGAGCGTCGAGCCATCGGCGTCCCACTGTGGCAACGCCTCCACGCTGTACCACCTCAACCCCCGGCTCGGCAGGAGCACGCGGTACACGCCGCGCCAGAAGGTGCGCTCCCGGCCCGCCTGCTGCAGCGACATCACCAGGGCCTTTTTGTCCCCAGGGTGCACGCGCGCGAAAAACAGGTTGCCGTCGCGCTTCAGGTCCTGGGCATCCAGCTCCAGCATGTCGACCGCCGCCTGGCTCATGTACAGGAAGCTGCTGCTGCCATCGGGCCGCACCCGGGCCAGAAACAGCACACCGGGCACGCGGGCCGTGATGTTCTGGATGAATTCGAGCTGGCCCGCCAGGGCCTGACCGGCCTCCTTCTCGGCCGTGATGTCCTGCACCACGCCGAAATCGGTCTGCGGGTTGCCCGCCACGGCGGTCTGGCTGATGCGTGTGCGCATCCAGCGTTGCTCGCCGTTCGGACACTGCCAGCGGAACTCAACCACCCGCCCGTCCCGCGCCTCCCGGGCCGCGTGCCAGGCCGGCAGGTCGTCCGGATGGATGCCCCCGCGCCCTTCGCTGCGCTGGAGCGTGGGCCTCGATGCCACCCCGGCGATGTCGTACAGCCCCTGCGACCAGATCACCTCCTGGTCGTTCAGGGCGTTCGTCCAGTGCCCCGCCCGGGCCAGCTTTTCAACGGCGCCGTGCAATTCCACCTGTTGCTGCAGCTCCAGGTTGACCTGCTGCAAGGCCATTTCGGTTTCGTGTTCGCTTGTGATCTCGCTCAACACCACCAGCAACAGCGGCTCGGGCGCCACCTCCAGCAACGTGGACTGCAGCCGCACACGGTGCGGCCGGTCTGCGTCCAGGCACAGCATCTCGTGACCCGGCCCCAGGCGCAGCCCTGCCAGGTACCGCTGGCGGGCGTCCTCGCTCGGCCAATGCCCCAGCTCCACCGTGGTGCGGCCGATCACCTGCGCTCGCGTGAGACCCATCACGACCAGCCAGGCGTCGTTGACCGCGAGCATGCAGCCATCGCGTGCCCGGCTCAGGCTGGTCGGCAGGGGCGATGCGTTGAACATCAGCTCCCACGGCAAGCTGGCGCTGGATGGTGTCTCGGGATCGGTGTCGGCGGGAGCCATGCGCTGCAATACGGGCTGTGGTGGGGACGATCACACGATTGTGGGGCATCAAAGGGTGGGTCAAATCGGGAAAAACAGCCTGATAAAGTAGCCGGTTGTCTCTCTCACGCCCCCACGAGCCCGCCTTGAACGCCCCCCTGGACAAACACACCCCCATGATGCAGCAGTACCTGGCCATCAAGGCCGGGTATCCGCACACGCTGGTGTTCTACCGCATGGGCGATTTTTACGAGCTGTTTTTCGGCGATGCCGAAAAAGCCGCGCGCCTGCTCGACATCACGCTCACCCAGCGCGGCCAGTCGGCCGGCGAGCCGGTGGTGATGGCCGGCGTGCCGTTCCATTCCATCGACAACTATCTCGCGCGCCTCATCAAGCTCGGCGAATCGGCCGCCATCTGCGAGCAGGTGGGCGACGTGGCCACGGCCAAGGGGCCGGTGGAACGCAAAGTGGTGCGCGTGGTCACGCCCGGCACCCTGACCGACAGCGAGTTGCTGTCCGACAAGACCGAGGCCGTGCTGATGGCCGTGCACCCGGGTGCGCGCACCGGCCTCGGCCTGGCCTGGATGTCGGTCACGCAGGGCATCGTGTTCCTCGCGCAGTGCGCCAGCGACGAGCTGGCCGACTGGATCGCGCGCATCGCGCCGGGTGAACTGCTCTACAGCGCCGAGGTCACGCCCGCGTTCGAGAAGAACGTGCAGGCGCTCGCGGCCCAGCCGCTGGCCAGCGGTCAGCGCACCGTGGCGGTGTTGCGCCCGGCCTGGGCGTTCGACGGCGCGCTGGGCGAACGCAAGCTGCTCGAACAGCTCGGCGCCGCCAGCCTGGCCGCCTGGGACGCGCAGGGCCTGAGCGATGCGCACGCCGCCGCCGCCGCCCTGCTCGACTACGCCGAACACACCCAGGGCCGCGCGCTCAGCCACGTGAAGAGTCTGCGCGTGGCGCGCAGCGACGAGCTGATCGATTTGCCGATCACCACGCGCCGCAACCTCGAACTCACCCAGACCCTGCGCGGCGAAACCAGCCCCACGCTGTTTTCGCTGCTCGACGTCTGCCAGACCGGCATGGGCAGCCGGGCGCTGCGCAGTTGGCTGCTGGAACCGAAGCGCGAGCGCACGGAAGCGCGTGAACGCCTGACCGCCATCGCCCTGCTGCGCAACGGCCTCGCCAACAGCCTGCGCAACGCGCTCAAGGGCGCGAGCGACGTGGAGCGCATCACCGCGCGCACCGCGCTGCGCCAGGTGCGCCCGCGCGAACTCGTCGGCCTGGGCCAGACCCTGGGCCGCGCGCAGCAGCTCGCCCAGGCCCTGCACCTCGGCCTGCCTGCCGGTGGCCCGGCGCTGCTGCAGCAGATCGCGGCCGACCTCACACCGCCCGCCGGCTGCGCCGACCTGCTGCTCGCGGCGCTGCTGCCCGAACCGGCCGCGCTGGTGCGCGACGGTGGTGTCATCAACGATGGCTTCGATGCCGACCTCGACGAGCTGCGCGGCATCCAGACCAACTGCGACGGCTTCCTGATCGACCTCGAAACCCGCGAACGCGCGCGCACCGGCATCGCCAACCTGCGCGTGCAGTTCAACAAGGTGCACGGCTTCTACATCGAGGTCACGCAGGGCCAGGCGTCCAAGGTGCCCGACGACTACCGCCGCCGCCAGACGCTGAAGAACGCCGAGCG
>NZ_JADMKB010000006.1:0-4222 GCF_018780075.1 Hydrogenophaga sp.
TGCCCGCCTGCGCCAGCGTGCCGCCGATGGCACAACCCAGGGCGCCTGCGCCCAGAACCGCGATGTTCACTGTCTGTCTCCTGTGGAATGGGGCGAATTCTGGGTTGCTCCTGGTATTCCGTCTATCGAATGAATTCAATACACTTCATTGCATTTCGCAATACATACGCCGACGCATGAGCCTGGACATCCCGCTGATCGACATCAAGCTGCTGCGCCTGCTGGACACGCTGCACAGCACCGGCAGCGTCACCCGTACCGCCGAGCTGCTGGGCCAGAGCCAGCCCACCATCAGCATCGGGCTGGGCCGTCTTCGCGAGCAATTGGGCGACCCGCTGTTTGTGCGCACGCCGCAGGGCATGCAGCCCACGCCGCGCACCGAGGCACTGATGGACACCGTGCGCGAGGTGCTCGACGGCCTGCGCCGGCTTTCAGCGCCCGAAGCGGCGTTTGAGCCCGCCACGGCCCGGCGCGGGTTTCGCATCTTCATGACGGACGCGAGCCACATCACCTTGCTGCCACGCCTGTTCACCCACGTGCGGGCGTTGGCGCCACACGTGCAGCTGGAGGCGGCCTCGATCCATCCGGGCATCGCCCAGGCGCTGGAATCGGGTGAGGCCGACCTGGCGCTGGGGCTCATCCCGCGACTGGACGCGGGTTTTTTCCAGCAGGCGCTCTTCATCCAGGATTGGGTCTGCCTGGCCAATGCGAGACATCCGCGCATCAAGGGGCGCCTCACGCTGGCCCAGTACAAGCGCGAGTCCCATGCGGGCATCGTGTCCGGGACAGGCCAGCTGCTGCTCGAAAAAGCCATGTCCGAGCGCGAGATTCAGCGACAGGTCAGCCTGAAGTTGCCGGGGTTCCTGGGCCTGTCCGCCATCCTGTCCACGAGCGATCTGCTGGCGACGCTGCCAAGGCACATCGGCGAAACGCTGGCCCGATCGGCGGGGCTCCAGGTGCTTCCGTGCCCGGTGCCGATCCCCACCTTTGTGGTCAAGCAACATTGGCACGCCCGGTTCCAGCACGATCCGGCCAACCGCTGGTTGCGCGGGGTGTGCGCCGAGCTGTTCATGGACACCACCAGGGTGATGTCCGCAGACGCTTGATGGACCGCCATTCAATTTCTACCCTTTGGAGAACTGCCCAGTGAGTCAAGAGTGGCTTTTCTGGATGTTTGGTGTTGCCGCGTTTCTGGTGGGGCTGTCCAAGGGTGGGCTGCCGGCCATCGGCATGCTGGCGGTGCCGGTGACCTCGCTGGCCATGTCGCCGGTCAAGGCCGCCACGATGCTGCTGCCCATCTACGTGTTGTCGGACGTGGTGGCCGTGTGGCTGTACCGCAAGGACTTCAGCGCGCCGAACCTCCGGGTGCTGATCCCGGCGGGCATTCTGGGGGTGCTGATCGGCTGGCTGCTGGCTTCGGTCGTGTCCGACCGGGCCGTGACGTTCTTGATCGGTGGCCTCGGCCTGGCGTTCTGCCTCAACGCCTGGTTGCGCCGAGGTGCATTGACCGAACCCGCGGTGCCATCGGCGCTCAGGGGCTGGTTCTGGGGATCGCTGGCGGGTTTCACCAGCTTCATCTCCCACGCGGGAGCGCCACCGTTTCAGATGTACGTGTTGCCGCAGAAGTTGCCCAAAGCGGTTTTTGCCGGCACCGCGACCATCGTGTTCGCGGTCATCAACGTCGCCAAGATCCTGCCCTATCAGCTGCTGCGCCCCTACTCCACGCAGGTGATGTGGGAGGCCGCCGGCCTGGTGCCGTTTGCGCTGGTGGGCACGGTGGTGGGGGCCTTCCTGACGCGCCGTCTGTCGGACCGATGGTTTTTTCTGTTTGTGCAGGTGAGCCTGTTTCTGGTGTCCGTGAAGCTCATCGCCAGCGCCATCGCGCCCTAGCGCGGGCCGTCGCCAAGTGTGCGGGTTCTGCGCCACACGGTTCATGGCCCCATCTGCGTGGACAGCCCGGCGGGAGCGGGGGGTGATGCGGGTTTACCCTGTACGATCCGTTTTTGTTGTTGCTCTGCTGTCCTGCCCGGACGGCCCCATGCCATGCCCCCAAAGACCGCCCACGCTTTTGCGTCGGCATTCTCTAAACCGATCGTCGAGTGCGCGCCCGAGCCCTGGAGCGGCCGGCTCGACCCCGATGGCCTGAAGCGGCCGGGGGGCTTGCTGATCGCGGCGCTGTTGCAGGGCGCAGCGGAGCGGGATCTGTCGCTGAGCGAGCTGGCCGCGGCCATGGGCGTGAGCTACTGGAGCCTGAGCCAGTTGCGCATCGGGTTCCGGCCCATCGAGGCGCTGGACGACGACGTGGCCCAGGCCAGCGCCGCGTTTCTCGACCTTCCGCCCATGACCATTCAGATGCTGGCGGGTCTGTTGGACCCGGCCGAGGCGCTGGCGTCGATGCCGCTGACGGGCGAAGACATCTGGCATGTGCGCCTGTTGCTCGACACCGAGCCGGCCGATCTGGTGCTGCTGCCCCCGCCCAACCGCTCGCGGCCCCTGCAGTCCCTGAGCGTGGACGAGCTGGCGGTGCTGCACCAGGAGCACGGCCGGAACACTTCGGTGTGTGAGACCGTGCGTGCCGAGCTGGCCTGCCGACCCTTGTCAAAGACCGAGCGTCTGCGGGCCGCGCTGGGCGCGACCGCCGAGGCCGCTGCCGAGCCGTCTCCAGCGGCCGCACCCCAACCGCCCATCCTGCGCTGTGCGTGCTGCCAGAAGCGTTTGCGCATTCCCCTGCTGGATGCCCCCGGCGAGGTGCGCTGCCCGACCTGCCAGACCGAGTACGCGGTGCACTGGCAGGCCACGGTGTGCCTGGTGCAGCGCATCGAGGCGCCGGAGGCGGAGAGCAACGCCGAAGACAGTGACGAGGGCGACGAAGGCCTGGATGATGGTGCTGCCGATGCCACGCCCTGGGCCGTGTTGGGTCTGGAAGAGGGCAGCCCCTGGGACGCCGTGGAACGCGCCCGCCGCGCGCTGCTGCAGCAGTACCACCCCGACCGCCTGGGCCATGTGTCGCCGCTGGTGCAGCGGCTCGCCGAGCGCGAGTTCAAGCGCGTGAGCGAGGCCTTTGAAACGCTGCGTTCGCAGCGTTGACCCACGGCCTCGCGCGCGCCGATCAGGCGGCCGTGAAGTGCGCGGCGTCCATCACCTTCAGGTCTTTCGCCACCAGCGGTGCAAATTCCATCTGGTCGAGGATGTCGCGCTGCAGATGAATGCCGGGAGCGATCTCGAACAGTTCGATGCCGTCGGGCGTGAGGCGGAAGCTGCCGCGTTCGGTGAGGTACAGCACCTCCTGCCCGCGCACCATGCCCTGCGGGCCGCTGAAGGTGATCTGGTCCACCTGCTTCACGAGCTTCCTCACCGCGCCCTGCTGCAGCACGCGCATCTGGCCGTCGCCGGTCTGCAGCTTCACGCCCTTGGCCGCCAGCGTGCCGCAGAACACCACCTTCTTCGCGTTCTGCGCGATGTCGATGAAGCCGCCGGGGCCGACCGTGACGCCGCCCAGGCGCGAGACGTTGACACTGCCTTCTGCGTCGAATTCGCCGAAGCCCAGGCAGGCCACGTCCAGCCCGCCGCCACCGTAGAAGTCGAACTGCGTCGCGGCGTCGAGCATGGCGGTGGCGTTGCGCGCGTAGCCAAACAGCACACCGTCCATCAGCGTGCCGCCGTAGGTGCCGTGTTCGATGGTCTGGTAAATGCGGTGCTGCTCGTTGCGCGCGGCGATCAGTTTGGCCACCGCGTCGGGCACGCCCACGCCGTAGTTGATGACCGGGCGCGCCTTGCCGGTGTTGAACAGCTCCACATGCGCACGGCGCGCCACGGCCTGGCGTTCGCTGAAGGCTTCCTGTGACGCGGCGACTTCGCGTGCGTGGTCCTCGGCCTCGCTCGCCGCGCGGGCCTCGCCGGTGAGTTCGCCGCTGAAGGCCGGATCGAAGGGGATGGCGTAGCTGGTCTGCTGGTTGGGGTCGACCACGATGGCGTCGACCCAGGCCGAGGGGATGCGCACCTCGCGCGCCTTGAGCGCGCCTTTGGGCAGCCGCTCCTTGACCTGCACGATTACCGTGCCGCCGCTGTTGCGCGCCGCCAGCGCGAGGGACTGCGCGTCGAGGTTGGCGGCCTCGTGTTCGAAGCTGATGTTGCCGTCCTCGTCGGCCGCGCTGGCGCGCACGATGGCGACATGGATGGGGAAGGGCTTGTAGCGCAGCCATTCGCGGCCGTCGATCTGGAT
>NZ_JADMKB010000006.1:4322-55944 GCF_018780075.1 Hydrogenophaga sp.
TCAACGGTTCACATCGAAGAGCTGAGCACCCTTCTTGAGCGCCGACTTCGCGATCACCCCACGGTGGATTTCCGACGTGCCGTCGAAGATGCGGTAGATGCGCGCGTCGCGGTAGTAACGCTCGATAGCCAGTTCCTTGCAGAAGCCCATGCCGCCGAACACCTGCACCGCGCGGTCCACCACGCGGCCCAGCGTTTCCGCCGCGTGCACCTTGACCATGGCGATCTGCTCGCGAGCGTCCAGGCCCTGGTCCAGCATCCAGGCGGCGTGGTAGACCATCCAGCGCGCGGCGTTGATCTCGATCACGCTGTCGGCCAGCATCTGCTGGACCATCTGGAAATCGCCGATGCGGGTGTTGAACTGTTTGCGGTCGTTCGCGTAGGTCAGCATCAGCTCGCACACGTGCGTGGCCTTGCCCACGGCGCGCGCGCCCACCTGCGCCAGGCGCACCACATTGAGCGCGCCCATGGCCAGCTTGAAGCCCTGGCCCTGTTCGCCCAGCAGGGCGGCGTCTTCCAGCACCACGTTGTCGAAGAACAGTTCCAGGTGCGGCGTGCCGCGCAGACCCATCATGGCCTGGTCCTTGCCGACGGTGAAACCGGGCAGGCCCTTGTCGACCATGAACATGCTGATCTCTTTCTCACCCGTTTTTGCGGAGACCAGGAAGAAATCACTCCAGATGCCGTCGCTGATGAAGTGCTTGCTGCCGTTGAGCACCCACTGGCCTTGCTCGTTGCGTTTCGCGTGGGTTTTGATGCCCGCAGCGTCCGAGCCGGCGCCCGACTCGGTGATGGTGATGGCGCAGGTGCGCGTGCCTTCCACCGCCGGCTTGAGCCAGCGTTCGACCTGCTCGCCCTTGCAGTGCAGCAGCGGTTCGTAGACGTTGCCAAACGCGCGGCGGATCAGCATGTCGCTGGTGTGGCCGAACTGCTCTTCGCAGATGATGCGGTCCAGGTTCGACAGGCCGCCACCGCCGAGTTCGGCCGGCATGTTGAGCGCGTACAGACCCAGCGCTTTGGCTTTGGCGTGGATGCGGCGGGCGTCGGCCTCGGGCAGCGCGCCGGTGTTTTCCAGCGCATCTTCCAGCGGGTGCAGTTCTTCGGCGATGAAGCGACGGATGGTGTCGATCATCATTTTTTGTTCGTCGTTGAGGGCGAAATCCATGGGGTTCTTTCAGTTGAGCTTTGTGGAGTCAGCCAACCTCTGCAAGAGACGTGACTGAACCGAGGACACCGCCGGGCCGGCTTTGCCGGACGGCTGGTGTCGTCCCCTTGAGGGGGGCGCGCAGCGCCGCAGGGGTGGTCCATTTCAAGCACTGCTGAACCAGCGGGCGCCGAAGAAGAAGGGCAGACGCGAGATGCGGTCGAACGAGATCAGCATGGTGTTCTCAGCCGGTAAACGGCCGGCTCGCGGCCAGGCAGATGCCAGCCCATTGCACGGGGTCGGCGGTCTTCTCGCGCTCGAAGTTCACCACCTCCACGCTCACCGGCAGGTCGGCGGGCAGGGCGGCGAACAGACCTCGCACGTCAATGGTCCCGTCGCCGGGCAGCAGGCGCTCGCAGCGCGCGGTATGGATCATTTCTTCGGTCGTGAAGTGCGTGCCGGCGACCGCGTCGCAGATCTGCGCGTAATGCAGCAGTTTGCGCGGGATGGCGCGGATGTCGTCGAGCGTCGTGGTCGAGCGGCCGACGTGCAGCGCATCGACCAGGATGCCCGCGTTGGCCGGCGTGCCGGCGTTCTGCACGATGCGCAGGGCGCTCTTGGCGTCTTTCACGGCTGTCCAGGGCATGAACTCCAGGTCGGCCGTGAGGCCGTAGGGCGCCATCACTTCGCAGAGGCGGGCGTAGTGCTGCGTCAGGCGCGCTTCATCCGGATCGTCACCCGCCACCAGGATGGCCTTGGCCTTGAGCGCGGCGCAGGCGTCGTACAGCGCGTCCCAGGTGTGCGGGTCGAAGGTCTCGCCGATGCGGATGATCTCCACATCGAAGATGCCCACCCCTGTGTCGGCCATCGCCGCCTGGGTTTCTTTGAGCACGTCGGGCCGGTCCAGCAGGAACTGCTGCGGCGCACCCGGCGCGTTGGGCCACAGGCGCAGGCCGACGAACTGGTAGCCGTTGGCGGCCGCGATGCGGACTGCTTCCGGTGGTGTGCACCGATGCGAGCTGAGATACGCAAGGGAATAGACGCGGGCCATGTTCAGCTCACTTCAGTGGAGAGACGGCCGTGGGCAGCGCAATCGTCGAGACCATGTTGGTGGTCAGGTGCGCCGGCCCGCCCTTGGGTGGCCAGATGCCTTGCGCCACCGCATCGGCGCGGGCTTTGGATCGCGCGTCCAGCGAGGGGTAGGCCCAGATGTTGGTGAAGCGCAGCGGTCCGTCGAGCGCGACCATGGCGATGACGCAAGGTGACAGTTTTTCGCGCGGCGGCACGTACTGTTCCCACAGGTCGATGGTGGGCTGCACACCCCCGGGCTTGATGCCGTAGGTGCGGATCTCGTACACCGGGCCGGTGACGCCGCTCTCGGCACTCGGGCGCACTGGCTTCATCCACGGAAAGCCCTGGTAGCTGTGCTGTTCCAGTGTCTGGAAGATCTCACCGTTGCCGAAGGGGCTGGCACTGTTCTGCGTGCGATCGCGCTCGGCCTGCAGGTCAGCCAGCGACGCGAACCCGCGCAGCACGATCATCTGGTTGAGCGGGCCGATGTCGGTGAACCAGCAGGCCAGCAGCTCGCCCTTCGCTTCCGGCGCGGTGCAGAAGGCCTGCACGTTCTGGGCGGCCGTGCCGGCGGTGCCGAACGGCAGGGTCATGGTGGCGAGTTCGTAGTGCATGGTGGCTTTCTTCGAAGGATGTGGACGTGAGGGGCAGTTCAAACCGGGGACACCGCAGAACCGGCTTCGCCGGGCTGCAGGCGTCGCCCCCTTGAGGGGGGCGCGGCGTCCGCCGCGGCAGGGGTGGCCATGTGGTGCGCGGCAAGAAACCCGAAAACCATTGCCGGCCCCAGCGTGATGCCGCCGCTGGGGTAGTGGCCGGCCATCACCGAGTTCATGTCGTTGCCGCCCGCGTACAGGCCGGCAATGGGCTGGCCTTGTGCGTCGAGCACCTGGGCGTGGGCATTGGTCTTCAACCCGGCGAAGGTGCCCAGGCTGCCGGCGACCACGCGCACCGCGTAAAACGGGCCGCGTGCCAGTGGCGCCATGCAGGGGTTCGGCCAGCCCTTGTCGGCGGCGAAGGCCGCGTCGCCCTGCATGCGGTTGTAGGGGGTCTCGCCTTTGGCGAAGTGATCGTCCTGGCCCGCAAGGGCTTGCGCGTTGTAGCGCTGCACCGTCGCCTGCAGCGCATCGCTGTCGATGCCGCAGACCCGGGCCAGGTCGGCCAGCGTCTGGCCGCGCTGCACATAGCCGTTGGCGAGCATCGGGCCCAGTGGCATCGGGGCCGGCTTGGCGGCGCCCAGGCCGTAGTGGCGCATGAAGGCGTGGTCGCAGACCAGCCAGGCTTCCACCGGCTGACCCGCCGGCACGGCGGCCAGCAGGCCCCGCATGAAGTCGTGGTACGAGTCGGCTTCGTTGGTGAAGCGCTGCCCGCGGCGCGTGACAGCGATCAGGCCGGGCTTGCCGCGCTCGATCAGGTGCGGGAAGTGCGCGAACGAGCCGTCGGCCTGCGGCACCAGCGACACGGGTGCGAGGGCCGCGGCTTGCGCGCCGTCGGTGGCCACACAACCGCCGGCGGTTTCACCCAGGCGCAGGCCGTCGCCGGTGTTGCCGCGCGACGCGGCCGAGTGGTGTTCGCGGCCGGTCGGCGCGTGGGGCAGCAGGGCGGCCTTGCGCGAGGCGTCGTGGGGGAAGCCGCCGCAGGCCAGCACCACGCCACAGCGGGCGTGCACTTCGATGGCGCCTTCGGGCGTGCCGAGCACGGCGCCGGTGACGCGCGCTCCATCGCGCAGCAGTCGCCGCACCGGGCAGCGGGTGCGGATTTGAACGCCGGCCTCCAGTGCCGAGGTGGCCAAGGCCGCCACCAGCGCGTTGCCGTTCACCAGTCGCAGGCCTCGGCGGTGCAGCAGCAGGTCTTTCCCGTGCGCCAGCACGCGCTTCGCCACGTACCAGAACGAGGCCGGCGAACGCAGGGCGTTGAAGAAGTGGCGCAGCTCGGCACCCGAGGCGATGCCCATGCCCCAGAGCGTGGTCTCGGGCAGGGGCGGCTTGAGGTCGGCGAAACGCGCGCCCAGGCGGCGGCCGTCGAACGGCGCGGCGCAGAGTGAGCGGCCGCCGAGCGACGCGTGCGGCGTGCGGCCGTGGAAATCGGGAATCGCGTTGCCGTCGATGAAGCGCAGCGCGGTGTTCGAGCGGAAGAAATCCACCATGCGCGGCGCCGCCTCCAGGAAGGCGCGGGCGCGGGTCTCGTCAAAGCGTTCGCCGAGTTCGTGGCGCAGGTAGGCCAGCGGTTCTTCGATCGGTTCGACGATGCCGGCCTCGACCGCCAGCGGATTGCGCGGCAGCCACATCCAGCCGCCCGACCAGGCGGTGGTGCCACCGAACTGCGGGTCTTTCTCGGCCACGATGACCTTCAGTCCGAGGTGGGCCGCCGTCACCGCCGTCGACAGGCCGCCAGCCCCGGAGCCGATCACCAAAAGGTCGCAGTCCCACTCACGCATCGCAGCTCTCTTCGCTCGGGACACCGTGGAACTGGCTTTGCCAGGCCACTGGTGCCGCCCCCTGGAGGGGGGATGCGGCTACGCGCAGCGAGCAAGCGACGGGGGTGGTCATGGCTATACGGCGTAGATCGGCTTGCGGCCTTTGACGTCGCCTGGGGCGCCGGTCTCGGCCGTGAGCTGGAAGAAGGGCGAGGCCCCGCTGGCCGCGGCCAGCTGCGAGGCGATGGACAGCAGCTCGGGCGCCAGCGCTTCCATGCGCTCGGGCGTGAAACGCACCGTGGGGCCGGCGACGGTGATCACGCCCATGGCGGGTTGCCCTGCAAACCTCACCGGCGCGGACATGGCGGAGAGGCCCAGGCTGTAGGTGTCCACCGTCAGGCTGTAGCCGCGCTCGCGCGTGGCGTGCACGGCGGCCAACACGGCCTGCAGCGAGGTGGGTGCGGCCGGGCCGAACTGCTCGGGCAGGCCCAGGCCCTGCTTGGCCACCAGGGCCATGCCGGTGTTGTCGTCCAGTGTGGACAACAAAGCCCAGCCCGAGGACGAACACGACAGTCGGGCGTCCGATCCCATGTCGGGGTCGTAGCGCAGGCCCTGGCGTGCGCCCTGCGCGCGGGCCACCCAGGTCAGGCGTTCCCCGTCGACCACCGAGAGCCGCACCAGCTCGCCCGAGACCTCGGCCAGGCGGTTGAGCAGCGGCTGCGCGATGTCCACGATGCCGCTGTTGCTGAGGTACGAGAGGCCCATGCTCACCAGCTTGGTGGTCAGCAGGTAGTCCCCATGGCCGCGCGCCTGGCGCACATAGCCCAGCCGCACCAGGTCGGCCAGCAGACGGTGCACGGCGCTGCGCGGGATGTTGAGCTGGTCGGCCACGGCGGCCAGTTCCATGCCCTCGCCGTGTTGCGAGAGCAGTTCGAGGATGCCGAGGGTTCGTTCGAGGACGCCGTTCATGGGGTGGTCTCTGGAGGTGGGTGGTGTGGGCGGTTCAGACGCCCGACGGAACGAAGTCTATCCAAAAAAGGAACATTATTCAATTGTTGAACACAATTCCACTTTTGGATATGATCCGCTCGAAACCACTCACCGATCGACAGGCCGAGCGAGACAACATGACCGAATCCCTCAGCGGCGCCACGCGCCTGCACTACATCGTGGGCGACCCGATCGCCCAGGTGAAATCGCCGGCCGGCGTGACCCAGGCCTTTGCCGACCATGGCCGCGATGCGGTGTGTGTCCCGGCCCACGTTTCGCCCGCCCACCTGGCCGACTGGGTGCGCGGCGCCTCGCTGGCGCAGAACGTGGACGGCATCATCGTGACGGTGCCGCACAAGTTCGCCTGCACCGACCTGTGCGCCACCACCTCCGACCGCGCGGCCTTCCTGCACACGGTCAACACCCTGCGCCGCAACGCCGACGGCAGCTGGCACGGCGACATGTTCGATGGCCTCGGTTTTGTCGCGGCGATGCAGGACAAGGGCTGCCCGCCCGCTGGCAAGAAGGCCCTGCTCGTGGGCGCGGGCGGCGCCGGCTCGGCGATCGCGCACGCGCTGGTGATGGCCGGTGTGAGCGAGCTCGCGATCTTTGACCCGGACACGCAGCGCCGCGCTTCGCTGGTGGACCGCCTGGCCAGCTTGAAGCCATGCCCGGTCACCCACGGCAGCGCCGACCCGACGGGCTTCGACACCGTGGTCAACGCCACGCCGGTGGGCATGAAAGAGAGCGACCCGTATCCGCTGGACGTGACGAAGCTGGAGCCGCACATGTTCTGCGGCTGCGTGATCACCGCGCCGGCCATCACGCCGTTCATCGCGGCGGCGCGGGCCAAGGGTTGCAACACCATGACCGGCGCCGACATGTTTGCCCGTGTGCGCGACCTCATGGTCGATTTCCTCCTGGGGAAGTGAGCATGCAAGTCCTGAACACCCCGAGCAAGCTCCCCACAGAAGCCACCTTCGACCTGGTCGTGATCGGCGCCGGTGGCGCCGGCATGGCGGCCGCGCTGTTCGCGGCCCTCAAAGGGCAGCGGGTGCTGCTGGTCGAGCGCACGGAACACGTGGGTGGCACAACGGCCTGGTCGGCTGGCACCACCTGGGTGCCGGGCACGCACCATGCAGCCAGCGTGAACCCCTTCGACACGTTGGCCGACGCCGCGCGCTACCTCAACAACGCCATCGGCGAGCGCACGCCGCCGGCCTTGCGCCAGGCCTTTCTGGACCACGGCGCCGCCACGATCCGCCTGCTGGAAGACCGCACCGAGCTGAAGTTCCGGCCCTACGCCAAACACCCGGACTACATCTCCGACCTCGGCGGCTCCACGCTCAACGGCCGCGCGCTGGAGCCGCTGCCGTTCGACGGCCGGCTGCTTGGCGACCTGTTCCCGCTCGTGCGCCCGCCCATCCCCGAGTTCACGGTGCTCGGCGGCATGATGGTGGACCGCACCGACATCAACCACCTGCTCGCGCTCACGAAGTCCTTCGCTTCGTTCAGGCACGCGCTCAGGATCATTGCGCGCCACGGCATGGACCGCCTGCGCCACCCGCGCGGCACGCGCCTGGTGATGGGCAACGCGCTGGTGGCGCGGCTGTTGTATTCACTGTCGAAGCACGCTCACGTGACGCTCTTGCTCAACACCTCGGTGAAGCGCTTCGAGCGCAGCGCCGATGGTGTGAGCGGCGTCGTGCTCGAGGGGCAGGGCAAAGGACAGAGCGGATGGCGCGCCGTCACTGCCACGGGCGGCGTGGTGCTGGCCAGCGGCGGCTTCAACCGCCACCCCGATCTGCGCGCCCAGATGCTGCCCGGCGCCCAGATCGGCTGGTGCCCGGCCGCCCCCGGCCACACCGCCGAGGCGCATGCGTTGGCCAAAGACGCGGGCGCTGTGTACGGCAAGGGCGCCTTGAGCAACGCCTTCTGGGCGCCCGTGTCCTTGCGACAACGCGCCGACGGCAGCACCGCCGTGTTCCCGCACTTCGTGATGGACCGCGCCAAGCCCGGCATGCTCACCGTGAACCAGGCCGGCGAGCGTTTCGTCAACGAAAGCACCTCGTACCACCTGTTCGGCATGGCCATGCAGGCCTCCGGCAGCGTGCCGGCCTTCCTGGTCTGTGACGCCCAGGCGCTGCAGACCTACGGCCTCGGCATGGTGCGCCCCGGTGCCAGCGCCAAAGACAGGGCGCCGTTTCTCGCCGACGGTTACCTCACGCAGGGCGCGACGCTCGACGAGCTGGCGGACCGGCTGGGCATCGACGCCGCCAGCCTGAAGGCCAGCGTGCAGCAGATCAACGCCTACGCAGAAACCGGCGTGGACCCGGACTTCCAGCGCGGGGCCACGGCCTACCAGCAGAACATCGGCGACGCCGCGGCCGGTGGCAAGAACCCCAACCTCGGCCCGCTGGACACCGCGCCGTTCTATGCCTTGAAGCTCTACCCCGGCGACATCGGCGCGGCCACCGGCTTCGCCACCGATGGCGACGCACGGGTGCTCGACGCGGCGGGCCAGCCCATCGCCGGCCTGTACGCCGTGGGCAACGACATGCACTCCATCATGGGCGGCGTCTACACCGCGCCCGGCATCACCATCGGCCCGGGCATCGTGTTCGGTTTCCTGGCGGCGCGCCACGCGGCGGCACGCGCTCAGGGGAAACCCGGGTTGTGATCGATGATCGAACACCTGTGTGCACTGAACGATCGGCATCGGGTGCGTTCGCATGGACCGGCACCTGGTGCGGTCCTACATTCGAGGCCTTCGTCCCGGGGGACCGCCCAGCGGCGGACCCTGAGGCAGGGCTTCAACGTCGCGTGTGAAACCCATGAGTCCGGGTCCCAGGGCTTGATTTTTTCCAACAGAAGGAGACATGCAAATGCAATTCACCAAACGTCAATGGCTCGGCACCGCCGTCGCGGCCCTCACCGCCGTGACCTTCGCCGGTCAGGCCTCGGCACAGGCCTACCCTGAGCGCGACATCACCGCCGTGATCCAGTGGGGCGCTGGCGGCGGCACCGACGTCGCCATGCGCGGCTACGCGCCTTACGCCGAAGAAGCCCTGGGCAAGAAGATCGTGTTGCAGAACAAGCCCGGCGCGGCCGGAGCCATCGGCGCCAACTTCGTGCTGCAGCAGCCGTCCGACGGCTACACCCTCCTGATGGGTGCCGAGCCGCAGGCGCTGTTCCGCGTGATGAAGATGGCCGAGTTCGACTACGACCAGTTCTATCCCATCAACGTCGCGGCGATCGCCAACTCCATCCTGCTGGTGGCCAAGCCCGACGCGCCTTGGAACAACATGCAGGACTTGCTGAGCCATGTGCAGGCCAACCCCAAGAAGGTCAAGCAGTACATGGCCGGCCAGGGCACCGTGCCCTACACGGTCAACACCATGATCGGCAGCCTCACCAAGTTCGAGACCATCCAGGTGCCGTTTGATGGCGACGGCCCGGCCATCGCTGCGCTGCAGGGCGGCCACCTGGACATCGGTTTCATCGCTTCCGGCGCTGCCATCGAGCACGTCAAGGCCGGCCGCCTCAAGGCGCTGGGCGTGCTGGACAACAAGCCCTTCCAGGGCATCGCACCCATGACCGACGCACCGTCGCTCAAGGCCCTGCCGAAGTACCTGCCCTGGGGCGCGTGGTACGGCGTGTTCGTGAAGAAAGACACCCCCGAGCCGGTCAAGGCCAAGCTGGTGGCCGCCTTCAAGAAGGCCGGCGAGAACCCGCAGTACCGCAAGCTGATGGAGGGCCGTGGCACGACGATGTTGAACCTGGGCGGTGCCGACGCCGAGAAGTTCATCAAGAAGTGGCAGTCCACCACCGCCTGGCTGTACCAGAACGCCGGCACCGCCAAGGTGGACCCGGCCACGCTGGGCATCGCGAAGCCCTGACGACCCCCCCGCCGCGCTGCGCGCGACCCCCCAGGGGGCGGCACTGGCCGTCCGGCACAGCCGGCCCGGCGGTGCCCTGGGGGAACTCCCCCTCCTTCCCTCGCCCACGTCGGGGGGCGCATCTGCCTTTTCCGTTTGAGGAGACCTTCCATGCACACCAGTCACCCAAGACTGGCCGGCGAGCTGACCTTCATGGTGCTGCTTGTTCTGGTCAGTGTTTTTCTCCTGTGGACGTCGTACCAGATTTCCAGTTTTGACTCGCTGGCCGCGCCCGGCAGCTTTCCCATGGTGTGCGCCGCCGCCATGCTGTTCACCGGTCTGATCAACGTCGTGAAGACCGCCCGCGCCAAGCTCAACCTGGAAAACGGTGAGACCTGGGCACAGCAGTTCGTTCGCAAGGTCACGCCGCTGCAACTGATCGCCTTCGCTGTGCTGATCTTCATGTACATGCTGGGCATGGAGTACATCGGTTTCTTGATCGCCTCCTACATCTTCCTGGCCGCGTCCATGTACCTGCTGGGCAGCCGCCGCGTCGGGCTCAACCTGCTGATCAGCGTGCTGGTGCTGGCCGCCATCTTTGTTGTGTTCCGCACCGCCTTCTCGGTGGTGCTGCCCGCCGGCTCGCTCGTCGGTCCCCACCTGCCGGAGTTCCTGAAATGATGGAAGCCCTTGGTTATTTCCTGATGTCCTGGCTGGACTGGAAGATGCTCGCGCTCACCGCGCTGGGCACTTTCGCCGGCATCTACATCGGCGCCATCCCCGGCCTGTCGGTCACGATGGCGGTCTCCATCCTGATCTCGTTCACCTTCAAGTGGGACGTGAACCAGGCCTTGGCGCTCATTTCCGGTATCTACCTCGGTGGTGTGTATGGCGGTTCGCGCAGCGCGATCCTGCTGAACATTCCGGGCGCGCCTTCGGCCATTGCCACCGGCCTGGACGGCTACCCGCTGGCCAAGCGCGGTGAAGCGGGGCAGGCCATCGGCCTGACCACGGTGGTCTCGGTCTACGGCGGTTTCATCGGCATCCTGGCGCTCGCCATCGCGGCGCCCGCGGTCTCCAGCCTGGCGCTGAAGTTCGGCCCCCGCGAGTACCTGCTGCTGGCGATCTGGGGCATCCTGCTGGTGGGCAGCCTCTCGGGCGAATCGCTCTCCAAAGGCATCTTTGCCGGCGCACTCGGCGCGCTGATTTCCTGCGTCGGCCTGGACCCGATGACGGGCGAGCAGCGCCTCACCTTCGGCAGCCTGCAGATGTCGGCCGGTATCTCCTACATCGCCGCCATGATCGGTTTCTTCGGCGTGGCCGAGGTGATTGCCCAGTTGCACGAACTCAAGCTCACGGCGGTCAAACAGAACGTGAGCAAGATCATTCCGTCCTGGGGCCTGGTGCGCAAATACCTGCCGCTGGCCACCCGCACCTCCGCCATCGGCGTGGTGGTGGGGGCCCTGCCTGGCGCGGGTGGCGACATCGCCGCGCTCATGGCCTACGACCACGCCAAGCGCACGGTGAAGAACCCCTCGCGTCCGTTCGGCGAAGGTGCCTACGAAGGCCTGGTGGCGCCCGAGTCGGCCAACAACGCGGCGGTCGGGGGCGCCTACGTGCCCATGCTGACCCTGGGCATCCCGGGTGATGCGGTCACGGCCGTGATCATCGGCGCGCTCTACATCCACGGCCTGAAACCGGGTCCGATGCTGATGATCGAAACCCCGCACCTGTTCTGGTTCGTGGTGGGCTCGCTGACGCTGGCCAACCTCTTCCTGCTGGTGTTTGGCCTGACGGGCATCAAGATCTTCGCCAAGATCGTCGAGACACCCAAACCGGTGCTGTTGCCGCTGATCCTGGTGCTGTCGGCGGTGGGTGCCTACGCCATCAACAACAACCCGGTGGACGTGTACTGGATGCTGGGCTTCGGCCTCTTCGGGTACTTCCTGAAGATGTACGGCTTCCAGGTCGGTCCCGTCATTCTGGGCATGATCCTCGGCCCGATGATGGACCGCAGCTACCGCCAGGCGATGCTCTCGACCGGCGAAGACGTGGGCCTGTTCTTCACCGAGTTTTTCACCACGCCGTTGTCCGCCATCATCCTCGCGGCCTTGGCCTTCACCATCGTGAGCCAGACGGGCTGGTACAAGACCTGGAGAGGCCGGTAACCTCCTGCGCCGTTGCGCGGCTTTCCCCAGGGGGACGCGCTTGTGGCCGGGCAGAGCCCGTGCCGCGGCGTGTGTTCCGGCGTCAAACCCCCGGGACCGAAAGGTCCCGGGGGTTTTTCATTCAGGGGATGGGGTTTTCAACCACGGACCGGCGCAGCGGGTTGAACCCCGTCACCAGCGCGGTCGCCAGCAACACCAGCGCACCGCCGACGAAGATGCCCGAGGACACCGATTCGCCCAGAAAAAG
Organism: Hydrogenophaga sp.; assembly: GCF_018780075.1. GTDB lineage: Bacteria > Pseudomonadota > Gammaproteobacteria > Burkholderiales > Burkholderiaceae_C > Hydrogenophaga. The sequence continues at coordinate 16,233 of NZ_JADMKB010000006.1, forward strand.
GTGGCCCCAGGTGACGCCGAACACCGGGATCAGGAACGCCGGGCTGGTGGCCGCCACCGGCGACACGTGGCGGATGATGCGCAGGTTCAGCCAATAGGCCAGGCCCGAGGTGAACACGCCCATGATCAGCAGCGCGACCATGGCCGTGGGCGTGAAATTCGCTTGCGGCAGCGTCCACAGCGCCCCGGGCAGCAGCAACACCATGGCCGCCGCGCTGATGCCCGCAGCGATGGCCAGCGGCTGCATGTGCTCGGTGGCGCGCTTCATCAGCGGTGTGGAGATGCCGTAGCAGGCCGCCGCCACGATGCAGGCCAGTGCCGCGGTGATGGTGGTCGCGTCCGGTTTCACCGGTCCCAGCTGCAGGATCAGGCCCACACCCACGAAGCCGAGCGCGCAGCCCAGCAGTTTGCGGGCGTTCAGGGTGTCCTGGCCGAGCCAGGCCGACGCCAGCGTGCCGAACAGCACCACCGTCGTGTTGAGCAAGGCGCTGTAGCCTGCGGGCAGGCGCAGCGCGGCCCAGGCGTAGAGCAGGAACGGGGCGGCCAGCGAGAGCGTGCTCAGGCGCAGCAGCTCGCGCCAGTGGCGCCAGGGCCAGGGCTCGCGCAGCGCAGCCATCAGCACCGCCAGCGTGATGGTGGCCAGCAGCACACGGCCAAAGGCCATGACCTGCGGCCCGAGCAGCGGGCTCGCGATGCGCAGGAACAGGAAGGAGGCTCCCCACAGGGCAGACAGGCCCACGAGCTGGGCAAAGTGGCGGGTTTTCACGCGACCCATTGTGCGGGGCTTTGGGAGGCCGGCCTGTCCGGTTGGCGCAAGGGCTTCCCTCCGTTGGGGTGGGTGAGGGCAGGGCGGTGCCGCACCTCAGTAAAATCGCCCACCTCAACAGGCGGCCAACCGGCCCGCTTGCACATCGACCCCACCACTGGACACCCATGCGTTATTCCGTCTCTCACCACAAGCTCAACCAGATCCTCGCGGCCCACGGCCTCAAAACCGGCGACGCGGGCGGCATCGACAAGCTCTTTGGTGGCAATGACGGCTACTACTGGTTCGGCACCGTGCGCGACCTCTGCCCCCCCGGCAAGACCATCAGCTGGGACGACCAGTACAGCATGGTCAACGCCATCCAGGCCCACGAAAACGCCACCGCCGCCGAAGACGAGATGAAGCCGCAGGTGCCCAGCGCGGCCAACATCGCGGCGCTCTCCAAGGTGCTGGGCGACCCGATCTGAACAGCGTTTTCGGCCTGAGGCGAGCGCACCGCGATCTCCCGCTCTCTTCCAATCAGCGGACATTCAAAGAACCGCCGTCCTCATGAGTCCGACGGCCGGTTTCAGTCGCACAGCCAACGTCGGACACAGGTCCCATCGGCGTTTCCGGTTGAATGTCGGATCAGCACTTGAAACGGTAGCCGACCCCCGTTTCGGTGATCAGGTGCCTGGGCATTGACGGCTGGGATTCAACCTTCTTGCGCAGGTTGGCCATGTGCACCCGCACGTAGTGCATGTCCTCCTGGTGCCCGGGGCCCCACACGGCCTTGAGCAACTGGGCGTGGGTGATCACGCGGTCGGGTTGCGAGGCCAGGTGTGTCAGCAGCTTGTATTCGATGGGGGTGAGGTGCAGCACCTCGCCCGCGCGCTCCACCACGCGGCGCACGAGGTCGATGCGGATGTCGCCGAAGGTGATCTGCGGCTCGCCGGCCGGTGTCTGTTGCTGGTGGCGGCGCAACTGGGCACGCACGCGCGCCGTGAGTTCGCCCGAGCCGAAGGGCTTCACCAGGTAGTCGTCGGCGCCGGCGTCGAGCGCGGCGATCTTGCTCGCCTCGGCGCTGCGGGCCGAGAGCACGATCACCGGCATGGATGACCATTGCCGCAGTTCGAGGATGAGGTCCACACCGTCGCCGTCGGGCAGGCCCAGGTCGAGCACCACCAGGTCGGGGCGCCGCGTGCCGGCCTCGATGAGCCCACGCTGGTAGTTCTCGGCCTCGTGCACCGTGTGGCCCTCGGCCTCCAGCGTGAGGCGCACGAAGCGGCGGATGTGGGCCTCGTCTTCGACGATCAGGATCTGGCTGCCGGGTGGGGTCATGGCGCGGGGGGCTCCTCAGCGACGGGGTTGGTTCCGAGGTCGGACGGCGGCGTGCCGCAGGGCAGGGTGATGTCAAAGCGCGCGCCCTGCACGACACCCGCCACCTCGCGGTTGTGGCCCTCGATCGTGCCACCGTGGGCCTCCACGATGGCGCGGCAGATGGCCAGGCCCAGGCCAACGCCCGGCATGGCGCTTTCGCGCTGGCCACGCTCGAACTTCTCGAAGACCCGCTCTTCGCGCCCCCTGGGCAGACCCGGGCCGTGGTCGTCCACCGTGAGCACCACCGTGTCGCTGCGCGGGCGCGCAAAGAGGTGGATGGCGCTGCCCGCGGGTGTGTACTTGCTGGCGTTCTCCAGCAGGTTCACCAGCACGCGCTCGATCAGCACGGCGTCCAAGTGCAGCAGCGGGAGCCCGTCGGGCAGGTCCACGCGGATGTCGCGCCCGGCGAGCAGGCTGCCGCAGGCCGCCAGCGCACTGCCCACCACCTCTTCCAGCGGTTGCCAGGCGCGGTTGAGCTGCACGGCGCCGGCCTGCAGGCGGGCCATGTCCAGCAGGTTGTTCACCAGTGCGCCCATGCGCTGGGCCGACTGCCGCATGGCCCCAGCCACCTCGCGCTGCGCCTCGCTCAGACCCGGCGGTGTGAGCTCCAGCGCATCGGCCAGTCCCACCATCGAGGTCAATGGCGTGCGCAGGTCGTGCGAGATGGCCGAGAGCAGCGAGTTGCGCAGGCGTTCGGATTCGATCTGCACCGTGCTGCTTTGTGCCACTTCGATGTAGTGGATGCGTTCCAGTGAAATTGCCAGCAGCGAGGCGCAGGTCTGCAGCAGGCGGCGCTGTTCGGGACCCCAGGGTCGCTGCCCCGGCGGTTCGATCACGAGCACGCCGCGCACGCGCATGGGCGCCTTCAGCGGCAGCACCAGGCAGGTGCTGGCGGGCAGGGTGTCTGTGCCGCGACCGGCTTCCTCTCCACGGTCGAAAGACCATTGCGCCACGGCGGTGTCCACCGGCGCGGTGGCACCCATCATGGTCTGCAGCCGATCGTGTTCGTCGGTCACCAGCAGGGCCGAGCGCGCGCCGAACTCGCCGGTGAGGAACCGCGCACCGATCTCGGCCACCTGCGTGTTCATCAGCGCGGCGGACAGGTCGCGCGACATGTCGTAGAGGCTGCGCATGCGGTGTTCGCGCTGCGTGGCCGCCTCGGCCTGTTGCTTCAGGCCCGCGGTGAGCTGGCCGACCACCAGCGCCACCACCAGCATCACGCCGAAGGTGACGAGGTACTGCACGTCGCTCACCGCGAAGGTGAAGCGCGGCGGCACAAAAAAGAAATCGAACAGGCCCACGCCCAGGAACGCGGCCAGCACCGCCGGCCCGCGCCCGAAGGCCAGGCTCACGCCCACCACGGCCAGCAGGAACAGCATCACGATGTTGCTGAGTTCCAGCACCTCGATGAGCGGCGTCGCCAGCACGGCGGTGCCCACACAGACAGCGGCCGCCCACAGGTAGCCGCGCCAGTAGCCCTCGACGCGCTCAGCGGGCGTGGTGGCCTGCTGCGTTTCGGCGGTGGCCGGTTGTCCCACCTGCACCAGGTCGAGGTCGTCGGCCTGGGTGGCGATGCGGTCGGCCACGCCGCGTGACCAGGGCCAGCGGCGCGCTCGGCGCCCGAGCACCAGCCGCACCAGGTTGTGCTCGCGCGCATAGCGCACCAGGGCGGTGGCAGTGTCGGGGGCGGAGAGTGTGGCGGTGGTCGCGCCCAGCGATTCGGCGAGCTGCAGCGTGCGCTGCGCGACCTCGCCCAGGGGACGCCCCGGGGTTTCCACGTGCACCGCGTGCCAGGGCACGTCGAGCTGGGACGCCGTGCGCGCGGTGCTGCGCACCACCTTCTCACCATGCGCGTCGGCCCCCACGGCGGCCAGCAGGGCTTCGCGGTTGGGCCACACCGGTTTGTCGGCACTGCCCTGGCGGTAGGCGCGCATCTCGTCGTCCACCCGGTCGGCGGTGCGGCGCAAGGCCAGCTCGCGCAACGCCAGCAGGTTGCCCTTGCGGAAAAAGTTGGCGGCCGCGCGCTCGGCGCGGTTGTCGCCGTCGCGCGGCAGGTAGACCTTGCCGGCCTTCAGGCGCTCCAGCAGTTCGTCGGGCGGCAGATCGACCACCACCACCTCGTCGGCTTCATCGAAAAGGCGGTCGGGCACGGTCTCCCAGACGCGGATGCCCGTGATGCCGCTGACGATGTCGTTGAGGCTCTCCAGGTGCTGCACGTTCATGGTCGACCACACGTCGACGCCGGCGGCCAGCAACTCCTCGGCGTCCTGCCAGCGCTTGGGGTGGCGTGAGTCGGCCACGTTGCTGTGGGCCAGTTCGTCGAGCAGGACCAGCGCCTGTTCGTGTTGTGCGCCGAAGGCCAGCGCGGCGTCGAGATCGAACTCGTGCAGCTGGTGGCCCCGGTAGGGCACGGACCGCAGGGACAGGCGCGGCAGATCGCGCGCCAGCGCTTCGGTGTCGGGTCGACCGTGGGTTTCAACCACGCCGATGGTCACCGGCGTGCCTTGCGCGTGGGCTGCGCGGGCCGCGGCCAGCATGGCGTAGGTCTTGCCCACGCCGGCCGAGGCGCCAAAGAAAATCTTCAGGTTGCCGCGTCGCGCACGCGCTTCTTCCTGCTGCACCCGGGCAAGCAGGGCATCGGGGTCGGGTCGGGTGGGCTCGGTCATGGGTGGGAATCGGTCACATCAGCGGGATGAGCGCCGGGTGTGTTCATTGTCGCCCGGCCTGTGCTGGCTGCGGTGCGGGCGCTGCACCCCGCGCACCACCAGCCACCAGGCCAGCAGCAGCGGTAACACGATGGCCAACAACGCGACCAGCAATGCCCACACGTCAGACATGCCAGACCCGTCGTCGCTCACGGCCTGGCCTGGGCGTCCAGCGCCAGGTTCAGTGCCAGCACGTTCACGCGCGCCTCCCCCATGAAGCCGAGCCATGCGCCCTCGGTGTGCTGGTCCACCAGGGTATTCACCTGCTCGGCAGGGAGACCCCGCACGCGCGCCACCCGCGCCACCTGGTAACGCGCCGCGGCCAGGCTGATGTGCGGGTCCAGGCCACTGGCGGAGGCGGTGACCAGGTCCACCGGCACTGGCGCGGTGTTGCCGGGGTCGGCCGCGCGCAGCGCACCGATGCGCGCCTGCACCGCTTCGGCCAGTGCCGGGTGGCTGGGACCGAGGTTGGAGCCGCTGGAGGCACCACCGTTGTAGGCCATCGGCCCGGTCGCCGAGGGACGGCTCCAGAAGTGGCCGGGCTGGGAGAACGGCTGGCCGATCAGTTCGGAGCCCACGGCCTGGCCGTCGCGCTGAATCAGGCTGCCGTTGGCCTGGTGCGGAAAGACCGCCTGCGCCACGCCGGTGACCAGCAGCGGGTACAGCAGGCCGGTGAGCAGGCTCAGCACGACGAACAGCACGAGGGCCGGGCGCAGCACCGGGCTCTTGTCGTCGGGCTCGATGGGGGTGGTTTGAAGTGGGTGGTTCATGACGTTTCCTCGGGAGGGTTCAGGCAAAGCCGGCGGCAGAAATCAACAGGTCGATCGCCTTGATGCCGATGAAAGGCACGACCACACCGCCCAGGCCGTAGATGGCCAGGTTGCGGCGCAGCAGCACGGCGGCACTGACGGCGCGGTAACTCACACCCTTGAGCGCCAGCGGGATCAGGAACACGATGATCAGCGCGTTGAAGATCACGGCCGACAGGATGGCCGAGTTGGGGCTGGCGAGCTGCATCACGTTCAGCGCCGAGAGCTGCGGGTAGGTGGCGACGAAGGCCGCCGGCACGATGGCGAAGTACTTGGCCACGTCGTTGGCGATGCTGAAGGTGGTGAGCGAGCCGCGCGTCATCAGCATCTGCTTGCCGGTCTCGACGATCTCGATCAGCTTGGTCGGGTTGCTGTCCAGGTCGACCATGTTGCCGGCCTCCTTGGCCGCTTGCGTGCCGGTGTTCATGGCCACCGCCACGTCGGCCTGGGCCAGGGCGGGCGCGTCGTTGGTGCCGTCGCCCGTCATCGCCACCAGCCGGCCTTGCGCCTGGTGTTCGCGAATCAGCTTGAGCTTGGCCTCGGGCGTGGCCTCGGCCAGGAAGTCGTCCACACCCGCCTCGGCGGCGATGGCGGCGGCCGTCAGGCGGTTGTCGCCCGTCACCATCACGGTCTTGATGCCCATGCGGCGCAGCTCGGCAAAACGCTCCTTGATGCCGCCCTTGACGATGTCTTTCAGCTCGACCACGCCGAGCACCTTGGTGCCATCGGCCACCACCAGCGGCGTGCTGCCGCGGCGGGCCACGTCGCCCACCGACGTCTGCAGCGCTGCCGGGAAGTTGCCACCGAGCGTTTCGACATGGCGACGGATCGAATCTGTCGCGCCCTTGCGAATCGCCCGACCTTCAGGCAGATCGACACCGCTCATGCGGGTCTGCGCGGTGAAGTGCACGAATGTGGCGCCGAGTGCGGTCACGTCGCGCTCGCGCAGGTTGAACTTCTGCTTGGCCAGCACGACGATGCTGCGGCCTTCCGGCGTTTCATCGGCCAGCGAGGCGAGTTGCGCGGCATCGGCCAGGTCGGCCTCCTTCACCCCCGGCGCCGGGATGAAAGCGCTGGCCTGTCGGTTGCCCAGGGTGATGGTGCCGGTCTTGTCCAGCAGCAGCACATCCACGTCACCGGCGGCCTCCACCGCGCGGCCCGAGGTGGCGATCACGTTCGCCTGCATCAGTCGGCTCATGCCGGCCACGCCGATGGCGCTGAGCAGGCCGGCAATCGTCGTCGGAATCAGGCAGACCAGCAGGGCCACCAGCACCACCAGGCTCACCGGCTGGCCGGCGCCGCTGGCCGCCACCCCGAATGTGGAGAACGGCAGCAGCGTGACCACGACGCCCAGGAACACGATGGTCAGCGCCACCAGCAGGATGGTCAGCGCGATCTCGTTGGGTGTCTTCTGGCGCTTGGCGTTCTCCACCATCGCGATCATGCGGTCCACGAAGGTTTCGCCGGGGTTCACGGTGACGCGCACCACGACCCAGTCCGACAGCACGCGCGTGCCGCCGGTCACGGCCGAGAAGTCGCCGCCGGATTCGCGGATCACCGGGGCGGATTCGCCGGTGATGGCGCTCTCGTCCACCGAGGCCACGCCGTCGATCACCTCACCGTCGGCGGGCACGTTGTCGCCAGCCTCGATCAGCACCAGGTCGTTCTTGCGCAGGTTGTCGGCCTCCAGCGGATGCCAGTGCATGGCGGTGCGCGCCGCCCCACGCTCGTAGCTCGCTTCGAGCTTCTTGGCCCAGGTCTGTTTCTTGAGGCCGCGCAGGCTCGCGGCCTGCGCCTTGCTGCGCCCTTCGGCCATGGCTTCGGCGAAATTGGCGAACAGCACCGTGAACCACAACCACAGCGCCACCGCGATGGTGAAGCCCTCGGGCTGGGCGATGGCGAGCGCGGTGGTGAAGGCGCTGCCGACGTAGACCACGAACATCACCGGGTTGCGGCGCTGCACGCGGGGGTCGAGCTTGCGAAAGGCGTCGCTCAGGGCCGGACGCACCAGCGCCGGGTCGAACAGGGGCAATGTTTGTCGACTCATGTTTTTCTCCCTTTAGCGTGCCCACAGCATCAGGTGCTCGGCCACCGGGCCCAGCGCCAGCGCAGGCACATAGTTCAACAGGCCGATCAGCAACACAGTGCCGATCAGCAAGGCCACGAACAGCGGGCCGTGGGTGGGCAGGGTGCCGTCGGTGGCGCTGGCGCGCTGCTTGGCGGCGAGCGAGCCGGCCATGGCCAGCACCGGCACGATCACGCCGAAGCGACCGAACACCATCGCCAGGCCGAGCAGCACGTTGTAGAACGGCGTGTTGGCCGACAGACCGGCGAAGGCGCTGCCGTTGTTGTTGGCCGCCGAAGACAGCGCGTAGAGCACCTCGCTGAAGCCGTGGGCGCCCGGGTTCAGGATGCCGGCGCGACCGGCGTCGGTCATCACCGCCACGGCCGTGCCCACGAGCACCAGCAGGGGCGTGACCAGGATGGCGATGGAGACCATCTTCATCTCGTGCGCCTCGATCTTCTTGCCCAGGTAGGCCGGCGTGCGCCCGATCATCAGGCCGGCGATGAACACCGCCATGATGGCGAACACCAGCATGCCGTAGAGGCCCGCGCCGACACCGCCGAACACCACCTCGCCCAGTTGCATCAGCACCATCGGCACCATGCCGCCCAGCGGTGTGAAGCTGTCGTGCATGGCGTTCACGGCGCCGCAGCTCGCCGCGGTGGTGGTCACCGCGAACAGGCTCGACGCGTTGATGCCGAAGCGCACCTCTTTGCCCTCCATGTTGCCGCCGGCCTGCAGGGCGCTGGCGGCCTGGTCGGCACCGAGCGCGGCCAGCGCCGGGTTGCCCTGCTGCTCGAAGCTGGTGGCGGCGATCACGAAGGTCACGAACAGCAGCGTCATCGCAGCGAGCACCGCCCAGCCTTGGCGCTGGTCTCCCACCATGCGGCCGAACACGAAACACAGGGCGGCGGGGATCAGGAAGATGCTGAGCATCTGCACGAAGTTGGACAGCGGCGTGGGGTTCTCGTAGGGGTGCGCAGAGTTGGCGTTGAAAAATCCGCCCCCGTTGGTGCCCAGCATCTTGATGGCCAGCTGCGAGGCGACCGGGCCCATGGCCAGGGTCTGCGAGTGGCTGCTGTGCGCCTCGGTCTGCGCGGGTTGTCCTTCGGCCGCCGGGGTGCTGGTTGACCAGCTCACGGTCTCCAGCGTCTTCACCTCGGTGTAGGGCGAGAGGTTCTGGACCACGCCCTGGCCGGCAAAGAACAGCGCCAGCACCAGCGACAGCGGCAGCAGCACCCACAGCGTGGCGCGGGTCAGGTCGACCCACACGTTGCCGATGGACTTGACCGAGTGGCGCGAGAAGCCGCGCACCAGCGCGATCACCACCACGATGCCGGTGGCGGCCGAGAGGAAGTTCTGCACCGTCAGTCCCAGCATCTGCGTCAGGTGGCTCATGGTGGTCTCGCCGCCATAACCCTGCCAGTTGGTGTTGCTCATGAAGCTGATGGCGGTGTTGAAGGCCGAGTCGGGCGTGACCGCACCGAAGGCCTGCGGGTTCAGCGGGAGCATCGCCTGCAGGCGCTGCAGCGTGTACACCGCGAGCATGCCCAGGGCGTTGAACACCAGCAGGCCCAGCGCGTAACGCAGCCAGCCGGTTTCGCGCTCGGGCCGGACACCGGCCAGGCGCCACAGCGGCGCTTCGATGCGCTGACCCAGCGCGAAGCGGCCGGTCATCACCGCGGTGATCGCACGCGCCAGCGGCCAGGCCAGTGCGAGCAGCAGGGTGAGGAAGACCGCGAGTTGCAGCCATGCCTGGGTGTTCATGAGAAGTCCTCCGGCCGCAGCAGCACGGCCACCAGGTAGATCAGAAGGCCGCCCGCGAGCAGCGCGGCGAGCAAGGTCCAGCCGTTCATAGGAATACCTCCGCGCGATGCGCTGCGGTGCGAGCTGGCTTGGGGCGGCCCGGCGCGGCGCTCATGACCGCCTCCCTTCGGTGGGTTGCAGGCGATGGCAGACCAGTGCCAGCCCCCAGATGACCAGGCCGCATGCGGCAGCCAGGCCGAGATAGATGAAGTCCATGGATACCTCCGTTCAAGACATGCCACCGATGCTAAGAAACGGCATGTCAAGACGGGGGAAAGACTCCTTGTGCGGGTATCAAGAACGCATCAAGAACGCCCCGGTCAAGGCGTATGCGGTGGGTTGCTAGACTGGAACCTTCCCGAGCGTCCGCGCCATTGATGAAGAACCACCTGCCCACCCACCCCGCCGCCGTGCTAGCCCTGGCGTTTCTGGCCACCATTTCGCTGGGCACGGCGCTGCTGATGCTGCCCTGGGCCAGCGCCAGCGGAGAGAGCGCCCCGTGGCTCACAGCGCTGTTCACGGCCACCTCGGCGGTGTGCGTGACCGGGCTGGTGGTGGTGGACACGGGCACCTACTGGAGCCCGCTGGGCCAGGGCCTGGTGATGGCGCTGTTCCAGCTCGGCGGCTTCGGCATGATGACCTCGGCCACGCTGATGGGGCTGCTGATCGGCGGCCACATGAAGCTGCGCACGCGGCTGCTGCTGCAGTCGGAAACGCACGCGCTGTCGCTGGGCGATGTGCGCTCGGTGGCGCGCATGGTGCTGGTCGTGACGGTGGTGGTCGAAGGTCTTGTGGCCTTGTGGCTGGCGGCGCGCTTTGCCATGACGATGGGCCTGGGCTGGCGCGAGGCGCTGTGGCAGGGCGCGTTCCATTCGGTCTCGGCCTACAACAACGCGGGGTTTTCGACCTGGCCCGACAGCGTGATGCGTCATGTGACCGACGGCTGGGTGCTGGGGCCGCTGATGCTGGCCATCGTGGTGGGCGGGCTGGGGTTTCCAGTCATCACCGAGCTCTGGGCCAACCGGCGCAAGCGGCACGCGCGCTGGTCGATCCACACCACGCTCACGGTCTGGGGTTCGGCCGCGCTGGTGCTGCTGGGCACGCTGGCGCTGTGGCTGGTGGAACACAACAACCCCAAGACGCTGGGGCCGCTGGGTTTTGTGGACCAGTGGCTGGCGGCGCTGTTCACCTCGGTGTCGGCGCGCACGGCGGGCTTCAATGCGGTGGACATCGGCGCGCTGGGGCTGGAATCGCTGGTGCTGCACTGCGTGCTGATGTTCATTGGCGGTGGCAGCGCGGGCACGGCAGGTGGCGTGAAAGTGACCACGGTGTTTTTGCTGCTGCTGATCGTCTGGAGCGAGATCCGCGGCCGGGCCGATGTGGAGCTGCGCGGGCGGCGCATCGGCACCCAGGTGCAGCGCCAGGCGCTGTCGATCCTGGTGCTCAGCGGGGCGGCGGTGTCGCTGGGCCTGCTGCTCATCATCCCGCTGGCGGACCGTTTGCCGCTGGAGAAACTGATGTTTGAAGTGGTGTCGGCGTTTGCCACGGTGGGCCTGTCCACCGGCATCACGGCCGAGCTGCCGCCCGGCGCGCAGGGCGTGATCATTGCGCTGATGTACGCCGGTCGCGTGGGCGTGGTCACGCTGGCGCTGGCGCTGGCGATCAACCAGGTGCCCCGAGCCTACCGTTACCCAGAGGAGAAACCCATTGTTGGCTAAATCAGATTCAAAGCGGGGCGACAGCGTGGTCGTCATCGGGCTGGGGCGTTTTGGCGCCGCCGTGGCGCGCTCGCTGGTGGCCGCGGGCCACGAGGTGCTGGCCATCGATGCCAGCGAGGAGGTGGTCCAGGACCTGGCGCACGAGCTGCCCCACGTGGTAAGGGCCGATTCGACCGAATTGGTGGCGCTGCAGCAGCTCTCGGTGACCGAGTTCTCGCACGCGGTGGTGAGCATCGGCGCCAACCTGGAGTGCAGCGTGCTGACGGTGCTGAACCTGGCGCAGATGGGCATGAAGGACATCTGGGCCAAGGCCAACAGCCCGCAGCACGGGCGCATCGCCGAGCGGGTGGGCGCGCACCACGTGATCTACCCCGAGGCCGACATGGGCGAACGGGTGGCGCACCTGGTGACGGGCAAGATGATGGACTTCATCGAGTTCGACGACGGCTTTGCGATTGCCAAGACCCGCGCGCCGATGGAAACCCACAACAAGACGCTGGCGGTGTCGAACGTGCGCAAGAAGCACGGCATCACGGTGGTGGGCATCAAGCGCCGCCACCAGGATTTCATCTACGCCAAGCCCGAAACCGAGATCAAGCCGGGGGATCACCTGATCCTGGCGGGGCCGACCCCTCTGATCGAGCAGTTTGCCGCGCTGTACTGATTCCGGTGCGACCCAGACATCAGACGTTCTTCGCCAGGGCCGTCCACTGCACGCATCGCTGCCGCAGCCACCCCATTGGCTGATTGGCTGGTCGCCACCACGGCCGAGCCGAACTGCGCCTCCCTGCAGTGCGGCAATTCCACCCGCTGGGTGGTTCGCGCAGCAGCGCCCAACGCGCGTATAAAGAACCGGCTCCATCGTCAATCTGCTGCATCAGGATGCCCAGCCATGTCGCTCGCGCTCTACGGTCACCCCTTTTCCTCCTACACGCAAAAGGCGCTCATCGCGCTCTACGAGAACGGCACCCCCTTCGAGTTCCGCTGCATCGGGCCCGACACGCCGGAGCACGCGGCCGAGTGGCTGCGGCGCTGGCCCATCGCCCGGTTCCCGCTGCTGCTGGACGGCGAACGCCAGGTGGTCGAGACCAGCCTGATCATCGAGTACCTGCAGCTCGCCCACCCCGGCCCGGTGTGCCTGCTGCCCGCCGATCCGATGGCGGCGCTGGACGTGCGCTTTCTCGACCGCTATTTCGACCTGTACGTGATGAGCGCGATGCAGCTCGCGGTGGACACCGCGCTGCAGCGGTATCCGATGACGGTCGACAAAGGACGGGCCATCGCCGGCGAGCGGCTGGAGCGCGCCTACGGCTGGCTTGAAGGGCACCTGGCCGGCAAGACCTGGGCCGCAGGCGAACACTTCACGCTGGCCGACTGCGCGGCCGCGCCCTCGCTGTTCTACGCCGACTGGGTGCACCCGATTTCCGAGGCCCACCCGCTGCTGCGCGCCTACCGCTCGCGCCTGCTGGCCCGCCCGTCGTTTGCCCGCGCGGTCGAAGAGGCACGGCCGTTCCGCTCGTTCTTTCCGCTGGGCGCGCCGGAGCGGGACTGACACAGCGCGAGACGCACGTCGAGCGCTTCCCGGACCGATCGCGCCTCCCGCAGCGAGGAACGCTGGCGCCGCCTCATCCACCGCGGCGTGGTTCCGTGCACGGATCGTTCCGTGGAATGAAAGTGTTGCGCTCGCCGCTTGATTGATGGCCGGGCGCGGTCGACCTATCTTCGCTGCCAGAGCCCACCGATTCTGATGTGGGCCCACAACGGAGACAAGACCATGAATTCGCACTGGATATCCATCGGCGTGCTGGGGGCCATGTTTGTGATGGCCACCGCCTTGCCCATCAACATGGGGGTGATCGCGTTTGTCGGCGCCTTCCTCGTCGGGGTGCTGGTGGCCGGGCTCAATGCCAAGGCCATCATGGCGGGCTTCCCGGCCGACCTCTTTTTGACGCTCGTCGGCATCACCTACCTGTTCGCCCTGGCCCAGAACAACGGCACCATCGACTGGCTCGTGCGCATGGCCGTGCGGGCGGTCCGGGGGCGCATCGCGGCCATCCCCTGGATCATGTTCTTCATCGCGGCGGGCCTCACCGCTGTCGGCGCGGTGAGCCCGGCAGCGGTGGCGATCATCGCGCCGATTGCCCTGGGGTTTGCCGCGAAATACGGCATCAACCCGCTGATGATGGGGCTCTTCGTGATCCACGGCGCCCAGGGCGGCGGCTTCTCGCCCATCAGCATCTACGGCGGCATCACCAACAAGGTGGTGGCGTCCGCCAACCTGCCGCTGGACCCGATCGCCACCATGACGGCGAGCATGGTGATCAACCTGGGCGTCGCCGTCCTGCTGTTCGTGCTGATGGGGGGCATGAAGCTGATCCGCCGGCAGGCCGACGTGTCTGCCAGCGGCTTCGGGGTGGCGCAGGTGGCCCATGGCCAGGGCGGTGCGCAGGTGTATGGCGACGCGGAGGGCGAGTCGATGCAGGAGGGCCTGGATTCTGGCAAGGTGGGCCCTTCACTGCTGGACGCGGACGCCGGCGCCCAGCCAGTTGGCGGGCAGCGCTGGTACCAGTGGATGACCGTCATCGGTCTGCTGGCCCTGGCCGTGCTGACGCTGTTCTACAAGCAGGACATCGGCTTCGTGTCGATCACGATCGGCCTGCTGCTCACCCTCATGGCACCCGGCCTGCAGAAGCGGGCGCTGGGGCAGGTGTCGTGGCCCGAGATCATGTTGATCGTTGGGGTAAGCACCTACGTGGGGGTGCTGCAAAAAATGGGCACCATCGACTTCGTGGGCCACAGCGTGGCCGGCCTGACCTCACCGCTCATGGCCGCGCTGCTGTTGTGTTTCGTGGGCGCCGTGATCTCCGCTTTTGCCTCTTCCACCGCGGTCCTCGGTTCGCTCATTCCGCTGGCGGTGCCGTTCCTGCAGGGGGACACGGGCGTCGGGGCGGTGGGGTTCATCGCGGCCATGGCCGTGTCCTCCACCATCGTGGACGTCAGTCCCTTCTCCACGAACGGTGCGCTGGTGCTGGCCAATGCCAGGGGGATCGACCGTGACACGTTCTTCCGGCAGCTGATGGTGTACGGTGCCATCGTGACCGTGGTGGCCCCCGTGCTGGTGTGGCTGCTCTTCGTGGTGCTCTGATGGCTTGAAGGACGTCTGCTTTTTTCCATGACCAGGACCCAGACCGATATGCACACCCCCACTTGGAACACCCGGGCCCTGCGGCGGCAGGCGCTGCTCACCCAGGCAGAGAACGCCCTCGGCGCCCACCTGAAGGGCAAGTGCGTGGACGCCGCCGCCATCGCCACGCTGCTGGAGGTGGTGCTCCAGCCCGGCGACAGGGTCTGCCTGGAGGGCAACAACCAGAAGCAGGCGGACTTCCTGGCCAAGGCGCTGGTCGGGCTGAACCCGGAGAAGGTCCACGACTTGCACATGGTGCAGTCGGTGCTGGCCTTGCCCGAGCACCTCGACGTGTTCGAGAACGGCATCGCCAGCCGGCTCGACTTCAGCTTCTCCGGCCCCCAGGGCGCGCGCCTGGCGAAGCTGGCCTCGGCCGGGCAGATCCAGATCGGCGCCATCCACACCTACCTGGAGCTCTTTGCGCGCTACTTCGTCGACCTGACGCCCCATGTGGCGCTGGTGGCGGCCCAGGCCGCCGACGCCGCCGGCAACCTGTACACCGGCCCCAACACCGAAGACACCCCGGCGATCGTGGAGGCCACGGCCTTCTCGGGCGGCATCGTGATCGCGCAGGTCAACGAGCTGGTGGACGGGGCGACGACCACGCTGCCGCGCATCGACATCCCGGCGGACTGGGTGACCTTCGTCGTGCCCGCGCCGACCCCGCACTTCATCGAGCCGCTGTTCACGCGGGACCCGGCGCAGATCAGCGAGGTGCAGGTGCTGATGGCCATGATGGCGATCAAGGGCATCTACGCCGGCTACGGCGTTCAGCGCCTCAACCACGGCATCGGCTTCGACACCGCCGCCATCGAGCTGCTGCTCCCGACCTACGCCGAATCGCTGGGTCTGAAGGGCCAGATCGGCCAGCACTGGGCGCTGAACCCGCACCCGGCCATGATCCCCGCCATCGAGGCCGGCTGGGTGAAGTCCATCCACTCGTTCGGCTCGGAGCTGGGCATGGAGAACTACATCCGCGCGCGTTCGGACGTGTTCTTCACCGGCCCGGACGGCAGCCTGCGAAGCAACCGCGCGATGTGCCAGGCGGCGGGGCACTACGCCTGCGACCTCTTCATCGGCTCGACGCTGCAGATGGACCTGGACGGCAACAGCTCGACGGCCACGCTGGGCCGCATCGCCGGCTTCGGCGGGGCGCCCAACATGGGGGCCGATGCGCGGGGGCGGCGGCACGCGAGCCCGGCCTGGCTGAAGGCCGGCGCGGAGGCGCGGGCGGGCAAAACCGGCGCCGCCGGCACGCCCCGGGGGCAGAAGCTGGTGGTGCAGATGGTCGAGACCTTCCGGGAACACATGCAGCCGGCTTTTGTCGAGCGCCTCGACGCCTGGAGCCTGCAGGAGCAGACGGGCATGGCCCTGCCGCCCATCATGGTCTATGGGGACGACGTTTCGCACGTGCTGACCGAAGAGGGCATCGCCAACCTGCTCCTGTGCCGCACGGACGAGGAGCGCGAACAGGCCATCCGCGGTGTGGCGGGCTACACGGCGGTCGGCCTGGCCAGGGACCGGCGCATGGTGGAGAACCTGCGCGACCGTGGCGTGATCCGCCGGCCCCAGGACCTGGGCATCGACCCGCGCGATGCGACGCGCAACCTGCTCGCCGCCCGCAGCATGCGGGACCTGGTGCGGGCCTCGGGCGGTCTCTACCAGCCGCCCCGGCGCTTCAGGAACTGGTGAGCCACGGCACACCCACCCGACATTGACAAGAGAAGGACAACACCATGGCCATCGAACCCGGATTGGAAACCCTCGAGTTCAGCTCGGGGAACGCCGCGCAGGCGACCGCTGTGCCCCCCGTGTCCCACGCGGTGCTGGTCGGCGTGGTCGGCTCCGGCAACCTGGAGGTGCTGATCGAGCCCAGCGACAACCCCGGCTGCACGGTCCACGTCTCCACCTCGGCGCGCGGGTTTGCGCCGATCTGGACGGCGGTCGTGGCCGACTTTTTCGCGCGGCATCCGCTCACGGGCGTCAAGGTGTCGGTCAACGACATGGGGGCCACCCCGGCGGTCGTGAGCCTGCGGCTGGACCAGGCCGTGGCCGAACTGAAAGAGAGGACCGCATGAACGCGCCGCAAGACACCCTGCCGTCCATCAGCTGCGCCGAGTGTTCGGCGCGCGAGCGCATCCAGCACCTCTTCGATGAGGGCAGCTTTCACGAATGGCTGCCACCGGTCGAGAAGCACATGAGCCCCCACCTCGCGCAGCTGGGGGTGCCGTCGGCCTTCGACGACGGTGTGATCATCGGCCGGGCGCTGCTGGGCGGTGAGCGCGTGTTCGTCGCCGCGCAGGAGGGCGGCTTCATGGGCGGCGGCGTGGGCGAGGTGCACGGCGCCAAGCTTGTGGGCCTGCTGAAGCGCGCACAGCTCGAACGCCCCAGGGCCGTGGTCTTCCTGGCCGAATCGGGCGGCGTCCGGCTGCACGAGGCCAATGCCGGGCTGATCGCGGTCTCCGAGGTCATGCGCGCCGTGCTGGACGTGCGGGCGGCCGGCGTGCCCGTGCTGTTCCTCATCGGCGGGCTCAACGGCTGCTTTGGTGGCATGGGCATCGTCGCGCGCTGCGCCGACCGGGTGATCATGAGCGACATGGGCCGCCTCGCGATGTCGGGCCCCGAGGTCATCGAGGCCAGCCACGGTGTCGACGAGTTCGACTCGCGGGACCGGGCGCTGGTGTGGCGCACCACGGGCGGCAAGCACCGCTGGCTGAGCGGCGACTGCGACGAGCTGGTGGAAGACGACATGGCGGCCTTTCGCGCGGCGGCCCTGCGCCACCTGAACGCCAGCGACCCCGTGAGCCTGGACAGCCTGGAGCGTGAGCACGCGCTGCTGGCGGCGCGGCTCACCCTGATGCCCGAAGACGCCTGGCCGTCCGACGGCGGCGAGGCGGTGACGCTGTGGTCCCGGCTTGGGGTGCCCCACAGCGAGCGGGTGCCCGACATGGACGTCGCCCAGCTGCTCGCCCTTCGCCACTGACCACCAGGAGAGACCGCATGCAATGGCGTGACCTTGCCGCTGGCCTGTTTGGCCCGGCGCACACGATTCAACAGACCGGCAGCTTCCTGTCCGGCGAAGCGACTTTCCAGGGCCAGACGCTGACCGTGGTCGGCACCACCGACCACGCGCCCATCGGCGTGGCGCTGGCGCTGGCCCAGGCCCGCGTGGTGCTGGACACCGTGGCCACCCACCCGGGCCGGCCCATCCTGCTGTTCATCGACACCCAGGGGCAGCAGCTGCGCCGCCGGGACGAGCTGCTCGGCATCAACCGGGCCATGGCCCACCTGGGCATGTGCATCGACCTGGCCCGCCGCCAGGGGCATGCCGTGCTGGGCCTGGTGTACGACCAGGCGCTGTCGGGCGGCTTCATCACCTCGGGCCTGATCGCGAACGCCTGCGACGCCTTGCCCGAGGCGGAGATCCGCGTCATGCGCATTCCCGCCATGGCCCGCGTGACCAAGCTCTCTGAAGCGCTGCTGGAGGATCTGTCGAAGACCAACCCGGTGTTCGCGCCCGGGGTGGGCAACTACGAGGCCATGGGCGGTGTGCGCCGCATCTGGGGGCCGGACCTCCAGGCCGAACTCGCCCAGGCGCTCAACGGCTTGTCGACGGTGGACACCCGCGCCGCGCTGGGTGCGCAGCGCGGCGGGCGCCAGCTGGCGGCGTCGGTGATCCAGCGGGTCATGGACGCGCCATGATCGCTCGTCACCAGCTGATCCGCCTGAACGCGGCCGGCTGGGCCAGGGCCGCCGGGCAGGCCGCCTCGGCGGAGGCGTCGCTCTGCCTGCGGCACTGGGCGGACCAGGGCTTGCCGGTCGTGGTGACCCGGCAAGCCTGCCAGGCGGTGCCTGGCGACGGCGGCGTGTCGGTGGGCATCGCCGCGCCGCTGCAGTGGGGCCGGGTGCGTGTGCCGCTCCTGGTCAGGCAAAGCGACATCGCGTATTTCGATGGATTTCCCGAGGCGAAGCTGGCCTGCAGGCTGATGCCGCGGGAGGACCGGTCGGCATGGCAGGCGCTCTTTCAGGCGCTCTCGTCGGCGGGCCTTCGCTGCCGCGTGTATGGCAGCTTCGGCTGGCAACTGCTCACCGATCTGGCCTACCTCCACCCGGGCTCCGATGTGGACCTGCTGGTGTTCGTGGGCGGGCCTGAAGAGGCCGATGTGGCCGCCGGTCTGCTGGGCCAGCACGGGCGGCTGGGCCTGGCGCCCCGGGTGGACGGCGAGCTGGTGTTTGGCAACGGGTCGGCGGTGTCGTGGCGCGAATGGCTGTCGTGGCGGGCTGGGACGACCGCGTCGATCCTCGTGAAGTCGGCCCACGGGGTGGCGCTGGCGGACTCGCTGGTGTTCACGCAGCGCCGGTGGGTCGAATCGCCCGAGTTGAGCGTGGCATGAGGGCCCGACGCGCCGCCACTCCGCCCTCGGCCGTGCCGGCCGAGGGGCCGCGCGCGCGCGGCGCGCTGGCCCGCATGGCCCCGCTGGCGGTGACCGCCCTGTACGACGAGGTGGCGCTCTTTCCCAAGCCCGGGCTGGTGTCGTTCGTCGATGCGGGCAGCCACCGGGACATGGACGGCCAGACGTTCATGCGCAGCCTGTTTGCCTTGCGCCACTACTTCCCGCAGATGGCGGTGCTCGGTGCGCAGCGGCAGGGGTTCCCGGCGCTGGAGGCCTGTGGGCTGGCCGCCGAGCGGCGCATGCTCGCGGCCACCCAGGGCGTGAACACCCACCGGGGCGCGATTTTCAGCATGGGGCTGCTCTGTGCCGCGGCCGGGGCCATGCTGGCCAGGGACGCGGCGGTGAGCGCCGACGCCTTGAGGCAGGCGCTGCTGGACACCTGGGGCGACGCCCTGACGGCGCGATGCGCCCGGCGGTCCGGGTTGCCGGGCGGCGTGGCCGCGCACCGGCACGGGCTGCGCAGCGCGTCCGAGGAGGCTGCGCTGGGGTTCCCCGTGCTGTTCACCACGACCGTTCCCACGCTGAGCACCTGGCTGGACCGGGGGGCGTCCCCGGAGACCGCGCGCCTGCAGGCGTTGATGGCGACCATGGCCGTGCTCGACGACTGCAACCTGGCGCACCGGGGCGGTCGGGAAGGCCTGGCCCACGCGCGCAACGGGGCGACCGCCTTCCTGGCGGCGGGCGGCATGGCCCACCCGGCCGCCATGGACACGTTGCGGTCCATGCACACGGGTTTTGTGGCCCGCCGGCTCTCCCCGGGCGGGTCGGCCGACATGCTGGCCGCCGCCTGCTTCGTGGTCCGCCTGGTCCGTGGCGCGGGAACCGGGCCATGACGCTGGCCCTGGTGTTCCCGGGCCAGGGCATGCAGCACCCGGACATGCTGCCCTGGCTGGACGCCGACGACCCACTGTTGGTGTCGGCCGCCTCGCGGCTCGATGTGCATGACTGGCGGCGCTCGCTCGCCGACCCCGCCTGGGCGACGGACAACCGGCACGCGCAGCACCTGCTTTCGGCGTGCGGCATCGCGGCCTGGCAACAGCTGCGCCCGAGCCTGCCGCGGCCGGTGGCGGTGGCGGGCTACAGCGTCGGCGAAATCGCGGCGCACACGGTGGCGGGGGTGATGTCGCCCACGGTCGCGCTGGACTTCGCTGACGTCCGCTCCCGGGCCATGGACGCCTGTGGCGCGGACGAGCGGGGCGCGCTGCTGGGCGTGACCGGGCTGCTGCTGGCGCCGGTTCAGGCGGTCTGCGAGCGCGAGGGCGTTTTCGTGGCCATCCACAACGGGACGGACAGCGTCGTGCTCGGCGGCACGGCCCGCCGGATCGAAGCGGCAGAAGACGCCTTGTCGCGCCTGGGGGCCAAGTGCACACGCTTGAACGTGGCCGTGGCGTCGCACACCCCGCTGATGCGGGAGGCCTCGGTCGTGGTCCGGTCGTGGTTGACGGGCCAGGGGCTGCAGCGGCCCGACCTGGCGTTGTTGGCCAACCTCACCGCGACCCGGGTGCGGTCCGCGCAGGACGCGTGCGATGCGCTCTCGGGCCAGATCAGTCACACGGTCCAATGGAGCGGGTGCATGGATGCGATTCACGCCCAGGGGCCCCGCTGCGTGCTGGAGCTCGGGCCGGGGCAGTCGCTGGCGTCGCTCTGGAACCGGCGCTTTGCCGACGTGCCGGCGCGAAGCGCCGACGAGTTTCGCAGCGTGGGCGCCCTGGTCCGGTGGGTGCTGTCGCACCAGGATTGAGCCGTTAGCATCGCCACATTGCCCGGTGCCCCTCGCCATGACCCTCACTCCTCAGCCCTCGCGCTTCAACGAAGAGATCACGCTTCGCCGCCTGGAGGTCTTGCTGGTCTTCATCGAGACCGGGAACCTGGCGCGCACCGCGGAGCGCCTGGAGACCAGCGCCGTCAGCGTGCACCGCGCGCTCCATGGGCTGGAGGAGGGCACCCGCTGCGCCCTGTTTCGACACGAAGGCCGCAACCTGCTCCCCACCGACGCGGCCCACGTGCTGGCCGACGTGGCCCGCGACCTCCTGATGCGGCTGGAGCGCGGCATCGGCGAGACGCGCCAGGCGGCCGGCTTCGGCGCCGACACGATCCGGATCGGCTCGCTCTACTCGCTGACCAGCCGCGCGGTGCCGGCGATCTTTTTCGGGCTCAGGCAGCGCCTTCCGTCGCTGAACACGGAGCTGGTCCTCGGGTCAAACGCGGACCTGGTCCAGAAGCTGCACCAGGGCGCCATCGATGCCGCGGTCATGGGCATTCCCGAATCCACCCTGGGCATCGAGCACGAGCCGCTGTTCGAGGACGACATCTTTTTCGCCGCCCCGGTGGACTCGGTGTACGCGACCATGGAGTCGGTCGACCTGGGCGCTTGCCAGGACGTGAACTTCGTGAGCCTGTCGGACGGTTTCGTGACCCAGAACGCGTTTGTCGAGGCCTTCAAGGTGGCGGATTTCAGCCCCAAGGTCGTCATGAAAACGGGAGACATCTTTTCGCTCATGAACCTGGTGGGCGGCGGGGTGGGGTGCACGCTGCTGCCCGGGCGCATCCGGAGCGTGCTTCCGCACGAGGTCCGGCTGATTCCCCTGCAGCGTAAATACCTGGTTCGCCAGTCCATCGCGCTCACTTTCCTCAAGAGCCGCGAGCGCGACCCCAACCTGCTGGCGCTGCTCGCCGTGTGCCGAACGGTGAAAGGCGCCATGCAGTAGGCGGAGCGGGCGGGTGCTGCACCCTCGGCGGGTCGCGCGCGTCGCGTGGCGTGGCGGTCCCTGCGGGAGCGGCGTGTGGTTCGGGCCTCAGCGCAAACCGAAGAAGGACAAGGCGGCCAGAACGATGACCACCAGGCCGACGATGTAAATGATGCTGTTCATGACGTGCCCCATGTGCTGAAGTTGAAAGTTTCCCAAGCGGGCCCGTAACCGGAGTCACAGAACCCGAAGCCTCATTTCACCGCGCACGGGCCGGTCTGTCGGTGTGCCGGCGCACAGACAGACCGGCCGGTACCGCGCTTCATTGAAGCCACCTTTCCATGAAGCAGGAGCCGCACATGAACGCCTTGAACAACCCGCCGTCCCACCCCGTGCAAGTGGACGAAGACATGGCCTTGCAGGCAAACCCCGGTCAAGGCATCCCGTCGCAGGACCCGGATGCCGAAGCGCAGACGCTGCTGGAACCCCATGAAGCCGTGCGAGAGGGCAAGTCGGTGCTCGTGGGTGGTGGCATGGTGGCCGGGGCGGCCACGGGCGCCGCCATCGGTGTCGTGGTGGCCGGCCCCGTGGGCATCCTGGCGGGGGCCACGCTGGGGGCCGTGGCCGGCGCGCTCGGCGGCGCCGCCGCGGGCGCCGCGGCCAGCCCTGAGGGCACGGACAGCCCCGACGCCCAGCCCGCCGAATCTGTGCGCGTGCCCGTCAAGGGCCGCGACGGCGGCCGATGACCCCTTCGTCGCGGATCCGTCACTGAACGCCGGGGATGGCCTGCATCCCAGCGATGCCGGGTACCGGGTCTGGTTCGGCGCGCTTGACCTGGGTGGGCTTTGTGGGGACCACGTGAGGGGCGTTGAAAGAACGTGCAGGCGGGTGGCCGGCGGGAGGCATCAGCTGCCCGAGGGCGGCTGGCCGCCGGGGCCGGGCACCAGGCGGGCGCGGCGTTTCGCGTCCAGGCCGGGGGTGGCCCGCATGTCGGTGTCGACCAGGCCGGCGTCGAGGTCGCGTTTGGCCTGCACCATCTTGGGATCGGGCGCCTCGGCCGTGTCGTTGACGGTTTCGTCGCGTTCGTGGGGCAGCGGCAATCCGGTTCCTGAGAGAGGCGCTTTCGCGCCACGCGGTGGTGTCGCCACCTGGCGCCCGATGGGCCGCCGGCTGTTGGGTGTCATGGACATGTGGCTTCCTCCGTTGGGGCATGGCGGGGCCGGGCCCGCATACCGGGCTTGACCGCGGGGTCGATGGTCCGGTCGTGCTCGGGGTTGTCCGGGATGGCCGGGGGCACCGGCCCCTCGTCGGGCTCGACGGGCGGCGCGCCCGGTTCGAACTCATCCGGCACGTCGTTGTCGGGCAGGTGGGGTTTGTGGGCGTGGGCACGGGACATGGTGGGGACCTCCTGGGTCATGGGGTTGGACTGGCGTGGTGGCTGCCGGCTCATTTGGCCGGGCTGAGCGGTGCCGAGTGGTCGTTGTTCTGCCCCGGCATGGGCTTGGTGTCGGATTCCTGTGCCGGTTTCCGGGTGCCGTCGGTGGCGCCCAGCGCGGGGTCGGTGGTCCCGGGTGGAAACACCGATGCAGCGGGCGGCAGCGAAGGGTCGGTGGACGGCCCTGTCGTGGCGCCGGACACGGACGGCACCGGCAGGGAGAGCGTTGGCGTCGGGGGGGTGGTCGGTTTTTTGTCGCAGGCGCTCAGGGAGATCACACAGGCGCAGAGCGCGATCAAGGCAGACGGTGTGTTCATGGCGGTTCCTTGTGGGTGGGCCGGCTGGTGGCCAGCGGGGTGGCGAGCACTTCGTGCACAGGGCTTGAGCGCGCGGTGGGCCTGAAGCGGTGCACGAAGGTGACCATGCTGTCTGGCCTCGTCGGCTGTGTCTGTGCGCCATCGAACGCCGCAGGGGCCGGCGATCCGGTCAATGGGGCCTGGTGTCAAACCGTGTCGCCGGGCGCGGTGCGGCCGTTGCAATTCGTTTCGCGGGAATGTGCGCCAGCGCACGGTGTTCCGGGCGACAGGCACCTAAATTGGCCCATCCATCAACAAGGGTCAGTCATGAACGCACCTGTCGCCTGGGACGACGCCGTGAACCTGCTGGAGCAGCGGGTCATGAAAGTGAGCCACGTCGGTTACGACGCCGCGGCCAGGCAACTGCGCCTGTTGTCCGGCCAGCGTGAAGATCGGGAACAGATGGTCCTGAGAGCGGGCCAGGCCGCCCTGGGCCTGCGCGGCATGGCGCTGCCGCTCTGGCGCTGAGCTCAGCGGCCTGCCGCTAGGCGACCGACGCCGCCGAAGACAGGCCGGTGTGCGAGCCATGTTCCCCCATCGCGATGGGCTTGCCCGCCACCATCGACGCGAGCACACCGAAGCCCCGCACCATCTTGCTGTTCGGCGCGTCCCAGTAGTCCGCCGCGTCGGGCACGAACTTCAGCAGCGCCAGGTTCGGTGAGCCCGGACCGTCCGGGAACCAGGGTTTGGCGAAGGGCGTCCACAGCGCTTCGATGCAGCTGCGGTCGGTGAGAATTTCGCCCCGGCCCGACAGCGACACATAGGTGCCCCTCGACGCGTCGGAGAAGCTGAGGTTGACCACACCCAGGTGCTCCACCTTCGACGACCGCAGGTCGGTGAAGAACCACAAAGCGCCTTGGGCGTCCATCTGCAGCGCGGCCATCGGCCGGCTGGCCAGCGTGCCGTCGCCTTCCACCGTGGTGAGCATGGCCACGGGAATGTCTTGCATCAAATGGGCGATGTGGGCGAGCGCGTCGTTGGTCTGGGGGACTGTTTTCATCGTTGAACCTCGTGTTAAAAAAAAGAGCGGCACCTGTTCAAAGGCCAAAGGCGCCTCCAGGCGGGCTTTCATGCCTGTCGGGCCAGGAGGGCGTGACCCTGGCGCCGTCCATCGCGCTCAGGGCCGTCTGGCCGGCCTTCCGCAGGGCGATGGCGTCTTCCGGTGCGGTGTCTTGTCGTTATGCAGACCGTAAAACGACCCACGAGGCGGGTCTGTTCGCTGTCGCACGTTGATCGCAACGTCCGGAGGGCTGACGGGCCTGGGCCGGCCACAGGTCAACGCCCGGTTTCCAGCTGTCGTTGAGGTTTTCCTATTCTTTTTTGGTGATTCATGCAATCAGGTCAAACCATGACAGGATCGGCCATTCCAGCGCAGAATGGCCCGCATGAAGAAACGACCTCGCGCGTCCACCTGGGCCAAAAGCTTCGAGCGCAGCCTCAACGCGATGACACGGTTGGTCACCGCCTCCGGGTCCCGGGCGCTCAAGAAGACCCTGAAGCCCGCCGTGGCCAGGCGCACGCCGCCTCCCGGTGCCGGGGCGTGGATTCCCGGCGTGGTCATGGGCGCGACGGGTGCCCGGCGCTTTCGGCTCTACCGCCCGCCAGACGTCAAGTTCGGCGAGCGCCTGCCGCTGATGGTGATGCTGCATGGCTGCGGTCAGGACGCCAACGGCTTTGCGGCCAGCACGCGCATGAACCGCATCGCGATGCGCGAGCGCTTCATGGTGCTCTACCCGGAGCAGGACCGTCTTGCCAACGCACAGGGCTGCTGGAACTGGTTCGACACCGGCAGCGGCCGGGCCTACGGCGAAGCCGCGTTGATCATGAAGGCGGTCGATCAGGTCTGCCAGCTGTATCCGGTGGACAAGGCGCGCGTGGCCATCGCCGGCCTGTCGGCCGGCGCGAGCATGGCCGCCCTGGTGGTCACCCGGCACCCGGGGCGTTTCAAGGCCGTGGTCATGCACTCGGGCGTTCCGCCGGGCACCGCGCACTCCACCCTGTCGGCGCTGGGCGCCATGCACGGCCATCGCGCCACGAACCCCCTGGTGGCCACCCCGGGCACGATGGAAGCCCACTGGCCGCCCTTGCTGGTGATCCACGGCGACGCCGACGGGGTGGTTTCGCCCAAAAACGGCCTGGCCGCGACGCAGGCCTGGGCCCAGGCCGCAGGGGCGAAGGCGGGCCCGGCGCGCAGCGTGCAGCGGGGCAAGCGCTACCCGATGTCGGTCACCGATTTCAAGCGCAAGGGCAGCACCGTGGCCACGCTGGTCGCCGTGAGTGGCCTGGCCCACGCCTGGAGCGGCGGCGCCGCGAGCCAGGCGTTCAGCGACGGGCAAGGGCCGGATGCCTCGCGCATGGCCTGGGCGTTTGCGGCCAAGCAGTTTCCGGCAGAGGCGTGAGGGTCGAAGGGGGCGGTTGACGGGCGGCGGCGGCATGCCGATGTGCATCGGCATATCCCGAAAGGCGAGAGGGACCGCGCACGCGGTGTGGTGTCGGGGCGTGGCCTGATCGCAGTGGGCGAGCTGGCGTGTTCAAACGCACCTCTGCTCGCGGATGCCAGCCGCTTCGATGGTCCCATTTCGACGCACTGCAGCCAGCGGCCATCGCCCAGTCAACGCCTGGTGTGCGGCGACGGCAGCCCGGACCGCCCTATACTGGGTCCATCGATTTGCAGTCGCACAACCTCACTCCGTTGCCCGTGGATTGGGACAGCCAAAAGTGGTTCGACGACTTGGTGGTAGGTCTCCGCGCTGTTCAGCCGCGCGCACAGTGCAATACATGACTTCATACGCATGACATGCTGCCCCAACACCTTAGCGGAAGCATCTTGACGCCCAAGTCAGGTCGATTCGTCGCGGCATCGCTCGTGCGTGGCCGAGAGAGGGCCGCATGCGCTTGAGTGGCCACTGTCGCGCAGCCCTTGTTTTCCTCGCCGTGATGGCCGCAAGTGCCGTGCAGGCTGCGCCGCGCGTGGTCCGGGTGGGCGTCTACGAGAACCCGCCCAAGCTGCTGGCCGGGCCACAAGGGCAGCCCAGCGGCATTCTCGGCGACTTGCTGCACGAAGTGGCCCAGGTCGAGGATTGGACGCTGAAAGCGGTGTCTTGTGAGTGGGAGCGCTGTCTGCGGCTGCTGGAGGAGGGCGCCATCGACCTGATGCCGGACGTGGCCTACAACGAATCGCGGGCGCAGCGCTTTGACTTCCACCGCGTGCCCGCGCTGTCCAGCTGGTCGCAGGTGTATCGGGGGCCTGGCGTGAAGCTTCAGTCGGTGCTCGACCTGGAGGGCAAGCGCGTGGTCGTGCTTGACGGCTCGGTCCAGCAGGAGCATCTGGCGAGCCTGCTGGCCAGCTTCGGGCTGCGTGCCGAGCTGGTGCCGGTGAAGTCCTTCGAGGAGGCCTTCAGCATGGTGGCCGCCGGCGAGGCCGACGCGGTGGCCGCGAACCACTTTTCTGGCGGAGGTGCGGCGAGCCGCCACGGACTCTCGGCCACGAGCCTGGTGTTCCTGCCCAGCAAGCTGTACTTTGCCGCGGCCAAGGGGCGCAACGGCGACCTGCTGGCCGCCATCGATGCCCGGCTGGACGCCTGGCAGGCGGACACGGGTTCGGTCTACTTTCAGGCGCTGGCGCGCTGGGGGATGCAGAGCGCGCCATCCCGGGTGCCGGTCGCCTTCTGGTGGGGGTTGGCGGTGCTGCTGGGGTTGCTGGCGCTGGCGCTGGGTTTCCTGGCCCTGCTGCGGCGCGAAGTGGCGCGGCAGACGCTCGCCCTGCGCGACAGCGAGGAACGGTTCCGCAACCTGGCCGAAAACTCCGTTGACTGGATCTGGGCGCTCGACCTGAACGGCCGCCACACCTACAGCAACCCCGGTGCCGCCGAGATCCTGGGTTGCCGACCCGAAGACTTCCTGGCGCTTGACCCTGCGACGCTGGTGCACCCCGATGACTTGGCGTTGTTTGGCGCCACCCTGGAGGCGGCACGCGCGCATCGGACCGGCTGGCGCAACGTCGTCATCCGCTGGCGCCACCAGGACGGCACCTATCGGGTGCTGGAGTCCAGCGCAGAACCCGTCCTGGATGCCAAGGGTGCACTGCAGGGGTTCCAGGGGGTCGACCGCGACATCACCGAGCGCGTGCAGGCCGAGCAGGAACGCCAGCGACTGGCCTCCATCCTGGAGGCCACCAGCGACATCGTCAGCATGGCGGATCCCGAGGGCCATCCCATCTACCTGAATGGACCGGGGCGCGCGTTGCTGGGCATTGCCCCAGAGGGTCCCTTGTCGGAGGTGATCGCCGATGCGCATCCCCGGTGGGCGGCCGACATCATCCTGAACGAGGGCCTGCAAACGGCGATCCGGGAAGGCCGCTGGTCGGGCGAGACGGCGGTTCTCGGACCGGGCGGAGAGGAGATCCCGGTGTCGCAGCTCATCCTCAGTCACAAGGACCCACAGGGCAAGCTGCTGTTCCTGTCCACCATCATGCGCGACATCCGCGCGAGCCGTGCGGCCGAGCTGGCGCTGCGCGAGAGCGAAGAGCGCCTGCGCCTCGCGCTGACCGCCGCCAACCAGGGCCTGTACGACCTGGACCTGACCACGGGCGATGCCAAGGTGAGCCCCGAGTACGCGACCATGCTGGGTCACGACCCGGCCACCTTCCGGGAGACCAGCGCGGCGTGGCGCGATCGCGTGCACCCGGACGACCTGCCCGCGGTGTATCGGGCCTATGAGGATTGCGTGGCGGGCCGCCTGCCGGAAATCCGGGTCGAGTTCCGCCAGCGCACGCGGGCGGGCGGCTGGAAGTGGGTCCTCTCGCTGGGCAGGATTCAGGAGCGCGCGGCCGACGGGCGCCCGCTGCGCATGCGGGGCACCCACACCGACATCGACGCCATCAAGGCCGCCGAGGCTGCCCTGCGGGAACTCAACGCCACCCTCGAAGCCCGGGTCGCCGAACGCACCGCCGAGCTCACGGCGGCCAACCACGAACTGGAGACGTTTGCCTACGCCGTCTCGCACGACCTGCGTGCGCCACTGCGCGCGATGAGCGGTTTCTCCAGCGCCCTGCAGGAAGACCACGCCGCCTCCTTGCCCAGCGAGGCCAAGATCTATCTTGAGCAGATCGTCCTGGCCGGTCGCAAGATGAGCGATCTGGTCGAGGGCTTGCTGACGCTTGCGCGCAGCACGCGCGGCGATTTGCGGATGGACTGTGTCGATGTGTCGGAACTGGCCCAACGCCATCTGGCCGAACTGGCGGCGGCCGAGCCGGCGCGTCGCGTGTCGGTCGAGGTCGAGCAAGGACTGACGGTGACGGGCGATGAGCGCATGATGGCCAGCGTGCTGGACAACCTGCTCGACAACGCCTGGAAGTACACCGGCGCCACGGCAGAGCCGAAGATCCGGGTGCACGCCTGCGCGGTCGACGGGCGGTCCGGTTTCTGTGTCTCGGACAATGGCGCCGGTTTCGACATGGCCCACGCGGCGCGTCTGTTCAAGGCCTTTCAACGCCTGCACCGTCAGGACGAGTTTCCAGGCATCGGGATCGGTCTGGCCACGGTGCAGCGCATCGTGCAGCGTCACGGTGGCCAGATCAGCGCGCGCGGTGTGCCCGGCCAGGGCGCAACGTTTTCAGTGGTGTTGCCGGCCAAGGCGGGCCAGCGGGAAGAGGAGTCAACGACATGAACATGAAGACCATCCTGCTTGTCGAAGACAACCCGCAGGACGAGATGCTCACCTTGCGCGCCCTGAAGAAGGCCCATCTCGCCAACCGCATCGACGTGGTGCGCGACGGCCAGCAAGCGCTGGACTACCTGTTCCGTGCCGGTGAGTTCGCCGACCGCGACGGCCCCGACCTGCCCACGGTGGTGCTGCTGGACATCAGCCTGCCGCGGCTGTCGGGCCTGGAGGTGCTCGAACGCCTGCGCGCCGACACCCGCACCGAGCTGCTGCCGGTGGTGATCCTGACTTCGTCCGACGAGCAGAAGGACCGCCTGAAGAGTTACGAGAACGGTTGCAACAGCTTTGTGCAGAAGCCGGTGGACTTCGCGGACTTCGCCGAGACCGTGGCCCGCCTCGGCGTCTACTGGCTTGCAACCAATGAGCCGCCACCTGAGCGGCCAATACCGCGCTGATGCTGCGTTGATGCCGCGTTGATACCGAGGTGGCCGTTTCTCCTGGCAGGCCGTGGCGCCGCGAAACGCGTCCGCCTGGCCAGAACCCGTCGGTCAATGGTCGACGCTGAGGGGCTGCCCTTGGCAAGCCGCCGCCGGCCTCACTCCCTCACACCCCACGCATCGCCTGCGCCGCGTCCGCATTCCCCAAGCCCGCCACCCCGGCCGCCGCGCCCAGCCGGTCGCGGTCTTCGCGGTTCTGGCCGAGCTTCGATTTGCCCACCAGGCGGGTGATTTCAACCTCGATGCCGACGATGGCCTGCAGCAGGCCGGTGATGAACTCGGGGGCCGAGTCGCCCATCTTCCAGGGATTTGCTTGCTGCGAGCGCTGCTCGTGCTCGCGCGTGAGGCGCGCCACCAGGCCACGCACGAAACGCTCATCGTCCACCACGCGCAGGCGGCCGTGGGCGTGCACGACCTGGTAGTTCCAGGTGGGCACGTGGCGGTGGTGTTCGGGTTTGCTGGGGTACCAGTTGGGCGAGATGTAGGCCTGGCTGGCCTGGAAGACCACGAGCACGTCGGCACCGTCGGCCGGCACCTCGCGCCAGACCGGGTTGGCGCGTGCGACGTGGGCGTGCAGTGTGCCGTGCGGGCCGCTGGTCTCGTCCAGTTCAAACGGAATGTGGTTGGCGTCCAGGCCGTGGGGGCCTTGCGTGATGAGCGCGCCCAGCGGGTGTTCGCGCATCACGCGCTGCATTTCGCCGGGGCGGGTTTCTTCGAAGTGGCTGGGGAGGTACATGGCGTGGACGGTGGGGGCTGGGGTTCGGTGGAGGTTTTATAACGCGATGGGACACGGGATGGCACGGGCCCGGCGGGCGTCAGGTCGGGGCGTCGGTGTCCAGGGCCTTCTGGACCAGATCGGCCATGGCCTGGGCGGTGTGATCGGGGCACGCGCGCAATCCGCTCACCGTGCCCAGCCGGTCGGCCCGGGCTTCGTCCTGGCTGGCCTTGAGCTTGCCTTCCAGGCGGTCGATGGGGATCTGGATGCCGACGATGGCGCGCATCAGCCGGTCCACGAAATCGGCGGGCGCATCGGCCACGCGCCAGGGTGCGGGACGCCCGGTCTCCTGGGCGTCGGTCAGCCGGTTCAGCAGGTCGAGCAAGGCATCTCGGTCGTCCACCACCCGCGCCACGCCGTGCGCGTGGGCGACGGTGTGGTTCCAGGTGGGCACGACGCG
Source organism: Hydrogenophaga sp. (assembly GCF_018780075.1). Classification (GTDB taxonomy): domain Bacteria; phylum Pseudomonadota; class Gammaproteobacteria; order Burkholderiales; family Burkholderiaceae_C; genus Hydrogenophaga. Next base: position 46,909 of record NZ_JADMKB010000006.1, read on the forward strand.
GCCGTGTTCGGCCTTGCCCGGGTACCAGCCCGGTGTGATGTAGGCCTGCGGGCCATGGAACGCCACGACACACGGCGTGTCCGCGGCCCACTCGCGCCACACGCTGTTGGCCCGGGCCACGTGGCCCAGCAGCGTACCGTGCGGGCCCCGGCGGCGGTCCAGCACGAAAGGGGTGTGGTTCACGGTCAGGCCGCCCGATCCCTGGCACACCCAGGTGCCGAGCGGGTGCGTGTCGATCAGCGAGAAGAGGGCGTCCCGGTCCGTGAGCTGGTGATAGGGCGGCAGGTACATGGTGGTGGCCTCAGGCGCTCTGCAGCGCGTGGCGCACCAGCAGCGCGGAGAGCACCCACATCGTCAGGCCGATCAGCGCGTCCAGCACCTGCCAGGCGCGGGGCCGGGCAAACAGCGGCGCCAGCCAGCGCGCGCCGAAACCCAGCGCGCTGAACCAGGCCAGGCTGGCGATGCTCGCGCCCGCGACGAACCAGCCCTGCAGCCCGGCGGGTTGCTGGGCGCCGATGCTGCCCACCAGCAGCACGGTGTCGAGGTACACGTGCGGGTTGAGCAGGGTGAAGGCGGCGGCCTGCGCCAGCGCGGCGCCGCGGCTCAGGCGATCCGGCGCCGGGCCGCCCCAAGCCGGATCAGCCCCCTCGGGGGGCAGCGACCCGCGCAGCGGTGGAGCGTGGGGGCCTATCAGCCGCGCGCGCTGCAGCGCCCGCCAGCCGTACACCGCCAGAAACACCGCGCCGGCCAGCGCCAGCGCGCGGGCCAGACCCGGGCTGCTGCCCAGCGCCTGCGCCATGCCCAGCACGCCGGCGGTGATCAGCGCCGCGTCGGTCAGCGCGCAGAACAGCACCACGCTGCCCACGTGTTCGCGCCGCAGGCCCTGGCGCAGCACGAAGGCGTTCTGTGCGCCGATGGCGACGATGAGGCCCAGGCTCAGGACCAGGCCCTGGGCGAAGACGGGAAACACCAGCGAGGCGGACACAGGAACAGCAGTCATGCACCGAGATTGCCTGCGTTGCGTGATGAAGGCAAACTGTCTTTCCTTCACCCGATTAAGTCAAACTGCATCCATGCTGGACTATGCCGCCCTCAACGCTCTGGCCGCCGTGGTGCGCGAGGGCAGTTTCGACCGCGCGGCCCGCGCGCTGCACGTGACGCCTTCGGCCATCTCGCAGCGCGTGCGCCTGCTGGAGGAGCGCGTGGGGTGTGCGCTGGTGGTGCGCGGCCAGCCCTGCCTGCCGACCGACACCGGCCGGCGCATGTGCCAGCACATGGACCGCGTGCGGCTGCTGGAGCACGAGCTGCACGACGCGCTGCCGGCCCTCGCGCCCGAAGGCGCGGCGCGCGTGAACCTGCCGGTGGCCGTCAATGCCGACAGCCTGGCCACCTGGTTCGCGCCCGCCGTGGCCGCGTTCGCCGCGCAGGCCCCGGTGCTGATGAGCGTGAGCGTGGACGACCAGGACCACACCGCCGAGTGGCTGCGCACCGGGGCCGTGCTCGCGGCCGTGACCGGCCACGCCCGGCCAGCGACCGGTTGCAACAGCCAGCCGCTGGGCGCCATGCGTTACCTCGCCGCGGCGACCCCGGCCTTCGTGGCGCGCTTCTTCCCCGACGGGGTGGGCGCGGGCAGCCTGGCGCACGCGCCCAGCCTGGTGTTCAACACCAAGGACGAGCTGCAGGCGCGCTGGGTGCGGCGCCTGTGCCACCGCCATGTGGAACTGCCCCGCCACACCTTGCCGTCGTCCCAGGCCTTCGTCACGGCCGCGCTGGCCGGCATGGGCTGGGGGCTGCAGCCCGAGGCCCTGATCGCGCCGCACCTGGCCGACGGCTCGCTGGTGGAACTGGTGCCCGGGCAGGCGCTGGACGTGCCGCTGCACTGGCAGACGGCGCGGGCTACCTCGGGCCTGCTCGATGGGCTGACGCGGCAGATGCTGGCGGCGGCGCGCGACCACCTGCGGCCGCTGTGAGCTCCTCAGCACGCCGTCAATGACCCTGGCGGGCCGCTGGTACCCACGAGCGTGCCCGGGTCGTTTGCTAGGATGCGCCGCTGCCTTTCGCCATTCCTCCCCGATTCATGTCGCATCCCCCCCACCCAGACCACTACCGCCCCGACATTGATGGCCTGCGCGCCATTGCCGTATCCGCTGTGGTGATCCACCACGCTTTTCCCGAATGGTTTCCGGGTGGTTTCATCGGGGTGGACATCTTCTTCGTGATCTCGGGCTACCTGATCAGCTCGATCATCATGGACCAGCTGGCGCGCCGCCGGTTCAGCTTCGCGGACTTCTACGCCCGCCGGGTCAAGCGCATCTTTCCGGCCCTGTTCCTGGTGCTGGCGTTCACGCTGCTCTATGGCTGGTTCGTGCTCTCGCCGCTGGAATACAAGGCGGTGGGCAAACACGCGGTGGCCGGCAGCTTCTTCCTGTCGAACTTTGCCTTCTGGCAGGAAGCGGGTTACTTCGATGCCTCGGCGGTCGAGAAGCCGCTGTTGCACCTGTGGTCGCTGGCCATTGAGGAGCAGTTCTACATGTTCTGGCCGCTGCTGCTGGTGGCGCTGCACCGTGCCCATCAGCCCAGGAAAGCCTGGATCCTGGGCCTGCTGCTGCTCTCGCTGGGTTTCAACCTCTGGCTGTTGCGGGGGGACCCGAACGACGCGTTCTACCACCCGCTGGGCCGCTTCTGGGAAATGATGATGGGGGCCTACCTGGCCGCCAGCCGCCCGGCTCCGGACGCACCGGTGCCCGGAACGGCCCGCCGGGCCCAGTGGTTCTCCAGCCTGGGCATCGGGTTGCTCGTGCTGGTCATGGTCGAACTCAACCCGGAGCGGCGTTTCCCGGGCGGCTGGGCCTTCGCCGGCACCCTGGCCACCTGCCTGCTGATCGCCGCCGGCCCGCGCGGCTGGTTCAACCGGCATGTCCTGTCGAGCAAGCCCATGGTCTGGATCGGGCTCATCAGCTACCCCCTCTACCTGTGGCACTGGCCCCTGCTGGCCTACCCGCACATCGAACTGGGTGAGGCGCCGCCCGCGCTGCAACAGACGGGCTGGGTGCTGCTGGCCGTGCTGCTGGCCTGGCTGACCTACCGGCTGGTTGAACAACCGATCCGGTTCGGGCAATGGCGCCAGTGGCGTTTCACCACGGTGACCCTGAGCGCCGCTGTGGCGCTGACCGGCCTGACCGGCTTCACCGTGTACAAAAAGGAAGGCCAACCGGAGCGCCTGCAGAGGCTGGCGGCGAACCAGGCGGCCAAGGACGGCACGCCCGAGCAGATCCAGAAGCTGCTCACCACGCTTTCGTCCAAGGGCGGCAAGTCGGCGGTCGTCGAGGGCTGGCGCGACGGCGACTGCATGCTGGACTACAACCAGCCACCCAGCCACTACAAGCCGTTCTGTGTCGAGAAGAAGCGGCCCCTGGTGTTCCTCTGGGGCGACTCGCACGCCGGTTCGCTGTACCCGGGGTTCAAGGCGCTGCAGGACAGCGGCACATACAGCTTCGGTTTCGCTGAGCGCACGGGTGCGATCTGCCCGCCCATCCTCGGCATCGAGCCGCGCCCGCTGTGCAAAAGCCTGAACGACGACACCATCCGCGTGATCCGGGAGACCAAGCCCGACATCGTGGTCCTGTACGCCTGGTGGCACGAAGGCAAGGTCAAGGGCCGCTACAAGGACACCTCGGGCCTGGAGCCGACCGTGGCCGAGCTCAAGAAAGCCGGCGTCAAACGCATCGTGCTGCTCGGCGCGGTGCCTTACTGGCGCGGGGACCTGCCCAAGGTCTTGCTGAAGCTGTGGAAAGAGCAGCAGCGTTTGCCGCTGCGCCTGGGTGACGAGTACCTGGACCCCCACGTCAAGGCCGCCACGGCCGAGATGCGCCAGCGCTCAGCGGCCATGGGCATTCAGTTCATCTCGGGGATGGACTACTTCTGCAACCGGGACGGCTGCCTGACGCGCATGGAGCCAGGCGCCACCGAGCCCCTGAGCTACGACTACGGGCACCTGAGCTTGCCCGCAGCGACGTACTACGTCGAGCAGATCGCGCCGCTGATCCTGGGCCAGCGCTGACGCGGCCTGGCGCCCACCTGGCCGTCGGCGAAGCCCTGAGCGGCGACGCCTGTGTACAGTGCGGGCTCAACCTGGAGGTCCACCATGCGCGTGTTTCTGATCGATGCAGACAACCTGTCCTCGCCCGCCTGGGTGGACGAGGCTTTCCAGGCACTTGAAACCGCCGAGGGCAGCCTCGCGGTGCGGCGGGCCTACGGCAGCGCCGAAAACCTCAAGGGCCTGGCCGACACGCTGCGCACCTGGGCCATCCGGCCGTTCGTCAATCTCTCGCTGAGCAAGAACACCACCGACATCGCGCTCGCGGCCGACGCCATGGCGTTCGCCTGCCAGCAGCCCGCGCCGGCCATGATCGTGATCGGCTCGGGCGACGCGGACTTCGTGCCGCTGGTGGTGCGGCTGCGGGAGCGGGGCATTCAGGTGGTCTGTGTCTCCGAGGCCAGCAAGATGGCGCCCGAGGCGGTGCCGGCCTACGACCGCGTGCTGTACGTGGGCCACGCCGCGTCGGCCCGGCGGGCGTCACCGTCGCCCGCACCGGCGGCCGCTCCCGCGAAGGCCCGCCGCGCCGCGCCGGCGGTGGCGCCGGCCACCAAGGCAGCGGCCAAAAAGGTGCCGGCCAAGAAAGCGGCCGCTCGCAAGGCAGTGCCCGCGGCCCCGCCCGCGCCGAAGGAGTCCGCGCGCAAGACCGCCGCGAAACCGGCCGCACCCGCCGACGGCCTCACGGTGTCGCGCATCCTCGCCGCGGTGCCGGCTCTCGACGCCGGTGCCTGGCAGCCGCTGGGCGACGTGGCCAAGGCCCTGCGCGATGGCGGCTTGCTGGGCAAGAGCGCGCTGTCGACCAAGCTGTTCAAGAAGTTTCCAGCGCACTTCGAGCTCCGGCCCGGCCGGCAGCCCAACGAGGTTCGCCTCGTGTCGCCGCCGGCTTCTGCCTGAGCGCCGCCCACGGGGCGGGCAGACCCTGCGCCAGGACCCCGGCGAATGACTCAATCCGTTTCATTCGTGTCTGTCTGTAAGTGCCCTTGTGGCCGTCCTGCGCAGGGGAGTACGCTGGTTTCCCCCTCGCGGTCGGTGCCGACCGGGAAGCCCGTGTATCGATGGCGACGGGACCCGATGACGTCAACAACACACAGGAGACGGATATGAAGAAGAGCGGTATGGATGGTCGGCGCCTGGCCCGGGGACGGTGGAGCGCGACGGCGCTCGCGGCGATGCTCGTGGTGGCCTGCGGCGGAGGCGGCGAGAGTGGCAGCGACGCGTCCGGCGACGCGGCGGTGGCCAAGCTGGCGCCTGCCGGCGCTTCTGCAGCGGGGGAGTCCTCCAGTTGCCTCAACCGGGTCAACAACACGTTCAGCAAGCTGCTGGAGTGCGTCACGCTCGACGGCGTTCGGCGCCACCAGCAGGCCCTGCAGACCATCGCCGACGCGAACAACGGCATCCGCACCTCGGGCACGCCGGGCTACGACGCCTCGGTGGACTATGCGGCGCAGGTGCTGCGCGACGCGGGCTACCTGGTGACCGTCACGGACTTCCAGTTCCAGACCTTCATCACGCTCTCGGCCACCGTGCTGGAGCAGGTGTCGCCCGGGCCGGTGGGCCCACTGGCGAACGTCATCATGGAGTACTCGGGCAGCGGCGATGTGACCGCCCCGGTGACGGCGCTGACCCCGCCGCCGGGTGACGGCACCCCGGGCTGCGAGGCCGCTGACTTCGTCGGCTTTCCGGCCGGCAACATCGCGCTCATCAGCCGCGGGGCCTGTCCCTTCGCCCTCAAGGCCGCCAACGCCCACGCGGCCGGGGCCAGCGGCGTCGTGATCTACAACAACACCGCCGGCGACCTCAACGGCACGCTGGGCGAGGCCTTCACGCTGGACATCGGCGTCACAGGGGTCACCCAGGCCCTGGGGCAGCAACTGGCGGCCACACCGGGGCTGGTGCTCAGGCTCAAGACCGACACCTTCCGCGGCGAGGCGACCACCAGCAACGTCATCGCGGAGTCGCGCTCGGGCGACCCCAACAACGTGGTGATGGTGGGCGCGCACCTCGACTCGGTCAACGAAGGCCCGGGCATCAACGACAACGGCTCGGGTGTCGCGGCGATCCTGGAGACCGCGGTGCAGATGGCCAAGGTCAAGCCCCGCAACAAGCTGCGCTTTGCGCTGTGGGGTGCGGAAGAGTCCGGGCTGGTGGGCTCGACGAACTACGTCGAGGGCTTGAGCGACGCCGACAAGGCCCGCATCGCGCTGTACCTGAACTTCGACATGATCGGTTCGCCCAACCACGTGTTCTTCGTCTACGACGGCGACGACTCGGACGCCACGGGTGAAGGCCCCGGCCCGGGCGGATCGGACCAGATCGAGAAGGCGTTCGAGTCCTTCTACATGCAGCGCGGCGTGCCGTTCAAGGGCACCGACTTCGACGGCCGCTCGGACTACCGGGCCTTCATCCAGAACCTGATCCCCGCGGGGGGGCTGTTCACAGGCGCCGAAGGCATCAAGACCGCCGCCGAAGCCGTGACCTGGGGCGGCACCGCGGGCCAGGCCTACGACCCGTGTTACCACCAGGCCTGCGACACCTTTGCCAACAACAACGACACGGCGCTCGACGTGAACGCCGATGCGGTGGCCTACACCACGTTGCTGTTCTCGATGAACACCTCGACCGTGAACGACCAGCGCGGCAAGGGCAACTTCCGCATGCCGGCGCTCAAGCCGCTGCACCCGGTGCCGACCGCGAACTGAGCGGTCCCTGAAGACCCATGCCCGCCGCGCGGCGGGCATGGGTCCATCCCGGATGGACAGGTGGCCGGTGCAGGGTGGGCGTCGTCACCCATGCACCGCAGACCCCTGGCGCCGATGGTCAACATGGGGCAGCACATGTCGGTCCTGATTCGGGCCGGCTCCACATGGGGTTGCCCATTCTTCAGATTGTCTGTATGATGCGTATCATGCGAAAAACGCCAACCAACATCCGAACCGCTGCCAAAGAGGCCTCGCACGAGCGCATCGTGCAGGCGGCCGCTCGCGCCATCCGGCGCAGCGGGTACGACGGCACGGGTGTGGCCGACATCATGAAAGAGGCGGGTCTGACGCACGGCGCCTTCTATGCCCATTTCGAGTCCCGCGAAGCCATGCTGGCCGAAGCGGCGGACCGTGCGGGTGCCGAAGCCAACGCGGTGGCGGCCAGCGTCATTGCCGCTGCCCCGCCCGAACAGGCGCTGCGCGCGCTGATGCAGGCCTACCTGTCCAAGGAACACCTGGCGGGCATCGAGACGGGCTGCCCCATTTCGGCCCTGGGCTCAGAAATGCCCCGCCAGTCGCCCGAGGTGCGCCGAGCGGCCACGCGCCGCATCAAGGAAATGATCGATCTGATCGCCCGCCAGTCGCCCGACTGGGGGCAACCCGGCGCCCACGAGCGTGCCCTGGTGACGGCGGCCACCATGGTGGGCACCCTGGTGCTGGCCCGTGCGGTGGATGACCCCGCGTTGTCGGACGCGCTGTGCAGCGCGGCCCTGGACCGTCTGGCGCCTTCCGCGGGCTGAGGCGGGCTTTTTTTTGTTTATAAGTATGATGACCGTCATGCCAAAACTTCTCTCACCCCAGTCCGCTGGGTTGATTTCCGGCACTTTTTGGAACAAGGAACAACCATGAAAGCTTTCATCCTCGACCGCTACGGCAAACAGGAACGTTTGCGGGCCGCCGATGTGCCGGAGCCGGAGGTGCGCGACGACGATGTGCTGATCCAGGTGCACGCGACCGCGCTGAACCAGCTCGATTCCAAGCTGCGCAACGGCGAGTTCAAGCTCATCCTGCCGTACCGCATGCCGCTGATCCTGGGGCACGATGTGGCGGGCGTGGTGGTGCGTGTCGGGCCGCGGGTGCGCCAGTTCAAGGTCGGCGACGAGGTCTATGCCCGCCCCGACGACTTCCGCATCGGCACGTTTGCCGAGCTGATCGCCGTCAAGGAGGACTCGGTGGCGATCAAGCCGCGGAACATCAGCATGGAAGAGGCCGCGTCCATCCCCCTGGTGGGTCTGACGGCCTGGCAGGCGCTGGTGGAAATGGCCCACCTCCAGCCGGGGCAGAAGGTCTTCATCCAGGCGGGCTCAGGTGGCGTGGGCACCTTCGCCATCCAGCTGGCCAAGCACCTGGGGGCGACGGTGGCCACCACCGCCAGCGCGGCCAACACCGCCCTGGTCAAGGGCCTGGGGGCGGACGTGGTCATCGACTACAAGAAAGACGCCTTCGAAGAACAACTGAGCGGCTACGACGTGGTGCTGAACAGCCAGGACGGCAAGACCCTGGCGAAGTCCCTGGGTGTGCTCCAGCCCGGCGGCCACCTCATTTCGATCTCCGGGCCGCCCGATCCGCAGTTCGCGCAAGACATCCAGGCGCCGTGGTTGGTGAAGCAGGTCGTGCGCGCCATCAGCTTCGGCACCCGCCGGCAGGCCCGGCGCCTCCAGGTCGGCTACGCCTTCCTGTTCATGAAGGCCAGCGGCCGCCAGCTGGGGCAGATCACGCAGCTGATCGAATCGGGCGCCATCCGCCCGGTGATCGACCGGGTCTTCCCCTTCGACGCCACCAACGAAGCCATGGCCTACGTCGACAGCGGCCGCGCCAAGGGCAAGGTGGTCATCAAGGTCCGCTGAACCGTTCCCCCTGAACCCAGGCGCAGCTTCGCGCCTTTTTCAGACTCTTACATATGACGGTCGTCATGTGATTTTTCCTGTCCCTCCCTTCCTGTCCCGTTCTTTTTCGATCCCTTCTTCTTTCTGGAGCCTCTCATGAACATTGAAAACGCCGTCGTCCTGATCACAGGTGCCAACCGCGGCATCGGCCTGGCCTTTGCCCGCGAACTGCTGGCACGCGGTGCCCGCAAGGTCTACGCCGCGGCCCGCGATCCCTCGACCGTGACCCTGCCTGGCGTCCAGGCCCTGCAGCTCGACGTCACCCAGCCCGATCAGATCGCCGCCGCGGTCCGGC